>JBBINA010000001.1:0-89607 GCA_037444125.1 bacterium
TTTGGGCGGAGGAATATCAGGCGATGTTACTCTATCAGCTGATACAAATTATCTTCAGCGAAGAGTAATAGGAACGTGTCCAACAGGATCCTCAATCAGAGTTATAAATGCTGATGGAAGCGTTTCCTGTGAAACAGATGATGTAGGGGGTGGGGGAAGCAGCGGCGTGTCATATATTTACACCACGGGTATTTTAACAGGAGGAGGAACTGGCAATGTGACTTTAGGAAATAGAAGTATTAGTTGTCCACCAAATCAGGCAATTCAAAGTATTGATTCTAATGGTAATGTTAGTTGTGTAAGCGGTTCAACAGTTTTGCCACCGGGAAGTAAATTTGCTTTTGTAACTACCGCTCTTTTTAGTGGTAATATGGGAGGATTAAGTGGTGCAGATAATCTTTGTAAACAAGTTGCTGATTCGTCGCCCAAAGAGATATTGCATAATAGAGTATGGAGAGCATATTTAGGGGATGATACAGCTCTAGCCCAAAGGGCATGTTCAACTTCTATTATATATTATACTCCGAACGGAACTATAGTTAATGGTGATGGAAATCCTGACAACGGATCTTTTAACACTTGTGACTATGATCAGGTACTTAAAGTGACAATAACGGAAAATGGTAGTTTCTTTGGTGCGGACAATAGGAGATGGATCGGTAGATATAGATCTTTTGCCATTTATGATTGCAACAGATGGTCCACTAGCGACAGTAGATTTTATGGGGAGGTCTTTCTTTACAATATCCAAGGACAACCAGTGTCCATGTACGAGAAGTGTAATAAGTCATATCCTATTGTCTGTTTTGAACAATAAAAAAATATGTCTTGGAATTTTTTAAAAGTTATAACCACTTTTGTAATAATTTTTGAAACCTTATTGGTTGCGATTTTATTTCTACAAAATAATAAACTTGTAAATGAAAATGTTTTTTTAAAAAAGAAATTAGAAAGTGTTGAAATAGAGGAAAAAATTGTTGAAGCAGAAAAGAAAATTAGGGAAAATATCGACAAGTTAATTTATACTTTAATAATAGGAAAAACTGGCCCTTTTGCCACCGGTTTTATTGTGTCCTCGGGCAAAAAAATAGTTCTTAAAATAATCAATGAGTCTCAAAATGAGGTCTTTTTTGAGACCAGTGCCTTAAAAATTGAAAAGACTTTGATAGAACCGCAGAAGAGTCGTGAAATAGAAATTATGATTCCAGCCCAAAAGCAAGAATATGAATATAATATTTTAATGCAAGATAATGTTTTTGTCGGAAAGTTAGTCGCCCAATAATTATAATTAGTGTCTATTTATTTTTACCGCCTCTTAAATGATTAAGGGGCTATTTTATTTTTTATAAGTTTTGTCTAAAATGTAGAAGATGATATGAAAATTTTAAAGGTTATCCCGTTAGTTTATTTACCATTTTCCACTGAGCAAGAATTATATTATTTTGCCGATGAAAACAATGTTCAAAAATTCAACGCGGTGATTTTAAAGATGCGTAAAAAAGATATTATTGGTTTAGTAATAGATATTATAGATTTTGCAGAAGTTAAAATTTATCTTAAAAAATACTATGATTATGAGCTTAAACCTATAGAGGGGCTGATTTATCCAAATAAGTTCTTCCTAGATGAAACCAGATATAAATTGCTTAATTTAATAGAATTTGTTTGGCTTCAGCCCCGTTCAGTTATTGTTAAAGACTTTTTTCCAAAATTTTTATTTGTAAATAAAAAAATAAAAAATAAAAAAAAGACTTTAGTAAAAAAAACTTTAAACCATTTTACAATAAATGATAGCTTATTTGAAATTAAAAAAAGTTTAGAAAAGAATTTAGCTAATAACAAAAAAGCAATCTGCGTTTTTGCGCAAATTGGCGCTTTAGAATATTTTCAGTCATTTTTTGAAAAATATTTTCAAGGCAAATTTAGAATATGTCTGCGCTCAAATAAGGCTATGTTCAAAGAAGCAGTTGAGCCTATCTTTAGCCGAGAAAATAATCCAACTATTTTTTTGACCTTGCGGGATATTTTACTTTATCCAGTTAAAGATTTAGGCGGGATTTATGTTTTTGACGAAGGAAATCCAAATTATGAGAGAAAATTAGAAAAACCATATTTTAACATTAAAAAAACCGCTTATTTATTAAGCGAACTAGCAGGTTGCGATTATAAAGAAATACCAATGTTTGCGCCTTCTTTTGATTTTTATATTAGAAATAAAAAAATCGCTAAATCAATTATAAATAAAATTGAACTAACAGAACTTGAAATTGTCGATACAAGAAGGATTTTTAAAAATGAGCTTAATCAAAATAAATTTGAGTATTTTGACTCTTTCACCATAGAAGAGATATCTAAACAAATAAAAAAGCAGGGCAGGATTGTAATTTTGCAAAACCGTAAGGGTTATGCAGTTTTATTGAGGTGTTTTGAATGTGGTTATGTTTTTCATTGCAAAAACTGCGCTATTCCTTTAAAATTACATAGAGATGAAAAACTGCTTAAATGTCACTATTGCAATTTTAAAAGTCAAACTCCGTTTAGGTGCGAGAAATGTCAAAGTTCCTACTTACAAATTTTGGGTTCAGGCGTAGAAAAAATCAAGGATATTTTGGCTATAAAATTTAGAAATTTAAACCCAAAATTTTTTGAAGTAGATTTGGATAAGATAAAGTCCTTTCAAAAAAAATTAAAACTTATTAATAATATTAATAATTCGTTTGGTTCAATCACTATTGGCACTACCTCTTTACTTGATTTAAGATTTAGAACTTTTGACCTTGCGGTTATCCCTAATCTCGATTTATTTTTCAATTTCCCCGGCTACAATCGAACGATGGAAACATTGTATTTTGTGAGTTTTCTTTATAAGCTCTCGCGCAAATTAATTGTTCAATCATTCGGCGAATCTTTAGATTTTTTAAGACAAGCCAAGGAGAATCTTTTGGCTATTTACAAAGAAGAGGAAAGTTTTCGTAGGACATTTTTATGGCCACCTTTTATTGACTTGACAAAACTTAGTTATGGTTTGACTGATAAGAAGAAAGCATTTGTACGAGCTATTCTTGAAAGAGACAAAATCAAATACTATTTAGGAAAATATCCCAAAAGAATTCAAGATAACTTTCAAATCTTTGGCCCTAACGAAGATATCATTTTTAAGCGCAAACGAAAATATTTTTATAACATTATTATAAAAACGCCAAAAGATTTGCGCCAAATTAAAAATGAAATTTTAAAAAAAGTAAATCCAGGATTTAGAATTGAGGTTGAAGTATAGTTATTATAATTTATAATAAAAATATTATCTATTATCCCAGATTAATAAATTAAATAAATTAGTTAAAGTAAAATAAAAATGTTGAAAGCTTATATTGATGGCGGAGCAGCTGGTAATCCAGGTCAAGCGGCTATTGGAGTGGTAATTTATGATAGCAAAGGCAGTGTAGTTACAGAAATTAAAAAATCGATTGGTTCAAAAACAAATAATGAAGCAGAATATTTAGCTTTAATCGAAGCATTGCGGTTTCTTAAAAGATTTAAAGATAAAAAAATTATTATTTATACAGATTCAAGACTTTTATGGGGTCATTTAACTAATAGATACAAAGTAAAAGAAGAAACACTTTTTCCTTATTTTATTAAAGCGCATAATTATTTAATCGGTTTTCCTAATTTAAAAATTGAAATTATTGGACGAGAGAAAAATAAAAAAGCCGATACATTGGTCAAAAGCATTATTAAGGCAAGATATCTAAATTTATAGATAAGACGGGTCCGTAGCTCAACTGGCAGAGCAGGGGCCTCTTAAGCCCAAGGTTGCGAGTTCGATTCTCGCCGGACCCACAAATGTATTATGGTTCTTGAGGTGAAAAATTTGACAAAAGCATTTGGAGAAAATGAAGTGATAAAAAATGTCAGTTTTCAAATTAAAGAGGGCGAGATTTTTGCGTTAATCGGACCTAATGGTTCAGGCAAAACTACCATTATTAAACTTATCGCTGGACTTTTGAGGCCAACAAGCGGTCAAATATTTATTGAAGGTTATGATGTGGTGAAGAATCCGGTAGAAGCTAAATCTAGAATAGGTTATATACCAGATGAACCAATAATTTGGCAGGGGATGACGGGCTTAGAATTTTTGCATTTTAGCGGAGCTCTTTACAAGATGTCCGAAGAAGAAAGGACAAGAAACATTAAAAAACTGCTGTCTATTTTTAATTTATTTGGTATCCAAAATAATTATTTTGAAGATTATTCGCGCGGTAACAAGCAAAAATTTGCTATTTTGGGAGCTCTTTTGCACAAGCCAAAGTTGCTTTTGATTGATGAACCAATCGTCGGATTGGATCCGCAAAGTGCCCAGATTGCCCAAGATTTGTTTCGCGATTTTGCTCAAAAAGGCGGGGCTATACTTTTGGTTACACATACTCTTGAAGTGGTCGAGGCAGTTGCCACAAAAATTGGTTTTATAAAAAATGGGAAACTTTTAATTCAAGGATTCCAAAAAGACATAGCTAATTTTTTAAAATTAAAATCTAGGGCAACGCTTCAAGAAATATATGCTAGCTTAAATAAGTAGAAAAATTTTATGCTTTTATTTTTATGGCAATATCATGTAAGAAGTTTGGGACGATACTTTAAAACCAGACCTGCGGCTAAAACTATTACTTTTTCTCTTTTTGTACTGCTTTTTATTTCAATGGGGGTTGGTATTTCGATTTTCTTTGAAAAGGCATTTTGGTTTATTAAGGGTTTTCCGTATCTTGAAAAAGCCTTGATTTTCTATGTATTTGAGTTGTTTTTTCTTTTAGTATCTTATTTAGTTTTTTTAAGTGCATTGTTGAGCGGATTATTTATTTTCTGGCGGCGAAATTTTGATAATTACTTTATGGCTGGACCAGCCTTTGGGGCAATGCCTTGGTATGTATTGATGAAAACAACGATTTTATCCTTTTGGCCATTAGTAGTACTAGCGATACCTGCCCTGCTTGGTATTAGTAAAGTTGTTGATTTTGATTTAGGGTCGATTTTTGTTATTCTGCTGGCAGTATTATTGTTAATTATTTTGGTCGTGGCTTTAGCTTTTGATATATTGTTTTTGCTCGTAAGATTATTAGTTTTGGCAAATTTACGAAGTCATCACTTTGGTTCGGTTTTGTCTCAAATTTTTCTGGGTTTAGTCATTTTAATGCTGGTTATTTCTTATTTTGTTTGGTTAAAATTTGCTAATACAGACCTATCAAGCTTCTTTGATATTCAAAATTTGAACATAGAAAAAGCGGATATTGCTAAAATCGACGATAATTTTAAGTGGTTACCATCACATCTGGCGGCTCAAATTGCCTTTAGTTTTATAGGCGGTGTTCAGGGCAGAATACTTATTTACTTTATCAAGCTTTTTATATGGTTTACCATTGAAATTTTTATTTTTTGGTTGATGAGTAAACCTTATCTTTTAATTTGGCAGGTTCTTCAGGAAGGTCGTTTCGTGAATAAAATTAAGCCAAATTTCAAATCTTTTCCTCGATTTTTAAAGGGACAGATAGGCGCGATTTTTGAAAAAGAAATGATGGTTATTTTAAGAAATCCTCGTCATTTGTTATGGTCATTGTTTCTTGTGTGCCTTTGGTTTATTCAAATAATGCTTAACTTTGTTATTAGAAAAAATATTCAGACACACAGTTCTGATATTGATGGTGTTCTTAAAATTGTTCAGGCAGCTCAATTGGTGGTTGTCGTTTATTTTATCAGCGCTTTTATTCTGCGTTTCGTATTTCCTGCGTTTAGCACAGAACGCAATACTGCCTGGATTTTGGGAAGTTCGCCTATAAAATTGTCAAAAATTTTTGGAGCTAAATTGTTGTTTTTTTCTGGAGCGTTAATTTTGCTTGGCGTTGGTTTAAGTATAGTTAATTCTTTTGTTTTGTCTGTTCCTGCATTTAACCTTCCTGTCTTTTTAGGCACTACAGCCGTAATGATATTTTTTGCTGTTGTTTTTGGTTTAAGTCTGGGGACTATTTTTCCAAATTTTGGGACCGATGATCCAGAGATTTTATCGACTTCTCTTCCGGGGCTAGGTTTTGTTTTAGGAACGCTTATTTATGGAGGCTTAGGTGCTACTGTTTATTATTATTATTGGCTTAACGGCATTGATTTTAGAAGTTTAGCTGTTTTTATAGTGGTTTCGTTTCTTGGTAGTTTAGTGTTTTTGGCTTTATCTTTTAGATTTCTGAAGAATATAGAATTTAAGAAAAGTTCATAGAAATTTCTGATGTCTATATATTTATTTTTATTGCCGGATAATTTTGTTTTTAGTTTTTAGCAATAGCTTTGTTATTATAGGTATAGCGCTAGATCTGTATAAATTGGGTAACGCTATTATAGCGTTTTTTATTTGCTAAAAATAAATTTTCTTTTTTATAATTAAAATGGTACACTTCAACTTATATAATATAAAGGAGCTGATAGTTTATGTTTTATTTAGCGGAAAGACGGCGTACTAGACGCGTCAAGGTAGGTAATCTTATTTTAGGCGGTGCTTCGCCAATATATGTGCAGTCGATGGTTAAAACTACGACAGCTAACATTGAGGCAACAGTTCATGAGATTCAAACATTAACTGAAGCAGGTTGTGATATTGTAAGGGTGGCAGTGCTGACTAATGAAGATGCCAAAGCTATTGGTGAGATAAAAAAACAAGTTCAGATACCACTTGTGGCTGATATACATTTTAATTATTTGCACGCACTTGAGGCTATTAAACAGGGAGTTGATAAGGTCCGATTAAACCCCGGGAATATAGAAAATGAGAATCATATTAAGAAAATTATTGCTGCGGCTAAAGATAGGGGTATACCGATTCGAGTAGGTGTTAATTCTGGTTCTTTGTCTAAGGAAATAAAAGTAAGACATGGGGGCGTTACTCCTAAAGGATTAGTTGAGGCGGCATTTAGAGAAATCAGTCTTTTAGAAAAGGATAATTTTCGTGATATAGTAGTCTCGTTAAAGTCGCCTTATCCTGAAATAATGATAGAGGCGAATCTTATTTTAGCTAAGCAAGTAGATTATCCGATTCATCTTGGAGTTACTGAGGCTGGTTCGGGTGTTGAAGGTGTTGTTTATTCAGCTGTTGGTATTTCGACACTTTTAACTCGGGGTATTGGCGATACAATTCGAGTATCTTTAACTGAAAATTCGATTAAAGAAGTAAGAGTTGGTCGAGCTATACTTAAATCTCTGGGGTTACTTAAAGAAGGCGCTCGAGTAATTAGTTGTCCCACTTGTGGCCGTATGCTTCTTAAGAATTTTCAGCGTATCGTTGAATCAATTAAGGATTATGTTCAGAATATAAAAGAGCCAATTACCATTTCTATTATGGGTTGCGTGGTGAATGGTCCGGGCGAAGGCGAAATTGCAGATATTGGTTTTATTGGTTATAAAGGTGAAGTGGGCGTGATGTTAAAGGGTAAATTATTAAGAAGAATTAAAGAGGAAGACGTTTTGCCACAACTTAAAGAATTAATCGAGGTGGTGCTTTTTGAGAAGAGAGAAAAGCCTCCTTAAGCTTCTTGTGTTAGTTTGGACATTTGGTTTGATTGCCGGTCTTATACTTTTGATTTTTAGGATTACTGGTAGAATAAAGATTGATGGATTTGTGATTGAAAAATTCAAACCGTCGGGTAGCGGTACACTTGTTATTGCTAATCATCCATCTTTATGGGAAGCGGCACTTTTGCCTTTATTATTTTTTCCTTGGTATTTATGGAATATACAATATATTCCTTACTCGACTCCAGATGGCAACAATTTCTTTAAAAAATGGTGGTTTGCGCCGTTTCGAATGGTTTCTATTCCGGTTATGCGTGGCAACAGAAGACAAGAGATCGAAGCTCTTCAGAATATTATCCAAACCCTTAAAGAAGACAAAATTGTGATTCTTTTTGCTGAGGGTGGCAGGACTTATCGTGGTAAAGAGTTTAAAACTTCAAGGTTTAAACATAAAGTTATTAGAAGATTTAAGCAAGGTTGTGGGGTGATTGTTGCCAGGACCCGTCCAAAAATTGTTTTAATCTGGAATCAAGGTGGAGACGAGATTTTGCCAAATGAAGATATTAATGCATCTGAAATTCATTTCGTTTTTCCTCGTCTTTGGAAAAGGATATTAATAAAGGTAGGTGAACCGTTATATATTTCCCCGGAGCTTCCAAGTAAGACAATTACTGAGATTTTGGAGGATAAATTGTTGGAACTAGCTGATACTTCTTCATAAATAACTATGTCCTCTGAGCCTTTTGGCTTGATTCATGCATGCTTGTTTTATAATATGAGTCGGTTATCTATGTCATCAGAAGGAATATTATATGACCAGATGCGATAGAGTAGGTTTAGTTGGTGGTTTGTTGGGTTTGGTTTTTGGGGAGTAGCCCGATCTTTAAAGAGGAGTTTGTGTAGGTAGCCAAGTATTTGTTTATGCCGACTGAGGTAACCTAGATATTGTAACGGTTGATCTTGTTTCAAGGCTATTATCTTATTTTTGGGAGCCCGATCTACAAAAATTAATTTGACTTTATAGTTGAAGTTACCTTATAATAATATTCTCTCTGAATGTTGCAACTATTAGCGAAACATTTTGTTGAAGGAAAACGAGCAACTTCAGAGAAATTTATTCTTTGGGTGTTGTGAAGGGAGATAAAACATTTTGTTGGGCAATTTGTAACAACCCAAAAAAGTTCTTTTGTAATCCCGCGGTGTTACGAGCATAGCCGAGCCGTTTTTGGCGAAGAACGCTTAACAACTCGCGGGATTTGATTTATTTAGTTTTCTTAGGGTGTTGCGTTATTTTTGATACCAAGCGCATTGTGATCGTAATAGAAACCCTGAAGAAAAGGTTGAACATTCACCAACAATTGCGCTTGGTTTTTATTTATAACCATAAATTTCTTGACATTTTGGCTAATTAAATTTATATTGAGCTGTTATAAACAGAACCCTAAATAAAGGAGGTTTACTGAATGAGCAACCAAGTTGCGCAGCCTTCTATAGGAGAGTATCGGTTTATCTTGGGAGTTTTGTCTGGTTTAAGTTTCCGCTGTTTTTTGATTGACCAACATAAAAAGAAAGTAAGCAAATTTGAGATTCCCCAAACCTGCGAGGGATTTAGTGAGCTGGAAAAAAGTTTTGAAGAAATTGAAAAAAAAGGCAAATCCAAGGCAGCTGTTCTCCTTGAACCTCGTTCCTATTGGTGGTTAAATCTATATAATCGTTATAAAGATAGGGTTGTTTTTTTTGAGGGTCCGATTATTAAATCAAAAGAGGAAAGAGATGAAAAATGGTTTTTAGAGGTTATAGCTCAAAATCCACCTCTTTTTACTCCAAAAAGCGCCCAACGTCTGGCCTTGCAAGAAAAAATCAGAGACTATCTTGATATTAATAAGGATATTAATACGACTGTTAATCGTTTGGTTGGCATTTTGTGTCAGGTTTTTCCTGAGTATCTTCAGGTATGGGATAGCTTGGTGTTAGCAACTCCTTTGGCTATCCTAAGAAAATGGCCTAATCCAGTGGAATTAAGTCGTTTGAATGTGTATGTTTTAGAAGATTTTATGATTGAAACCGCCAAAGCTAAAACCGACACATTAAAGATTAAAAAGCGCGCCAAAGAGATTTTGGATTATGCCAAAAGCACTATTGGACGGGAACCGAATGCAACAGAAATTCGCATAATTGAAAATTTGATTGTGCGGATTAATCAGTTAAAAGAAATAAGGCGGCTAGTTGCTGAAGATATTGAGATGATGGCTAAAAATCTTCCTGAGGTGGAAGGCCTTCGGAAGGTTGCTGGTATTGGGACAATAACTAGCGCAGAACTAGCTGTTTGGATTGATGTTAATATTCTTAATAAGAAACCACTCATAAAAGCCCGTGACGCCCTAACGCGTTACGTTGGATTTGATCCTAAGCTTTCGTATGGCAGTTTGGAGCCGTTAAGATTAAGTCTTAAAAAAACAGATGACAAAGAAAGGTTACTTAAGATTTTAAGGGACTGTGCCAGAAATGATCGTGAGTTTCCCGGATATACTAAAAAACTAATGAGTCAAAAGTTGGTTAGAGAACTTAAAGAAGCTTTGATAGAAGGTGTAATTAAAACTGTTGATGACCTTGAAAATTTCATTGAAGATAGGCGCTATTGTCGTGTCAGTAAAAGAGGTCAATCTGAATTGCGTAAGGCGATTTTTCAGGTGGTAAAGTGGCGTATTATGAATCATCCGCCAACAAGAAATGCTATGAAAGTTATGAAGGAAAACGGCATCCCTTATAAAAAGCGAATTGGCAGGGCGATTCGTTGGACAATAACTGAAATTTGTAAAGCTCTAAGAGACCCTCAGGGGTATAGAGAAAGGATTCAATGGGACGGCGTAACTATGCGTGAGGTAATTGGATAAATTATATAAGCCAAGAGATGTTGCGAAAGCAGGCGAAACATTTGTTAAATTACGCTTAGCAACCTCTTGGCTTTTTATTTAAGTTATGGTATAAAGTTCTTTATGATAATATAGTTTTCTCTGATATTGCGATAGTGAAATAAATAATATGTTGATCGGCGGACAGCAATTTCAGATAATAATATTCTTTGGGTGTTGTGAAGGGAGATAAAACATTTTGTTGAGTACTCTATATAACACCCAAAGAGTTATTATAATCTCGTAGTGTTGTGTCGACAGAGGAGCTATTCTTGGCGAAAAACACCCAACAACTTGCGAGATTCATTTATTAAAGGCCAGAATGTTGTGATTTTGAAAGAAACTTCTGTTGAAAGCGGCATAAAAACTTCTGGCCTTTTTATTACTTTTTTTCGCCAATAAATTTTTATAATTATTTTTATGGAACTTAATAACAAGGTAGTGGTTATTACCGGCGGAAGCAGTGGGCTTGGAAAAGAGTTGGCAATTGCTTTGAAAAATGAAGGTTGTAAAGTAGTTATAAGCTCGTCTAATGGAAGCGAGCTATCAAAAACCGCCAGCGAAGTTAAAGTGGCAGCAATAAAAGCTGATGTAACCAAAGAAGGTGAAGTTGAAAAACTTGGGAAGTTTGCCGTTGAAAAATTTGGCCGTATTGACATTTGGATTAATAATGCCGGTATTTGGATTCCGCATTGTCCAATTGAGGAGCTTGATATGAAGCGCGTCCATCAAATGATTGAAGTTAATTTATTTGGCACAGTGTATGGTTCGCGTGTGGCTTTAATTCAAATGAAAAAACAGGGCTATGGCACAATTATCAATATTATTTCTACTAGCGCTTTGATCGGTCGACCTGGTTCTGCAGGATATTGTGCAAGCAAATATGCAGCCGATGGATTCACCAAATCTTTACGACTAGAGCTTGAGCCGGCAAATATCAAGGTAATTTCTATATATCCTGGTGGTATGAAAACAAATCTTTTTAGAGGGCAAAAACCTCTGGATTATGATAATTATATGGAGCCGTCATATGTTGCTGGACGCATAATTGAAAACTTAAAGAAAAAAAATCCCAAGAAAGAACTAATTATTAAAAAAGCCGCTGAAAGTTGATTAGTTTAACCTACGGTTTGTCTTGGGGGCAAATCGCTAGCAGCTTACAGCAGGTGTGCGCTATTAGATTTATATGATTTATATGATGAAAACTTATAATATTTTAATAATTAACCTATCATTGTCAGTTGCAATTATTTACTTTTACTTTTTGAGCCTTTGGTCGATAGCTTTTGCGGATTTTTTATTAAGCTTAAAAGGATAGCCTTTGTCGTTATATTCCAGCTGCTGAAGTGAAGTTGCTTGTCTAGTAGTTTGAATTTTAGATTATTTTTACCTCTTGTTTGTTCTATTTTTGTTCGGTATAATAATTAAGAGTGTAGAACGATGAATTAATAATTAAAAATTCTAAGATATATTTTCATATTGATTTTGATTGTTTTTTTGCTGCTTGCGAAAAAGTTTTGAATCCAAAAATAAAAGGCAAGGCATTTGGTGTTTGCGCCAATCCACAGGGTAAATATGCGCATCTGTCAGTTATTGCCTCTTGTTCTTATGAGGCGCGCGCTTTTGGCGTTAAAAACGGTATGCCTCTCTTTCAGGCGCTAAAACTTTGTCCTCAGCTTATTTTGGTTAAATCGCACTCCAATTTTTACGAAGAAGTTTCGCGAAAAATGAATAATATTCTTTCAAGCTACTCAGATAAAATTTTTCAGTATGGTCTTGATGAGTGGTATATGGATTTTACTGATTGGCGTGAAGTTTTTAAGGCGATTTTTCGGCAAAAAAACATTGAGATTTTTATAGCTAAACGTATTAAAGAGCAACTAGCTAAAGAAATTCATCCTGATATTACTTGTTCAATAGGTATTGCACCGACAAAGATTTTAGCCAAAGTCGCTTCTAATTACAAAAAACCAAACGTTATTTTTGTGATTAATAAAAAAAATTTTAAGAAAATATTGCATAGTTTATCGCTTGACGATATTCTTGGTATAGGCATGAGGACCGTAACTCATCTTGCAAGGTTAAACCTTCTAAATTTAAGGGATTTGGAGGAAGCTGAGGAACAAATTTTAAGGCAAAGTTTTGGCATTATCGGCTATAATCTTAAAAACATTTTTCAAGGTAAGGATTCGGGTTTTTATAATGCTTTTGGCTGCGGTAAGAAGTCAATTTCGCGCAGCAAAACTTTAAAGAGAAATATTGTCAAGCAAGATGAAATTCTGTCTTGTATTTTATGGTTATTAGAGGATTTATGTAGCGAGTTGCGTTTAAAGAATATGGTGGGTAATATTGTGAGTCTTAGGTTACGTTATGAAAATTTTGACACCTTTTGCCGTCAGAAAAAGCTTCATTACTATACGGCGGATGAGTATCAGATTTTTGGAGAAGTAGAATCATTATTTAAAACAGTTAGATTGGAAATGCCGGTTAGGCTTGTAGGAGTGGTTTTAGCCGGTTTAATTAAAAATTGTAGTTTAGATTTATTTAAGGAAAATATAAAAAATTGAATTTTCTTAAAACAATTGATGCGATTAAGAAGACCTACGGCTATAACAGTATTTTTCGCGCTAGGTTATTGAATTGGATAGATAAGTGATTTTTAGATTTCTTGGGGAAATAATTTGGCAATTAATAAGTAGAATATTGATATTTTGATGCAGTAATTGATTGCGAACGGTTATTATAAATTAAAAATATAAATTAGCAGTCTTGACTTTTGACTGCTAAACGATTAAAATTGTTATTAGATTAATAGAAAAAATGATGACTTCAAGACAAAAACATATTTTGAATCTAGTGGTTAAAAATTACCTTGAAAATGGTACGGCCGCATCTTCTTTTAATTTAAAAAAAACCTATCGCCTGCCTTTTTCTTCGCCGACGATTCGTAACGAGCTTAAGGTTCTTGAAGAAATGAGATTGCTTGAAAAGCCTTTTTTTTCCGCAGGTAGACTACCTACGGTGGCAGCGTTGGAATATTACCTTAAGAATTTTGTCTATTCGCAATGGCCTTTTTTTCAATATACTCGGGAGGCGATAATTTTTAAAAAAAAAGTTGATTTTCTTATCCGTCAATTTAAAGACATTCAGAAATTATTAAAAAATATTTCTGAGATGATTAGCGTTACTACCATTGCTTTTAATGAAGAACAATATGAATTGAGCGGTTTGCGATATATTCCGATAATGTTAAGTCAGGAAAGCAACGAAGAGAATTTAAGTAAAAATCTTACTAATTTTCTTGAGTGTTTGGAAAATGCTGATTTGATTCGTCAGAGATTGAAAAATTTATTTGAACACGAGTTGCCGTATATTGCTTTAGATCGAAATTCGATTTTTTCGAACAATTTTGTTTGTACAATTACTCTTTCTAAAATGAATATCGGCAGAACTAATTTTAACCTTGTTTTTGTCGGTAGCAGGCGCATCAATTACAAGCGCGTTTATATGTTAGCTAAAATCATTAATAAAGCTAAAATTTAAAAAGTTTTATGGCAAAAAAGAAAGATAAAGATTTAGGAGTTAGCAAGAAGCAAGATTTAGACAAAATTGCGGAACTTCAGAATAAGCTCAATGAAATAATGCAAAAATTAAGTCTCCTTGAAGAAGAACATCTTAAAAAGGATCAAAAACTTACTGAGTATCTTGATGGCTGGAAAAGGGCGCAGGCTGACCTTATTAATTATAAACGTGAGGAAAAAGAAAGACTGGAGCAATTTAAATCTTATATTGGCCTTGAGATAATCAAAAAAATTGTTATTCCAGCACTTGATGACTTGGATAGAGCTGTTGAAAATATTCCTAATGAACTGAGCGAGCATAATTGGGTTAAGGGGTTGATAGTGGTAAGTAATAATATTGTGGAGAACCTAAAGTCAGTAGGGATAGTTGTTTATGGTCAGCCGGGAGATAATTTTGATCCGAACTATCATGAAGTTCTTTTAACAGAGCAAAAGCCAGAGATGGAGAATAAAATCATCAAGATCGTTGCACGAGGATATAAAACCAGTGAAGGAGTTGTTGTCAGAGCAGCTAAAGTCGTCGTTGGAAAAAAATAAAAACCGAGATTTTGTTTGGAGAGTGTTTGTTTTGGATTCAAGATGAACGAGTTTATAATTTGCGAAGTTTATAATTTGTGAATAGTAGCTGAGATTTTAAATTTTTAATATTGATAGATTTCTTGTTTTAAGGCGTAAAAGATTTACTTTCAAGAATTTTTAAATATTTAAACATTTTAAACTTTTAATCTTTAAATTAAAATTATGGCTAAAATTGTAGGTATTGATTTAGGTACAACTAATTCAGTGGTAGCCGTTATAGAATCTGGAGAACCAAGAATTATTGAAAATAAAGAAGGGGGCAGAATTACGCCATCGGTAGTAAGTATAACTAAAGCTGGCGAGCGCTTTGTTGGGATATTGGCGAAGCGGCAAGCGGTTACTAATCCAGAAAACACAATCTATTCGATTAAGAGATTAATTGGTAGACGGTTTGATGATCCTGAAGTTCAGCATGAAATGAAGATTCTACCTTATAAAATTAGACAAGCTAAAAATGGTGGTGTTGAAGTTAAAATGGGAGAACGTTGGTACACGCCACAGGAAATTTCAGCGATGATTTTGCAAAAAATTAAGCATGATGTTGAGGATAAGCTTGGCGAAAAAGTTGAAGAAGCGGTGATTACTTGTCCGGCATATTTTGACGATAGCCAAAGGCGTGCTACTAAAGAGGCTGGAGAAATAGCTGGGTTTAAAGTCAGGCGTGTTTTTAATGAGCCAACTGCAGCTGCTTTAGCTTATGGCTTTGACAAGAAAAAAGGGGGCAAAATTGTGGTTTATGATTTTGGTGGAGGAACTTTTGATGTAACCGTGCTTGAAGTTAGTTCCGATACTATTGAGGTCAAGGCTACAGGTGGCGATACGCATCTTGGCGGAGATGATATAGATCAAGTGTTAATCCATTGGCTCATTAGCGAATTTAAAAAAGAACATGGTATTGATCTTAGTAAAGATGTGATTGCGCTTCAGCGCTTAAAAGATGCTTCTGAAAAGGCTAAACAAGAGCTTTCTACGCTTCAGGAGGTTGAGATTAACTTGCCTTTTATCACTTCTTCAGAATCAGGG
Organism: bacterium; assembly: GCA_037444125.1. GTDB lineage: Bacteria > Patescibacteriota > Minisyncoccia > JBBINA01 > JBBINA01 > JBBINA01. The sequence goes on from JBBINA010000001.1 coordinate 15,644, forward strand.
CCTTTACATCTTTTGAAGAAGTTAACACGGTCAGAACTTGAAAGAATGGTGGTACACTTTATTGATAAGTCAATTGAGGAAACTAAGAAGACAGTTAAAGAAGCCGGTTTAGAAATAAAAGATATTGATGAGATAGTGCTTGTTGGTGGACAAACCAGGATGCCGCTTATTCAAAAAAAAGTTAAAGAACTATTTGGCAAGGAGCCGAATAAAAGCATTAATCCTGATGAAGTAGTGGCTGTTGGCGCGGCAATTCAGGCAGGGATAATGCAGGGTGAAGTAAGAGATGTTTTGCTTTTAGATGTAACTCCCTTATCCTTAGGAATTGAAACATTAGGTGGTGTTTTTACAGTTTTGATTCCTAAGAATACCACTATTCCGACCAAAAAATCGCAAGTATTTACTACGGCTGCCGATGGACAATCGTCAGTTGAAATTCATGTTCTTCAAGGAGAAAGACCTATGGCACAGGACAATAAAACATTGGGTAGGTTTATTCTTGATGGTATCCCGCCAGCCCCTAGGGGTGTTCCACAAATTGAAGTGACTTTTGATATTGATGCTAATGGTATTTTGCAAGTTTCTGCCGTAGACAAAGGTACGGGGAAGAGTCAAACTATTCGTATTGAGGCTTCGACTGGGCTTTCAAAAGAAGAAATTGAAAAAATGAAAAAGGAAGCTGAACTCTATGCTGAAGAAGATAAGAAAAAAAGAGAACTAATTGAAACTCAAAACGAAGCTGCTAATCTTATATACAGTGCGGAAAAATCATTAAAAGACTATGAAGGTAAAATTACAGCTGCAGATAAAGAGGAAATTCAGCGTGGCATTGATGAACTTAAGAAAGTTGAGAAATCAAGCGATGTTCAGGAAATACGGGAGAAAATGAAGGCGCTTACTGATGTTTTGTTGCGCATTGGACAGCAAATTTACAAACAAAACCCGCCGTCAGAAGAAAAAGGAAGCGGTTCTCAGAGGTGATTAAATCGTGAATTTTGAATCAAAAGTTATTTTAGAGTATCGTGGTATAGAGTTAAGTGATTTTACGAAACTAATAGTGACAATGTTGCTAATAAAGTTATTGCAGGTTATGTTGTTTCGCCAACACTAGCTTTATCCTATCCGTTATTAGCTTTGCACATGATTAAACGCAAGAAGGCGCTCGGCAAGTTTTCGTTATATGATCACGGATGCGGGGGACTGATATTTCTGAGATAAGTGAAGTTTTTGCTCGAACAATTCAGCATCAAAAAGTTGATGGTGTAATATTGTTTCCTTTGGCTAGACCGAAAACGCTAGTTTCTTGGATTGAAGCATTAAGCAGAATGGATATTTCTGTGTCCATCAAGGGATTTACAAGCGAGTTCATTATAGAGAAGACAGCGTTATTGAAATTTATAAACTGGCAGCAAGGTAGGGTGTTTTAAGATTCATTGTGCCTCGAGATATAATTTAGCTCTAAAGGTTCATAGCGAAGTTGATAAGATAATTAAAGGGTCAGAATGGTACTTTGTAAAATCAGTAGTGTAAAATGAGTGCGGCGAGCGTTGGTTCTCGCCGCTTTTATTCAACAGGCAGGTAATAGTATTTTAAACGAGGTTTGTTTATAATGAATTTATCTTAATTATTTAGTTAAGGTTTGTGAAAAAAGATTACTATGAAATTTTAGGCGTACCTAAAAACGCCTCTCAAGATGAAATTAAGAAGGCGTATTATCGTTTAGCTCATAAATATCACCCTGATAAAGGCGGCGATGAGGAGAAGTTTAAAGAAATTAATGAAGCCTATCAGGTTTTGTCTAATCCACAGAAACGAAAACAATATGATACCTTCGGTCACACTTTTGAAGGTGCTTATGGTCCTGGGCAAGCTGGACAGTATGGGCAAGGTTTTGGCGGTTTTAATTTTGGAGATCTTGAAGATTTATTAAAAAATTTTGGCTTCAGCGGTTTTGATATTGGTTCGGTTTTTGGTGATTTTTTTGGAGAAGGACAAAGCGGTACATCGTATACAGAAGAAGATATTTTTGGGCATAGAGCCAAAAGGGGACGCGGACGTGACATAATTGTTAATTTAGAGATTGATCTTAAAGATGTATTTTTTGGTTCAAAAAAAGATTTTCAAATTGAAAGATATGAGAAATGTGAGGTTTGTCGTGGGCAAGGATATGATATAGAGGCAGGCGTAGAAATGTGTGGAACTTGTAGAGGGACAGGTCAAGTGCAAGAGACGCGACGAATGCCGTTTGGTATATTTTCTCAAGTGAGACGATGTTCTTCTTGCGGAGGAGTCGGACGGATTCCCAAAAAGGCGTGTTCGATATGCCGCGGCCAGGGAAGTATAAAGCAAAAAAAGACAATTAGCATTGATATTCCTGAGGGTATCGATACAAACCAAGTTTTGCAATTAAAAGGTCAAGGAAATTTCGAAGACGGCCATTATGGTAATTTATTTATAAAAATTTTAGTAAAGAAAGACCCTAATCTTACCCGCAAGGGTTCAGATTTGTTTATGAAGAAGATGGTTAAGCTGACTGATATATTGTTATCGCGTGAGATTTTTGTAAATTTATTCAATGAGCAGATTCGCATTAAACTTTATCCTCATAATCTCAGTGAACCATTAATTAAAATTGAAGGTAAAGGTATGCCAAATTTTCAAAGACGAGGTCGTGGCAACTTGTTTGTTAGAATAATTCCCCAAGTTAAAGACCGCTGGTCGCGTAATGTTTATAAACTCATTGAAGAATTAGATAAGGAGTTGTAAAATAAGGGATAAATTTTGAATATCTAAGTAAAATAATAATGATTAATTTTTTAGTCTCTTATTTTACAACTTATCTAGATTTAGCAATTTTTGTGGCTGCAGTTGTTTTTTTGTCGCCGGTTTTTTTATTAATGGGACAAGCGCGGGTAACGGTATTGATATTAGCAAGTTATCTATCGTATGTTTTCTATCTAACTTTTCCCCGCAAAGATTTGTTTATTGATTTGAAGGTTGGTCTATTTTTACCTGGCACCGCAGTTATGTTTATCTTGGGAGTGGTAGTGATTGCTTTGTTTTTTTTCTTTACTAATTTTGTTTTAGGCGCTCGGAAAAAGTTTCCCTTAAAGACACTAATAGCAGGTTTATTTTTACTGATGTTGTTTTTTTCATTTTATTTTGAGACGGTTGCCCAAAGTTACAAAAATTTCAGCCCTTTTATTCAGTTTGTCTTTTTTAGCGATTATTCTTCTATCGTATGGCGAGGGATACCTATTTTTTTAATACCATTTTTTTTATAAAATATGGAGCATACTGTTATTTATCGTAAATACAGACCGACAAAGTTTGCTGATGTGATTGGACAGGATATTATAGTTGAGATTTTAAAAGCTCAAGTTTTTACTAAGCGTATTGGTAATGCTTATTTATTTTCTGGACAGCATGGAGTAGGTAAAACTACGGTAGCTAGACTTTTTTCCAAAGCAATTAATTGTCAAAATTTTCACCAGAAAGCTGATGTCTGTAATATCTGCGACAATTGCAAGCATTTTGAATCTACTTCGTTAAGTGATTTTATTGAAATAGATGGAGCGTCTAATCGGGGCATCGATGAGATCCGCAGTATTTCTGAACAGATTCGCTATCCACCATCATTTTTGAATTACAAGGTTTATATCATTGACGAGGCCCATATGATTACTCGTCAAGCTTTTAACGCATTTCTTAAGAATCTTGAGGAGCCGCCGCCTTATGTTGTATTTATATTAGCGACTACCGAGGCTCATAAGCTACCTAAGACGATTTTATCTAGACTTCAGATTTTTGAGTTTAAAAAAGCTACGAAAGATGATATTAAGCTCAAAATTAAAAAGATTTTGCTTAATGAAAGAGTGGAATATGATGAGGCCGTAGTTGATTATGTTAGTGGATTAGGTAAAGGTTCTTTTCGTGATGTTGAATCTAGTTTAAATAAAATTCTTTTGTTGAGTTCTAAAAAGTTGACTTTGCCTCAGGTTAAGAAAATTTTGGGCTTAAGTGATTTCGAGGAGTTGAAAAAATTTATCGAATTTCTATTGGATGCCAAAACAAAAGAGGCACTAACTTTTCTTGATACGCATTTAGTTAAAAAGTCTCGTGATTTCAAAATCTTTGGTGAGGATTTATTAATGTTTTTGCGCAATATCGTTATTGCTTATTATGGCCGTAACCTTTTTGATCCTCGTGAGTTCACAGTAGATGAAATCGAGGTGTTAGTTGATTTGGGAAAAAAAGCTGAACTTAGAAAATTTATAAAGTTAATCGATATTTTTAAAGAGGCTTATCAGAATATTTATCAATATCCATATCCTCATATTCCTTTTGAAGTGGCGGTGATAGAAGCGAGTAACCTTTTTAAACCTACTTCGGATAGATAGTATATGATTTAATTTGCGGTTAATATGCATTAATATCATTATCATTATGGAGTCTAAAAATAACAAGAATCTTTTGGAAAAGATAACAGCGCTCTGTAAGAGGCGAGGTTTAGTATTCCAAGGTTCAGAAATTTACGGTGGCCTTGAATCGATTTATGATTATGGGCCAGTTGGAGTTTTAATCAAAAATAATATTAAAAAATTATGGTGGCGCGAGTATGTTGAGAAACGAGCCGATATTGTAGGTTTAGACTCGTCAATATTGATGAGGGCAGCTGTTTGGAAAACATCAGGACATTTGGATAGTTTTAATGATCTAATGGTTGAGTGCATTTCTTGTCAAAAACGTTTTCGTGTTGATCATTTACTTGAGGGTTTTGGGTTTGAATTTAAGAGCGATAAAGATTACTTAAAAAAAGTTTTGAACGAAAATTCTTGCCCGAATTGTCAAAAGAAGAGTTTTGGCCAAATCGGGTCATTTAATATGATGTTTAAAACTTTTTTTGGACCTTATGAAAAAACTGAAAATGTTGTTTATTTGAGGCCCGAGACCGCTCAAGGCATTTTCGTTAATTTTAAAAATATTTTAAATTCATATCGATTGAAGCTTCCGTTTGGAGTGGCACAGATTGGTAAGGCTTTTCGTAATGAAATCACCACTGGCAATTTTTTGTTTAGACTTCGGGAGTTTGAACAAATGGAGTTGGAGTGGTTTACTAGACCCGAGGATTCAGGGAAAGATTACGATTATTGGCAAAGAGAGCGTTTGAAATGGTACGAAAGGATTGGATTTAACCCATCTCATTTAAGAATTCGACAGCACCAGAAATTAGAGTTAGCACATTATGCTATAGCTTCCTGTGATATAGAATATAAATTTTCTTTTGGCTGGAAAGAGATTGAAGGTATTGCGAATCGTATAGATTTCGATTTAAAGAGCCACTCACGCCAGACAAAACAAGATTTGACTTATTTTGATGAGCATACAAAAAAAGCTATTACGCCATATATTATTGAACCTTCCTGTGGCGTTGATCGAGTGTTTTTAGCTTTATTATTTGATGCTTATTGCGAAGAAGAAGTAAGGGGTAGAAAGCGAGTTTATCTTAGGTTAAGCAAAGCTATTGCTCCATTTAAAGTTGCTGTTTTTCCTCTTTTATCAAATAATGATATTTTAGTAAAAAAAGCTCGCGAGGTTTACGATTTTCTTAAAGATGAGATTTATCCTATTATTTTTGATGACTCTGGTTCAATAGGCAAGCGTTATAGACGTATTGACGAAATTGGTGTGCCATATGGGATTACAATTGATCATATAACCTTAATTGATACTACCGTAACTATTCGTGAGCGCGATTCAATGAAACAAGAACGTGTTGAGATAAAAGATCTTCTAAAGTGGATTAGGGAAAAATTTGATTAATTAAGAGCACTTGAAAGTTGCGATTAATTTTTTTTATAAATAAACTGGAAGTATTGCTGAATGCCGTTCTTTTTAAAAAGCTTACGAACGGTCAGTCAGCAAAATTTACTCATGCCGAGGTGGTGGCGCACGCAAAAACGCTCGATAATATACTTCGACGATACAGGGGAAGGTGGAGACCGTTGGCTATTTACCCACCTAATTATCTAACGGTTGAGACCTATTTATTTTTTTATGAATAAATTCGAAAAAATCACCTTTCAAAATGGGCTTGTTTTGCTTTTTGCTGCTGTTAGAAATGTTGAAACTTTTACTTTTGTTGTGGCAAGTAAAGTTGGTTCAAAGTACGAAACTTTGGATAACAATGGTATTAGTCATTTGCTTGAGCATATGGTTTTTAAAGGTACAGATAAATTTAAAAATCAACAGGAGCTAAGTTTTGCTTTAGAGAATATCGGTTCAAGTTATAATGCTTTTACGGATAAAGAGGTGACGGCTTATTATATTAAGGGCGATTTGAAATATTTTGAAGAAGCAGCCGGGATTTTAGCTTCAATGTATTTGAATCCTCTTTTACCTCAAGAAGAACTTGAAAAAGAAAAAGCGATTATTCGACAGGAAATTTATATGTATCATGATAACCCGTCACGATATGTTAGCGATTTATTTGAATACACTTTATTTGAAGGGTCAAGTCTTGGTTTTGAAATTGCTGGTTCAGAAGAAAGTTTATCTAAAATTAATTGGCAGATGTTGACTGATTATTATCAATCAAATTACATTCCCCCTAATACTATTATCGTGGTGGCTGGTGGTTTAGACAAGAAGAGAGCTTTAAACGCCATTAAGAAACATTTTATTTTTTCTAAGGCTAGCTTGAAGGTGAAGAGTAATCAAACTTTTGAAATACCGATAAGCAGCAAATCGGATATACGGATTCATTATAAAGAGACTAAAGAAGCTCATATTAAAATTGGTTTTCCAGCTTATGCTTTCAATGATGAAAGAAGATATATTTTGGGTGTTATGTCATGTATTTTGGGTCAAGGTATGGGATCATATCTTTTTTCTAAGATCAGGGAAGAATTGGGACTTTGTTATTATATTTTTTCTGAAGTTGGTGCCTACAAAGAAACTGGTTTTTTGGGAATTCAAGCTGGTTTAAACAATGATAAGCTTAAGCAAGGCATTATAGAAACATTTAAGATTTTAAAGAATCTTAGAGACAAAGAAGTGAATCAAAAGGAACTTAGACGCGCCAAAAATTTCTTAATTGGTAATTTCTTATTGAGTCTGGAGTCAAATTTTCAGCTAGCTAATTTCTATCTTATGCAGGAAGTGGCTGGCTCGCCTAGGATTTTAACGCCTGACGAAGTTATTAAAAAAACTTCTAAGGTTAGCTCTCAAAATATTAAAGTAATAGCTCGTGATATCATTAAAAGCCATTGTCTTAAAATTGCCTTGGTTGGACAATTTAAAAAAGATGAATTTAACGATATAATGAAATTTGTTTTCGAATGAGTCTTGTTAAAATGAATTTTTTTGACTATTATAAAATGTTATGCCTGAATCAGTCGAGATTTCATTTAAAACCATTGTTAAGACAATTTTATTTCTTGTGGCTATTATTTTTGTTCTTTGGGTTAAAGAGTTGATTATTGTCCTAATTATTTCATTTATCATCGCCTCAGCTTATGCACCATTGGTTGAAAAACTTAAAGAGAAAAAGGTGCCGCGGGTTTTAAGTGCTTTGTTGCTTTATTTGGTTACTCTAGCGGTTTTGTCATTTTTAATTTATTTGGTTATTCAGCCGTTATCGCAGGAATTTTACCAAATTTCCAAGAATATACCTCAGATAATTAACCAATTTACAACTTCGTCATTTTTTAAGGAATACGGCTTAGAATTAAAGGACGCTTTGCTTAATTTATCAACCAAGTTGCAGTCGCTTTCGCTTAACGCGATTAATCTTTTAATTGCTCTTTTGGGAGGATTTTTACAAACAGCCGTAGTTTTAGTATTATCTTTTTACCTAACTATTGAAAATAGAGAAATTCAGAGTTTTATTTCCGTTATATTCCCTAAAAAATATCAGAACTTTTTTTTAAAGATTTGGGTGCGTTCGCAAAAAAAACTAAGCTCCTGGGTTAAGGCACAATTCCTTTTGATGTTAGTTGTTAGTGTTGTTTCTTTTTTGGGGCTTTCTTTATTGGGTATTCCTTTTGCCTTATCCTTGGCAATTCTTTCTGGTCTTTTTGAAATTATTCCTTATGCTGGGCCAATATTTGCGGCTATTGTAGCTATTTTTATCGCTCTTATTTATACCGGACCTTTTTATGCCTTACTTACTTTGATTCTATATTTTTTGATTCAGCAACTAGAGAATTATGTGATTGTACCCAAAATTATGGAACGCACTTTTCACTTAAGCCCTGTAATGGTTATTAGCGCTATTTATATTGGCGCCAAACTAGGTGGAGCCATTGGCGGATTTTTAGCTATTCCAGTTTCACTTCTTATTAGCGAAGGTATAAAAGAATATCAAGAATTAAAGAATGTTGAAAATGATTTATAAAAGATTTTATATTGAATCAAAAGATTTTGAGCAATTTTCCTTTAAAGATAATATCGTCGTGTTGATGAATAAGGACTTAAGACATCGACTTTGTCACGTTTTGCGTCTAAAAGCGGGCGATGAACTGATTTTGTTTACTGATCAGAGCATTGAGTATTTGGCGACTATTAACGAAGTTACTAAAAATTCTATTGTTTTTAAAATTAAGAGAGTGTTAAAATTTGCAAATCATTTGACAAGACAGATTATTGTCTTTTTTTCTTTGATTAAAAAATCTAGATTTGAGTGGGCTTTGGAAAAGTTGACCGAGTTGGGGGTTTATAAAATTGTTCCCATAGTATGCGCTAGAACCGTAGTAAAGATAGATAAAATTCCTCAACGCTTTAAGAGGATTTTAATTGAAGCTTCTGAACAGTCAGGGAGGACATCAGTGCCGGCAATAGAAGATCCCTTAACTTTCAGCGAAGCTGTTCGGAAAGTAATCTCTTTTCAAGATGCAATTAATATTCTTTTCGATTCTAGTGGCGAGAAATTATCCGACTATAATGCTGATTTAAACAAAAAAAGAAAAATTAATATTTTTGTTGGTCCTGAGGGTGGTTTTACAGATGCAGAAATTACAGAGGCGACGAGAAATAATTTTGAGATCGTAAAATTATCACCCTTAATTTTAAGAGCCGAAACAGCTGCAATTGTTGGCGCTTATCTGGTTTTAAATTATTGATAATTATGAGAATATTTATAAAAAATGCTCATTTTAAATTTATTCTGAATACAAGAATGAAAAGCAATTTCCTTGACAAATAATAAAAATTTCTTATTATTTGATTGGCAATTAGCTAGTTCTTTTATAAGAGAGGTGGCGTCAGTGTCGAGAATTAATCTAATTAATCCGCAAGAGTACGATTTTGTCGTGTCGCGATTAAGGGATTTTTTTAGGCGAAAGAATTTCGTTGAGGTGCCAGTTCAGCATCGTTTAAGCATTTTGGCGGCCTGTGAAGATCCAAGAACTATAGCTACTTTTAATTACGCTGGCGCTTTATGGCCATTGCCGCAAACTGGTCAGATGTGGCTTGAATATGAGTTGCTTACAAAACCTGAGGCACGTGGTTATTATTGTATAAGTACAAGTTTTCGTAACGAGCCGGATCCAATTCCCGGTAGACATGATCTTGTTTTCCCGATGTTTGAATTTGAAACGCATGGCGATATGGAGAAATTGATTGCTTTAGAAATAGAGCTTTTGGAGTTTTTAGGATTTGGCAATAAAGGAGATTTTGTTATAAAGGAGTATCAAGAAATTGCTCAAAGATATGGAGTTGAAGAGCTTGACTCTTCCCATGAAGAGAGGTTATTGGAAGATTTTGGGGCAGTTGTTTTTATAAAGAATTTTCCCGAAATTACTTCGCCCTTTTGGAATATGAAAAGAAACAAAAACGGTTCATCTTGTAAAGTTGATGTGGTTCTTTATGGTATCGAGACAATTGGTTCAGCCGAAAGAAGCTGTGATGTTACGGTTATGCACGAAAGATTTCATAATATTAGCAATGGAATATACGCGGAACTTCTTTTTGCGCAGTTTACGAGAGAAAGGGTTTTGGAAGAGTTAGAAAATTTTCTCAGGTTAAAATTTATTACTCGATCTGGCGGTGGAATAGGTATAACACGTTTAATCAGAGCTCTAAAACTTCACGGCATATTAAAATAATGTTGGGGAGGCTAGGCTATGCCTAGCCTTTTTTGTCTTCGAAAATTTTTATTTTTAGGATGGTTTGCTAAAAAAGTTTATTTTTGTTATGATTTTTAGTATTATTAATTTACTATGAAGAAAAGGCTTTTTATTTCAACGGCAATTCCTTATGTTAATGCAGCGCCGCATATTGGTTTTGCTTTGGAGATCGTGCAGACAGATGTATTAGCGCGCTATTATAGAAAAAGAAATTATGAGGTCTTTTTTTTAACAGGCACTGATGAAAATAGTTTGACAAATGTTCGTGCAGCCGAAAAAGAGAAAATAAGTGTTAAAGAACTAGTTGATCGCAATGCAAAAAAATTTTTGGAACTTAAGGAATTTCTTAATCTTTCATTTGATGATTTTATTAGGACTACCGAAAGTCGGCATATTAAAGGCGCTCAAAAACTTTGGTTGGCTTGCAAGAAAGATATTTATAAAAAGAAATATCGAGGTTTATATTGTATTGGTTGTGAAAGTTTTTATAGTGAACGCGAATTGATAGAAGGTTTATGTCCTGAACACAAAATTAAACCAGAAATCATTGAAGAAGAAAATTATTTCTTTAAATTAGCTAACTATGAAGTTCAGCTTAAGAAGATAATTGAATCAGACGAACTTAAAATTATTCCTCAAATCAGAAAAAATGAGGTTTTGAGTTTTATTAATTCCGGTTTGCAAGATTTTTGTATTTCTCGTTCTAAAACCCGCGCTAAAAACTGGGGTATTGAAGTGCCGGGCGACTCAGGGCAAGTTATATGGGTTTGGTTTGATGCCTTGAGTAATTACATTAATGCACTTGGTTATGCTGACGACGAGACGAAATTTAATAAATGGTGGCAGGATAATTCTAAAAAGATTCATATGATTGGTAAAGGCATTGTTCGATTTCATGCCATTTATTGGGCGGCTATGCTTTTATCAGCTAAACTTTCATTACCATCAACGATTTTTGTTCATGGTTATGTGACTCGTGAGGGTTTAAAAATGTCAAAAACCATCGGCAATATAGTTGATCCTTTTGAATTAGCCAGAAAATTCAGTTCGGACCCGCTTCGTTATTATCTTTTGCGTGAAATTCCAGCTTATCAGGATGGAGATTATTCAGAGAGAAGGTTCCGCGAAATATATAAATCAGAATTACAAAATGCGTTGGGCAATCTTGTTCAGAGAGTAAGTGTTTTGGCAATTAAAAATAATGTTAAGAAATTAAATAATGTCAGCGTACGTTTTTTGATGAAACAAAAAGAAGTGGCTAGCCGTATTCAAGAGTTACTTGAAGAGATAAAATTTAACGAAGCTGTTCAAGAAATATTAAGACTAGTTGAAATAGCAAATTTTTATATTGAACAAGAAAAACCATGGTCAAAAAATAAAAAAACTAATCAAGTAATTTTGAGCAATTTGCTGTTTTTAATTAACGAAATAAACGATCAATTAAGTGTCTTTTTGCCTGAGACTTATAAAAGAATTAGGGAGCGCATTTTTGTTAAAAATAAAAGAGTGATAGTTACAGTTAAAGAACCGTTGTTTAGGGCAATATAAAAAGCCTCATAACTATAACTAATTTTATGAAGCTGCAGTCACTGTTTGTTTGGTTTTTGTGCTAGCTTTAGGATAAGACATTTGATTGTTTTGGGTTTGGTACCGATTGGCCAGAAAAATTGAGCTACATCGGTATGTTTTATTTTTGATTTATGCCAACATTTAAATGAAATAGTTACGCCAAAACTAAACTTTATTTTACCGTCGGTTAGTCTTGCTATGACAGTAATGTCTTTAACATTTTGATCTTCGTGAGAATTTGCTGCATGGCGGATAAATTTCGTTAGATTTTTTTCATTTGGATCAAATTTTTTCAACGCTATCTTCAAGGAATTGACATGCGTTTCGTGCGTCTAATGGAGAATTCGTTGGGCTTGCGTTTGTTTTTACCATATTTATTATTTATGTATGCCTCCTTTAGAGCGGAAGTTCTAATTGAATTTCATCTTTAATGGGTATACCGTGATAGCCAATATGGGGAATTTGGGGCTTGAGTTTGCGCGATTCTTTTATGGCATCGGGGTATATTTGTGTTATTCTGAAGCCGCGTTTTGAAAGAATTGCAAGGCATTTAGATTATCATTAGTGGTTATTAGCCATATTTTGTCTAATTTTCTTTGACGGGCCATTTCGATGATTTTTTCCAAAACAATACTGCCAAATCCGATATTTTGGATATCACTATTGAGCGTAACTATTTCACAATGTTTATTTTTATTTGGTATGTTAGTACGGCGAGAACCTGTTTTGTAAGAGCTTCGAATAATATTAAATTAGGAATTTCTAAAGCGTTAATTATTTTTTTGGCGCCTAACTATTAGAGACGTTTCTCAGTGTTTGGAAATAAATTTAGCTAATCATTCAGAGTCACCAGCAACTTTGTGGTGGATTAGAACATATTGCGATTTCATATTTCACCCCTTATGTTATTATTATAGTGTGCGGTTATTTTTAAAAATCAAGTTTCACAAATAAAAAATAAAGGAGTTGTAAATTAAATTTAGACATTTACAATAAATTTAAATGATAAATATTGGAAAATTTTACCAGAGATTTTTGGGGGCATTTTTTGCATTGGTATTGATATATCTGCCTTTAAAAAAATATTAATCATCAGTGCAAATTTAAATGAACACTCTGCCGAAGCGGCTGTTGTTACTCAAAGAACGGGGTATTGCTTATGATATTTTTTGATGCTCGTTTAAATCAGCTTAGTTCAAGTATCTTGGGTACCAGTGCGCCTAGATATGACGGTATTATTTTAACGGAAGGCAATTTGGCTTATGAAGAGAACGGGCAGTTTAAGAGCGTCTTTGATGATAATGAATGGAATATTTTGTATACATTTGAAAACCAGTTTAGAATTAGGGAGCTAGTTATGTATACTTTTCCTACTAGTCGTTATGGCTTGGAGTTTGTTGAGACAAGGCCGGCAGGTATATTAGCTCGACTTACGACTTCTGGTAAAGGAATATTGCCCTATGTTCCTGTAGCGGCTTCTTTAGCGATTGAAACTTATGGTTATTTAGCGAGACCTCTTGCTGGTAATACGCCATTAATAACCGATACTGACGGCCGAATAGCTGTTTCATTATATACAAACGGCAACAGAGAATTTTTAGTTTCTACTTTTGATAACAGCGTTAATCATCTTCACACTTTATTGTTTATTGACTGATTTTTAAACTGGTTGTTGAAAGGTGATTACTCCATACCTTCAGAGAATTATTTGACTGTTCATATAGATGATATATTTATTCCTAACTCAAGTTATTCAGATCCTTCTAGAGATGTTATAATGACAAAAGAAGATTTTATTTATTTTGCCAATTGGGCTCGAGTGCGGAATTTTAGGCCAAGCCTTTTATTCAATGGTTATGGAGAAAACACGATAGAAGGAAAGACGCTTATTGATACGGTGATGAGTAGTGGAATAGCCTTCCTTTTTGAATGGATTAATCACACTTACGAACATATTAATTTAGATAATGCTTCGTTTGAGATAATTTATAATGAAATCTATAGAAATTTATCTTTCGCCTCACGTTACAAATTAACAGGTTTTGACCGTTTTGTTTTAGTCACGGGTGAACATTCGGGATTGAACAATCCTCAGCTTATTGCTGCGGCGCGGAGATTCCGCATTATAAATATAGGAGATGACGCCTCGGTGAATTTATCATCAAGATCTCTTTAGGGCATAATAACTGTACCGCGTTACCCAACAAATATTTTTGCGACTACAGGCACGAGGCATGAGCTAGTAACTGCTTATAATACAATATATGGCACTAATTTAACTTATCCTGAAATACTTGACCGAGAGGCAAGGATTATTATACGCCATATTTTACGGAGAGATCCGCGACCTCACTTTTTTCATCAAATCAATTTAGCACAAGATAGAATTATGATTGATTTATTAAACCTGGTTATTGAGAAGTACTCGTCATTAGATTCAAGACCATTAAAGCAATTGCGGATGAGGGAAATAGGTAAGTTATTTGGCCAAGTTACAATTTTACCTCCTTTAGTTGTAAACAAATTGATTGGTATAACAAGGCATTTTGATGCTGATATAATGAAATAAATAAAAGCCTCCTAAGTTATATTGGTATGTCAAAAACTATTTCAATTATAACGGAGGGGACTTTTCCTTATGTAACTGGAGGGTTAGGGAGATGGTGTAGTGATCTTGTTTCAGGACTGGTTAATTTTAAATTCAATATTTATGCTTTTACAGCTACGCGTTATCACGTTTTTCAGTATCCTATAACTAACAATATTGAGGAAATTGTAACTGTTCCCTTGTGGGACGATAATCGTTTTCAGCATTTTTATTACAGGAGAAAAATTAAAAAAAAAGACTTCCAGGGAAATTAATTCCCAAAGAAAGTCATATGAAGGAGAGTTTAATTGATCCCCTTTTTAGTCTTATTGGTCCTCCATATACAACTGAAATAGATATTGATTTTTTTAGAGATATATTAGTTAAACTTCGTGATTTTTTTGATAGCTATGATTATTTTGCGAGTTTTAGTTCAGGAGTATTATAGGAAGCAGCGCAAGAATTTCTCAATAGTGATGCCTTGATAGATGTTGTTTCTTGTAAGCCAAGCCTTTTTGATTTAAGGCAATTTTTGGTTATATTGAGCCTTTTTTTATATCCACTTTCTTTTGAGACGGAGTTTAAAACCGATATTTTTCACTCGAGCGTAGCTAGCTCTTTTGGTTTGTTAGGTGTTATCAACAAGATTATTTATGGAAAACCATTTGTTTTATCCGAACATGGTGTCTATCTTCGTGAGCAATATTATTTTATTAAGCAATCTCGAGTTTTAACAAAATTTTTAAAAAAATTTTTACGCTTACTTATATACCGTTTTGTAATTTTGAATTACAATTTTGCTGATAAAATTATTCCGGTGTGTCTCTTTAATAAACGTTGGGAACAATATTTGGGAGCAAAAGATGATAAATTGCAGGTTATCTATAATGGTATAAACGATAGCAGTGAGTTTGAATTTTTAAAACAAGAGTATGTTAAAGAAAAAACAAGCTTTAATGATATTATATTAGTTGGCGCTTTTTATCCTTTTAAAGACATTGAAACAGCTATTAGGGCCGTAGCTATTGTTAAAAAACAGGTTCCTAATATTCGTCTCTATATTTTCGGACCAATAAAAGATAAAGACTATTTTTCTTATTGTTTAAGATTAATTAAAAATTTAAGTCTTAAAAATAATGTTATTTACCGTGGAGTAGTGAAAGACCTACAAAATTATTTCAAGGTAGGAGGCGTTTTTTTGTCGACAAGCGTTTCAGAAGGCTTTCCTTACTCGATTCTGGAAGCTATGTTGTATAAACAGGCAATTGTAAGCACATCTGCAGGTGGTATCCCCGAATTATTAGGTGACTGCGGTCTTTATGTTGAAATGAAAAATCCAAACTCTGTCGCCAAAGCATGTCTTAAGCTATTACATAATCAAAGTCTTCGTATTGAATTAGGTTGGCGTGCCCACCAAAGGGCTGTAGAGCGGTTTTCTTTAAGTAGAATGCTTAAATCTTATGAGTATTTGTATAATTCGCTATGAGAAAGATTTTAAATTTTAACAATATAAAGTTATCCGAGAAAAAACTTATTGCTCCATATATATTAGACACGGCAGTTAATCTTGAGTTTGCAGGTTACAATGATCAGCAGATAAAAAAGGAATTCGGGTTTTCCAATGTTTTTGAATTAAGCTATTTTATTCATCAGTATAGGCTTTGCCCTAAACCTTTTTTGGTAAAATCGAATAAATGGCAAGATAAGTTTTTAGCTAGTGATTCGATTAGGTTAAAAATATTTGAGTGGTTTTATTTTGGTCTAGCTAATTCTTTACTAGCCTTGGTTATTTTTTTTACTCTTTGGTTTACTGAATCAGGACATATTTTAAAACCGATTGAAGGTTTAATAATTGTATTGTTGAGTCACATTTTTGCTTCTAGTTGGGCGAGAATACTGATTGTTAAGTTTTCATTTTATAACGATAGACCAATAGCTGGTTATGGCGAGAAGACAATTAATCAGTATTATCTTAGGGGCCTATTTGGGATTATAACGGCAGGCATTATTTTGTTTTTTTTGTTTAGCAGAGATAATATTTTTACCCTCGTTTTTATAGACATATCTTTATTTTGGCTTAATATAGGATATTTTGTTGCGTTTCGTCAGTTACCAATTTATTTAATAACCTTAGGTAGTATCTTGTTTCTTGGCAGTATCTATGATCCTTTTGTGCTATTTGGTGTTTTTAATGGCGTTATGATTTTTTATATTTGGCTCAAATATTTAATTAACTTGGCGCGTGAACCATTTTCAGTTTATTCCAATTCATTTAGTAATAATTCATTGAATTTATTTTCTTTATTTTTTTTTGCTATTAATTATGGTTTCTTGCTGTTGATTGATGTCATTGTTTTGTTTTTCTATGGCCAGTTTGATACATATGATATTTTTATTCATCAGTATCTTGCCCATAAGTATTTTGGTATATTTCCTTTACTTTTGTCGGCGGGTCTTATTGAGGCATTTGGTGTTTATTTTTTTAGCAAGATTATTCGTTTGGAGCGAGTCATAAAAGAAAGCACAGTTATGTTCAATGAAATAATAAAAAACTATATCCAGACTATTAGCATTTTTTCAATGCTGCACTTTGGTGTAACGATATTAGTATCCTTCATTATTCCATTAAGCAATGGTTATTTTAAAGAAGTTTATATTAGTTCAACTATTGGTGTTATGTTTTTGCTTTTGAGTTTGTTTAATTTGAACATTCTTCATTATTTGGGATGGCGTAAAGATTTGTGGTTTGGTATAGTTAGTTTATTTGTGGGATATGTTTATGGCAGTTTAATGTTTTATAATGTTGCCGCATACGCTGTTGTTTATGGTTTTTTGATGGCCGGGATTGTCTTTTTTGTCACAACAATGGCTTTGTTGTTGAAAAAAGCTTTACGGTATAGCTACTTAGTTTATTTAACTTCTGTATTGCCAAAGTTATAATGAGGGCTTTTTTATTTATATTAATGATAGTAATGATATTGGTTGGTGTAGCGGTTGGTGATGCTTTTTTAAGTGCAGCGGCTATTTTTGAAAGGCCGATTCTTCGAGGGCCAAGCAACGGCAAATTAATAAACGAAACTCCTATTATATTTACCTGGTCTAAAATTAAAAACGAGCCTAGATACCAAATTGATATTTCTCTTTCAGCCGATTTTAATAAGATAATAATTACAGAAACAGTTATTGGAAATACTTATACGCTTAGGTTTTTAGATAATGATGGTATATATTATTGGCGAGTTAAATTAGCAGGGTTAATGTTTTTTTTAGCTCCATGGTCAGAAGTTTATAAATTTACTTATAAAAAAAAATTAAAAGATCAGGTTTTAACTGAATTAAGCCAGTCTGAATTTAAACAGCCAATTTTTCGGTTTAGAAACTGGGTATCTTATTATGGCAGCAATAAAATCGAGGAATTAAAAAAGTTCGAGCTTGTTGTTATTGATGCAGATAAAGATATAGGAAATTATACTGACGAGGAGTTGCGTCAACTCAGAGATTCTGGGTCATTAGTAGTGAGTTATTTAAATATTGGTTCATGTGAAACCTTTCGTACTTATTGGTATTTGTGTCAAAAGTTTAAACTTAAGCCATATAAAGGGTATTCAGATGAATATTGGATGGATGTGACTAATATTGACTATCAAAATTTTATAGTCAATATTTTAGCTAAAAACCTTGTTTCGCAGGGCATAAACGGTTTGTATTTGGATAACATTGATATATATCAGGAAAGTTTTAACGGAAGGACAATAGCAGAAATCAAGGCAGGATTAGCTAATATTATTGTTGCCTTAAGGAGAACATATCCTGATTTGCTTCTTATTGCTCAAAACGGCGTCTACGCTTCTTATGATGATATTTTATATTTTAGTTCAACAATTACTGATTCAAAACCACTTTATACTTTTATTGATGGTGAGTCTCACGAGGAAGTTTTTACTAATACTAGCGAAACTCAGTCTATAGTAAGTATGCTACAAGATCTTAAGAGCAAAGGTTTGTTTATTTTAAACCTTGAGTATTTGGAAGACCTTCAAGATATTGATAGAATAAGAGATATTTATAACCGCTCTATCCAAAACGGGTTTTTGCCATATATTTCAGATGTAAAGCTTGACAAAATTTACCTTTGGAATTTTTAAGCTACCTTTTGCAATATTTAAATAATAAAAAGGAGGTAGATCGTCGCCTCCTTATTTTAATGTCATTAACTGTTTTTATTGAATTTATTAAATAGTAATAACTGCAAATAGTTGAAAACAACAGCAAGTAAGGAAACAACCACTAGTGCCATTAGAGCATGAGTTTGAGCATTATTAAGAGGAGTAGTATTGGAATAATTAATAGTTTAGCTAGTATCAAGCCGCGAGTGACACCAAATCGCTTCATAAATATTTTGGCTATTGGATTGCTTTTGTACTCAATATTACCAGTTTTCCTAAAGAATAAAATGGTGCTGTGAAAATCAAGAACATTCAATATAAGATAATAAATGATTAAAAGCAGTTGGGGCGAAATTCCCCTGGCGTCGCCAACTAGTATAGACAAGGTCGTGAAGACTATTATGAAACTATTATGGTAGCGTCGACCATAATAATAATAATAACGACTTTCTTATATTTGATCACCCCTTTTTATTTTCTAGAGACAGCGCTTCTGATTGATATTATAAATAAAGTATTTGTCAATAACCAAGTAACTTGCAATAATTTTTAGAAGCTATAAAATAACAGATAAAATAAAATATCTTTTTATATGAAGTTTATCTGCGATTTTGAGATTCATTCGCGGTATTCCCGTGCCTGTAGTAAAAATATTAGTCTTGAGGAAATAGCTCGTTGGGCTCAGATTAAAGGCATTAAACTTGTTGGCACAGGTGATTTTACGCACCCTTTTTGGTTCAAAGAAATAAAAGAAAAATTGGAGGAAAAAGAGCGCGGTTTTTTTAGCTTAAAGGAGCAATATATAAAGCTAGCTAATAAAAATAAAGATATTCCCATCGCGATTAAAAAAGACGCTGTGCGGTTTTTATTAAGCGCGGAAGTTAATTGTATTTATCATAAGAATCAAAAGTTGCGCAAGGTTCATCATATTATTCTTGCGCCTGATCTTGCAACAGTAGAGAAAATAAACGAGTCGTTATCTTGGTATGGCAAATTGGCTAGCGATGGACGACCAATAATTACCCTTAGCTCAAAAGAGCTTTTGAAGAAGCTTTTGGATATAAATGTCCAGATCTTACTTATCCCGGCGCATTGTTGGACGCCTTGGTTTGGTATTTTTGGTTCGAAGTCCGGTTATGATTCGCTTGAAGAATGCTTTGACGAGTTGACTAAATATGTTTATGCGATTGAAACAGGTCTTTCTTCTGACCCTGAGATGAATTGGCGCATTCCTTGGCTTAAGGATGTAGCTATTTTATCAAGCTCTGATGCTCATTCTTGCCCAAAGATAGGCCGTGAGGCAACTTGTTTTGATACTGAATTTAGTTATAATGGATTATACGAAGCTATTAAAACAAATAGTTCCTCAAAAATCGCCTATACGATTGAATTTTTTCCCGAAGAAGGTAAGTATCATTATGATGGACATCGTCATTGCAATATTTCATTGTCTCCCCTAGAAAGTGAAAAATATGGTGGTATTTGTCCTCATTGCAGTTTACCGTTTACTTTGGGCGTGCTGAATCGTGTGTATAAATTAGGTAAACAGGGGATAATTGAAAAGCCAATGAATAGACCGCCATTTTATAAAATAGTTCCGTTAGAAGAAGTACTCTCTGAGGTGTTTGGTTTGCCAGTCGGCTCGAAGACTTTACGGATTAAATATTTTGAAACTGTGGGGGCGTTGGGTGAAGAATTTAAGATATTACTAGAACTTGATTTTCATGAGATTCAGCAACTAAATGAAAGATTGGCTGAAGCTGTAACTAAAATAAGAAAGGGTGAAATCGTTATTAAACCAGGCTATGATGGCGTTTTTGGAGTAGTGAGAGTGTTTCCTGAAAGTCAATATGTTGCTGAAGAGGAAAATATTTTTCAGGAGCCACTTCTTTAATGTTTTGAGAAAATGGATGCCAAAAATTTTCAAGTTTCTCAATTTCTTTTAGATGAAATTAGACATAGTTTGATCGATTTTTTTACTGATTGGTTTTTGGCTTATCCTAAAAAAATCCTAAAAGGACTTATTTTGAATTTCAAAGAGTTTGATAAATCTTTAGGCTTACAAGCAATGGCTAAAAATTGGCTTAATCCTTTGTATCAAGATTACAATATTTGGGGTTATATTATTGGCGTTACAATTAGGACAGTTTATATTTTTATTGGCGGGGCTAGTTTCTTTGCTATTTATGTTATTGTTGGCTTTTTAATTTTAGCTTTATGGTACGCTTTCCCAATTCTAATATTTATTTTATTTTTTAGAAATCTTTTTGGGATCTAATTATGGATAAAAAGCAATTAGAGAATCTTTATTTTGAAGATTTTTTTACAACACTTTCTTCGGCAGAAAGAAGCACTTTACAGATGTTGGCGCGGTTTTTTTGGTATTGTGTTTTTGGACTTGGATTTATTTTCTTTATTATCGGATTAAATCAAAGTTTATTTTCGCCCAGACTCCTTGTGTCCCTATTTTTTGAACGCTCATTTTACTACGCCCTATTTTGGTTAGGCCTTTTTTTGTTGTTGTATTTTTTTCATCACTTCTATAAGAGTCGAAAACCTCGTCTTAATTTACGAGAAATTGATCTTGTTTCTGAACTTAAATATAGGAAAATAAATAGCGCTTACTTTTTGGAGCCAGAGACAAAAAATTTTATTATTAATGTATTTGAGAGGAGCAAAAAAGAACTAATCAAAATTGATTTTAGTTTATTTGAGGCTCTTTTAGAAACTAAGTTTTTTGAGAATGTGCTTGATCATTTGGAAACTAGTTTAGAAAAAATTAAAAACCGTTATCAAACAGCGCGTAACGAGATTAAAAGATATAAAAATAGCAACGAGCTCTTAATTGATTTTGACGATTTAATAAGAGAGGCGGTTAATAATGCTTTGGTTTTTGATGACGAGGCTGTTGATTTGACTCATTTAATGGTTGCAATTTTAAAGCGGGAGAATAAATTCTTTAGCGATATTTTTTTAGGCGAGAATATTGATTTTGACGATGTTAAGCACGTTTTGTTTTATAAAAAGCTACGGCATAAATATTTATATCTGATTCATAAGTCAAAACCGCGCCGTATTGAGCATAAGTATATGGATTTGGCTATGACAGCAAAGCCAACTTATTATTTAGATCAATTCTCTCATGACCTAACTGACTTGGCGCGTTATGGCATTATTGGCTTTGTGATTGGCCATAAAGACGAAACCGAAGAGTTGATTAATATTTTGAATCTCGATGTTAAAAATAATGCAATGTTGATTGGACCTACGGGTATTGGTAAAACAACTATTATTGAAAATTTAGCTTGGCGCGTGTTTCGCGGTACAGTGCCGCCAAAACTGCGTGATAAACGTGTAGTTGCTTTGGATACTGGTTCTATTTTAAGTGGCTTAAAGACGCCCGGTGAGTTGCAAGAAAGATTAAGCAAAATCCGTGATGAAATTTTAAATGCCAAAAATTTGATTTTAGTGATTCCCGATCTTCACGATTTAATGAAGGCTACTTCTATGCAGGCAATTTCTTTGTCTTCTTTCTTTAGCTCTGTTTTTCAGATGACAGATTTCCCATTATTGGCGACTACAGATGAGAAGAATTATCATCTTTATATTGAGCCGGACACTGAAATAATTAATGCTTTTAATCAGATTAAAATTAGGGAAATTTCTCCTGAGGAAGCTTTGTATCTTCTTATGATTGAATCTTTTAAGATTGAAGCTAAGAAAAATGTAGTGATAAGTTATTATGCTTTAAAGGAGACAGTTGAGATTGCTGTGAAATATATTCATAATCAACCCTTGCCTGGTAAAGCGACCTTATTGCTTTATGATGGTGTGGAAAATGTTTTAGCGCAAGGTAAAAGATTAGTGACCAAGGAAAACCTGCGTGAAACTTTTACTAAAAGGACAGGTATACCTATTACCCAGACAAAGGGAGAGGAGAAAAGAATACTGTTGGAACTTGAGCAAATTTTACATCAACGTATGGTTGATCAAGAACAGGCCGTTAAGGTTATTGCTGAAGCCTTACGAGAAGCGCGAACCGGCCTTGGTCATGAAAAGGGTCCTATTGGGACTTTTCTTTTTGTTGGTCCTACAGGCGTTGGAAAAACAGAAATGGCCAAAACTTTAGCTAGTTATTATTTTAAAGGCGAAGATAAAATGCTTCGTTTTGATATGTCGGAATATCAAACAAATGACGCTATTTATCGATTGATTGGTTATCGTGGTCAAGGCGGGTTTTTAACAGAGGCAGTTAAACAAAACCCATTTTCATTGGTGCTGTTGGATGAATTTGAAAAAGCCAATCGGGACGTTTTGAATCTTTTTTTGCAAGTTTTTGATGACGGTCGTCTTACTGATGAGCTTGGTAATGTGGTTGATTTTACTAACACTATTATTATTTGCACTTCTAATGCCCATTCGGTTTTGATTAAGGAGGAATTAGAAAAAGGACGAAATATTCAAGAGTTAAGAGATATTATGAAACAACGGCTTACTGATTATTTTAAACCAGAACTAATTAATCGATTTGATGAGATTGTGGTTTTTAAGCCATTGAGTTCTGACGATATAAGAAAAATTGCCTTACTACAGATTGGGAGACTTTTTTGGCAATTGGAGAATGATAAGGGTTTTAAATTTAAAATAAGCGAACGAGCGCTTAATAGGATAGCTCGAGTTGGTTTTGATCCGGTTTATGGGGCTCGTCCGTTAAGACAGGCTATTCGTAAGAAAATAAAAAATTTAATTTCTCTTTTAATTTTACAAGATAGGCTTGAGCGAGGTAAACATTATTTGCTTGATTATGAGGAAAATAAAGACTTTTTCGTCATTGACGAAAATCTTAGAACTACTTTAAAATTGGAGGCGCAGGAGAGAATAAAATCTGCTAAAGAGGAAATAAAGGGTGGCAAATAATCTTTTGTCGTAATTATCATAGACCTTTTTTTTGGAATTTGTAAACGTTAGATGTTTTCATTTGACTTACTGCATTAATTTTTTATAATATAGTTTTCTCTGATATTGCGAGCTATAAGCAAACTTTAGTTGACGATGACAAAGCAATTTCAGAGAAAATTCTTCTTTTGGTGTTGTGAAAAGGAGCAAAACATTTTTGTTGATAGTGTTCTAACAACCTAAAGAAGTTCTTTTGTAACCCCGTGGTCTAAGTCATAAGACTTTTGACCAGAATGTTGTGAATGACCGTGAAACTTCTGTTGAGGTAGCTAGACAACTCCTTGTTTTTTTATATTATTTTTGGAGGTTCGATCTCCAAAAATGCGGTGTTATAAATTTAAGTCCTTGACAAATTTTATTTTAGCTTATATAATTAATAAGTAAATTTTGATTTTATTTAATGATTAATAATAAAGAAAAAAATCCCAACAAACGAGACTATGAAATACCTGGCGATTTACCTTTGGTTAATGAAGAAGAGGATAATGAAGTTGTAAAAGATAAAACTGAAGAAACGGTTGATAACGACAAAGTAGATCAAATGCAAGAAAAAGATACATCCATAGAGAGGTTAATCAAAGATGAAGAAATAGCCAAACAAGCTGCTGATTTTATGCGGCGTACTAGCGAAGACTCCACTGAGATGAGAAGTGCCATGGGTAGCATTAAAGATGTGTTAAAGCTGTTTCTTCCATTGGTTGCTGTTTTCCTGTTTTTAATACTTATCCTTGTATTTTTGATTTATCGAGTTAATAAAGCTATTTTGAATAACCTAGATTTTTTGCGCCGTGAAGATTTGGGTCAACGCAGTGGTGTTATTATTGATAAAAGTAATGGTTCAATAGAAGTTGCTATTTTTGATCCAGTGACTAGCGATAAAAAAAAACTAAGGTTTGAGTTGGATAACTTTTCTGAATTTTCCGAGGTTAATCTTAATTTCTGTTATGTTTGGAAAGAGCATAAGGAAGAGATGGCTCGGATTATGCCTAAACGTCCTTGGTATCCGACGCTTTTATTATATGTTTTACAGTGGACTTCGATGTCGCCTTCCCTTTATCCGCCGTTTCCATGTGACCGTCAAGAGATTGCTGATCGAGGGATGATTTTTGAAGACAAAATAGGTCTTGGCGAATTAAGGAAAAACGACTATGTGATTATAAAGGCTAAGCGTAAAGGGGATAAGTTAAGTATAGCTAAAGTTTGGAAGATTGAGCCTACATTTTTAATGCCACTTTTGACTAATAAGCAATAAAATTAAAATTTTCTTCAAACCGTTATATTTCATTTTGTGCTTGACTTTTGATATATATCTATATACACTGGTTTAAGGTTTTTTCTTAGAAAACCAAGGTCGTATTAATTTATCAAGATAAAAATATTTATAGATGAACGTTAAGAATAAAGATGTAGATACTCCTCAGCAGTCAATAGTGAAGGGCGAGTGGAAATGTGCGCAGTGTGAAGGCACAATCAGCGAACTTCCTTTTCAACCTCGGGAAGGATCCAAGGTATACTGCAAAAATTGTTGGCAGGATAGGCGAAGTTTTACTCCTAAGAGGTTTAAAAGCGGACCGCGTCAAACATTTCAGGGGGAATGGAAATGTTCAGATTGCGGCGCTGCTATTAGCGAACTTCCATTCCAGCCAGCCGAAGACCGTCCAATTTATTGTCGCGATTGCTGGTTAAAAAAAAGAGGCTAAACTACATTAAATTAAATACAGAAGCAAAAAGTGTGTAGTTAAAACTACGCACTTTTTGTTTAGGTTTTTTATGTATTTGGATTCCAGCTTATTTTTAAAAAAATCATTTGGAAAGTTCTTCTAAATCTTCGGCAATAATTTTAATTTGGTTTTCAAATCTTTCCACTTTGCCTTTAATGATTAAAACATTTTCTTCGCGGAGGCACATATGTTTTAGCTCGTAGAGGTTGGGAAAAACGATACATTCTGCAGAGCCGGTGAGATCTTCAATACGGCAAAAAGCCATTCGTTTGTTGTTACGCGTCAAGACTTTTTTTAAATTAGTTATAAGCGCTACTGTTTTGACGGTTTTCAGGTTCGATTGGCGGATTTTCTTTAAACTGTAGCCTAGCGAGAGTTTGTGTTGAAAACTTTTTAAAGGATGGCCTGAAATATACAATCCTAAAAATTCTTTTTCCCATCGTAGTTTATCGTTTTCATAAGTGTCTTGGTCAGGAAATTTTTCTAGTTTTAAATTTAATGATTGTTGTTCGTCGAATAGCGTTTCTTGCATACCGATAGTTTCTTTTTCACGGTTCATTTTAAGAAGATAGTCAATATTATATAAAAGCTGTAGCCTGTTTTCGCCTAATTGGTCAAAGCATCCCGATTTAATCAGGGCTTCAAAACTTTTCTTGTTGAGATCTTTGTGTTTAACCCGCTGAATGAAGTCAGCCAAGTTTTTAAAATTTCCATTGGCGTTTCTTGTTTCGACAATGCTTTTGGCTAAATTTTCGCCAACATTACGTATGGCTCCTAGGCCAAATCTTATTTGGAGAACATCACCTTTTTCAATAGGTGTGAAATTTTCATCGCTTTCATTGATATCAGGCGGTAGTACTTCAATATTTAGACGTTTTGTTTCATCAAGAAGTTGGGCAATTCTTTCTATTTTATAGCCTTCATTAATTAAAAGGGCGCAGATAAAATAAAGTGGGAAGCTAGCTTTAAGGTAAGCAGTGCGATAGGCAATAACAGCGTAGCAAGCCGCGTGAGATCTGTTGAAGCCATAGCGCGCGAATGGTATAAACCAGTTCCAGATGCGTTTAGCCACTTGTTCTTTTATTCCATTTTTTACCATACCTGTAACTAGTTTTTCGCCTTCTTCAATTAGTAGGGATTTTATTTTTTTACCAACGGCTCTTCTTAATTTGTCTGCTTGAGAATAGCTGAAGCCGGCAAGTTGACGAGCTATCTCTATAAGTTGTTCCTGATAAACGGCAATACCGTAAGTTTTATTTAAGATTGGTTCAAGGCCGGGGTGAAGATATTCAATTTTTTCGAGTTTGTTTTTGCGATTGATGTAATGTTCAACTTGCCCCGCGTCGAGAGGTCCTGGCCTATAGAGTGATATCATAGCAATAATGTCTTCAAGTTCTGTGGGTTTAAGTTCAGATAAATATCGGCGCATGCCATCAGATTCAAGTTGAAATACGCCGACAGTAGAGCCATCTTGGAGAATTTCGAAAGTCTTTTTATCAGTATAGTCATCTTTTTCAATATCAAGGTTAATATTTTTATATTTTTTGATTAAACTTAAGGTATCTTCGATGATGGTTAGATTTCTCAGGCCAAGAAAGTCCATTTTGAGCAAGCCTATTTCTTCAATCGCTTTCATATCGTATTGGCTAATGATTGTGTTATTTTTGTCTTTTGAATCAGTTGTAGCGTATTGTAGTGGTAAATAATTATGTAGCGCCTTATCTGCCATTACGACTCCACAGGCATGTTTTGAAACGTGACGCGCAACTCCTTCAAGATCTATAGCGATGTCAATTAGTTCGCGAACTTTAGGATCAGAGGTATATTGTTTGCGTAGCTCGGGTATTTCTAATGAAGCTTTTTTTAAAGGATAGTTAGTTGGGATGAGTTTTGAAATTGAATCACAGAATGAATATGGCAGTCCCAAGATGCGTCCAACGTCTCTTACGGCCTGCTTTGATTTTATTTTTCCGAAAGTAATAATTTGAGCCACATTATTTTGTCCATATTTTTGACGAGCATATTCAATTACTTCATCACGGCGTCTATCAGCAAAGTCAATATCAATATCAGGAAAGGTAATTCTTTCTGGATCTAGGAATCTTTCAAACATAAGGCCATATTTTAAGGGATCAATGTCGGTGATATTTAAGGCATAAGAGACAAGACTGCCGGCTGCCGATCCGCGACCCGGCCCTACCACGATTCGGTTTTGCTTGGCGTAATTAACGAAATCTTGGACAATCAGCAAGTAAGAGGAGAAACCAGTTTGTTGGATGACTTTAAGTTCATAATCGAGACGTTTTTTGATAGTTTGTTTTTGTGTTTTAGTGAGTTGATCGAAATTAAATCGTTTTTTAATGCCAGCATTAGCTAATTTTTTTAAGTAGCTAAAATCAGTTTCGCCGGGAGGAACTTTAAAAATTGGCATTATTTTTTTCTTTGCCTCAAGGTCAAGATGAATTGAGTCTTTGATAATAGAGGTATTAACAAGAGATTCTTCCGGCAGATCGAGCAAATTAATATACTGCATCATTTTTGCTTCATCAGGAAAGGAGAAATCTTCTTTTTTCATAGAAAGCCTTTCTTCTGGATCGCTTTCATTGGTTTGAATTGCGATTAAAACATCTTGTGCTGTTTTATGGGTTGATTTAATATAATGACTATCATAAGTTAGAACCAGCGGAATTTTTAAAGATTTGGAAAAATCGATAAGTGCTTTATTGACAATTTGTTGTTCGGGGATATTTGGATGAGGTTGAAGTTCAAGATAAAAATTATTTTTACCGAATATGCCATACATTTTATCAATTAACTTTTTAGCTTCATTTATTTTACCAGCCAGTATTGTTTTTGATATTTGGCTATTAAGACATCCTGAAAAACATATAAGGCCTTCAGAATGTTTAGTTAGAAGTTCAAGGTCGATTCTTGGTTTATAATAAAAGCCTTCCAGCCATGATTTTGTAACTAATTGAATTAAATTATGATAGCCAACAAGATTTTTGGCTAGAATTGTAAGATGGTATCTTTTTTGATCAACTTTGGGAATTTTGCTCGTATAAGAACCCGCCGCCACATAAAATTCGCAGCCGATGATTGGTTTTATGCCCTTTTCTTTGCAAGCTTTATAAAACTCGATGGCTCCGTATAAGTTGCCATGATCTGTTAGGGCAACGGCGTCCATACCAAAATCAACGCATCTGTCGATAATATCTTCAATCCGCGAAAGTCCATCAAGGAGGGAATAATTGGAGTGAGTATGAAGATGTATAAAACGAGATTTAGCCATTTTTCAAATGTTTATTTTAATGTTTAATTCACTTAACTGCTTTTTGGAAAGTTTTGAGGGTGCGTCCATAACAGCTGTGCGCCCAGAACTTGTTTGCGGAAATGCTTGGACTTCTCTGAGAAATTGCTCACCAGTTAAAATCATAATTAATCTTTCTACTCCATGAGCAAGCCCTCCGTGGGGAGGCGCGCCATAAGAAAAAGCTTCAAGCATATGGCCGAATTGTTCCTGAATAACTTTTTCTTTATAGCCCATTATTTTAAAGACTTTTTTTAGGATTTCGGGCTTGTTAGAGCGTATACTGCCGCCGCCGACTTCATAGCCATTACAGATAAGGTCATATTGAGTTGTCAGAATTTTATCTATATTTTTTTCTTTTAAGAGCCAGTCAATATGTTCAGGTTTCGGTTGAGAAAATGGATTATGGGTGAAGGTCCAGTGACCATCTTTATCCTTTTCAAAAAAAGGAAAATCAATTACCCATGCAAAAGCAAGTAATCCTTTTTTCTTTTCTTCTTCATTTCGTAAATCAAATTTATCGGCTTTAAATTTTTTTATAGCTTCCTGGTAAGTGAATATAGGAAATGGCTTTTCTTTAATTTTATAATTCAATTTTTCAACGATTGTAGTTATCATTTCTTCATCCAGTTTCATTACATCTTCTCGTTCAACATAACTCATTTCAAGATCGATTTGCGTATGTTCAAAACCACGGTCGGCTCTTAAGTCTTCGTCTCTTAGGCAGCGAGCGATTTGAAAATATCTTTCAAAACCAGCGACCATTAAGAGTTGTTTATATTGCTGTGGACTTTGGGGTAGAGCAAAAAATTTTCCTGGATGTAGACGTGAGGGCGCTACAAAATCTCGCGCGCCTTCAGGGGTAGATTTGGTTAAAATAGGTGTTTCAATTTCAATAAAATTTTTTTCAAACAGAAACTCGCGGGCCATTTGGACGAATTGTGAACGTAGTTTGATATTCTTTTGCAGGCGTTGGCGACGCAAATCAAGATAGCGGTATTTTAATCTTAGCTCTTCGTTAATTTCATAGCCGTCGCTAGTTATACTGAAAGGCAAGTCTTTAGCGGTTGAAAGAATTTGGAGTTCATTTACTTCGCCTTCAATAGAGCCAGTGTCTAGATTAGGATTAATGGTTTTTCCAGGACGTTTATGAATAATCGCTTTAACTGCGATTATAGATTCGTTTTTAAGACCATCTATTTTTTCGAAAATTTCTTTTTTGGCAGGAAGGATAACCAGTTGTAGAATTCCTGTCATGTCTCGAAGATCAATGAATTTGATTTTTCCATGATCGCGCTGTGAGTTGACAAAACCTGCTAAAACTACTTCTTGATTTACTTTATTTAAGGTCTTCTTGATTAAAATGCGATTTTTCATTTTTTAGTATTGACATATTAGATTTGATTTGTTAGCATTATAGTGTCTTCTAAATCATCTGCCGGCTAACCTCTTTTTCTGGCTGACCTCCTTTCTAGCTTTATAGTTCAGCTAGTTTAGGTGTTCTCCCTCCTTCCCTCTCTTTGTTGGGCCCGATACTCCACTCGGGCCCTTTATATTTAATAGTTAATTTTTTACAAATTCGAATAATAACCATACGCCATAGCCAGTTGCCCCTTTTTCTTGCCAGAGAGTATCTTGTGAATAAAAAGCTGTGCCGGCTACATCAAGATGTAAAAAATTATAATCTTTGGCAAAAAATTCCAAGAAGGCTGCTGCTGTAATTGCACCGCCGGGTCTTCCGCCTAAATTTTTAATGTGAGCCACCTGAGATTTATTTTGTTCTCGGTGTTCATCGTATATAGGTAGCTGCCAGACTCGTTCACCTGAAATTGCCGCAGCCCTTTTTATTCTTTTTGCCAATTCCTCATTATTAGTAAATAAGCCTGATGCCCAATTGCTTAAAGCGATAATACATGCACCAGTCAAAGTAGCTACGGTTATAATGGCTTGGGGATTATAAGTCTTTTTGGCATATTCAATGGCATCGGCTAGGATGATTCTACCTTCTGCGTCAGTGTCAAGCACTTCGACTGTTTTGCCGCCATATATTTCTAGAATATCGCCCGGCTTAAATGAAGTATGACTAGGCATATTTTCAACAATAGGCAGAATAGCTACAAAATTCTTTTTTATGCCAAGAGATTTTAGCAGAAAGGCGCTTGAAGCTACTATACTGCCTCCTGACATGTCAGATTTCATTTCATCAAGACCTTCACGTGGTTTAATAGAAATACCCCCTGAATCAAAAGTGACTGATTTTCCAATCAAGACTAGAGGTCTTTCTTTTGGATTAATAATATTTTCAATAATCAGCAGGTGTGGCTCATGGCATGAACCGCGACCAACGCCTAGAATACCGCCAAATTTATTTTTCTCCAGTTCTGCTTTAGCCATTAATTTAACATTAAGATTAAGCTGCTTAGCAGTTTTAGCTAATTCTTGAGCGAAGGTAGATGGAGTAAGTTTTGAACTGTGTTCGTTAATATGGTCTTTGGAATAGTTAATCCATTTAATCAATTCGCGGCCAAAATCTAGATTTTTCTCTATTTTACTAATAAGCTTAACGTCTTTGATTAGAAGATGAGCTGTTTTGAGAGGTCTAATCTCGTTATTAGCACTAATGTATTTTAAAAATTTATAAAAACCATTATTAATACCTTTTATAATATGAATTAGAGTTTGGTTGTTGTTTTTGGTAATAGTGAGAAGCGATTTATCAATTACAAGATTAAATTCGTCAATATTTTTTAATTGAAGGTTACGGCCCAATAAAGAAAAAGATTTAAACACAGCAAAAGTGTCTGTGTAAATCTCTTTTTTGTCTAGTCCGTAAAGTATGAAAAATCTATTTTCCTGATTTATTGTCGTAAAAATGTCACCAAGTTTTCCTTTAAAAAAATTCAAAATTTGTTTAGCTGTCATTTGAGAGAAATTAAGCTCGTTTATAAGATATGTTTCGTTAAGGTTATTTTGAAATATAGGAAATACTGTAGGTAACCGTGGATTTGAAGTTTTGTATGTTTCGACAACAAATTGATTCATAGGTTATAAGTTAGCAACTTAAATAAAAAATTAATAATTGGAATAATTATCCACGAAAACCAAAAGATAAAAATAAACAAAAGAATAATACCATATTGATTTAATAAAGTTTCGATATGCGCTAGGCGTTGCGGCAAAATACCAACTAGAATTTTTGAGCCGTCAAGCGGTGGAATTGGAACAAGATTAAAAATAGCGAGCATCAGATTTATTAAGACAGTCTTTAGTATAAGCCAGCTAAAGCTATCTTGGATTGAAGTTAACCCAAACATTATTAAAATTCTTAAAATTATGGCGAGACTTATAGCAATGATAATATTGGAGGCTGGCCCTGCCAAAGCTACAAGCGCTGTGTCACGTTTGGGATTTTTTAAATTATATGGGTTTACTGGTACTGGTTTTGCCCAAGCAAAGAAAAATCCCGAATTGCTAAGTATAAGTAAAGCCGGTAAAAGGATACTACCAATTGGATCAAGATGTGGCAACGGATTTATGGTTATGCGGCCCATAAGTTTAGCTGTTTTGTCGCCAAGTATTAAAGCCATTTGTCCGTGGCTAACTTCGTGAATAATAGCTGAAAAAAGCAATATTAAGACAAAAACAATTAAAGAAGTCGCACTATTATCTTGCATTTCCGCAATATTTAAAAATTTAATAAGCATAATAGCTTGTAATTGATTTTAACAAAGTTCTGAATTAAAATACAAGAACTAATTGGTTTGGTTATTTATTAATTCCGGGATCGTCTAATGGCAGGACGCCACGCTCTGGACGTGGAGATTGGGGTTCGAGTCCCTGTCCCGGAGCCAGAGAATACGATACGAACATGGATTTTTGAGAAAAGAATTTTTGTTCGCCTTTTGATGGTAGCAGAGTAGTGCCCTTGTTTGAATCGAGAAGAATTTTGTTTTATATTTCGGAGGTCGATCTCTAAAAACATAAAAAAACATAAAAATCCCCGAAAAAAGGGGATTTTTATGTTTATTATTTTATTATTTGTTTTATTTTATTTTGTGTTTTTGATTTTTATTTTAATCTTGGAAGGTGGCTTGACTGCTAATTTTGGCATTACGATTTTAAGAACGCCTTTATCGTAAGTGGCTTCCGTTGCCTTTTCTTTTACTTCTGTTGGCAATCGTACAATTCTTTCAAACGAACTTTTCTTGATTTCTTTTTTCCAGTAGTTTCTTTTCTTTTCTTCTTTTTCTTCATCAGCTTTGCCACTTACTTTTA
The DNA here is from genome assembly GCA_037444125.1 of bacterium. GTDB lineage: Bacteria > Patescibacteriota > Minisyncoccia > JBBINA01 > JBBINA01 > JBBINA01. The sequence continues at coordinate 48,355 of JBBINA010000001.1, forward strand.
GAATGCCGTTTTCAACAGAAATATCAATTTTTTCAGGATCAAAATCGGGGATATTTAATTCAGCCACGACTTCCTTATCAGTTTCATAGAGATTCATTGCTGGCATAGCCAAATTTTTGCTTGAAAATACAGGCAGAAACCAGTCGTCATCTTCAAAGAATTTCTCTAAGTCGAAAGGTTGTTTCCATGGGATTAGCGACATATTTTTCACCTCCTTTCAAACTTATCTAAATAGCTTTTATGCCAAAATTATAAAAAACTTTTACTAAATTTTTAGTCTCTATATTATATTTTAAAATTTTTGATGGCTAAAGTCAAGAAGAATTTAAAATATCTTCTTGAACATTTATAATTTTGTTATGTTAAAATAATTTGTAATCAAATTTTATGAGAGGTTTTATAGCCGATATAAAAAAGGAAACATTAATTAATAGTAGTTTTCGTAAGGTTTTATACACAGGTAAAAATAGTCAGCTAGTAATAATGAGTTTAAAACCAAAAGAAGAAATCGGCATGGAAATATTTTCAAAAAATGATCAGTTTTTTCGCTTCGAAAAGGGTTGGGGTAAATGTATTGATGGCACTATTTATGAAGTTGGAAGTGGTATTGCGGTAATAGTTCCTGCGGGAGCTATGCATAATATTATAAATATTTCGGAAAATGAAGAGCTTAAGTTTTATACAATTTATTCTCCTCCTCATCATAAAGATGGTATTGTAAGAAGCACAAAAGAAGAAACAGAAGCAAGCGAGGCAGAATTTGATGGTATTACCTCGGAATAATGAAGAAAGAACCAAACTTAATTTAAGAATTTAGGTTTTTAATTGTATTTTTCGCATAAGGTTTTCAGTATCTATTTATTACGGCGGTTTTAGTCTTTTTTGATGATTTTACCTTTTTGGTTATTTGACGAAGGTGTAAACCATTTTTGTGGAAACATATTTTTATTTATTTTGTGTTTTCTATTTTGATTATTAATATTTGCTTATTTTTATAACCAAGATTATTTATCAAGATTTTGTTTACTTAGAAGAGATTCATGAATTATTTGTTTATTAAGCGTTTTTATGAAAAATAAAGATATTATAAAACAGGAACACAAAGAAGTTGAAAAAAACTTTATTATATTAAATTTAGGTTTGGGGGAGCGTAATAAATTTATTTTGATAAAAACTCGACAAAGAAATGATGTATGTCAATATTTTGTCATTGGCGACATTACTCAATACCATCAGCATGTATATCTGTATAATAAAGCAAAAACCAATATCGTAGGTGAAATTTTAGAGACTTGCGGAGGTTTGTTGGATATCACTAAAACCAAAAATGGCATTATCGGGAGGATTTGGGGTAAAAGCAATGTTTATTACGGATATAAAAAAATCGAACTCGAACGGCTATCTAAGTTAATAAAGGCGCGTTTGGGTTTTAACGAGCTTGAAATTGAAGAGTCAAAACCATATTCACTTTAGCGACTTAATTTAATTTCTTATCTTAAAAGATAGGAAAATAAAAGTTCAGCAGCGTTGATGGTTTTTAAGGTGGTGTTATTTAATGTATTTTGTGTTCTTTTTTGTTTTTTTAAAAAATATTTGATAAATTAGGCTATGTGTACCCTAAACAGCATTACTAAAGGAGGTAAAATATGCCTATACGAATTGGTCTGAATGGTTTTGGGCGGACAGCGCGGACTTTTTTTAGAATTGTAAGCGAAAGTCCATCGGTTGAGCTTGAGGTTGTAGCTATTAATGTAAAAAGTCAAAGCCCAGAGCAAGCAGCTTATTTACTTAAATATGATTCAGTATATGGACGATACTCCAAAGATGTATTGTATAACGATAAAACCATCAAAATAGAAGGTTGCGAAGTTCCGATTCTACAGGTTTCAGACCCGGCAGAAGTTCCTTGGTTTAAGTTTGATGTAGATATAGTTGTCGAAGCAACTGGGAAGTTTAGATCATTTGATAAAGCAGCTAAACATCTTGCCAGCGGTGGAGTTAAAAAAGTGCTTATTACTGCGCCGGCAAAAGGCGATATTCCCACTATTGTCTTTGGGGTTAATGACAATATTTATAACAAAAAGAGGTATCATATAATTTCAGCTGTTTCTTGTACTACTAATTGTTTGGCACCTGTGGCTTTATTTTACATAAAGAGTTTGGAATAAAAAGGGGTTTAATGACTACGGTTCATGCTTATACTGGTAGTCAAAATTTAGTGGATAGCAGTAACGAAGATATGGTTGAAGGCCGGGCGGCGGCTGTCAATATTATTCCGACAACAACAGGAGCGGCTAGCGTCATAGGTTTAGTAATCCCGGAACTGAAGGATAAACTTGATGGTATGGCTTTTCGCGTGCCCGTTCCTACAGGATCAGTGATTGACCTAGTAGTGGAATTAGAGAAGAAGGTTCTTGTTGAAGAGGTTAATAATATTTTTAAGCAATACGCTTTTGGTCAATTTAAGAAAACACTTGGTATTTCTGAGTGGCCATTAGTTTCCTCAGATTGTATTGGCGATAGCAGATCTGCCATTGTTGATTTAAGCTCAACTAAGATTATTGATGGAGACTTTTTAAAAGTAGTAGCTTTTTATGATAATGAGTGGGGTTATTCTGCGAGACTTGTTGATATTGCTAAAATGCTTTTATAAAAAATTGGGTAGTAAATTTAATAAATTGACCTGCTGTTTATGAGTTTTATTAGCGAGGTATAATGATTGCAATCTGGAAGAACAAGACAGCAGGGCAATTTTTAAATACTTTCGTTAAATTAAATACTATATAGTTAAGTCCGTTAAAGTGTATTAAAGTAACTACAAAGGAGGGCTGGTTCTTTATGGTAGAAGTAAGTTATAGTAAAGTAAATATGTGGTTTTTTTGCCAAAGAATGTTTTGGTATGTTTATGTAAAGAAGCAAAAAATGCCAGCCCCAGTAGCTTTAGTTTTTGGAGATGCTATTCATAGAGCTATTGAGTGGTTATATAAGGGCGATCCGCGTCAGAAATTAAAAAGACTTAATAATGGCTATTCGCAGCTTTATTTTAAGTCGGCTGAATCATTTGTTAATTTTTGGAAATTTTTGTGGCGGGAATTTAATAAAGGTAAAAATGCTAATCCTGCAATACTTGGAACACAGCCTTATGAAATAATTAAGTTTTCAAGTAACAATTCTTACGCTATTAAAGAAGAGTATTATACGTTGCAAAACTTCGGCTCGTCTTTATTGAGGTATTACTATAATACTCATAGTAAAAAAGGACCTTTTCCGATCGAAGTAGAGAAAACTTTTTGTATTCCTTTAGGAGCTGTAAGGAGAAGTTTAGAAGGAGTAAGATTGAAAGGCGTTTTTGATCAAATATGGCGCGATCAAAAAGGAAACTATATTTTAGTAGATTTTAAAACCGGCTGGCGTTTTTATTCAATTCAAGATCCTCAAGCGCAGCTGCCTTTACATAAAGATTTCCAGTTAAGCCTCTATAGTTTAGCTTTTAGATATATTTATAAAACTGAAGAAAGTTGTATTATTTGGTACCCTTTGCATTACGAGAGAGATAATAAAAATGGCAACATTAATTATTGGAAGCCGGTACCGACTTTTAGAACAAAATCTGATCACGAACGCGCTTTAGACAGAATTGAAGCTTTTATAAAGGGAATTAATCTGAATTATTTTGAGCGTACGAGCGATCCAAACCGTTGCCGGCATTGCTCTTTTTTTAAATCGTGCTGGGGAGAAGAAATTATGGTTACGCGACCTTTAGAAGTTAGCGAATTGCCGACGATTTCTATTAAAGAGCAAATTTACAATTTAAAAGAAAAAGTAAGTTGTATGGATCCATTGATTAGCGAGCCACGACTTAAACTCAAACCGCGTCAGTATTAGTGTAAATATTGGTTGGGCCTGCAAGGATAGTTTTATCTTGCAGGCTGTTTTTATAAAACAAAATAGGCCCGTGAAGTTTGATTATTTACGGGTCTTTTATTTCGTTTTTAACTGCTATAATATCTTTTTTATATTTTTGTAAGTGAATACATATTTTAAAATAAGTTTAAAAATTTTTTTCATTGTTGGCGGTTTATTTTTTGGTTTTGTAGGTGAGTTTAGTACAGGACAATTGGTTCATTTGTCATCAGACTTTGATTTAGAAGTTGTTTCTTTCATCACTTCTCAAAATACTCGTCGAGTTGTTCGAAATCAGGACAAAAAGATATACGGCGCAATTGTGCTGCATCGTTTATTAGCTAAACCAATTATTACCGAAATCTTGAACGAAGTAGCGCAAATTTTTAAATTGCAGAAATGAACACCTAATCAGGTTATACTCTTTTCTCCGAATCATTTTTTAACTGGAAAGTATCCTATAATTGGCACAAGCTTTGATTGGAAGACAAAATTTGGCATTGTTCAAAGCGACAAAATTGAGACTGCTGTTTTTGGTTTAACTATTAAGCGTGAGTATCTCGATTTGAAAAATAAGCCTATAGAAGAGTTTTCTGCCGGTGATTTAGTAAAGATAAAATTGATCGTTAATTCCCGTAATAATGAAAAATTAATTTACATTATTATCGAGGATTTCTTACCATCTAGTTTTGCTCCTCAAAATCCGCGATTAGAGAACGGGAGTGAACGAGAACGTCGGTGGTGGGGGTACGAAATGGATATAAGAGATGAACGTGTGGTTTTTTGTGGACAATCTTTGGAATGACATACATATATTTGACTATATAGCGCGCGTCAACTTTAGAGGCGAGTTTGAGGTGTCAGCTCCGCAGGTTCAAATGATGTATGTGCCTACAAATTATGGCTTTGGTAGTGCTAAAAAAAATGATTATAAATTAAATTTTTTCAATTGGGTTTTTTGAGGTTGGGGCTTCAAAAATTATTTCATAACAGTCATATTGACAGAAGTAATTTTATACATTAAAATATAGATAGAGCTCACTAAAACAAATTTATAAAGGAGTGATAGTGATGAAGAGGTTTGTATGCTTGGTCGGTTTGCTCCCGTTTTTTGCTGGCATTAGCGCGGCGGCGCAGGTTCCGTGGGTTTTTGAGCGTCCGGGATTTGGCGGCGGACTTGATGTGAATATAATTAAATCCGGGCAATTCGTTGAAATCAGAACTACCCATGAAGCATTTCTTTGTGTTTATGGATTTTCGCTTGACCAAAAGATTATTGATTATAATGACCAGGTACCTGTGGCGGTATTAAGATACGCTGGATCTAAAACATTATTAAATCCTAAAAACGCAGTTTGGCTGCAAGTTATTGCTGTAAAGACTAGTCCAGTTTTTGAATGTGATTCGCAACACTTAAGTTTCTTTAGAACACCTAATGAACTTAGTGATTGGATGCAGGTTTTAGCTAGAAGCATTCAAGAGTATGGCGTTTCTCTGTGGGCGGCTAGATTTATTTATTTAGGATCTGCGCAAGGTGAAGGAGCAAAAATTCAAGGAGCAGTGGAAAATCAAAACCCGACGCCCCTTGTTACTTGGAAGCCACAGATTCCTTTTGTGGGCCAAGAAGTTATTTTCGATGCTTCTAATTCGTATGATTCAGATGGTGGGATTATTTGGGTAGGTTGGGATTTTGGTGATGATGGCATTTTTGATACTACTGGAACAAGCTTAAGCGTTAGTTTTCGTTTTCAATCTGCTGGTTATCAAAAAGTTAGGTTGACCTTAAAAGATAATCGCGGCGGGCAAGCTAGTACAGTTTTAACACTAAGGGTAAACCCCCTAAGAGCTGAGGAAGTTTTCAGTTATACGATTAATGCTGAGTGTGTAATTATTGATAGCGGCGGCGCCAAAGAATATGTCCTAGTAGAAAGCAAATATTATTCATTTAATGCCGGTTCTTCCAGTTTTCGAAGTATCGGTTGGGATTTTAATTTGGATGGACGAAATGACAGCCAGGCTGTGGCTATTATGTCTTTCCCTAAGGGAGTGCGGTATATTGCTATTAACGGTATAAATAGTACAGGTGAATATCGAGGCGAGCAGATTAAGTTAAAGGTTGTCACCGTTTCAGAACTTTCGGTTTATTGTAGGGTAGATAAGATTTATCAACCACCCAGCAAACCATCAAAAACCCCTGTCCCCATTAATTTTAAGACAATTGTGGCCGTTTTTATGGTTCTGCAAGTAGTAGGCATTGTTATTTGGGGAATTATTAATAAGAGTTAAGTTAAATATTTAGTTTGTAGCTTGACGGAAGGAGTAGTTGTCCTTCCGTTTTTTGTTTACCCTCTTGACATTTTTATATGGTATGCTAGAATAAAAACGTGAAAGTCCGAACCAACTCGATTATATTATAAAGATTTAGGTTTAAGGTGGTATTAGCAGGACGAGCGTTCGAACTTTTTTATTTTGTTCTCTGAAATTGGAATCTCGGGTGGCAATCCAAACAAACACAAATCAATCTTAAGGAGGATTGATAACCCATGGCTCGAAAAACTGTTCAGCCCGGAGCTGTTCGTCAGACAATGACTTTGGAGGAGCCGATTACTGTGGTTCAGTTGTCAGAAATCGACTCCGTAGGTTACTATGTTAACACGCAAACTGGTCTTGGTTTGCGGGTTGACAAGAATCTTCTTCAAGCCCTGAACATCGGCGGCCATGCTTTCGGACGTTTTGAGGCTAGCCCCGAAAATCAGGGATTGCTGCAGTTTGCCAAAATCAGTGGGGATCCGTTTATCCCCAGCGACGAAGCGGCTTTGCGCGCCGCTCGCGCTAGTCTGCCGGTCGCCTTCCAGTAGTAAAATAGCGGGCTTAGCCCGCATCGTTTAGTCAAAAGCGCCACCCGAGGTTTCTTGCCCCAGCTTGGTACACAAGCTGGGGTTTTTCTTTATTCTAGAAAACTTGCGTCCTTAATATATTAGGTTTAGAATATTAGAGTTAGAAATAAATTATAATTAATTTTACTTATGGTTAATAAAATTTTTCTCGCCTCGGGAATTTTGGTTATTGTTATAATAGTTATAATAATTGTAGTAATTTTTATGATAAAACAAAAAACTGAGAAATCGAATAGTTTTAGTAATTTGCCTATGGCAAATAAGGTAGTTGATTTTGCAGCCAAAGAATTAAAAGTTGGCCCCAAAGAAATTACGATCATTGAAATAAAAGAAGCCGAATGGCCTGATGCTTGTCTCGGCTTAGTAAAAGCCGGCGAGTTTTGTGCTCAAGTTATAACGCCGGGTTATAGTGTCCTACTTCGCGCAAGGTCTATAGAGTATCGTTATCGTACAGATAAAGAGGGCATAGTTATTATTCAAGATACAAGATAAATAATAAGGCTAATTAAAATTCTTTTGCCTTTTGCTTAACATATGTCTATTGACATATTTATCTTTATGTGTTAATATATATAAGTTAAGGTTGTTCATTAAAAAACAAGATTTAAAGAGGTGAAAGCAATGGCGCGATATCGACAGAAGTTTACGCCTGAGTGTGTTGACAGTTGGTGGGAGGCCCTTGATGATTATCCGGAGACTATGCGGTTTCTGTGGGCTGTTATTAATCATTATAATTGCGGCGATATAGAAGATGCAGTTGATACATTTAAAAGAAATTTTGGTTTAAAACACTTTAGCCACAATGATTTTGAGTTTTTGATGAGCGGTAGGTTGCCAGCACATATTGATACGCGGCTTAATCTTGATACCATTCCTAGCAACAGATGGAATCCCGAACGAGAGGCAATGCACGAGTTTATAGCCGAAAAATTGTGTGAAGTTCTGTCAGAAACTTTTCGGTCGCCTTGCAGCGAGAAAGAACGAGAGCGCTGGAAGGTTCTTAGAAGACTTTGGATAGCGTTTTTAAAGTTATAGAAATGGTCGTAGGAATGAAACCTTAAAGGAGGTTTCAAATGGCAAAAATTGTTCTTGTAATTGGGATGATATGTGGTTTTCTTGCGATTATATTTTTTTGGCAAGGCGGAGTTTTTGAACAGGATCGAGAACTTCGATTTAACTTTAACTTGCCGACAAATTTTGAGGTTTTCGAGCCAACTTCTGTGAGGTCGCATACTATGACTGATATACCTTTGGAAGAAGAGGCATTTTGGGAAAAATCTCAAAATAAATTAGTATTCGTTATTTACCAACCGCGGTGTAGCAAGGATGATTTATGGTTTTTGGAATATGCGTTTTACGAGGGAAGCGTCCGGTTTTACACAAGAAAAGAAATTGTTTTAAGTTCTATTTGGTGTCAGAATTTTGGATTTGTGCCAAAATTAGATAAAGGTGTTTTGATTTTTAGCCAAGAGCGGGTTGAATATTTTGTTTATTTCCTCGGGGTGGTTTTCTTGGTTGTTTTCGTAGTATTTGCTTCGATAGTGTTACTGGTACCATTGTTGGGCTAGTTGTCTAGTGGCCTGTCCGCAGTTGATTTTGTGGACAGGCCTTTTTAATATTTTAAAAACCAGATTAAAATCAATCGGCGAAAATAGCTAAAACTAGCGGCACGGCGATTAGCGAAAAAATCGTTGAAGTAAGTATAGCCATACTTACTGCTTTTGTGTCAAGATTAAATCTTTGTGCTATGACGAATGTGGTTACTGCTGTTGGCATAGAGGATAAAAGCAGAGGAATCCTAATATCCGGAGTTCTAAAGACAAATAGGGCAATTAAGACTGTTATAAAGGGAAATAAAAGCATTTTGGTTATACTTATTATTAAGATTAAACTCATATTTTTTGTTTGAAATTTGCCGTATAAAAACTACCCAACAAAAAAAGGGCTAGTGGCGAGGCGGTTTGGCCGAGCATATTAAGGGTTTTTTGGAAGGCTTGTTCTAATTGAGTATCTGTTTTGACGAAACTTAAGACGGCGCCAATTGCAATCGAAATAACCAGCGGATTCTTGGCAAATTCAAATACTTCGTTTTGAATATTATTTTGATGTTTATCGTGCCAGTAGTAAATGACAAATATTGAAGTCAAAATTGGAATTACCAAATAAAGATTGCCGATAATAGCGGCTGTGGGTAGGTGATTTTTCCCGAATCCAAATTCAACCAGCGGAAAGCCCATATAGATTGTATTGCCGGTAATGGCAGCAAGAAATAGGGCAGATTTGAGACTGTTTTTAATTTTAGCAATTGATAGGACAAAAAAAACAATAAGTGAAAAAACAAAAAGCGTTATTAAGCCAAAAACAAAATGCCGATGAAGATTTGTGTCGGTTAGGTTAAGGTTCCATAAGCTGACTATTACTAGTGCTGGAAGCGAAACATAATAGGCAAAAATATTTAAAATATGGACCCAGGAGTTGTCGGCAAGTTTAAGTTTTCGAAAGAGCCAGCCGGCGAAAATTATAAGAAATAGAGGCAGAGAAATAAAAAATGGCATAATTAATGGAAATTAGAGGGAATGGTTAATCATTATACCGAAAGGATTAAAAATTAAAAGCAGAAAGTTGATTTTTTAAATTTTGGGTGTTTATAATTTAAATTATGAAGAGAATATATTTTGGGGTTATAGCCGTAACTATTTTAATCAGCTTGGCAGCTGTTTTAAATATTAATCGAAAGTTTTCCCAAACAGATTTAATTTCTAAAAATAATAATATGAAAATTTCAAGCCCGGTTTTTTTAAATAGCGAAACCATACCGGCAAAATATACTTGCGATGGCGAAAATGTTAATCCTCCTCTCCTAATTGAAGGAGCGCCGCTTGAAGCTAAAAGTCTAGTTTTAATTGTTGATGATCCGGATGCGCCTATGGGGACTTGGACCCATTGGACTGTTTGGAATATAAATCCAGACACGAGAGAAATTTCAGAAAACAGCGTTCCTCCGGGCGCAGTTCAGGGAAAAACAAGTTTTGGAAAACCAGGTTATGGCGGACCATGCCCGCCTTCGGGAACACATCGTTATTTTTTTAGAGTATACGCTCTAGATAAATTGTTAGATTTGAGTTCAACGGCTACTATTAATGATATTAAAAGAGCCATGCAAAATCATATATTAGATAGTGGCGAATTTTTTGGCATCTACTCGCGCAAAAAATAAAAAAATTGATATATATTTTACAACCTGCTATAATGATAAAAATAGGATTTAATACCTAAATAAAAAAATATATGAAGCGTTTATTTGGAATATTAAGCACAGTGCTTTTATTAATTGCAGTCGCAAAAGTGGTTTTTGCTGGTAATGATCTCCAACCAGTTGAGTTTGCGACTGGACGTATTATTCTAAAGTTCAAAAATAATGTTGGCCTAGGTGAGCAAATATCTTTATTCAAAAAACTTGGCTTAGAAAAAATCGACATTTTTAAAAAATTGGACTATCAGCTTATGAAAGTAAAGCCCGGCAGTGAACAGAATTTAATTGCGCAATTGAGAGATAATCCTTTAGTTGATAAAGTTGAGCTTGACGGAGTTGTTAGAGTATTTATGACAACAAATGATCCTTTAATTTCGCAGCAGTGGGGTCTTTTTAAAGCCAAATTTGCTGATCCAGGTACAAGTGCCTGGGATATTAATAAAGGTAGTACATCTATTAAAATTGCTATTTTAGATACAGGGATAGATCAAAATCATGAAGATTTAGTGAGCAAGATTGTGGTAAATAAGAATTTTACCACCAGTTCAACTGTTGATGATTTATATGGTCATGGCACTCATGTGGCGGGTATTGCCGCGGCAGTAATTAATAATAATATTGGCGTGGCCGGTTCTGGTTATAATTCAGTACTAATGAATGTTAAGGTATTGGATGATCGTGGCTCTGGTTATTACTCATGGGTGGCTAATGGTATTATCTGGGCTGTTGATAATGGCGCTAAGGTGATTAATATGAGTTTGGGCGGTTCAATGGCTTCGTCAATTTTGGAGGATGCTATTAATTATGCCTGGAGTAAGGGTGCGGTAGTAGTGGCAGCAGCGGGTAATGATGGTTCTGATGCTCCCAGTTACCCAGCTTATTATACTAATGCGATTGCCGTTGCCGCTACAGATAGTAGTGATTTGAAAACTAGTTGGTCAAATTATGGTAGTTGGGTTGATGTGGCTGCGCCAGGTTCTTCGATTTATTCAACTTTACCTAATCATAGCAATCGAATTGGCAAAAGAAACTATGGCTCACTTTCAGGTACTTCTATGGCTGCGCCTTATGTGGCAGGCTTGGCTGGATTAGTTTGGGCGAGTGGTTTATGTTCGAATAATACTTGCGTAAGGAATCAAATAGAATCGACCAGTGATTCAGTTCCTGGTACTGGATTATATTGGACCTATGGTCGTATTAATGCACTTAATGCTTTAGGTGGAGTTAGTCTGCCTCAGCATTATGCCCTTGAAGTATTCAAAAATGGCAATGGCAATGGTAGTGTTATAAGCGAACCCTTAGGTATTGATTGTGGCGGTGATTGCGTGGAAGAATATTTGGGAGTAACAGTTGTCAGCTTGACCGCCATAGCTGATAGCGATTCAGTTTTTGTTGGATGGTCTGGTGATTGTACAGGTACAGAAAATGTATGTGTTTTGGTTTTAGATTCAAATAGCCAAGTTAAAGCTACATTCAACAACATAAATTCGCCAAGTCCAACGAGTATGGTTGTGCAGTCAGTTGACTATGTTAAATACGGTGGTCGTCAAAATAACCGGAATATAGATATCATCATTTCTGTGGTAGATAATTTAGGTGGCCCGTTAGAAGGTGCAGCTCTTTCAATACTTTTAACCAATACTACTTGGGGCATTAGTTGGAGCGGTAAAGGTACAACGAATAGTAATGGGAAGGTAACTTTTACCTTAAAAAACGCGTTTTCGGGTTGTTATGTTGTAACCGTGACTGAATTAGTTAAATCTGGTTTATCATGGGATAACATTACGCCACCTAACGGTGTTTGCAAGTAAAAATTTTCCAAGATTGCTTTAAACAGGTATTTATTATATTATTGTTTTTATGAAGATTTTATTTACTGTCTTATTGTCAATTATTTATCTCTTGTTTGCAATTTTTGGTTTAGCTATACAAAGTTTCGATAATACACATCATCTAGCAGGGAGGTGTTTGTCTGTAATTATTAATGGCTATGGTTGTCCTAACCCAACTGATGATTATGGTTCGGCTAATTTCCATATTAAGGCTTTTAAGACATTTTCAATGGGTTTCGTGGATGATTGGGGCTTTGAAAATGTAAAGTTGGCTTTTTTTATCATATTAGTTTTTGTGTTTTTAGTAAGCGCTAGTAGATTTTTTCAAAAATTTGTTTCCACGGCATTATTTATCTATAATTTAACTTTCCTATCCTGGTTATCTTTATTTCGGCTTAGTCCAACTTTAAAGCATTGATCAGGGAAACCTAGTTGTTAGGTTGTCTTCTGGTCAATAAAGACCTTTTTAGAAAGGTTTTTTTAACTTTTGAGCTAATTTTATGAATAAACTAAAAAATGTAGGATTGTATATAGCCTGTATCGGATTGCTTATTACGTTTTTATTGTGGTTGGGCAAGCCAGGCGAATCAGTTGATTCGGGGCAAGTAAATAAAAATCCCACCGAGGTATTCCAAACAAATGAGCGAGAATTTGATTTTGGCACAATTTCTATGGCTAAAGGTAAGGTTAGGCACACTTTTGTATTAACGAATAAGACTGCCAGCGATATTATCCTTAAGAAAATATATACTTCTTGTATGTGTACTACAGCTTTTTATGTAAGTAATCGTAAGCGATATGGACCTTTTGGTATGCCTGGCCATGGTTTGACTCCAAGCATTAATGAGCAAATTGAATCAGGTCAATCTTTTAATCTTGAAGTGGAGTTTGATCCAGCGGCTCATGGCTCGGCTGGAATTGGAGCTGTTAAGAGAATAGTTTATCTTGAAACAGTGGCAGGAAGGCAAGAGATAGTGGTTCGGGCCATAGTTACACCTTAGTTATGAGTAATGTTTTATATTTTATGCGTTCCATTTTAAAATTTAACCTGTATTTATGAAAGATAAATTTCTAATCATAAGATTGATTTTAGCCGCGGTAGTTATTGTTACCGTTAGTATAGCGGTGAAAAATTCAATTCTTAAATCAAGTAAAGTGAATACCAGTGATACTTTATCTTTAGAGCAACAGGATAAGGTTTTGCCTTTAGAGGGCGTTGTTTTGCCAATTTCTTGGCGCGATCTTGGGAAGAAATTAGTAGATAGCGGCACTATTGATTTGGAAAAATTCCAGGCGCTTTATAAAACAAGCGGAGAACAAGAGGAATTAATTAAAAAACTTCTTACTCAATCATTTGATGAAGCTTTAGTGATGACTCAAAACAATTCGGGCGTCTTGCTGAATATACTCTGGGCTTTTGGTTTAGCGAATAAAAATAGAATTCTTGAAGAGGGGCCAATTATGGATTCTAAATACGGCGGTGCCGGCAGGTTTGCTTCTACGGGCGGTTGGACTTTAGCCAAAGGTAACCCAATGAATCATTATTCTAAACATAGGTTTATAGTTTTGACCGAACAACAACAAGAGTTAGTTGAGAGAGTTTCAAAAAATATTTATCGACCGTGCTGTAGCAATGCAACGTATTTCCCAGATTGTAATCATGGTATGGCAATGTTGGGACTGCTTGAGTTAATGGCGGCAAATAATGTTGCTGAAGACAAAATCTATCAAATAGCTTTAAAAGTTAATTCTTATTGGTTTCCTTCGACTTATTTAACTCTTAGTAAATATTTCGAAAGTAAAGGAATTGCTTGGGATAATATTGATCCTAAAGAAGTGCTTGGTTATAATTTCTCAAGTGCTGCAGGTTATCAGCGTGTGTTGGCCGAGATTGAACCGGTTAGAGAACAGGGTGGAGGAAGTTGTGGGGTTTAAACATTCATTGTAATCTTAAATATTTTTAACTATAATTAAACTTATGAGCATCGATAAATTTAAAATAAGGACTGGCTTTATAGTTGGTCTAGGAATTATTTTTATTCTTTTTTTTCTTGTTCTTAAATATAATAATTCGACAACTCAAACTTTATGGAACTTGAGTCAAGGAGGTAAATGGTTATTGCCTTTGGTTTTAACTTCAGCAGTTATTGATAGTGTTAATCCTTGTGCTATTTCAGTATTATTGTTAACTGTTGCCTTTCTTTTTAGCATTGGTAGGTTAAGAGCCAATATTTTGCGTGTGGGTAGTTCCTATATTTTGGGGTTATTAATTGTTTATGTATTGATTGGTTTAGGGATTTTGCAGGCGCTTCATTTTTTTAACACACCCAACTTTATGGCTAAACTGGGGGCGATGTTGCTTATTGTTTTAGGTGTGATTAACTTAATTAATCACTATATACCTAGTTTCCCTATCAAACTTAAAATTCCAGTAGCTTCTCATAAGACAATGGGTATTTTGATGGAAAAAGCGTCGATTCCAACCGCTTTTTTGTTGGGCGGTTTAGTTGGATTATGCGAATTTCCCTGCACCGGCGGACCTTATCTTATGGTTTTGGGTTTACTACATGATAAAGTGACTTATTACAAAGGTCTTGTTTATCTTATAATCTATAATTTGATTTTTATTACGCCGTTAGTCATTATTCTGCTGCTAGCAAGCGATAAGATAGTGCTTGATAAATTGGCTCAATGGAAAAAAGAAAAAACAGGTATGCTTAAGTTAATCAGCGGTATTGCGATGATTTTTTTAGGGATTTTGATTTTTCTCATTTAACCATTTACTTGAAGATTGTTAACTAATTAATAAATAAGCAAATTTTATGAACGATAATAATCAAAAATTTAATGAGCTTTTAAAAAAAATTGATCAACTGAAAAAAACTGGCGAAATTGATTTGTCTATGGAGGAAGATTTAAGTGTGGCAGTGATGAATCTTATTAGTTTAGAGGAGCACTTCTTTTTTACAGGTTCAAAAACTGGCAAAACCGAATATTATGATTTTCTCAACGAAACGAGGCAAATTAGGAAGGATTTACTTGGTCGATTGATTGATAAAAAAAAGCATGAGGGCGAGACTTGGTGTATTAGTAAACACTTATTAGCGACAACGATGCGTCTGATGGAAGTTGGAACAAAATATCAGCAGGATGGCAAAAAAGACGAAGCCAAAAAAATATTTGCTTATGCTTATAAAATATATACTTTATTTTGGGGTTTAAGATTGCAACTAATTGATGTTTCAGGTATTAAAAAAGTTGCTCAAGAGGAAAAACCATGGAGTCTGGAAGATATTGTTAACAAGTTAGTGGATTGTTGTGACGAATAAATAAAAAATATAAAGTTAATTGGTAGTTAAAAACATGAATTGAAATTAGACGAATTATGATTAAGAATATTGAAAAATTAGGCGTTTCCGAAGAAAGAAAGAAGCTTTTAGAGATTCTTGATTATGGTCTTGAATGCACGCGACCGAAGGAAGCTGTGAAAAGATCTTTAAGTTTGCAAGGAGATTATCTTTTTATACAGGGAGTGAATTTCGATTTGACAAAATTCAAAAGTATTTGTGTTATTGGGATCGGCAAATCGTCTGGTCAAGCCTGCGAAGCACTAGAGGAAATATTGGGTGAAAAGTTATCTTTTGGTTACTGTATTGATGTTGTGCCAGCTAGCCTAAGAACAATAGCTTTAACTATCGGTGAACATAAGACTCTTGTTAAAAGGAATTTTTCTTTTTCCAATGCTGTGGTTTCGTCTTTGAGAAATTTAGAGAAAGATGATTTGGTTATTGCAATTATTTCGGGCGGAGGATCGGCTTTGTTTAGTTATCCTTACGACAGCGAACATATTGTAGGGCGGTTTTTGTTTGAAAAGTTAACCCAACAAGGTGCTAAAATTCAAGAAATTAATACAGTCCGCAAACATTTGTCATTAGTTAAGGGAGGCGGTTTAGCAAAAATTGTTTATCCAGCCACACTGATTGGGCTTATTTTTTCCGATGTGCCGGGCGATGATATAAGTTTTGTTGCTTCTGGACCGACAGTTAAGGACCAAACTACTGTTAAGGATGCTATGGCTATATTAGATAAATATAATATTAATGAGAAAATTGAATTTATTGAAACGCCAAAAGATGATAAATATTTTGAAAGAGTTTTTAATTTTTTAGTTTGTTCAAATGGAATTACTTTAACAGCAATGAAGAAAAAGGCAGAAGATTTAGGGTTGAAGGCGCGCATATGGAGGCGAGATTTTGAAGCTGATGCGGATTTAGCCGCAAAGATTTTATTAGATGAAACTGAACCAGGCGAGCTACTTTTGGCTGGAGGCGAAACTACAGTTAGAATAAGAGGTGGTGGTGTTGGCGGACGAAACCAACAGTTGGTCTTGTCAGCCCTTAAAGTTATAAAAGTTGGAGAGATTGTTATTTCCTGTGCTTCCGACGGTTATGATAATAGCGATGCTGCCGGGGCAATTGCGGATTATATTACTTTAGAGAAAGCAAATCAACTCAATTTGGATATTCAGTCATATATTTCAAATAATGACTCTTTTAATTTTTTTTCTAAAACAGGCGATCAAATTATAAGCGGTCTCACCGGTATAAATATTTCTGATCTTTTTTTAATTTATAAAAAATAATTATGGATAAATTGAGGGAATTTGTCCTTTGGTTTGACCAGGTAGGAATAGAAGATACGCCGCTTGTTGGCGGTAAAAACGCAGCTTTAGGCGAGATGTATCGAAATCTTACGCCGATGGGCATTAAAGTGCCTAATGGCTTTGCCGTAACTAGTTATGCTTATAACTACTTTATTGAGCAAAATGATTTAAAGAAAGCTATTTATGATATTTTGAAGGATCTTGATACTCATAATATAAGACAGCTACAACAATGTGGTCAGCAAGTAAGAAATTTGATTTTAACCGGCTCATTTCCGGAGGATCTAAAGAATGCCATCTGGAAGGCTTATGACGATTTGGGTTTGTGTTATTTTAAAGATCCGGACGTGGCTGTGCGTTCATCAGCTACAGCAGAAGATTTGCCTGATGCTTCTTTCGCTGGCGAACAAGAGACATACCTTAATGTAAGAGGTAAAGAAAAATTGCTTTTAGCGGTTAAAAAGTGTTTTGCGTCCTTATTTACAGATAGGGCTATTTCTTATAGGAATGATAAGAAATTTGATCATTTTAAAATTGCGCTTTCGGTAGGTGTTCAAAAAATGGTGCGTTCGGATCTAGCGGGTTCTGGCGTTGCCTTTACACTTGATACTGAAACTGGTTTTGACAAGGTTATTGTTATAAATGGTGCTTATGGGTTGGGAGAATTAATTGTTCAGGGCCAAGTTATTCCAGATGAATGGATTGTTTATAAAGAAGCACTTAAAAAGGGGTATAAAGCTATTATTGCAAAAAGTCTTGGTGAAAAGTCTAAAAAAATTATTTATGGAAAAGAAAGGCAAACTGAGTTAGTTGATGTCTCTTCGGCTGATTATGTTAAGTTTGTTTTAACAGACGAGGAAGTTTTAAAATTAGCTAAGTGGTGCAGTCTCATTGAAGAACATTTTTCCCAGAAGCGAGGCAAATTTCAACCAATGGATATTGAATGGGCTAAAGATGGGGAGATTAACGAACTTTTTATTGTGCAAGCAAGGCCAGAAACAGTGCATTCAACTAAACAGAAGAATGTTCTTGAAGAATACAAGCTAGAAGTTAAGGGCAAAGAATTACTTCGTGGCATTGCTGTTGGTACTAAAATTGCCACGGGCAAAGTCCGTATTATAAAAGATGTTGAGAAAATTCATGATTTCCAAAAAGGCGAAATTTTGGTCACTGAAATTACTGATCCAGACTGGGAGCCAATTATGAAAATCGCCTCAGGTATTATTACTGACAAAGGTGGTAGGACAAGTCACGCCGCTATTGTCTCGCGGGAACTTGGTATACCTTGTATTGTTGGTGCTCAGCGGGCGACATCTGTTTTAAAAACAGGTCAAATGATAACTATGGATTGTTCTTCGGGGGTAGAAGGTGTTATTTTTGATAAAATTCTAGATTACAAGATTATAAAACATGACCTTGGAATTATTCCTGAAACCAGGACCCATGTTATGGTGAATATTGGTTCGCCGGCTGAGGCTTTTAAGAATCATTTTTTACCAGTTAAAGGCGTAGGGCTTGCCCGGGAAGAATTCATTTTAGCCAGCCACATAAGGATACACCCCAATGTCTTAATTGATTATTTTGAATTAAAAGAGCGTTCTAAAAAATTAAGCCTGAAGTCGCAGAAATTAAAATTTGAAGCGATGTTAAAAGAAATTGAAAGTTTAACTGCTGGTTATGAAGATAAAAGACAATATTATGTTGATAAATTAGCCTATGGAATTGCCAAAATAGGCGTGGCTTTTGCGCCTTATCAGGTAATTGTTAGATTTTCTGATTTTAAGACCAATGAATACCGAACGCTTTTAGGCGGAGAGTTATATGAACCTCATGAAGAAAATCCAATGATTGGTTGGCGGGGCGCCTCGCGTTACTATGATCCGAAATTCGCCGAGGCGTTTAAATTAGAAGTCAAAGCTATTAAAAAGGTGCGCGAAGAAATGGGTGTTACCAATATTGTGCCTATGATTCCATTCGTTAGAACAGTCGAGGAAGTTAAGAGGGTTATTGAAATAATGAGGCAAGGCGGTTTAGAACGTGATGTTCAGCATATAAATTCTTGTCATAAACAAGTTCAGGACTGCGACCATTTCCGTATCTATATGATGTGTGAAGTGCCGTCAAATGTTATTTTGGCTGATGAGTTTTTGGAGCTGGTTGATGGTTATTCAATTGGTTCAAATGACTTGACTCAGTTGACTCTTGGTTTGGATCGTGATGCTGGAATTTTAGCGCATATTGGAAATGAAAACAATGAAGCCGTAAAGATTTTTATCAGACAGGTTATTAAAAAATGTTTGGAAAAACATAAATACATCGGCATTTGTGGTCAAGCGCCTTCAGATATTGAAGGTTATGCTGAGTTTCTGGTAAAGGGGGGTATTGAATCAATTAGTTTAAATCCTGACACAGTCATTAAAACAATTTTAAAAATTAGTCAAATTGAGAAATCAATATAGTAGATAGAGAATGATTATAGCTTTAATTTGACTAGGATAAAGTGGTAAATTCTGAAAATTTTAATAAAATTATGATTTTTCTAGGAGCCGACCATCGAGGATTTAAATTAAAAGAGGTTTTAAAGAGTTGGCTTAAGGCCCAAGGAGTTGCTTTTGAGGATTTGGGAGCTTTTAGTTTTAATCCCGACGATGACTATAATGATTTTGCTTTGGCGGTAGCAAAAAAAGTGGCAGAGAGGCCTGAAGAAGGCAGAGGAGTTTTAATTTGCGGTTCAGGTATTGGCGTTGATATTGTTGCTAATAAAGTAAAAGGCGTAAAATCATCTTTAGTTTGGCGCAAAGAGTTGGCCGATTACCGTAAATATTATGGCGCAAATGTTTTATCATTGCCAGCAGATTTTTTGACTGAAAGCGAAGCCATTGAAATTGTGAAAATCTGGTTAAATACCAAAGAGCTTTTACAGGAAGAAAAATATAAAAGGCGACGACAGAAAATCAAAGAACTTGAGGATGGGCAATGAGGATTTAGTCCAAAAACTTTAATTTAATTAGCCAGAGAATTTCAGTATAAAAACAGGACAACTTCAACTTGATATCTAATTTGCATTTGGTTTTTGAAATGGTAAAATTATTAGTAATACAGTATTAAGAAAATAGGATTTAATTTGTAATTTTTTCTATGGCCGAGGATTATAAAGAAGTTTTAGTGGGCGAAATTATTCATTATTATGGTCATATTGGCGTAGGTATCGTGAAACTGGAAGGAGCGCTTAGGGTTGGCGATAAGATTCATATTAAAGGGCATTCGGATGATTTTGAGCAAGTGGTTGAGTCAATGCAAGTGGAGCATAAGCCTGTTGATTCAGCTAAGAAGGGTGAAGTCGTTGGTGTAAAAGTTGTCCAAAAAGTGCATGAAGGTGATAAAGTATATTTGGTTAAATGAGCTGAATTTTTTCAGTCAGTCTGCGTTAATTATAGCAGATTTATGTTTACCAAAAATTTTTTGATTGTTTTAATCTCCGTTATGGTTATTATTAATAATGGTATTATTTTGTTAGCTACGAGTTTTATTTTGAAGTCAAAATTTTAGTTTTAAAAAAAATAGTTTTATGATTTTGTTGAGCCAGTTTTATATTTTATTTCTTTTTATTCTATACTTGAAAACTTGACCGATTTTTAATCAATAAGATAGCAATTCCAAGATAGTAATTTTAAAATTTACGCATATTTTTAAACAATTCTGTACCAAACATAAAAAGATATGTTTTATTTTAATAGCATATTAAATTATATATAGCTAAGAAAGAATGGTTTATTATATTTTTAGTTTTACCATTGTTTTAATCAGCGCTTTTTTACTGATTAAACTTGATATGACGTCCTACAGTAATTTAGGACTGGCTATTTTGGTTATATTTTTGGCAAGCATGCTTTTTTCTATAGCTTATACAGCTTATGTTACGAATGTGAGGGATTGGGATAAGAAAATTAAAGAAGTTGGTTGGGACAAATTAAGCCGGCAGGACAGAATAAAGCTTACAACAGAAACTTTGTTAGTTGTCGGTCTTTTAATAGTTACGGCAATTTATATTAAGGAGAGATTTTTTGAGCGAGAAGTTGGTTTTGGCAACTTTTTAAGCACCACATTTTTAGTTATTTCTGCAAGAGTTTATATAGAGTATAGACTTATACTCGCAATCAGAGCAAAAATAAAAAAGCCAGAAGTTGTTTGAAACCTCTCAACAGAAGTTTTGAAGTTTTGATATGTTTCACAACATTCTGGCTCCATCAATGGAATTACGAAAGAACTTCTTTGGAGTTGCTCTAGGAGAATGAACAAAAAGTTTTGGCTTTAATCGCAACATCCAAAGAATAGTTTTCTCTGAAGTTGCTAACACCGAGTCAACAAAATGTTTCACTTTCAGACACAACATTCAGAGAAATAATATTATAAGGTAATTTAAATTATAAAGTCAAATAAAACAAATTTTTAAAAATTTGACTAGATAATTTAGGTATAATAAAATTATATTGTATGTCTGTATAAAATTGTTTAACTTAATTTATTTGCAACATTTTATTTATGCCTCAGGCAGCAAAAACTCGGGTAAATATTATGCGTGGCTTACGGTTTAGCGATTGTTACAGGTATAACAGCTTTTGCCATAGCATATACTAATTTAACGGGTTCTCTTTCTACGACTATTAATACTTCAAGTATTTATGGTTTAACTATAGAGGGAATAAAAGATTTAGTTTGGAATCCTGCTATCAATTACAAATATTCGGCTGTTGGCACTAGTTCAAGAAATGGCAAAATAACATATTACTTTGAGTGGAGCGATGGTATTTTTTTAACAAGACCTTAAAAGCTGATAGCGGCAAACGAGTATTTATAAAAAGAAGGTTTCCTGCGCCAGGAGCTTACTGGCTTAAAGTTACAGCTGCAGATCAATATGGAGCTAAAGCGCAAAAAGTTGGAGGATCTTTTACGGTAACAAATCAAAATCCAAGAGTAAATTTTTACGGCTTTGATTTAAGTTATTATCGCGATAAAACTTACTCATTTGCTATTGAAATGTTAGAGGATAAATTTGATAGGATTGTAAGTTATAGCTGTAGTTGGCATGATAGTATATCTTGTGGTTCTCCTTCTGTTACAGGAAATGGCAAAAAATACTTTATAAAACCGATAGGGAGTTTAAAAATGCTGGCGCTTTCAGAGTTAATTACGAAGCCACTGATTCTTACGGAGGATGGAGGATTTAGTAGTGGCAGCAAAACAATTTTTGTAGCCCCAAATAGACCTCCCGTCATTTCTATTAATGTCCTACTGTTATAACTAGGGGTGGAATGGGGACATGGTATTATAGATGTTCGTGACGGAGAGGATAGTGTCCAAAATACCATTACAGAACTAGAGTGTAAGTGATCAGATGGGGTTAATTGTAGCAATGTACCATTTCCAGGGTTTAACGAGGTTTTATTTCAAGAAGTTAGGAGTTTTTCTAAAACAGGACTTTTAAGCTAACAGTAAGGGCAACAGATAATGAAGGTGCCGTAACAAGTAAAATTTATTCAGTGACAGTAACTGAATTAACGCCATAGATTTTATTTTTAATATTTTAAATATTTAAATATTATGAAAATTGGATTTTTTGAGTTGGAGGGATGGGAAGAAGAAATAATTAAAAAAAACCTGTCCAACGATGAGTTGTTTTTTTCAAAGGAAAAAATTGATCAAAATAGTTTAGCTTTTCAAAAAGATTGCGAAGGGATTTCAATTTTTGTTAATTCAAAAATTAATGCTGAAGTTTTGCAAAATTTTCCTAAATTGAAATTTATCACTACGCGTTCGACAGGTTATGACCATATTGATTTAAAAGCATGTTCTGAAAAAAATATTGTTGTCGCTTATGTGCCGGGTTATGGCGACAATACTGTGGCTGAATTTGCTTTTGGTTTAATACTTAATTTAACGCGTAAGATTTATCATGCTATTGATCAAATAAAAGAGCATGGTTCGTTTTCACTTGAAGGCATGAGGGGAATTGATTTAAAAGGAAAGACTTTAGGCGTCATAGGAACCGGCAGAATTGGTAAAGAAGTAATTAAAATTGCCAAAGGATTTTCGATGAATATTATTGCCCATGATATTTATCCTGATTTTAAATACGCTCAAGAAATGAATTATTCTTATCTTGATCTTAACGGGCTTCTAAAAAATTCAGATATTATTACTATTCATACTCCATATTTACCCCAGACTCATCATTTGATCAATAAACAAAACATTAACTTTATTAAAAGAGGTGCTTACCTTATTAATACCGCTCGCGGCCCAATTGTTGAAACAGAGGCTTTGGTAGAGGCTCTTAAGCAGGGAATTCTTATGGGTGCAGGCCTTGATGTTTTGGAAGAAGAAGGCGAGGTGAAGGATGAGCTCAATTTTTTAGCTAAAAACCACCCTCGCGAGCAAACGCTTAAAAATATGCTTTATAACCATATTTTAATGGAAATACCAAATGTTCTTATCACCCCCCATAACGCTTTTAATACTCAAGAAGCCTTAGAAAGGATTTTAAGGACGACGATTGATAACATAAAAAGTTTTAAAAACAATGCGCCTATAAACTTGGTTAAGTAATAAGCTTATGCAGATAAAAAGTATAGTTATCAGGCAAATTTTTGATTCTCGGGGAGAGCCTACTCTTGATTTTGAAATCCAAGATTATCGAGGGAATATAGTATTTTCGCAAATCCCGCGAGGTAAAAGTATTGGTTCTAATGAGGTTCAATCTTTTGATTATGAACATGCTAAGAAAGTAGTCGCAGAAACGGTTTTGCCCAAAATCCAAAATTTGGATTTTAAAAATGTATCAGATTTTGATAATTTTTTGATTGAATTAGATGGAACAGTCTTTAAATCAAAATTAGGCGGCAATGTTATGCTTGGACTTTCAATTGGTTTCGCTAAGATATTAGCTAATAACTTAGGTAAGCAATTATACTTGGTTTTGCAAGAAGAGTTTTTCAGAGAAGGAGCTTTGGATATTAGTCAACCAGTGATTCTGGCTAATTTTATCAATGGCGGCGCCCATGCTAAAAACAATTTAAGTTTTCAGGAATATTTAGTCTTGGGGTTTATGCGGGATTCGGTTGGCAGTACGATTAATAAATTAATAAGGTTATATCAAGAGTTGGAAAAATATCTAACAGAGTATTGTCATACGGATATTGTTCCTATAGGTGATGAAGCAGGCTATTCGATTAATTTTAAAAACAACCTTGAGCCACTAGAGATTCTTGAGGTTTTAATTAAAAAAAATCATTTAGAAAAATATTTTAAGCTTGGCCTTGATGTGGCTGCTAGCCATTTTTATCGGGACGGTTTTTATTTTATTGATAACAAAAAATATGACTCCAATGAACTATTAGGATATTATGAGGAGATGTTTAAAAAATTTTCTCTACTTTATTCTATTGAGGATCCATTTTTTGAAGGCGATCAAGAAGGTTTTAAGAGCTTAATGCATCTTTACGGCGATACAAAGTTGATTATTGGAGATGACCTTACAGCTACTAATGTTAATTTGATTACACGGGCTCATACTGACAAAATGATAAACGGGTTAATTATAAAGCCTAATCAGATAGGGACTATAACTGAAACAGCTATTGCTTTAAAAACGGCCAGCCAATATAATATGAAATCGATTGTATCGCATCGTTCAGGCGAAACCGAGGACAATTTTATTATTGACTTAGCCAAAGCTGCCGGAGCTTTTGGTGTTAAAATCGGTGCGCCGGCTCGCGAAAGAATTTTAAAATATAATCAATTAATAAGATTATATGAATAAAAATTTATCAACTTACTTTATAATTATTTGTTTTATTGTTTTGATTGTGGGATTATTTATTTGGAAGCAAAAAGCGCAAAAGCCTGATCCGAGAGCCGAGGTTTTAGCTAAATGTTTAGCTGAAAATAAGGCGGCAATGTATGGCGCCTATTGGTGTAGTCATTGCCAAAACCAAAAGAATATGTTTGGGGCCGCCTTTAAATATGTGCCATATATTGAATGCACTGAGGAAACTCAGAAATGTGTTGATGCCGATGTCAAAGGGTATCCTACTTGGATTTTCGCTAGTGGTCAAAAATTAGAAGGCGTACAAAGTTTTGATAAATTAGCCGAGACAGCTGGTTGTGATTTGCCAGCTTTTTAATATTGCTGTTTCTAACTAGCCTAATGTTTCGGAACATATAAAATCGAAACAAATAAAATTCTGGAAAATTATTGGCATTTGTTTAAGACACTATTATACTACTAAAGCTGGAACTTCAAGAAGAAAATGAATAAAGAAATAAAAATTTTTGCAAAGCGCGGAGGAGCGCTTTTTAATTTTTGAATTAATTTCTATGAAAAAGTATTTTGGCGTTATAACTTTTAGTTTATTTAGTTTTATTATATTTGGCTCTATCTCAGTTTTGGCAGCAGGGCCAAGTTGGGATATTTCTGGTACTTGGAATATTGTTTTTGATGTTGGAGGTACTCCTTATCTACATACAATGAATGTAACTTTATTTAATACATTAACTGGGGAGTTTATAGCTAATGGATTTTATAATCCCGACCCTTCATATACTTGGAACGCCACCGGAACTGTTTCCTCGAACTTAGTATCTTTTCATGTAGTTTACACTGGAACTAACTCTGGCTATAGTTTCGATGTGGCGGGCACTATCGCTGGCGATGGTTTCTCGATGTCGGGCGTGTGGGATTTAGGTACTTGGGCAGGAACTGGTCAAGCCACGGGATTAGCGCGGTTGACTGTCAACAAAGTCGTAATCAATGATAATGGTGGTAGTAATAGCGTAGATGATTTTGACTTATTTATTAATGGCAACCCAGTTTTAAATGGTTCGTCAACAATAGTCATCGTAGGTACATATATAGTAAGCGAAACTCCAGTTTTAGGTTATGTCGGAACCATTGGCGGTGATTGTGATTCTCAAGGCGTAATTGTTTTGTCGCCGGGAGATGATAAAATTTGTACGATTACAAATGATGATGAACCGGGACATATAATTGTTCAAAAGACTACCCACCCCTCTAGCGAACAAACAGAATTCGCCATCAGCGCTACTGGTACTGGAGCGGTTTTAAATGGTGAAAATGGCACCACAACTGATGCTATTGATTATGAGTATTTAGTAAATGCAGGAACTTATTTCGTAACGGAGACAGTACCAGCGGGATGGATAATGCTTAGCAATAGCTGTCAGGACATGGTTATAGAAATTGGCCAGACACTTTTTTGCGAAATTGTCAACTTGAAACTGGGGGAGATTCACGGGGTTAAATTTGAAGATTTAAATGGAAATGGGCAGAAAGATCAGGGCGAGCCTGGGATGTCAGGTTGGACAATTTATCTTGACTCAAATAATAATGGACAATTCGATTTAGGAGAAATTTCTACACAGACAAGTCAAAATGGCAGTTATGCGTTTACGAACTTGATGCCTGGGCAATATAATGTTAGAGAGGTATTGCCAGCAAGCGGCTGGAGCCAAACTTTGCCAGTGAATAATGGTAAATATGTTGTTGATATTTTTCCTGGCACTATTTCTCAAGATAATGATTTTGGCAATTTTCAATGGAATCTTATTACCGGTTTTAAATGGCATGATCTTAATGGTGATGGTATTTGGCAACAAAATGAGCCACCACTTGAAGGTTGGCCAATTGAACTTCATAGAATTATTCAGCGCGATCCGCAGGGAAGTCCAATTGAAACTGAACTAGTTGCTTTAACTTTAACCGGTGGCGACGGGAGTTTTAGATTATATGGGACGGGAGTTGCCCATTTTGGCTATGGCCTTAAAGAGAAAAGGCGGGAAGGCTGGATACAAACCGCACCAGAAGTTTCGTCATTTTTTGATGTATTTTTTGAAGTATTTGTAACCCAGAGCGGACAAACCCATACGACTGATAATCAACAAAGATCTCTGAATTTTGGCAATTTTGAACTTAATAAAATTACAGGTTATAAGTGGGAAGATATAAATGGCGATGGCATCTGGCAGCAGGGCGAACCGCCAATTTCATTGTGGAAAATTAAGCTTGATGGCAAAGATCGAGATGGCAATATTATTCATCGAGAAACCTTTACTGATATTAATGGCAGATTTTCTTTCTTTGATGTATTTGTAAATTTTCAAAATGAGCCTTATAAGATTACGGAAGAAAACAAAAATGGTTGGATAGGGACTTATCCAACGAGTTCTTTCTTTGATGTGTTTGTTGAATTGAGCGGCGTAGAACATACCACTGATCATAACAACTTGCCTCTTTATTTTGGTAATTTCAGATTGGGAGAAATTCGTGGAACAAAATTTGAAGATGTTGATAGAAATGGTAGAAGAGGTTCCGCAGAGCCAGGGCTTGCGGGTTGGACTATTCAGTTAACTGGATTTGATGAAATTACCCAACAGAATGTTAATCTGGCTACGACCACTGACTATAATGGAAGATATTCTTTTACCGGTTTGACCAAAGGCACCTATACAGTTACCGAAGTAGGACAACAAGGTTGGAGCCAGACTGCTCCTTCTTCTGGGAGTTATACTTTAACCATTGATACAAGCGGACGCGTTTATGCGGGCAAGGACTTTGGCAATTTTAGGCTAAAAAATTTCCATGGACGTAAGTACCATGATGTTAACCGTAATCGTAGATATGATAATGGCGAGCCGTTGCTTCAGGGTTGGACTATTGAATTAATGGATATGATGGGGGGTGCGCGGCTGCGTACAACCACAGATATTAATGGCGAGTATGTGTTTCTAAATGTTATGCCGGGAAAATATTTTCTTCGCGAAATAGTTGAGCCGGGTTGGAAGGCTTGGAGTCCGAGAACAGGATTTTATCTTTTGAAGCCTCAAAGTTCAGATACTTTGTCTTATGATTTTGGGAATATTCCTTTATAGGTGTTTGCCTAAAAACCAGTCATAGTAAAAGAACTGAAGAAGCTATGGTAATTGATGTTTTTTTGTTATAATGTTTTAAATATGGCAGAACAGGAAAATAAATTTGAAGGAATAAAAAAACCCGAGAGGTTGTTTAGCAATTACGAGAGACTGGAAGTTGACTTTTTAAATGCCCTTGAACATCAAGACGAAAAAGACATTTGCAAATTACAAGAAAGATTTAATTGTGAATTTAATGAGGATCTTGAAGGAGTGAAGGTCTTATTTGGTTTTAGAAAATATGCCTTAGCTGAGAAAAGATTACTGGATTTTCGCCAAGGGCAGGCAGAAGAAATTTCTTCTACTATTTATAAGGAATTGACCGAATATGAGTTTACTATTGTGGACTACTTAATAAAAATTTATAAAAGACCAGAAGAAGCAAGGAACCTTTGGAGTATTTTAGAGAAAATGAGTAAAGTTTATGGCATTCATAGTAGATTTGAGCAATTTAAAAGAGGAGTCATAGGACAAGTAACAGTTTATAAAATTCTTGAAAAGCTTGGTAGAAAACCTCAACTTTCTAGCCCTGAAGAAGACGCCTATAGGGCTATTGACCTTTGGTCGTATGATGATACGGCAGTACAGATAAAGACAAGTATTCATATCACTGAACCAGTAATAATTGGAATTAGCGAAGCGGAAGAAATTGCCTTTCCAGTTGTTCGAGTGAAAGATGAACAGAAGAATTATGAAGAGTTCTATAACTCTAAATTTTTCCAAGAAACCAGACGTTTTAAAACAAAATTAAACAAATATGCCCATAAAGTGCATAAAAATCTTAAAGGGTATCTTATTATAGTACCAATCGATGAAAAATATGTTGACCTAGATACTGGCGAGCCAAAGCCAAGTCTCGTCGAATTTTTTGGAAAAATTATAAGTCGTTAGTCTATTAATAATTTCGACTTATATTATAATAAGGTATATTATGGAATTTTTTTTAACTATTTTGGGAACCGTTTTGGTGCTTGCAAGTATTGTTTTTATATTGAAAAAACCAATTGTTGGTTTTCTTGCTTCTTACTTTAAGGTTGTTTTTGATGAAAACTTTAGGTTAGTTGAGGAGAAAACAAAATCAATTTTTAAAGAGGAGCGCGAACGCTTGCTTGAGCAGTATAAATCCAAAGAGCAGCTTTTGGAAGAGAGGTTAAAGAAAGGGGAACAATTTATTGAGCTAAAAGAAGATACCATCAGAGAGTTAGTTTTAAAAATTAATGAAGAGTTGCGTCGACATCAGAAAAAACTAGAAGAAGTTGAAAAAGAACGAATAACTGAATTTAATACCCTTAAAAATGTCATAGAAGAACATAAGTTAGTTACTGACAAGTTGCATATTACCACGAGAGATCTTAAAAATATTTTGTCAAACAATCAGTTGAGAGGGAAATATGGCGAAGAAGTTGCCGAGAATTTACTTAAGTCAGTTGGTTTTGTCAAAGGACAAAATTATGTTGTTAATGAGATGCAAGATACGGTTTCAACCCGACCGGATTTTACGATTTTACTGCCGGATAAAACCAAGATTAATGTTGACGCCAAATTTCCTTTGCAGGCGTTGATAAAATTTCAGGAGACGGATGACAAAAGAGAACAAGACCGTTATATTAAAGATTTTGCCCAAGATGTGAGGCAGAAAATTAAAGAAATCACTACGCGCGACTATATTAATCCTGAGGAAAAGACCGTTGATTTTGTAATTATGTTTGTGCCCAATGAAATGATTTTCAGTTTTATTTACGACAAGTTGCCTGATGTTTGGAATGAAGCGATTAAGAAAAAAGTAATTTTAGCCGGCCCTTTCAGTTTTACTGCGATTTTACGGATGGTTTACCAGTCTTATAAGAATTTTAAATATCAGGAGAATTTATACGAAATTATTAAACTTATTAAAGCTTTCGAGCTTGAGTATACCAAATTTTCACAGGAGTTGGATAAACTTGGTGATAGACTTTCTTCGACTGTGAATCAATACGAAGTTGTATCTTTAACTCGGACTAAAAAATTGACAGGCATAGTGGAAAAGATAAGGGGAGAAGAAATTTTACCAGCACCAGAAAGACGTCAGGATGATAAGTAATTGTGGATAATTTATATTCACTTTTTCTAGTTCTGCTTAATAGAGATACAAGATCTCTATCACTAAGTGATATTAGGTGAGGCGAACGGTTAGGTGTTTTGGCGTTTTTGTCGTAACGATTTTTTTCGGTTTGATTTTTTCTGGTCAGAGTTTTTTAAGTTTAGCCCTGCAGGATGATAATTGGCAGACACAAACATTTGTATCGGCTGGAATTAGTTTAACAAATATTGTTGTGATCACAAAGGACGGATAATTTCCGTCCCTTTTTGAATTTATTCAACTTGTTATTAACGATGTTACATGTTGTATATAAAAAATTATTTGTTATAATAAAATCTTAATTTGTAAAGAAAATAAATGGAGGAAAAGAAATGCGAAAAATGCGGTATGGCGATGAAAGAAGGTGAGGTTTGTGGTTGCGACAATAAGGTGTGTAGGCATTGCTGTTCTTGTGAAACGGATTGTAAATGTGGATGTAAATCGTAAAGTCAAAAAGTAGGGCTTGAAAGTTGGACGGTTTACTTAAGTCTTAAACTGGCGAAGTAAATTTTAAAAAAAAGCCGAGCTATGCTCGGCTTATTATGTTTAGGTATAGACTAAAATATATTTTTTAGCAATAACTCAGTGATAAAAGATAAAAAGCCGCAGACAGGAAAGGTAAATATCCAAGCCATAACTATTTCACGCGATATTTCCCAACGAACCGATGATAGTCTTCGTGCCGCTGCTACTCCCATAATCGATGTTGTAATAGTATGTGTAGTGCTTAAAGGGATACCAAGGTTTGATGCGCTTAAAATTGAAATAGAGGCGTCAATTTCAGCAGATAAACCTTGCCAACAGCTTAGCTCGACCATTTGTATGCCAATTCTTCTGATAATTCGCCAACCGCCAAATGAAGTGCCAAAGCCCCTGGTTAATGCGCATAACAAGATTACCCAAAAAGGTATTTGAAAAGTAGGCAATATCCCTCCAGGGGTCAAAGTAAAGACGCCTATAAATTTTTGCCCATCATTTAGACCGTGATTAAATGCCATAAAACTAGCCTAAGCAATTTGTAAAAGATTAAATATTTTTTGCGCTTTTATAGGATTTGCATTAGCAAAAATCTTTTGAATGCTTTTAGCGAACGTAAATCCAATTTCGAAGCCGATAAGCGTCGAGAAAAGAAGGTCAATAAGTACTTTTTGCCACCCTATCCATAAGAGCGCTTCGGGCCCTGAAAGCTGCTCCGCTAAGACCAGCCACTAAAGCATGTGATTCGCTGGTTGGTATGCCGAATCGCGCCGCGATACTGCTCCAAATAATAATACTTATCATCGCTGCGCCAATTGTATGTAGAGAAATAGATGATTGATTAAATAGTAGTTGCTACGGATAGTCCTGACATGGCGCCGATAATATTTAGTAAAGTAGCCATTATAATTGCTTTTTTTGGCGAGAGAACTTTAGTTGAGACGACAGTGGCAATTGCATTTGGGTTGTCATTCCAGCCATTAACAAATTCCGCCATTAGGACTAGTATTAGGATAATTACGAGGAGAAGATTCATTATTTGCTCCTTATCGCGATTCTTTGCGGGCAATAGATAATAAAATATCGGCTACGTCTTCGCAGTTATCGGATATTTCTTCTAATTTTTCGAATATATCTTTCCATATAATTAATAATTACCGTTTTAAAGTCTTCATTGTCGGCGATTAAACGAGTAAGACTTTCTTGTAGTAAGATATCTGCTTGTTCTTCAATAGTGCGGATTTTGACTGCAGTTGAATTAGTCATCACGATCTTGAGCTCGGGAAGTTTCTCGACGTTTTCTTTTAGCAATTTAGTCATTTCTAGGATAGTTTGGGCAAATTTACTAGCTTCAGGTCGTATACAAGAAATTTTATATGTTTTAACAGCAATTGCTACTTTCTGAATAAAATCAGTGATATTATCACTTTCTTTGATCAATTTATGCATATCTTGTTTATCAAATCGAGTGATATAGTTTTTATCGAGAAGTTGGCGAAATTCAGCAGCTAAAATATCATTTTGGTGCTTAAGCTCTGTGATGCGTTGTGTTCTGATTTTAGAACCTTGGAAAGATGCGAAAAGTTTCGTTATTTCACCAGCACAGCGGACAGTATTAGCAATATGTTTTTAATGATTTCATAAAATAGGTGTTCGTTGGATTTGCCAAACATTTTTTAACCTCCTTTATTTTATTTGTAGAGTACAGATGAAAATAATAACATTAAATTGGAGAAAAAAAGTAAGATTTAAGCTATTGCCACTTTTTAAGATAAAAAAGCGTTTGATTGAAACCAAAAAAAGATATGAGGTTGATATTGATTTTTTTCATTTTCAATATTTTTAGTCCCAGTGAATTAAAAATATTTTCCCATTCTAAGCGAGGTTTAAACATTAATTTATGTTTTCGATACAAAATTAACCCCCAAATTTTTTTTAATAAGAATTCTACTTGAGACAAGGGCGTATCTTCTATAATAAGTAAGTATTTTTTAGACACGCGGGACATTTCTGAAATTAATATTTTATATTTTTCAGGGTTTAAAAAAAGTATATAATTTGCCATAACAACATCAAACTGTTTATCTTTAAATGGTAGTTTTAGTCCATTAAAAATAAGAGGCGTAATTATTGTTCGACTATGATTTTTAATATCAATCGGTGTAATTAAAAAGCCAGCCTCAGTTAAATTTTCGTCTAAAAAGCAATCGCCGGCTCCCACATTAAGTATAGCTTGGTTTTTTCTAAGGTAAGAACTTATAAACGAAGATATATTTTGTGCGCGTTTTCGGTAAAGATAATTTATTATCATAAGGATATTCAAAAGCTTATAAAAATATGTACTGCTTTGGTTGCGTGAATTAATCTTACTATTTTCTATTTACTTTTTTCAAAAAACTTTGTATATTGGTTCTGCTAGTACCTTTTACAAATTATATTAGGCGAGGTGATTTTATGGGTAGCGTAAGTAGCATGGCGGTAGACAAGCTAGAGGACGAAGGATTTTTCTTGGAGGAGTTTCAAATGGATCATCAGCATAAAATAGATATTAAAAAACTTATAAAATTGGTTAAGAGCAACGCTAGAGGGTATATCAACGAAAAAGATTTTCGGACTAAATTGTCACAGGTTCAAGATGAGGAAGTTGTTAGGATTGTTGAGGCCTTGTCGCAAGGGCCAGATGAGTTTGGTGCTTATATAGTGCGCAAGAAGGATGGAAGTATAGATTATGCTTTTAAGTTTGTAATAAACCCGAATACTTACGAACTTGCTTTTGGGCGTAAACCTCATAATTTGTCTGTATCAGGATACTATACAGTTGAGATTAATCAAGAAAAGGTTCCTTTGATGTGCCGGGTGTTTATTTTCGATGAGAAACGGCATCAGAAATTTGGTGGAGTTAAATACTTTAAGATACACAAAGCTGAATATTTTACGGTAGTAGAAGGAAGAGTTAGAGTTGTTAAGGCAGAAACCTCAGAACTGAAATTGAGGAGGGAGGTTTAAAATGAAGAGGGCTCAAAAAGCCAAATGGGGGAACTAGCCGCTAGTGACTTGGGTTAAGTCTTAGCGGCTTTTTAATTTTAAAATTTGCTATAGCCATAATAATCATTAGAATTGGGATTACTTGATGTGAATATAATATAGTTTCAAATAGAGCATAAATAGAGAAAAACAGAAGTGACATTAGGATTGTTGGATTATTGATTGATTTGGCTATAGAAATTATAAGTATTCCTATAAAAACAAGTAGATTAATCAGGCCGGTTTCAATTAAAATTTCGAGATAAGTATTGTGAAGATTTGCAGGCGGGACCTTTGTAGCTAGAACGCTTTTTTGTCTAAGAGCGTAATTACCTAATCCTATTCCCCACAGAGGATTTTCATTGATAAGACCTGCCGCCTCCTTTAGTATATTAAACCTTTGCTTGATGGAACCTTCTGAAAAATTAAAACTTTGCCAGAAACGGTTATAAAATGGTACATTAAAGAGCGAAAATATTAAAAAGGCAATAATAATAGTTAACAACCGTAGGTTAATAATGATTTTAGGCTTTGTTGTGATTAAATAATAGACTACCATTATTAATAGCATAGCTAAAAAACTGATATAAGCTCCTCGGGCAAAACTCAAGAGTAAGGCTAAGCTAATTATAAAAACAGAAGCAAAATAAATAATTTTTTTGGTCTGTTTATATAGAAAATAGCTTATTGGCAAAATCATACCCAAGAAAAATCCTTGAGTATGTGGGTCAGGAAAAAATAAATTGGCTCTGAGTAAATCTAGACCATTAATATTGACTAGTAAACTTTGATATTCGGTAATGGTGCTGCTGAAGTTATATCCAAAGAATAAAGGAAAAATTTTTTGCGTAAGACTTGTAAAAAGCATTTTCTGGGAAATAAAAAATTGGAGGCTAAAGATGATTAAACTGCCAAAGCTGATTATTAGGGCGGAAAAATTAAGAATTTTGTATATTTGCGGACTGTCGCTTTTATTAAATACAGAGGTTATTATTGCATAGAGAGGAAAGAGAGCAAGGTAAACTGATAGCTTTTTGAATGCTTCAAAGAACTCATTTGATTTTAAAAGACTTATAGTTGAGAACAATAAAAAAACAAGTAGAAAAATGGTCATTAAATCGATATTTATTTTTATCTTTTGTAAAAAAAAACATATTAATATGACTAAAAAAGTTAAGGGTACTAGAATTTTTATCAACGGAAGGTTAATGTTCATGGAAGGACTAAGCGAGAGACTAAAAGGGATAGTAAAAATTAAAACTTTAAGCCACTCTTTCATTGTTAAATTTTATGGCTTAGTAGTTTTCTAAAATTGAGGATTTCTTTTACATCGTTAGTTTCGATAATTTTAGTCCAGTACATCGTAGCTAGAAACATTAAAACAGCAATGATTCCGACAAATTCTTTGTACGGAAGCCAGAGAGATGGGATTATTAAAAAAATACCTACAAGTCCTATGAGAAATAGATTTGAAAGCTTGATTGATAGTAGGGATGTTTTAAGAGAGAGATATAATAAACTGCAGTTGACTAGAATTTCAGTAACTACAGTTGTCCAGGCTGCGCCAAAATATGAGTAGCGGGGTATAAAATAGAGATTGAGAATTACATTTAGAACGGCGCCAATGATATAAGCGGGGATACTAAGTTTTTGTCTTTTGAAAACTAGGATTATACCTCCAGAAACGCTGCCTAAAAAAATGAAAAATAAAGCCAAACTTAAGACTTTTAAAACATTGATTGAATCGTTGAAGCTTTCAGGTGCGAGTAGTCTGATGAATAATTTTGAGAAAAAAAACAAAATTATTATGATGACCATACTTATGACGGCAAAATATTTAAGAGTTTTGTTAAAAATTTCATTAAGTTTGGATTTGGAGGCACTTAATTTTGAAAATATCGGAATTATAAGTCCCATTATCATACCTGGTATGAAAATAATATTTTCGATTATTTTATAACTCAAACCATAAATACCTACTTCCCGTGGGCCCTTGAAGTATGAAAGCATTAATTGGTCAAGTTTGAAATAAACAAAGACAAATAAAATTATAATGCCGAGAGGAAGAGCTTCTTTTAA
Organism: bacterium; assembly: GCA_037444125.1. Taxonomy (GTDB): domain Bacteria; phylum Patescibacteriota; class Minisyncoccia; order JBBINA01; family JBBINA01; genus JBBINA01. Next base: position 83,588 of record JBBINA010000001.1, read on the forward strand.
AATATAGAGAATTTTTTTTTGTTCAAAGGCAAGATAGATTTTAAGATAGCGAGAGGCCTGAATATAATTTAAGGCTAGCATTGTTAAGCTTGATATACTGAGAGCTCCTAAAAAATATACTAGTGGTTTGTGAAGATATGTAAGGATTACTATCGCAATTATAAATATTAACCTTGCTATGATTTCGTAGATTGAGGCGAAATAAACATTCAATCTTTTTTGGAATACCGGTATAATAAGTTGAGATATTGAATTGCCTATAGTATAAAGGGAGGCAACTAAAATACCGATTTTTACTTCAGATTCATAAGGAAAAAATTTTAGCATTGTAAACCCAAGCAAATAAAAAAACGCTAGGGAAATAATTCTTAGCGTAAGGGCATTTGCAAATACACTTTGTTCATTGTGATTTTCCCTTAAAACAATATTATATATTCCAAGATCAGCAATAGTATTTAAAATATAGAGGTATGTCAGCGCAGTTTCATATTTACCATAACCAATATTTCCCAAATAATGGGTCAGGTAGTATATAGATACTAGTCCAAGTATGCTGCCTAAAACCCTTAAAGTTATTGAAATTCCGGTGTTGATGATGATTTTTTGCGCCGTATTGTTTGCCGCCATTATTAAGCTTTATCTTTGAGAAAAAAATTGTATAAAAGTTGAATTTCCAAGATGCCAAGACTGGTACTTACAAACCAGTAAAAAACAAGCGCTGCTGGAAATTGAAGGCCAATAATAAAAGTCATGGCTGGCATAAAGTACATTATTTGTTTACTGAAATTTTGTGCAAGGTCGGCAGTTTGTTCTAAGGATTTATTTTCTTTTTTCGGCGATTCTTGCTTAAGCTGATTTCTTTTCATTATTAAATAGGACGAGAGGAATTGGCTTATGGCAGCAATTAAGGCGATGATAATGTTTGGTTTTGAGAAATCAATAATGCCAAAAAATAGAAGAGACACTTTCTCAATATGAGGAGTAAATGGATAAAGATAGTTTTGGAAACCATTTTGTACAGTGATTAAAATTACTCTATATAAGGCGATTAAAACTATAATTTGCACGACAAATGGGATAAAGAAACCAAAAGGTTTCACATTAAGCTGGCGATATAAATTCATAGTTTCAAGAGCTAACTTTTCCTTATCATCTTTATATTTTTCTTGTAGTTCTCTTATTTGGGGCTGAATTTTAGCTAGTGCGCGTTGGCTTTCATACCCCTTGCGAGTGAGGGGGAATAATATTATTTTTAAAACAATAGTTACGGCAATGATAGCTATGCCAAAATCGCCGGTAAATTGATAGATAAAAATTAGAGAATTTAGAATCGGTTTAAAGATGACTTCGTTGAATAATTGCGTTATCATAATAGATGCGCCTTTTTAAAAATTAAAATAAGCCGTGTCTCCAAATCTTTTAGGGACATTTGGGAAGTTGAAGATTTGGGAAAAATAATAATATCGTAAGATTTAGCCATATTGGACAGATTTTTACGAAGTACTTCTCGGACTCGCCTTTTCAGAGTGTTTCTGGTTACAGCTAGTTTAGCAATTTTTTTATTGATAATTATGGCAAAACGATTATGGTTTAGCTGAGTTTTAAAAAGTTTGAGTGCAAAATCATTGGTCTTAAAGTATATGCCGTTATACATTACATTTTCAAAATCTTTTTTGAGATGCAATCTAAATTTTCTAGCCAGTCCCATATATTTATAGACTAAGACGTTTTCTGCCTTTTAATCTTCTTCTTTTTAAAATCTTTCGTCCTGCTTTTGTTTTGAGACGCAACCTAAAACCGTGCTTCCTCTTTCTTTTTATTTTTGTAAATTTGGTAATCCTCATAGTATAATTTAAAGATGTTTAACCTTACATATTAAGGGAATCAAATTAATAAATCAAGCAGACTTAATGATAAATACATTTAGAATGATAACAAAATTGAAACCTAAGGGCGATCAGGTTCAAGCTATTGAAAAACTTTTTGATGGATTAGTCAGGGGTAAAGTTTATCAAACTCTTTTGGGGATTACTGGATCTGGAAAAACTTTCACTATAGCAAAGATTATTGAAAAATTTCAAAAACCGACTATTGTCATCTCTCATAATAAGACCCTAGCCGCCCAATTATTTCAGGAATTTAGAGATTTTTTCCCCTATAATTCAGTTAATTATTTTGTTTCTTATTACGATTATTATCAGCCTGAAGCTTATATTCCTGAGACTGATACCTATATTGAAAAAGACGCTAAAATTAATGATGAACTGGATAAATTAAGACATGCTACTACCACGGCATTGATGGAGAGAAAAGATGTAATTATTGTAGCATCGGTATCCTGCATTTATGGAATTGGCGAACCCGAAGATTACAAAAATATGGCTTTTACAGTAAAGATAGGGTCTAAATTAAATATCAAGGAATTGATTGAAGCTTTAGTGAGTCTTCAATATGAACGTAATGACTATGAGTTAGGTCGAGGGGCATTTAGGCGGCGCGAAGAAATGTTAGAAGTAGGTTTGATTGATGAGAATGCTATTTTACGGGTGTATTTTGCAAAGGGACATATCGCCAAAATTTCTAAAATTTCTCACAAAAGGGAGCTACCTAGTGAAGTGATTAATTTTTCCCAGTTTTTGGTTACTCCCGAAAAAAAGGTCGAAAATTGTGAAATCTTTAAATTTTATCCAGCCAAACATTTTTTAACGCACAAAAATAAATTAATGTTGGCGATACATAATATTAAAGCCGAGTTAAGAGAGCGTGTTGATTTGTTTAAAAAGCATAATAAGAAAGTCGAGGCTCAACGTTTATTACACCGAACAAAAGAAGACCTTCATTTTTTAAGGCAAACTGGCTACTGTAAGGGTATTGAAAATTACGAGAGGCATCTTTATTTTCGGAAGCCAGGCGAGCCGCCGTCAACCTTATTTAATTATTTTCGTGAGAGTTTTCTTACAATAATTGACGAATCTCATATGACTATTCCGCAACTTCGTGCTATGCAGCGGGGGGATATGGCGCGTAAGAAATCTTTAGTTGATTATGGTTTTAGGTTACCTTCAGCTTTCGATCACCGGCCGCTTAAATTTAGCGAGTTGACCGATATTCTTGAAAGCAAAAGTCAAGTTATTTTTGTTTCAGCTACGCCATCTAATTACGAGATATATAAATCTATTGGCAGTATTGATTTGTATACAAACCGCCTTAAGGCTTTAGAAAAGGTTAAGCCGCAGGCTTCGATAGAAAATTTTTATTTAAATTTAGACGGAATAGCTGAACAAATTATACGACCTACAGGTTTACTGGATCCAATAATAGAAGTACGAAAGAACATTCAAGAGCCAATGAAGGACGTAATTCAAGAAATTACCAAGGAAATAAAGCAGTCAGGGCGAGTTTTAGTTTTAACTATTACCAAGAGACTTGCTGAAGCTATTAACGAGATTTTGCAAGAAAAAGGTTTCAAGTCTAACTATCTTCATTCAGAAATAAAGACCCTCGAAAGACCTGAAATATTAAAGGATTTAAGGAAAGGTAATTATGATGTTATTGTGGGAATTAATTTATTGAGAGAAGGCTTGGACTTGCCTGAAGTTTCTTTAATATTGATATTAGAAGGAGATAAAGAAGGATTTTTAAGGAACAAACGTTCTTTAATTCAAATGATTGGTAGAGCCGCCCGTCACCCCCGCGGAAGAGCAGTAATTTACGCTAATGTTATAACTGATTCAATTCGTGAAACCGTTTTTGAAACAAATCGTCGACGGACAATTCAGGAAAAATACAATAAAAAGTATGGCATTAGACCAAAACCTATTTTTAAAGAAATCCGTAGGCCTATCTTGTCGTTAACAACTATTTCTATTAAAAATAAAAAAAATATTGACGAATTCAATTATAAACTTAATAATATTGACCTAATCATTGAGCAACTGACTAAAGAGATGCATAAGGCAGCAAAAAATATGGATTTCGAGCGGGCGGCTTATTTAAGGGATAAAATAAAGGAATTGTCTAAAAAGAAATAAATAAGCAGATTTTATTTTCTATAATGTTTTTAAGATGGAAAAGAAACCCAATTTTAAACTCGAATATGAGATATTTTCGGCTGGTTATCGTTATCTTGCCGGTATAGATGAGGTTGGTTATGGATCTCTTGCTGGACCAGTTTGTGTTGGTTGCGTTGTTTTTGAAAACAAAAATTTGTCTAAATGGCTAAAAATTGGTATTAAAGACTCGAAAAAATTGTCAGCTTCAAAAAGAGAAAAGCTATTCAAGTGGATTATTGATAATGTTTTAGATTGGAGCGTTGCGTTTGTTTCGGCAAGAGTAATAGATGAAATTAATATTAAGGAAGCCACTATGCTTGCCGCTAAAAATGCTCTTAAAATGCTTGAGGTTAAACCTGATTTTATATTGATAGACGGAGTAAATCGCATAAAATATTTAAGAATACCCCAAAAGACAATTATTAAAGGCGACGAAAAATCGATTACTATCGCTTCTTCCTCTATTGTGGCTAAGGTTTTGCGCGATTGTTTAATGTTAAAAATACAGCGTCACTATAAGAATTACGGTTTTGCTAGGAATAAAGGTTATGGAACAAAATTTCACTTGCAGGCTTTAAATAAATACGGCAAACTTTCTTTGCATAGACATTCATTTTGTAAATTTTTATATGAAAAAGGTTCGCTCGAGGGAGCGAACCTTAAAAATATCAAGAGAACTTATTGATAGAACTGTTTTTGTACAGGAAAATTGCCTTGAACAGAATTGGCATCTGTCTTCTTTAAAGTGATGTTTTTATTAGGTGATAGTTATCAACATAATTTTATTTCACACTCGCAATCAAGAGACCTTAAGATTCTTTCTCGGTATTGTCCTGAAATAGAAACAGCTACATAACGATATTCTTCTGACAAGTGATATAATTAAATCAAGATAGTTAAAAAAAATTGTAAATTGATTTTTAGAACTTTGAATGCTAGAATGTCAAGATAAAGGTGGGATGCCGGAGTGGTTTAACGGGACGGCCTGGAGAGCCGTGCTTCTGAAAAGAGGCTCGTGGGTTCGAATCCCACTCCCACCGCCAGTTGGAAAAAGATGTTGTTGGTTCGCCCTCTGCGAGAGCTCGCCAGCAGATTTTAGGCACAAAATTGAATTTTTTGTCTTTGTTTTGCGGAACAAAACGCCAGAAGAGGGCTTTTCTTTTTCTTGATAGTTTAACTTTTATTTGTTATCGTATACTTGTATAGAATTATAGCAAAACAATTTAAGGTTATCAAATTATGGAAAATAATCAAGGAAATAAATTAGGCAAGAAGATAAAGGCATTACGCCTTAAACTTGAGCTTTCGCAAGATGAATTCGCTAGAAAGGCGGATATTCCTTATACTACCCTTACCAAAATTGAAACCGGAGTAATTAAAAAACCGTCTGTTTTTGTGATGGCGAAAATTGCTAAGGCCCTAAATATAAATGTGGACGAGTTAATAAAATAGATATGCTTACAAATCATAAAATTATAATTGGCGACTCAAGAGAAATGAAAGAGGTGGCGGATAAATCTGTCCATCTAATTATTACCTCTCCGCCATATTGGCAATTGAAGGATTATGGCGTAAAAAATCAAATTGGTTTCAATGATAGTTATGAGGATTATATCAATAATTTAAATTATTTAAAAATATGAGAAGTGGCTATCATTACAAGTGCAAGCATTGCGAAGGGATAGTCAAAATAGAAATATTAAAAGATAGCGAAAAAGCGATAGAGCCAACTATAGAATTTTGCCCCTTCCTGCGGAATGTCTAATTTTTATCCGCAAAAAAGAAATGATAAAAATCAATAAATCTTCTAATTTAAAGTAGTTATGCCTAAAATAAATGATTTAAATTTAAATAATTGGAAAGAGTATCAGGATATTATAACTGATAGTTTGTGGATTATTGACGAACGAGACAAGTCGGGCTCGCATAAGGGCGACTATCATGGAAATTTCATTCCGCAAATTCCAA
>JBBINA010000002.1:0-80058 GCA_037444125.1 bacterium
CTTGCAGAACGGTATCATTAAAAGATATACCTAAAGCCATTATCATGCGTCGCACCGAAGGACTCATCAAAATGGTAATTCATCCTCAAACAAAACAAATTTTGGGTGTACACATTCTTTCGCCAAACGCCGCAGAACTTATTGCGCAAGCGATGATTTTCATTAAAAACAAAAACACAATTGAAGATGTTACAAATTCTTTGCCTGTTTTCCCAACACTTTCTGAAGCTATAAAAATTGCCGCATTATCATTTACCAAAGATATCTCTAAGTTAAGTTGTTGTATATGAAAAAATAAAATTAAACAACTAACAAGGCTCCAAAAATTAGAGTTTAAGCAAATCTATGAACAATAAATATCTTTCAATTTTAAAAAATTTCACGATAAATAATTTGCCCGATTTGGATATAGCTGTGCTTGGGGCACTTGAGCTTTTTCAAAAAGAAAAACTACCGCAGTTAAATGAATTAAAAAATCGCTTTCAAAGGCCTTTGGCGGTGGGCTCTGGTAATGCTGAAGCGACTGGAAAGATTATTTTTAAAGATGTTGACGCTATTTTTGCTTCCGAAAGCAACTTTGAAGATAAGCTTAAAAATATTTCTGCCATTGATGGAGTTATCATTATTTCTGCTTCTGGTGGAAAACACGCGCCCTTTGTTGCTAAAAAGTCAAAAGAATTTAAAAAAGAAATTATACTTATTACCAATAACCAAAATGCACCAGCAAAAGAATTTGTTGAAAAAGAAAATATTTTTGTTTTTCCAAAAAATCGCGAACCCTATACCTATAATACTTCCACATATTTGGGAATGATTTTGGCAACCACTGGGGAAAACCCACAAGAAATACAAAATTTTATAGAAAACCAAATAAGTAATCTTTATTTTCCTGATTTTTCAAAATACGATAAATATTTTTTAATTGTCCCGCCGCAATTTTCAGGAATTATCCGGATGCTTGAAGTAAAGTTTATTGAACTTTTCGGTAGAACAGTTGCCCGCGATGTAGAAACAAGTGAATATATGAAACATGCGGTAACCGTTGTGCCGTCTCAAGAACTTTTTATTAGTTTTGGTCAAAAGAATTTTTTATGGGGCGATCCTGATGAGCGTTTTTTTGTTCCATTACCTCTTAATGCAAATTATGGCGCGATGATGGCTATTGGTTATTATGTGATTGGCCAAATTCAAAAAGCCCACCCTCCGTATTTTAAACAACATCTTATTGAATATACTAAAAAAGCGTCTGAAATTTTTGGCGAAGAAATTAAACCTATCGTTGAATAAAATCTCGTTGAATAAAATCAATGATCCATCCTCAAATTAAACAACTTGAATATAATTACATCACTGATGGTATTTATATTGGCACCAATCAATGTTGCCAGACTCACTTTGACCAAACCCTAAAAAAAGAAGGAATAGAGGCGGATATATCGTTAGAAGGAGAACGAATTGATGTCCCTTTTGGAGTTAAATTTATGTTTGGATTCCAGTCAAAAATCATACAGCTCCCACACAAGAGCAACTTCAATGTGGAGTTTTTGTTTTAGAAAAACTCGTTGAAATGAAAAAGAAAGTCTACATTCACTGTCAAAATGGGACACGGCCGCGCGCCGACAATAGTAGCGGCATATTTAATTAAGAAAGGCAAAACCGTTAGCGAAGCGATAGATTTTATAAAACTCAAGCGCCCCTCTATTCATTCATTTAGAAAAAGTTCAAAAAGAAGCATTAGAAAATTTTTATCAAACCAAAGGCAATTTCTATGACTAAATTATATTTAGAATTCTATTCGGTTCTTAAACGTACTCTTTCAAACAAAAGCCATCTTTTGATTTTTATTGTCACGGCTGCTACTTTCTTTACGCTCTTATCGCAATACCTCTAAAGACCATTCCTGGCAATGATTTAGATTTCCAGTTAAAAATTTTCCGGCTATCGGATTACTTGCTTATGATATTTTTATCAATTTTAGCCAGCCTTAATTTTGTTTTTCAAATATATATATATTTATTCAAGCAAAAACGGGATAAAATGAATCTTATTAAATCCACTGCCTCAAACGCAACAACTAGTATTCTTGGAATTTTCGGGGCCATAGTTGGCACCGCAAGTTGTGCTTCTTGCCTTGCTGCTTTATTTAGCCTTGTGGGTTTAGAAGCAGGAAGCGTTTATTTTGTTATTAACAATCAACAGTATTTTTTAATTGGCTCTATTTTGTTGATGCTAGTTTTGCTGTATTTTAGCGCAAAAAAGATTATTACTTTTAAAGACCTCACTTCCTCTAAAGTAAATAAAAATTGTGATTGGTGCTAAATATAATAATAATATAATTAATTAAAATTTCTAAAACTTCATGGTTTGTGAAGTTTCCAATTTTGAAAACTATCTACGTCCGACCTCGATAGAATTATTTACTTAGCCATTCTTGCGTTTTTTAGAGTGCGCGCCCACCACAGAAGCTGCGAAATCATCGCTGCGGCTTTATCTTTTTGTTGCGCAAATAAATCCTTAATGTCTATTTTGCCAAAAAGCGCCTGAAAATATTGATCGCCGGGAATATGAACCGCATTGCGAATCGGCGCCATCTGCAGTTCTATCGCAATCAACCTTAAATGTTCAACAGCTCTAGCTCCACCTACGCTGCCATAACTTACAAAAGCCACTGGCTTATTATTCCACTCTTGATAGACCCAATCTAACGCATTTTTTAAAACTGCCGAAGTGCTGTGATTATATTCCGGAGTGACAATCACAAAAGCATCGGCTTCGGCGATTTTTTTGGTAAAGCGCGCCACAGCCTCATTTTTATAGGGTTCTTGTTTAAATGATGGACTTACAGATTCATTAAAAAACGGCATATCATAATCGCGTAAATCAAGTATTTCTACGTTTACTTCCTTTTCTTTTTTAATTTCTTCGGCTATCCAGGCAGCAGCTTTATCGCTAAAGCGACCCTCACGGGTGCTGCCGGCAATAACTTTGATGTTTATTAAGTTTTCTTTCATAATGAATTTATTTTTAAAATTTAATTATTATTTTTGTTAAATTGTCGACCTTTTTGATTTTTAATTTTTGTTAGGTAAAATTAAGGACAACCTTCCATTTTGTAAATATAATAGCCTTTTTGCTGAATTTCTTTTTCAATCTCTGGTGAAGCAACTTCGGAGTGGCAAAATTGACATTGTTTCGTTGTAACCTCAACTTCTTTTTGCCCAATAGAATTTAACCACTCTTTTGCGTATTCAATTGCTTTAGTGTCATCTTTTTGAGGAATAATGACATCAAAGTGCATTAAACGACCATCTTTAGCTTTAGCATAGGTGTCATAAACATAAGTAAGCATAGTTTGAAAATGATATTAATTTTTAGTGCTTTTTTTTGTTTTTTTAAGTTCTTGAGTAAGATTTTTTAAAAGGATAATAAGGTATTTAAGATTAAGCGAGTAAAATACTTCTTGCCCGTGTCGCTCGTCGCGCACCAAGTCTGTTTCTTTTAATACCCTTAAATGTTGCGAGATAAGCGGTTGGGAAAGTTTTGTTTTCTTAACAATCTCGCTGACTTTTTTGGGGCCACTAAACAATACTTCAACAATTCGATAGCGTGGCTCACAACCAATACCCTTACCAAATTTTTTTATTGCCTCACACAAATCTGCCATATATAAATATATTAGCATATCTTTATAAGTTTGTAAGACTCTATACTCAAATAATTCAATATAGTTCACTAGGAACAAAGCTAACAACCCTCCTATTAATCAGCTCATAATCAATCAAAAATCAAATTAATACTCTCGTCAATCTCAAGAATAAAATTAAGAGAAACCGTTCCTGGCTCTGGAAAATACAAATTACCCTTGTTTCTGAATTTTACATCACTTAATTGCTTATATTTTGGATAAATTACTTTAACCGTAACATTTTCGTTATGAAGTCCCGGTTGTTTGATTATATTAATTCTATCGCCATTTAGCAGAAAGTTATTTTCTGTAAACTCAAAAACAAATTCAAGTTCAGTTGTGCTTTTAAGCGGTACAAAAACCGAAAAACCTAAACTTTGAAAAAATTCATTATACCCCTCAAATGATATGGAAATATCGCGGCTTAAGGTCGTATCAATTAATTTAAAAGTTGGGGGTAGAAAAATTCTAGTATAAGAAAGATAATCACGATTAAACCAAGATCTCTGAAAAGCTACATTGGTATATTTTAATCTTAAGGTCAATAAGTTGTTGACCATATCGAAAACATACTCAGATGCTCTTTTGACAAAAAAATTACTTTTTAGCGAGTTCATATTGGCATCTATTATTCCAAAATTATAATCTCCTTCGCTTTCAACCCCATAGTTATATGCCAATTTCAAAAATTCAAATTTTCTTTCTAATTCCGGTTGACTAAAAAACAATAAAATATTTTTTCTTTTTAAATTTGTATACAATAGTTCAAATAGAATATCCTCTTTTATCCTACCCTCCTTGGTTAATTGATCTAAATTTTTAATAATATAATTAGCCAAAACATTAAGAATTTCTTTACGTTCGCTTCGAGGCAAGTTTCTTTCAAGATAATTAATCTCCACTTCTTTTTCAATTTCTAAAACTATATTCTCAAAACTAAAATTTTTACCGCCTGCTTTAATGGGCACAAAAGGTTGTAACAACTCAACTAATTCTTCAAGAATTTTTGTATTTATTCCAACCACACCGTCAAAATCCCGATTATCGCCAGACTCGTTTTTATAAAAATAAAGTGCCTTGGCAGCTGATTTTTCAAAGTTAGGATCCCAATTTGAATCGCGCATCTGAAGTTTAACTACTTTTAAATATTCCTGTATGGCTGGTGGTGAAGTTTCGCCAAAATTAGAGCTAGAATCTAAATTCACTGTGTCAAAAACTTGAATACTGTTAAATTCGAAATTTTTGATTTCCAAAATTCCATATGAACCAATATAACCACCTGTTGGCCTTAATTCTAAATCATTTTGGAATAAAACTAAGAATAAAAAATCGCCTTTTGGCTTTGTGTTTTTTACCTCATCAATAAATCCGAAAAAACTTGCTTTATCAGAATCTTGAATGACATTATCTTTCCCTACCTCCCTAAACTTGTTGTATATATTTACAACTTTATCCTTCAATGCAAATTGTTTGCTACCCTGCTTAACAACTCGGTCTAAATCAAAAGATTCGCTATTTTTAGGCAATTGCGACAGTGATAATGTAATTAATAAAATTCCTATCAACAAAAACACTAAAGACAAGGCTATAGTTAATCTGTTTACTATGTTTTTATCCAATAGATTTAGTCGCATAATTATATATAGCCATTAATTTTTTAAAATACTTTTCGGGACTAAAATTAGCTTTTACTGTCTCACGTGCGTTTTTTGACATAGCTAAATATTCTGATTTACTCTGATTTGCCAACTTCTTAACTTTATTGATTAAATCATTGACGCTTCCTGTTTGAAAAGTATAACCGTTATAAGAATCCTTAATTATTTCAGTAATACCGCCAATTCTAGATGCTATAACTGGCTTTCCCATTGCCAAAGCTTCAAGCGCGGCATAAGGACAATTTTCTGGCCACAAGGACGGAATCAAAACTGCTTTTGATCGACCCAAAACTTTTTTGAGTTCAGAATCCCGCAACCAGTTTTTTAAAATAACATTCTTTAATTTTTTCCTAGCAATGACTAGCTCTAATTCTTTTTTATATGGACCAGCACCAACAATATAAAACCGCTCGTTCGGTAAATTATCGGCAACACCCACCAACATATCTATCCCCTTTTCCTTTGAAATCCTGCCAAAATATGTAAAAAATTCACCTTGACTATAGGTAATTTTATATTTAGATATAGATATTGGATTTGGAAGCACAAATATCTTGCGTTCATCATAACCAGCTTTCACTAAAATATCCTTAATATATAAAGAGGGCGCTATAAATAACGATATTTTGCTATAAACGCCGTTTAAGTTACAGAAATATGCTTCCATTACCTTAATTAATCTATCAAAAAAACTATCATTTGTACAGTTATGAAAAAAACACTTCAAAAATTTTCCGCTCAAAGCATCCAGACAAATTCGATTAGTTATAAAATTAAATAGATTATAATTAAAATGGACAAGCTTAAAATCATGCACCGTCATTACAATTGGAATTTTTTTGCGGTATAATGTGTTTATCAATAATGTTGGCAATTGATAATAAACATTATTGATATGTACAATATCAAAATTATTTTGGCTAATGGCTTTGGCCAACAATGAATTGGCTTTATTATTATAAAAAACTTTTAAGACATTTATAACTTTTTGTAAAACTGGCAAATATTCAAAATCCAATAAATCGGTTAAAAATATCCTTTTGCCCAACTCTCCCTTTCTCCCCATCGATTTCCTAAACAAAGTCGAAAAACCAAGTTTTGGCTTGGTTGAAAAAAAAGAAACGCTAATCCTGTGTTTTACTAAAAGCTCGCCCAATTCTTTTACATATCTTTCGGCTCCACCTTTTAAATAGGAATATTTATTTATAAGCAAAACCTTCATAAAATAAAATAAACTAGAGTTGTTATATTATATAAATATTTTATATAAATGTCAATATCACACCTCACAATCTTGCTTTCGCTACTAACTTTTAGGTCATTTTTAGATATATTTTCCGACCTCACAATACTTAGCATTCAAAACGGCAAAATTGAATTAAATTTAAATTCTCTACTGTCTATTATTAGTTTTTTCTTCGGTCTTTACATCATTTGGTTTAACCGCAATAGCCTAATTGGATTACTAAAAAAACCAACAATTCAATGGCTTTGTCTTGCTATATTTTCGTTTTTAATCTACTCGAGTCTATCTATAATTTTTTCTGAATATCAAATTGAATCCACGAGAGAAATTATTAGACTCTTTTCAACTTATCTTCTTTTTTTTAGCGGACTTCTACTAATCAATTCTGAAAAAAAATTTCTTTATACTATTAGTTTCATATTAATAAGTTCGGCGGTACCTTTTATGTTTTCTCTATATCAAATTGTTACCAATGATCAAAAATATGAATCGCGAATTTATGGCACTTTTTTTCATCCTAATCCTTTTGCTTTCTATCTTTTTCTGCTTCTTGCTTTAGGTATATCTTTATTTTTTTCTAGCCATAAATCTATTGAACATCATAAAAAAACCCTGCTTTGGTTTCTAATAGTAATTTTAGGCTTAATTTTCTTTACTCAAACACGAAGTATCTGGTTTGCCACTGGTTTATTTATACTCTTAATCGGTATACTTAAAAATTATAAGGTTTTCTTTATAACTATTTTGCTGGGCTGCCTGCTAGTAATCTTTCAAGCTGTTTTTGAAGGGTCAACTATCGAAAGCCGCGTTTTTGACATACTTTATAATCCTTTTAATTCGCTTATCTGGCGTTTGGAAATTTGGCAAGACGCTTTCAATTTGGCGCGCGAAAAATTTATATTCGGTTATGGCTTAAATACGGCTTCATCTAAACTAGAATATTTAAGAGGCATTGCATTAGGTTCAACTGAAATTCATAATGATTATTTAAAAGTATTTTTTGAACTTGGCATCATCGGCTTATTTCTTTATCTTTTGATATTTATTTTACTTTTACGCTCGCTGGTTCAACCTCAAGTCGATTATAATAAAAAATTAGTTTTCGGTATTTTTATTGGTATTATTCTTGTAATTTCTTTTTTTGATAATGTGCTTCGCGTAACTGCCTTTCAATACATTCTGTGGACTATACTGGGAGGTATTTTAGGGGCTTCATTTAATAAAATCAATAAACAAAAAGTCCCTACAACTGACATTAGTCAATCATAGGGACTCCTATAACTATAAGTAGGACCGCGCACTCTTATGCGGCGGCGGTATCATAGTTGAGCGCACTCGCGGTAACTTTACAGAGCCGACAGGCACTACATCTAAATCTTCTGCCTCCATAACCAACTCATAACCCCACTTCCCGTCTTGATCAAGGAACGGTAAACCGATTTTTTGAGATTCAATAGCTACGCAACCAAACAACTTATCAACCTGATGCCCAGCAACCCGCCTTACCGCCGGATCCCAAAACTCAATCCAAAAGCGATCCCTGAACGACCCCTCAGGTAAAAACAATAATGATCGTAACGGCTCAGGGGTCATCTGACGCATCTGCTCAATCTGCCCTACCGCAAAGGGGTTGTGGTAGGTGAAAACAACATCCCCGAACCACTCCCTCGTGTAATAATAATATCCCCAGGAAAGCACTGAATTTGCTTCCCCGAGAACATTCCACTTCCAGAAACTTCTTAAAACAACGACCGTGCCATCAAGCACCGACAAGTCGCTATAAATAACTTCTCGGCCGCTCGGATCCGGAACCTCAACCGCACATCTTACTGAAACGTTGATACGCACTACCTCGTCTATTAATGCCACACGAATATTGGCATCGCCCAACTCGTCCTTCACATCAAAGCCGAAAACGAAAACCGATCCGCCCAAGAAAATCACTAACAATATCGATAAAACAAAAAACTTCTTGCCGGGGGTCATTTTGACCCACCTCCTTTTCAAATTAAAATGAACTTTCTGCCTGCTTTCTAATCACTTTTTAAGTTAAAAAGTGATTAGGTAGCGGGCTTTATATTAACTTCACTTTCATTGACATTAAACTTTCTTTTTCCCGCTTTACAATACTATAAAAACTGACAAAAATCAAGAGAAAAAATATACCAGCGGCTATATAATTAAAAAACTTATGCTTAATAGTAATATACGGCGGGTCTATTGGTTCTATTTTTAAATTATCTTCTTTACCATGATATTTGGAAAAATTTTCTTTTAAAGCATACAAAACAGCACTGTTTAAAGCCAAAGAATCAAAATCATTTCTATCTTTAGTGGTAATTTTTATAATGCCGGTAAAAGGCACTACAGAAACCTTAACTTTTTTTCGCCAATTAGTCATCCTTACTTCCGGGTTATTATATTCACTTTCCTGCAAACGGAAAGGCAACGAGTAAACTGTATTAATAAAAAATTGGGTGTAAATTATTTCCTTGACTAAACGAACTAATACTTCTTGAGATTTTACCAATGAGTAAGCATCGATTTCCTTGTTCTTCTGGATAATAATAATTTTACTTTCAGCCACATGATCAAATCCTGACATCAAAGAAATAGCTATGCCAATCATAAAACCAGATATTGAAACCAAAAATATTCGCAACCAGTTATTTTTTATGAATTGCATTAAATCCACGATAGTTTGCTAAAATATTAGATTATGTTTATTGACAATTAAAATGTATTCTAGTATAATGTAATCAATTCCTAAATAATATAGCATATTACACTAAAAATGTCAATAGACAAATTGACTTGTGAAAGTAAAAATATAATATACTTAGGATTTCTAACTCATTCATAACCATTAAAATAGTATGATAATATGATAATCGTCGGACAAAAATCAAATAATCAAATTTATGGAGGTGTCGAAAAGTATGTCTTCGAACTATCAAATTTTCTAGCACGCCATAAAGAACCAGTTACTCTACTTAATCGCAAGGGTTATCTTGCTATCAAACCAACAAGTCGAAATATTAAATTTATACAGGTACCAACAATACACTCTAAATACCTTGATGGCCCAATCTATTCTTTCCTATCTGCCTTCTATTGTATTGGTATTAACGACAAAATTATAAATGTCCAAGGTATTGGCCCGGCATTTTTTTTACCCTTATTTAAAATACTAAATCCATCTAAAAAAATAATTTTTACTTTTCATTGCCGTGATTATTTCCAGGAAAAATGGTCATCATTAGGAAAAATATTTCTAAAAGCCGGAGAATATCTAGGTTGCAAATTAAGTGATTATGTAATAACTGTCTCAAGCAATCTAGCCAATTATGTAAAAAACAAGTATGGCATAAAGCCAATAGTCATTAAAAACGCTCTTGAGCTTAAATTAATATATTCCACAAAAAACAACCCTTCATTGTTCAAAAAATTAAAAATTGAAAAATATAAATACTTTCTAGTTATTTCGCGCTTAGTGAAACACAAAAACATAGAAATTATTTTAAAACAATTTGCTACCCAAAAAATGAGCCCAAAAAGAAACTTTAAGCTAGTAATTGTCGGGGACGAAAAATACGAAAACCAATATAAGGCTTACCTTAAAAATCTTGTCATTGAATCAAATGCAAAAGATAAAATAATTTTCACGGGCAAACTAAAAGGCAACTATATCTATAAACTAATAAAATATGCACGGGGTATTTTAAGCGCCTCTTCTTATGAGGGATTATCTTATGCCTTAATTGAAGCTGCCGCCTTCGGTAAACCGATTTTATGCCGCTCTCTTCCTTCAAATAAAGAAATATTAGACAAGTATGGATATTATTTTAACAAAAATAAACGCAGTTTTATCTTACAAGTAAATTCATTTATAAAAAATTGCCTTAAAAAAAACGCGGTCAATAAATCACTTGTAAACCGTATAAAAAAATTCTTCAATGCTGACAAAAACTTCCAAAAAATCTTGGAAATATTAAATAACCTATAACCACTTTTCCCTCTTGACTTCAGTTAAAAATTGTCTATAATGACTGTAGAAAATGAATATTTTAATTATACATAAAACTAGAAGTGCAAGCGGGTAGCTTATAATTGAATTTATATTCATTTTCTAAAACCGCTTGTATCAGGCGGTTTTTAAGGTTCTCTATATTCTAAAAAAAACGATTTCGTCTATAAATGAGGTTACAAAAAATGTGGCAAAAGGGTAGTCGGTGGATGCCTTGGTTTGAAAAGCCGATGAAGGACGGGGTAAGGCTCCGAAAAGTCTCGGTGAGGCGCCTAACAGCCTTTGACCCGGGAATTTCCGAATGGGGTAACCTAACCGTGAAAACCACGGTTGACCTTGAGCGTAAGCGAGAGGTCGGGAACCTAGGGAAGTAAAACCTTTCAGTACCTAGAGGAAAAGAAACAATAAGTTTATTCCCTTAGTAGCGGCGAGCGAAAAGGGAACAGCCCAAACCTACCCAATTTTGGGTAAGGGGTAAAAAGGAATAACACGAAATTGTTTCGCCTTCTGTAAAGAATAAAAAGCATTTTTTTTAGAAGGCAAATTAATTTCACCAAGTTACAAAATGTAATCTTAGCAGAATATCTCTGGAATGAGTAACCGTAGAAGGTGAAAGTCCTGTATGCCAAAAGATTACATCTTGGTTTATTTCCTTGAGTACCTCAAGCTTCAAAACTTGAGGGAATTACCCGATTCTACTCGGGAAGGCTAAATACTTTTCAAACCCGATAGTGAACTAGTACCGTGAGGGAAAGGTAAAAAGAACCCCGGAAGGGGAGTGAAATAGAACCTGAAACCGACATACCTACAAAAAGTCAACGCTGTTGCCGTTCCTTACTGTGTCTAGAACACGATTTTTATTTAATTCTCTGGACATAGTAAGGAGCGGCAACGGTTATGGCGTACTTTTTGCATAACGATCCTCCGAGTTTAAGTCGCTGGCAAGCTTAACCGCATAAGGCGGGGAGGCGCAGGGAAACCGAGTCTGAATAAGGCGAATAAGTCAGCGGCTTAAGACCCGAAACCGGACGAGCTACCCATGAACAGGATGAAGTGTTGTCGAAAGGCACATGGAGGTCCGAACCCGTGAGTGGTACAATACTCTGGGATGATTTGTGGGTAGGAGTGAAAAGCTTATCGAGTTCGGTAATAGCTGGTTCCTCCCGAAATAGGTTTACGCCTAGCCTTCAAGGTAACTATTTGGGGGTAGAGCACTAATTAGAATAAAGGGCCTTATGGCATTTATTCTAGTTAAACTCCGAATCCTGAATAATAATTCTTGAGGAGTCAGACTACGGGGGCTAAGCTCCGTGGTCGCGAGGGAAACAGCCCAGACCACCGTCTAAGATCCCAAAATATAAGCTAAGTAGTATCAAAGGAAGTCACACTCCTCAGACAGAAGGGAGGTTGGCTTAGAAGTAGCCATCCTTTAAAGAGTGTGTAACAACTCACCTTCAGATTTGGGAGTATGGCACCGAAGATTCACGGGCTTTAAGCTTATTATCGAAGACGTGGCTGAGTATATAACTGTTATATACTCGGGGTAGGGAGGCGTTCTGTATTCGCTGAAGTAGAACCGCAAGGTTCTATGGAGAATACAGAAGTGAGAATGGAGGAATGAGTAACCACAAGTCGCCTGAAATAGGCGACCGCCGAAAACCTAAGGTTTCCCCCGAAATGGACATCAACGGGGGGTTAGTCGGAAGCTAACTTGATGCCTTTTAGAAACTAAAGGGCGTAGAGGATGCACACACGGTTAATATTCCGTGACTACCATATATTTCGATGGGATGACGAAGTCAAAAGCTCTGAGCGCTTTAATGGATTAGCGTTTATTATTAAGGGTTTACTTTACTGGCAAATCCGTAAAGTCGGTGCAGAACCAAAACTCTTGATAATATGAAGAGAAGGTAACTTCTCAACTCAGGGCCCTAGACTTCCGAGAAAAATCTCTAAGAATAAATATATGGTATCCGTACCACAAACCAACACCGGTAGGTGAGAGGCAGACCTCTAAGGCGAACGGGTGAGTTCTCCTCAAGGAACTAGGCAAAAAAGCTCGACGTAAGTTCGCAAAATGTCGTGCCCCAATTGACGGGGTCGCAGTTAATGTTGTTCTGGGGACTGTTTATCAAAAACACAAGACCTTGCTCAAGGCGTAATTAAGCCGATGTATAAGGTCTGACGCCTGTCCAGTATCAGTAGGTCAAAGACTGCTGGTGTTAGTTTCATTAAAAGCTAATGCTGGTGGTTTAAGCCCTGATGAACGACGGCGATAACTATAATCGTCCTAAGGTAGCGCAACCTCTTGCCGGGTAAGTTCCGGCCCGCATGAAAGGCGTAACCACTGGAACACTGTCTCGAGGAGAAGCCCGGTGAAAATGCATATCCACGTCAAGATGCGTGGTACCTGCTACGGGACGAAAAGACCCCGGAAGCTTCACTGCAACCTGATATTTTTTTATTACGGCAGATGCGTAGCGTAGGCGGGAGGCTATGAAGTCCTGCTTTCGGGCAGAATGGAGCCATCAATGAAACACCGCTCTTCTGCAATAATAAGAATAACTGTGTAAAAAATACACAGGACAGTATTTGGTGGGCAGTTTCGGTGGGGCACTGGCCTCCTAAAAAGTAACGGAGGCGTCTATTAAGGTCGGCTAGCTCGGGATGGAAATCCGAGTGATAGGGTAAAGCCATATGCCGGCTTAACTGCAAGGCTGACAGGCCGCGCAGATGCGAAAGCAGAGCTTAGTGAACCGACCCTAGCTTGTAGGAAGCGGGGAAGATAAACGGATAAAAGTTACTCCGGGGATAACAGGCTGGTAGGGCCCGAGAGTCCATATCGACGGCCCTGTTCGGCACCTCGATGTCGGCTCATCTTATCCTGGGGCTGTAGGAGGTCCCAAGGGTTGGGCTGTTCGCCCATTAAAAAGGTTCGTGAGCTGGGTTCAGACCGTCGCAAGACAGGTCGGACTCCTATCTGTAGCAGGCGTTGGATTCTTGAGGGAATCTGTCCTTAGTACGAGAGGACCAGGATGGGCAAACCTCTGGTGTACCGGCTGTCGCGCCAGCGGCACTGTCGGGTAGCTATGTTTGCAAGAGATAAGCGCTGAAAGCATCTAAGCGCGAAACTCTTCCCAAGATTAGGAATCCATATCAGGTTCCCGGGAGACTACCGGGTCGATAGACTCGTGGTGTAAGAAGGGTAACCTTTTGAGCCTACGAGTACTAATAAACCGAGCCACAATTTTTTGTAACCCCTTTTATAGACTAAATCAATTTTTTAAAAAAAATAATCAAAAGCCCCTTGGTAACAATACTGAAGAGGAAACGCTCCTTCTCATCCCGAACAGGAAAGCTAAGCTCTTCAAGGCCGATGATACTCGTTTAACGGGGAAAGTAGGTAATTGCCAAGGGGCTTTTTGTTATTTATCCGGACCAACACCATAATAATAAAAAAGGTATTCATATATCTCTCGTAAAGCTGGCACTACTGTTTCTTCGGCAAAACGAGCATTTTTAGGTTTATCCAATCGTATAAAAATAAGAAATTTAGGATCCTGATAAGGGGCAAATGATACAACGCTATGAATAAAATCTTCAGAGTAACCCTTTTTATCCTTTAAAGGTATTTGTGCTGTGCCAGTTTTAGCTCCTATGTTGTAACCGGCTATTTTTGTTCTCCGTGCTGTGCCATTTTCCACTGTTTCAATCATCAAATCTTTAATCAAATTCCTTGAATAATCATCTAAAACCATTCTTAAAACCTGTGGCTTAGCTTCATAAATAACTTTATCGCCTATAAGTATTTTTTTTAAAAAATACGGCTTCAAAAGTTTACCTCCGTTAATTAAACTCGAAGCCGCTGTCATAAATCTTATAGGCGTCACACTTACACCTTGCCCGAATGAAGAAACAAATTTATCAATTTCGCGATTAGAATAAACATTAATAAATGAACCCTTAGCTTCATAAGGAATATCTATGCCCGTTAACTCAGACAAACCAAAATTCTCTAAACCCTTAATATATTCTTCATCAGATAATTTTTCAACGATATAAACAACACCTGTATTAATAGACTTAATTAGGGCTTCCTTAAGTGGTATGTGGCCATACACCTTCTCCGCAGCATTTTTAATGATATAACTGCCTGATTTAACAAATCCTTTATCAACATACCATTCATCAGGAGTTATTTTTTTAAAAAAATATCCCAAAGCGAAAGTAAAAATTTTAAATATTGAACCCGGTTCAAAAGTATTTGAGATTAATGGATTTAAAAATAGTCTATAATCGCTTACTTCGTAATAACGATTTGGGTCAAATGAAGGCTGAGTTGATAAAGCAAGAATAGCACCGCTATTAGGATCCATAATGGCAATAATGCCCAGTTCTGCTTTAAATTTCTTCATATAATTAGCCAATATCTCGTCGGTCTTAAAATTTAAATTCGGTTCAATAGTCAAAATTAATTTAATTTCCTCATTAATTAATGGCTTATTGACGCCGAACAAACGCAACGCTCTATTCACAACATCATTACTACCATTACTACCGTCAAGATTGCCTATGTTGCCTTTTAAATAATCATCGTAAAATTGCTCTATGCCATATATACCTTCCTTTTCCTTACCTCTAAAACCATAATAACCAAGCAGTTGAGCTAGTTTTTCTCCAAGAGGATAATAGCGGTCATAGTAAGTAGTTAAGTATAAACCTTTAAGCTTAGCTTCTTTTATTTTAGTTATAATAGGATCGTCATTTTCTAATTTTGGTAATAAATTAACAAAATATGTATCTTTTTTTTCAACTTTATCTCTAACTTTATCTATTAATGCCGCGGCTTCATTATTATCTTTATTCTTAGCTTCATAATACGAAAATATAATCTGCTGAATCTTATTAAGCTCATCTTCCTGAATTAAATGCGGATTAAGTGCAACATTGTAATACAATTTATTTATAGCTACAGGATATAATGACTGATTATTTTTGTCCTCAAGGTATATCTCGCTTCTTTTATCTACTCCCCTAACTTCCCTATTAACCGCAGCTTTTGCTGGCTCCTGTTTGTTATATAAAACAACGGCAAAATAAAAAACTCGCCATAATATGGCAAGCCCAAGCAAAACTACTATAAATTGAAGAAACCCTATTTTTCTAGTCATAGCAATACCACTATTCGGATTTAAAACTATTTCCTAACAATGAAATGCCTTTTCTTATGGTTACAAATTCAATTTTATCGCTTTTAACTAAATGTGTTCCCAAAGTAGCGAAATATTTTTCTTTCTCCTGTAAATACTTAAAATTAAGTGTTTTGTTTTGCAAACTTAAACCTTCTAAATTAGCCTTAAGCTCTTTAATCTTATAATTCAAATCTATTACTGATAAATTGAGAAAAACTTGGAAAACGAACATTAATCCCAGAATACCAGCTAAAAACAAATTAACAATTTTAAAGTCAAACTTCATAAAACCCCCGCAAATTTATTAAGGAATCAGGGACAAATGATTTATAAAAAAATCAATTGTCTCTGACGCCTAATGGCTATCTTTAGCAAAGGCGCGTAGTTTTGCGGACCTAGCTGAAGGATTATTTTTTACTTCTTCTTTTGTCGGACGAACTGCCTTAAAAGTAATAACTTTTCCTTTTTTACTTTTCTGAAAAGCTTTAAAAGTGTATTTTACTAATCTGTCTTCTAATGAGTGGTATGAAACAATTACAAAACGACCTTGCGGTTCGAGAATTTGAATACCAGCATTTAAAACCCGCCTTAAATTATCCAACTCGGAATTAGCTTCAATTCTCAATGCCTGAAAAACTTTGGTCAAATAATTTATTTTTTTGTTTCGGTAAAATTTTTCTAAAGGCTTTAGAACTGCAGCCAACTGGCCTGTGGTAACTATTTTTTCCTGTCGCCGACTTTTAGCCACTAAACCCGCCGCCAATCTTGAATGCCTTTCTTCGCCATACTCACGAAAAATTTGCTCTAAACCATCGACAGGATAATAATTCAGAATTTCATAAGCCGGCTTACCATAATTACCATATCGCAAATCAATTATTTCATCTTTTTTAAAAGAGAATCCTCTACCTGACTTTTCAAGCAAAAAACGAGATATCCCCAAATCTATATAAACTCCAAAAATCTTAATATCAGATAAAACTTGCCTTAATTCTTCAATAACTTCCCTGACTTCCGCGAAGTTACGATTTATATATATTACTCTTTGGCCAAATCTTTCAAGCCTTTTTTGGGCAACAAACAAAACCTTCTCATTCAAATCAAAAGCAACCACTCTACCTTGAGGACCATTTCGAGTTAAAACTTCATAAGCAAAACTACCTTCACCCAAAGTACAATCAAGATAATCTAAATTCTGCTGAACATTAAGGTAGAATAACGATTCTTTTAAAAGAACTGGGGTGTGAATAATATTGTCGTAATTGCCATCGGTCATTTTCGCTTCCCGTAGCCTGCATAAAAGTAATCTCTCTGGCTACGGCCTGTAGACTGCGGGAAGAAAAAATGTTTAATTTTTTTAAATTTTAGAGTCCAATATTAGGTAAGCTTTGGGAAATTTTATCCATTGTCTTACCGAAATTCTTTTTATAATCGTTCCAAACCAACTCTTGCCAAACTTCAATTTTATTATTAACACCAATAAAAATAACATTATCGCCGTTTTTAATGTTTGTCTGCTGTCTTAAATATTCAGGCAATAAAATGCGACCCTGACTATCAAGATCGCCATCAAAAGCACTAGAAAGAAGCATCCTCTGAAAAATCCTCGTTTCCTGCTGATTAGTAGGTAAAGACGATAATGAATTTAACACTTTTTGCCATTCTTGCTTTGTATAAATAACTAAACAACCATCAAATCCTCTGGTTATAATAATTCCATCGATTAAATAAGGTCTAAATTTCGACGGTATGGCTACGCGGCCTTTATTATCAATTTTGTATAAAAATTCTCCGAAAAACATTAGAAAATCTTATGAGTTTATAGGCTGGTTTAAGTTATCCACTATCTAATTATTTTTTCCCCATTTTTATCCACTATTCCCCACTTATTGACCATTCTAAACCACTATACTTATATGTCAATAATTTAAAAACATTTATTAAAAAATTTAAAAAGCCAGCACTCTAATAAGTTCTCTGGAGCTTGTTTTTTAAATTTCGTTCGATTTATTTTCGGTATTTTTTCGCCACTATCATTTTCACCTGTTTTCCACAACCCTATTATTTAACTATTTACCAAACCTTCTCTCTCTATTGGCGTACTCCTTAATTGCTTTGATAAACTCCGCTGGCTTAAAATCAGGCCATAATGTTTCAGTAAAAAAAAGTTGAGCATAGCGCATATGCCACATCATAAAACCAGTGGAAAGATGAGGCTCGCCGCCTGTTCTAATCAATAAATCAATATCGGGCAATTCACCAGTCAATAAGTGCTTGCGCAGTGATTCTTCTTTAAAATGCGGATTAACTGGCTCGCGACTTATTAAAATCTTCTTGATAGCTTCAAGCATTTCAACATCTCCGTTATAACCCATAAGAAAAGTTAAATTATATTTTGAAAAACTTTTTGTTTGCTTTTCAACCTCTTCAAATATTTTTTTAAGAGAGCCTGAGACAATTTCCCGCCAAAAACCAATAATACGGATTCTAACTTCTTCTTTATGAATTCTGGGATTATTTCTTAGTTCAATAAATTTACTTTCAAATAACTTAAATAAATAATCAACTTCTCTTTTAGACCTTTTGCGCAAATTATCTAAAGATGCAATCCAAAAAGAAAAATATTTAATATTAAACTTGTAAGCGGTTTCTAAAATCTTTTCCAAGGCTTTTGCCCCATATAAATGCCCTTGGTATGGCTGAAAACCTCTTTTTACCGCCCAACGCCTGTTGCCATCTGGAATAATAGCAACATGTTGGGGAACTATAGATATACCAGTATTATTAGCATTATCCTGATGAACTTTCATAGATTTTCGTGTTTAGAAAAATTAACATAAGCATACACCAACAAATTATTAAGGTCAATATAGTATTCAGAAGAAACTGGTATCGTTATCTCAAAATCTCTCCGCTTAAATGGTTCTATATCATAAAGTATTGTTGAACCAGCGGTTACAATCTTTTGTGTATCTCTAGAATCGTAAAAGATAGCAATAACTTCAACCTCTTTATAATTAATAACACTATCATTAAAAAGATGACCTCTAACAATAATTCTTCTGCCAACCTCCACATCACTTTCATCAAGCTCAACGGGCTCTTTTTCTAAAACTAAATTTTTTAAAAAAACAGGTTTTTTATCGCTCTTAATAAGTTTTGCCACCTCAACTGCTGCGTCAGTTATATCATCAAAAATAAGAAATGCCGGCGACAGGACAAATCTTTTCTCAAATTGATTAAGAAATTCGGAAAAATATTTCTCCTCCACTACGCCACCACCTCCTCCTTTAAAAATTATCTTATATTCCACACTCTTATAGGCAGTATCTGGATTCAAATTCTCAGCTTCAAAAATAACGCGATAATAATTATTATTTAAACGCAAGATATTAACATTACTTATGTTTATCTGCCTCTCGCTTTTGCACGGTACGCACACTCCGCCACAATCAACATCCTCTTCATTTTGATTTTTTATTTTGTCAAAACAAGTAGCTATAACCTGCGGTGAAGAAAACATTTGATAAAGAATATAATAGAAAAATGCCAAAAACAGAAACCATATTATGGCAATCTGGGTTTTCTTAAAAACGCGTCTTATTTCATTCATAATGAAAATTATATAAAAATAGGGCTGATTTGCAAATATTAATTAAAATGGCTTACCTAAATCAGGCGTTAATTACGTGGGCTAATTTCATCTTGTTTTTCTTTCCTAGTTACATTACTATTTTAACCAGTTTTAAATTAAATTACTAATAAAAAGTAAAAAGTAATTATGTTATTTTCTTGAAGAAAAATTAAAACAACGCATAGATTTAACACATAAAAATCTATGAAATTTTATAAATAAACGTCTTTGCTATGTTTAACTTTTTAACAATCTTGAAATAAAAAATAGATGTAATATAATATCAATGCAAATTGATATTTAAAATTAATTACTGTAAAAATAAAAAATCAAAAAAACAATCTTAAAGAAGTAGTTAAATTTTTGAAGATAATTTCAGAAGAAAACCGCCTGAAAATTTTGTGCATTTTGCAAAAACAAAAAAAGTGCGTTTGCGAAATTTGGCAATTTTTAAATTTACCGCAGAACTTAACCTCCCATCATCTTAAAATATTGAAAAACGCCGGTTTAATCAATTTAAAGAAAAAAGGAACTAGAATTTTTTATTTTTTAAATAAGAAAAACATTAAAAAGTCGATATCTTTATTAAATAAATTTTTAAATAACCAAATATGACTATCAAAATTTTAGGTTCCGGCTGTCCTAATTGCCAAAAATTAGAAGAAAACGCTAAAAAGGCTATTAAAGAACTAGGATTAAAAGATGTAAAAATTGAACACATCTACGATATAAACAAAATAGTGGAAATGGGTATAATGTCCACGCCAGCCTTAGTAGTAAATAATCAAATAAAAATCGCCGGCAGAATTGCCGATGTAGCAGAAATCAAAGAGTTGCTAAAAAATCTCTAATTCTAATTATGATAAAAGCGCTTGTTGATTATTTAATTTTTCATTTGCTTAATTCCTTTCTTCAAGCTAAAGGAATTTACCTTTCTGAACGAACTTTAGACATTATCAACTTCTTTATTTACGATGTTGTTAAAATTGGGCTTTTGCTTTTTATTATCACTTTTTTTGTTTCAATAATTAAAGAATATTTAAGGCCGGAAAAAATAAGAAATTTTTTATCAGGTAAAAAATTGGGATTAGGTAATTTTTTGGCCGCTTGCCTTGGAGCCATTACTCCTTTTTGCACTTGCTCCGCTATCCCTTTGTTTATTGGTTTGACGAAAGCTAATATTCCTTTAGGCGTAACCTTTTCTTTTTTAATTGCTTCTCCTTTGATTAATGAGGTAGCAGTAATGCTCCTTTTTGGTCTCTTTGGTTTTAAGTTTGTTTTAGTTTATGTTTTAGCTGGACTTATTGCCGCTGTTTTTGGCGGTTATTTTATCGGTAGGTTAAAATTAGAAAATCAAATAGAAAAAAGTGTTTTAAATCTCAAAAAAGAAGGTTCTAACCTTTCTTTTATTCCCCAAAAATATTCATTAGATCGAACAATAAGAATTGGTATAAGTTCGGCAAAACAGATTTTAAGGCAAGTTGGCCCTTATATTCTTATTGGCGTTGGAATTGGCGCTTTTATTCACGGTTATGTGCCAGCTGATTTTGTTGCAGGTATTACTAAAAAAGCAGGAATTTTAGCTGTCCCTGCTGCGGTGATTATTGGTGTTCCGCTTTATTCTCACATTGCTGGCGTTTTGCCAATTGCCCAAGCGCTTTATGAAAAAGGTATGGCTATTGGTACTTTAATGACTTTTATTATGGCAACTGTTGGCCTTTCTTTGCCGCAAATGATAATTCTGAGTCGTTTAATAAAACTTAAACTTTTAGCTATTTTTGTTTTTACTATCTCAACATTTTTTATCATTTTTGGTTATATTTTCAACTTAATTTTTTAAAAGGTCGACATTTTTTATAATTAATTAAATTTATTAATAAAAATTTATGAAAGTATTAAAATTCGGTGCCGAGTGGTGCTCAGGATGCATTGTTATGAGGCCTCGGTGGAAAGAAATTGGAAATTGAAGGTGAGCTACCTTGGTTAAAACAGAATATTATGACTATGACAAAGACAAAGAAATGGTAGAAAAATACAAAATTGACAAAAATCTACCAACTTTTGTTTTTCTTGATAAAGATGGAAATGAAATCCTACGCCTTCACGGCGAACCATCTAAAGAAGAACTTTTTGAAAGTTATTGAAGAAAATAAAGATAAATAAATTTATGTTAAAAAAACAATAATTTTACTTCTGGGGGTTGTTGTTGCTTTTGTTTTTTTCTTCACTTCAGTCTTTAAAACGGAAAAAAATTTTGCCGAAGAGGTCGAAGAAAAAGTAAATATTTACTTTTTCTGGGGTGAAGGTTGTCCGCATTGCGCTAAAGAAAAACTTTTTTTAGAAAAACTTGCCAATAAAATACCCACAAGTTAATATTTATGATTTTGAAGTTTGGTATAAAAACGAAAATAGACAATTACTTATTGAAGTCGGCAAAAAATTAAACGCCACTGTTCCAGGCGTCCCTTTTACAGTTTTTGGGGAAAAATATTTTACTGATTGGTATAACGAACAAAGCACCGGAGCGGCGATAGAAGATGCGGTAAAATTAGTTTTACAAAAAAGCTCTCGCGATGTGATTGGCGAGTTATTAGCTTTAAAACCGGAAGAGAAGAACTTAGAGGAAAAATTTGAAAAAGAGAACAAAAGATCACCAATTCCTCAAAAAATTAAAGTCCCCTTTTTAGGAGAGATTGAAACAAAAAATCTATCTTTACCCGTGCTTGCAGTTATTTTTGGAAACGTTGGATGGTTTTAACCCATGCACTATGTGGGCTTTGCTATTTTTAATTAGCTTGCTTTTGGGAATGAAGGATAAGAAAAGAATGTGAATTTTGGGAAGCGCCTTTATTATTGCTTCAGCCTCTGTTTATTTTCTTTTTATGGCTGCTTGACTCAACCTTCTTTTATTTATAGGTTTTATTGTCTGGATAAGAGTAGCAATCGGCTTACTAGCTTTAGGTGGCGGCATTTATAATCTACGCGAATTTTTTATTAATAAAACAAGCGGTTGCAAAGTGACCGGTGAAAAAAGCGACAAAAAGTTTTTGAAAAACTAAAATCGATTACCCAAAAACAACAATTTTTGCTGGCTTTAGTTGGAATAATAATTTTAGCTGGAGCAGTAAACCTGGTCGAACTGATTTGTTCAGCGGGCTTACCAGTGGTATTTATACAGATTTTAACTTTAAGTAGTTTGGCAAAATGGCAGTATTATCTTTATATGCTAATTTATATTTTTGTTTTTATGTTAGACGGCTTGTTTGTCTTTTTTGCCGCTATGATAACCTTACAAATGACTGGCATCACCACAAAATATACTCGTTTTTCTCATCTTATTGGCGGAATTTTAATGTTGATTATAAGAATTTTGCTTATCTTAAAACCAGAATGGTTAATGTTTGGATAAGTATTATAATAATATATCGTATTTTGCGAAACCTTAAATTTATTTTTATTGAACAACAATATTTTGAGAGATGATTAGTTTTTGTTCCATTGGTTCTTCGCCTCCAGGTTCCGTTACTTTTTCATACACATTCACAACATAATTACCTGAAGGAATATTTTGAAGTTTAGCTTCTATTTTAGAAAAGCATCTACATTTACAACCAATACCACTCCACACCTCATAAATGTTTCTAACTGAATTTGCTTTTCAATCAGCTTTTCTACAGCAAAGATGGTTTATTGCCCTTAAATATAAAACTTCATTTCCTATGTTTGGTCCTTCTCAGTTTCTTTACCAAAAGATAAAGATTTAGTGACCATCCCTTTGTCAGTTTTAGCACAACCTTTTACTAAAGAAGAAAGAGTAATATTTGAAGATTTGATGATGATAATGTTGTTAGTTTTTTTAGGAATTATCCTAAAGATAGATTCCAACTATCCCAATGATTAAGAAGACAAAAACTAATGAAACTATTATTTTTTTTGTTCATAATAAAGCAAATTTTATTTGGAGATTTTAATCTCCATAGTAGGTCCTTCAATATTTAAAAATTTTAAGTCATCGTATTTACTAACCATTTTTTAAACTCTCATAAATTAAATTATCAATTTCTTCTCGCAATTTTTTGATTTGTTCTTTGTATTGATTACTTTTTTCTTCCCGTTGCTGTATTTCTAAAACAATTTTTTGTTGAGTTTTTTTATCAATTGCCGGAATAGGGAGTTTTCTAATAGACCAGTTTGTAATTTCCTTTTGGCTTTTACCAGTTGAAAAAGCCCAGAAGAAATCTGAACCAAAAGAAGATTGTAAATAGTATTTTAGAAAAAGGGCATCATCTAAATTATTGAACTCTATAACCGCAAGGTGGTGAGACGGAATAAATATTCGTTCATCATTGGTGTCTTTATTAAAAATAATACATTTTCCAATTGTACCAGAGCGGGTCAAGATTAAATTATTCTCATTTATTGCAATGTTTTTATATTGTTCTCCTATAACATCTTGTAAGAAAATTGGTTCTTCTAAATTCAATTCGTTTGAGGAAATATTATTGACTCTTAAATATACAAAATTTGTATCATAAGAAGAATAATATTTCTTTGGGATATACTCTCCACTTCTAATTTTTTTAACATATTTAGTAAAAGGTATGTAATTTCCTTTTAAATTTTCTTTTACAAATATAGGCAATTCATCCTCAATAAATCTACAAAGGTAAGTTCTAATACTTAACCAGTTTGATTTAGATATATTTTTAAAATTATTTTTCAAATTGTATTCTTCATCTCTTTTTAGTTTTGGTCTTGTTGAATATCCATTCTTAACAAAAACATCATCAATGATATCTTGAATAGATTCAATTTTTTTCTTAGTAGATCGAATTTTGTTTTCTATTTCTTCTATTTTTTTAACTATTGTTATTTGCTTTTGATAATTGATAAATGGAACTTTCATTGCAAGAAAATCTGGTATGTGTATTCGTGGATGAGTTTTCCCTGATGTTAAAAGTTCTAAATCACTTCTAAAACTTTTATGAAGAAGCAAATACATTAGAAATTTGATGTCCCAACTTCTGCTTTTTAATCTATAACCAATTAGTTCTGTAGTTCCTATAATTTTTTTTGCTTTATCATTTAAAAAGCAGTGGCCTTTTTCAGGGGTGAGTTTTGAATATACAATATCAGCATCATTGAAAAAGGTTTTGTCAGATCCTATCTCTGCAACCACAATCTCATTTTTTATAGCACCAAATCCAGGTTCAATGTCATCTAAATCGGCTA
The DNA here is from genome assembly GCA_037444125.1 of bacterium. Lineage (GTDB taxonomy): Bacteria > Patescibacteriota > Minisyncoccia > JBBINA01 > JBBINA01 > JBBINA01. The sequence goes on from JBBINA010000002.1 coordinate 24,675, forward strand.
AAATCATTTCTTCTTCTAATTCACCCTTTTTTATTGTTGTAGTATTAGCAAGGTCTAAAATCTTACCTAACGGCATACCTGTTTTTCTGCTCTTTTTTAATAATTCAGTAATATTATTTTTTTCATCTTTAAAATATCTGTACTTAGAATCTAGACGTAATTGTTTTTGAAGTCCTATTTTAAAAAAGTTTGTACTAAAAATTATCTGTTCCATTTTACATATTTTCTTAAATAATCCAAAATAGTTTTTGGATTATTAGTATCGATATAAATTATTCTGTCTGAATACTCTCCTTCCGAATTAAAAAGTTGATTAGGACGTTTTTCTTCTTTGCGAACCCCTCGCTTATAGCCAATTTCTTCAGCGTGAGCCATAAATATAGGGTAGTCCTGCTCTTTAGATACATTTTTAAACACCCACCATTCAAGATCGGCTTCTTGTATATTTTCTTCATATTTCTCTTTAAGTTCTTTAAATGATAGTTTTTTATCTTCAGGGTCAAAATTTTCTTCTCCTAAAAGTTGAATTAAAAGTTCTATAAATTTCTTTTTATTTTCTTCCTTCTCTGATTTTAATAATTTTTTTATTTCAGAAATCAGTTCTTTGTATTCATCTTCGTACTTTGACCATAACTTATTCCACTCTTCTACCTCTTCTTTGGTTTTCTTTTGCGCGAAAAGCAAGCTCGTTTTTGTTTGAGTATAAGGTGCGAAAGCTAAATGAGGTAATGAAACAACCGCTTTAATCCAAAAATATTTATAAAGGAAGAGCCGGATATCTCTATTGCTGGTTGTATCAAAAACGCTTTCGGGGAGAACAACGCCCATTCGCCCGCCTTCTCTCAATAATTGATACCACCTTTCTATAAAAAGATTTTCTGTATCAACTTCCAATTCTTTGTTATTTTTAAGAGTCTTTGCTATTTTTTCTCCTCTCAAATAAAGCCTTGGAAACTGCTTAGCTGTATCTCTGTCTACGGTCACACTAAATGGTGGATTAGAAACTACTACATCAAATTGTTCGTTTACAGGAAATGAATAAACTTTGCTTTCATGTTTTTCTGCTAATTTTCTGTGATAATTACTAAAATCAATTAAACCGTCGGCAGGCTCAATATTTGCGGAACCATCGCCATGGCCAACCATATTTACTTTTGAAGCCATCGCCAAATCAGAATTTATTTCAATACCATAAATATATTCGTCTGCCCAGGCATTTTTGCGCAATCTTTGAAAATTTTTGTCTAAAAATTCTTGTGTTGCGTAATCTTTTTTGATTTTGCCCTCCTTTTCTGCTTCCTCCTTAACTTTATCAATTAGTTTCATCGCGTGAATTAAAAATGTCCCAGAACCGCATGCAGGATCAATAATATAAGGCAATCTCGTTTCATTGTTTATTAAGTTTAAAGTTAATTCATCTAATCTTAGAGCATACAGGATAAAATCAACTATATTCGGATGTGTAAGATATTGTCCTTTTGTTTGTTTTAGTTCTTGCCTAACAATTTTCTCAAAGAAATCACCGAGAACATCATACTTATTTTGTAAGAAAGATATGTCTTGCAGCACCTCAACAACATATTTTACTTTTGGGGCATCAAAAATTATGTCTTTTACCTTCTCTAAATCTTCATCTTTATAATTTAATAATCGTTTTAATGCACAATCTTTATATTTTCCAGTTTTAGAATCTTTCTCGCCTTTATAAAGCTTGTTAATTCTTTTATAGGTTTTTTCTGGGGGTTCTTGGTCTAATCCTTCAAAGAAAATTTGAAATTGGTAAGGTTCGCCTTCTGGCGTTGTTTTCTCGTCGTAAATTTTTGCCAAAAACATCCCGATTAAATTAAAGAAAAGCTCGTTTTGATACTTACCCCCACCCCATAAAATATTGTGGAGTTCTCTTGCAATCCTATCTAATTCTTCCTTTTTTACATCTAATCTTAAATCTTTTTCTCCTCCTTTTATAAATGCCGGCGGCTTATCTTTAATTTCATAATTTTTTGGAATATATCTTAAATTAGGACGACCAGCAGCCTCCCAATCATCAAAAGATTTAAATTTTGTGTAATCTATTGTCTCGTATTTTTCTTGTAATTTGCCATCATCGTCATACCAACGAGTGTAATAAATAAGAAATTTTAAAGTTCCTTTACCCTTATCTTCTGTAGCAGCAGGTTCAAAAAGTTGGGTTTTAATTGAAGATTCAAAATATCTTTCGTAATCATCTCGGGGCTTTAACTCAAAAAGCATAAATGGATTATGGTTCTCATTATAAACAACGATATCCATTTTAATATCTGTTCTTTTGTGAGGATGCCCGATCTTTCGATATTTCTCTAATTCAATTTTATCTGGTCTGTAGTTATACTTTTCTATTAAATCTACATACAGTTCTGCTCTAACTTGCTCCTCCGGATCTAAAAAATTATCGGTATACCCTTGGGCTAAATAAGTAATTTTGAAACCATCGTGACTAATCAAAATATAACCCTTTTCTTCCCCGAGCTTAACTAAGAAAGATTTTTCACCAGTAATAATTTCTTCTTTTTGTGGTTTGTATTGTGCCATATTTATTTCACTTATTTTTTTTATTAATTCTATTGAATTCTTTTTTCAACCGCTTAATCTCGGCTAAAAGTTTTTCTTTTGATTGATTTTGTATCTTTTTTATAGCCATAACTTTTTACTTCAATAAAAAATCATCACAATCTAAAGAACTTTAGCTAATCTTGTGGACCCGAGGGGACTCGAACCCCTGACCTCCCGCGTGCAAGACGGGCGTTCTACCGCTGAACTACAGGCCCTTTTCTAAATTTAATCGGTTAAGCTCTCGTCTTGCCTCAATATTATATTTATCTATCTTTAAAGATTCAATTAAATATTTCCGCGCCTCATTTAACTCGCCATTATTTCTATGTATTAACGCCAGAATATAATAAGCCTGCGACAGCTTTTCTATTAATTGAATGCTGGCGCTGCGAGCAACAATCATATCGCTAGGATAATAATCTAAAATACTCTTAATTACCCTTACGGCATCGTTTATCCTGTTATTTAGATAATAAAAAAACCCTAAATTGATATAATACTCGGGATTATTATATTTATCAAGGGAAACGGCTTTTAAAAAATTATTCTCGGCGGAAACTAAATCTTTCTTTTCCATTAAAATTAATCCATTCAAGCTGTAAACCCTTGCATTATAAATATTATACCTCAAAGACCGAGAAACGAAATTCTCGGCTAATTCTAATCTTATGGAATCAGATGTCTGACGATAAATATTGTAATTAAGAAGGGCAAGCTGATAATTGTTTTCTTCATTATCAAAAAACCGAAGCGAATCGACAAAACTTCTTTCTGCTTGCTTAAACTGTTTAGTTTCAACATAAAATTTGCCCAACTCGAAGTAATGATGAAACCAATAACTTTTAAAAGCGCTTTTACCAAACCAAAAAATAATACCTAAACATATCAAAGTCGCTAAAATTAATTTTTTACCTGAAAACTTCAGGATATCCTTTTTAAATAAGTGCGTCAATAAACCTATATAAACCCCAAAAATAAAGAATAGACCAATGTAATGCCAAGAAACCTCAAACAACATATTCAATAAAAAAGAAAGGAAACCTAGAAAAACAAAATAAAAAAATTCGGAACACTTTTCCTGTCTAAGTTTTTTCGCTATTTTAAAAACAAAAAGAACTGTAAATATTAAAAAAATTATACCTAGCAAACCAAGGTCAGATAGCATTTCAATAATTATATTATGCGGGTAAATAGAATATCCAACCGGGGAAACCTGATAAAATGGCAAAATTATTTTGTAAGTTCCCGGTCCTGTACCTTTTAAAATATTATCTTGAAAAATACGCCAACCTTCCACGATAAACTCAACTCGCCCGCGCAAAGACAAGGTATAATTAAATTTAAAGCGGCCCAAAATATTCTCATACAAATTTGTGTACTGAAGAGAAATTAAAAAAAGAAAAATAAATACAAAAAACATAAATAAAGGCAAAAGGCTTGGCATTTTTTTACGGCGCTTTAAAAAATAAGAAACTCGATTATTTATAAGTCTATCTTTAAACAAAAGCGCAAAAATCACGCTAGCTAAAAAAAAGCTAAGCAAACCCCCTCGTGATAATGTTAAAAGAAAAGCGCTAATAAAAATAACTAACTGAAAATTCCAAAAAATATTATTTTTGGCTTTTTGTTTTAAATAATAAGAGATTGGCAGTATTAACAACAAAAACGAAGCCAAAACATTAGGATTATTAAAAACTGAACTAAAATGATCTTTATCAATAAACAAATAATAATAATATCCAATAACCACCACCACTAAACCTAAGAAAACAAAATATTTAAGTATATTAATGATAGTTTTACTAGTAAGGTCAAAAGAGTGTATGATAAAAACCACCGCAAGAAAGACGCTGATGTAAAAAAAACTTCGTAGTGATTCAAACCTATTCACAGAAAATTCAACTGCCATCAAATAAACAGCAACAATAATCGCTAAAATAATTAAAAATGTCTTATTGTAAGTTAACTTCTTGGAAATAACCAAATTTCTTAAAAACAAAAATGCTAATAACGCAGCTAAAATAAGACTAAAACTTTCAGTAAAATAATAAGCCGCTTGCCGCGCAAAAATTACTGTAATACCAATAAGCAGGCAAACAAAAAAAACACTAAGATTTTTATAAATGAATTTATCTCTTAACTCCATTTGAACATATTATATCACTACAAAAAAAATTTATATATAAAAAAACGCCTCAGAGGCGTATATTTTTTACTACTAATTAAACTAACTATATATTTTTTATACGCATTTTAAGTTCCACGACGAAGCAGATTTTTATAGATAATCTGCAAAATCTTTGAACAATTTTATCAATTGTTCAAGTCGACGCTTCAAACACATAAAACGTGTTTGAAAGGAGGTGATCCATCGCCAGCTTCCGCTAGCGATGCCTTGTTACGACTTATCCCCTATCACCGGGCCCACCATCATCCCGCAGAAAACGGTCTTTCCGGTGTTCCCAGCTCTCTTGGATTGACGGGCGGTGAGTACAAAGCTCGAGAACGTATTCACCGCGGCATTCTGATCCGCGATTACTAGCGATTCCAGCTTCATGAGGTCGAGTTGCAGACCTCAATCCGAACTAAGGAATGTTTTTTGGGATTAGCTCCGCCTCACGACTTCGCAGCCCTTTGTACATTCCATTGTATCGCCTGTGCAGCCCAGGTCATAAGGGCCATGCGGATTTGACGTCATCCCCTCCTTCCTCCTGGTTAACCCAGGCAGTCTCCCTAGACATCTAAAACTAAGGATGGGGGTTGCGCTCGTTACCCGACTTAACGGAACACCTCAAGGCACGAGCTGACGACAACCATGCAACACCTCGCCATGATGTCCTTGCGGAAATCTAACTTTCGTCAGATTATCACCATGACATTCCAGACCTGGTAAGGTTTATCGGTTACCGTCGAATTAAGCCAGACGATCCACCGCTTGTGCGAGCTCCCGTCTATTCCTTTGAGTTTCGGCCTTGCGGCTGTACTACCCAGGCGGGAGACTTAACGCGTTAGCTTCGCCGCTGAAAGGGTCGACACTTCCAACGACTAGTCTCCATGGTTTAGGGCGTGGAATACAAGGGTATCTAATCCTTTTTTATGCCCACGCTTTCGTCCATGACTGTCAGGTGGCACCTAGTGAGTTGTTTTCACCTTTGGCGTTCCCCTGGGTATCAACGGATTTCACCCCTACTCCCAGAGTTCCACTCACCCCTTTGCCCCTCTAGAAATACCGTTTGAGAAGCAGCTTAAAACTAAAGTCTTAAGATTTAACTCCTCACAAGTATTTCCAGCTGCGGACGCTTTACGCCCAGTAAATCCGGACAACGCTTGAGGTCTCTGTATTACCGCTGCTGCTGGCACAGAGTTAGCAACCTCTTATTCCTGAAGTACCGTCATTCCGAACTTGCGTTCGGAATTCTTCCCTCAGAAAAGCAGTTTACACCCCGAAGGGCTTCTTCCTGCACGCGGCGTCACTCGGTCACCCTTTCGGGCATTGCCGAATATTCTCGACTGCTGCGACCCGTAGGCCTCCGGGCAGTGTCTCAGTCCCGGTGTTGGGGAACAGCCTCTCAGCCCCCCTACCCGTCATAGGCTTGGTGAGCCGTTACCTCACCAACTACCTGATAGGCCGCAGGCCCCTCTTGAAGCGGATTGCTCCTTTAATGAAAACCGGAATTAACCGATTCTCATACCATCTTGTATTAGCCCCAGTTTCCCGGGGTTATTCAAAACTTCAAGGTAGGTACCTACGTGTTACTAACCCGTTCGCCACTATGCGCGCTCAACACGCGCATCGTACGACTTGCATGCCTTATCCACGCCGCCAGCGTTCGTCCTGAGCCAGGATCAAACTCTCTTATAAAAGTAGCATAAATATTCGTCTGTGGAACTTAAAATAAGTATAAACTAGCCAAATTTCAAAAGAACTTTTATTTAAAAGTATAAATTATCTTACCTTTCGTGTCAATAGAGTTTAGGAACTCAAAAGACCTTCAAACATCTTAATAAGAATTTCAGCGGCTTCTTTTTCAATGGCGTTTTTCTTTTGGTATTTTTTGATGAGATTAATGGAGCTTTTTATTTGTTGGTTTATTATGGATTTAACGGCACGAGTAAAAGTTTGGGTGGAGCGCAAAATTTCAATAGAACGAACCTTAGCCAAAAGCTGGTTTTTCAAAATTTGGCCATCCGCATTATGCCTAATTCTACCAAGTTCATAAAATCTATTGACCGCAAATAGAATATTTTCGGGAGTTATTTTCTGCTCAACTTCACTTAAGGGTTCATTAGAATTATTAGTATTAAGATTAAATGAATAGATTAATTTCTCTGTTTCTGATTCAAAACCGCTTATTTCCTTAAAGATATTAAGATTATCGCCAAGTAGCTGTATACCTAAATGAAACTCGCCTTCAGCTAAACCTTCAAGTTCAATTTGATATTTGCCTTGAATGGGGTTAGGTATAAAAATCATTTTGGGACCTAAAGGATCGGGCGTCTTATTGAATTCAGCGTAAGGAATATCTATTTGATTTTCGGAAACAATATTGCCATTAGGATCCCTGATTTTGATGGTAACAGGCGAGCCAACCATCACAATCATTTCCTCGGCAAATTCCGGATATTGTGAAGAAATTTCAGCTAAATTAAGTTCTAAAATAGAGAATATATCAGAAATAGCATCATAGGGTAAATTACCATGACTGGAGGATTTAATAATCTCGCGATAATTTAATGGCAAGCCGCCAAACTGGGCATAGGCTTTTTTAATTAAATAATTAAAAAATCTTGCCAAGAGATTTTCTGATCTGATAATTCCAAAACTACCTCCACCACTAAAACCAAAATTAAACAAAGCACTGAAAAGAAGGACTCGATTATCACCTAGCTCATCGTTTCTTTGAGGGTCTAATGGTTCGGGTTTGCCATCTATCCATAAAGGCGCTTCATTTTCATTGCGGGCTATTGTTGGGATATAATTTACTGTATAAAAACCTTCGCCGGCAATTACTATTATTTCGCCTACTCTTTCGAATAATTTACTGATGTTTTCTTGGGTGTTTAAAGCCTGTAAAAAAATATTTTGCTCCTGCATCAAATCAAAAGGTTTAATTTCGCCGGTGGCTTTATCCTGAATATAATCATATACGGGCAACATTTCTCTAATTGAAGGGACATCCTGATGGATAACTTGGTATGAAGTACGAGCATCTTTATTGAGCCAGTTGAGGTATCTAATGTAATTTTCTATTATAAATTGCTGCCCCTTATCCCAATTCTTTGGCACATAACCGCCCTCCCAAAGAGTATAAAGGTCTGATGAGCCGTAATTAGGAGTTCCCAACATTATGAACTTATCAATATCATTTTCATAGTGATTGGAAATAATATACGCGCGCGTCACGAGTCCCCCCATTGAATGGGCAATGATATTGACCTTGTTTTTACCAGAAACTTGTTTAGCTTTAGTAATAGTCTCTTTAAGATAGTTTAATGCTGAATTAAAATTTTCTTTTCGCCAGTCATAAAAAGCAATAAAGAAATCCTTATTTTTTTCATAGCCAGCGTTTTCTAATGATTTAACCAAGCCATCATATACATGTGTAAAGGGCGTAAAGTTCCAGGAATCGCCAAAGATTTTGCCAACCATTACATCCCAGTTCCAGGAACCACCAATACCAGGAACAATAACTATGGGGTAAAATGGCAGTTCCTGAGCTAAAAGAAAAAATCTTATTACGACCAAACAAAAAAAGAGGATTAACCCTCCAAAAAAAATTCTTTTAGTATTCATCATCGTCATATTTAATTTTAGCAAATATTACTTAATATAATTTACAAAGTTTCTGTAAGTTTTCCAAGTCCCCAGGCTACTAAGTATCCCCAAGTCACAAGAAGAATGATGAACAAAATTATAGAAATTTATAGAAATTATAGAGAGAAGAAAAAGATATTAGAAATCTTTTTTTGTAAATCTATTATACTTTATTTTTGCAATTAGAAATGGCGATATAGTTAAAAGTATACTTATAAATAGCTCAGTATATATCATTCCATCATCAAATATTCCAACGTAAGTATAATTATTAACCCGATCAACCAACTCTACATAAATAAACCAAATTAACGCTCCTACAGCTCCGGACAATATATAACCCACCACAATATGCCTCCATAAAACAGGCTTAAACCTACGCCAAATAATCAAGAACGGCAAAATAACCAAAAAAACAGAAACCGTTGTAAATAGATACTGAAAAACCTTGGGCGACAAGTAAATAAATTAAATATAACCTTTAACTTGAATTTATAATTACTCAAATAATAATCAACAATCAATAATCACTCAATAATTACTCTTTTACAACAACTATACAGTACCAAAACTATTTTGCAAGGGAAAATATTTTTGGAGGCCGGACCTCCAAAAATCAGAAAAAAAGAGGATTAACCCTACCAGAGAAATTATTTTATTTTTATAAAAAGTCTTTATTATATTATAAATCTCCCGTCAATTTACCCAAACCCCAAGCAAACAAATATCCCCAAATAATAGCTGATAAAACAAAAACAAAAATTGAAATAAATAACGAGATAAAAAATCTTTTTTTTGTGAATTTTCCATAAATTAGTTTTGTTACAAAAAATGAAGAAATAATAAACAAAAAATTACTCCATATATAGGCATAGCTTACCCCCTCTAAAAGTGCGTAGGAATAATCAATATCTCTAATTTTGTTATCTAGAAATACAAATATATACCAAATAGTAACTCCACAAAAGATCGTTATCCCACATCCTGCCACAATATGCCTCCATAAAACAGGCTTAAACCTACGCCAAATAATCAAGAACGGCAAAATAACCAAAAAAACAGAAACCGTTGTAAATAGATACTGAAAAACCTTGGGCGACAAGTAAATAAATTAAATATAACCTTTAACTTGAATTTATAATTACTCAAATAATAATCAACAATCAATAATCACTCAATAATTACTCTTTTACAACAACTATACAGTACCAAAACTATTTTGCAAGGGAAAATATTTTTGGAGGCCGGACCTCCAAAAATTAACTACAAATACCATAAGGGATTAACTGTTCCTTCAGGATTATATCCTGGCCATCTCTTATCTGTAATGTAAAATTCTGTATAAACTGAAAAGTGTAAATGTGGCGCAGTAGAATTTCCGCTTGAACCTTGATAACCGACTACACTATCAACAGTAACCATTGAGCCAATCTCTAATGAGCTTGGTTGCATTAGGTGAGCGTATAAAGTAACCATTTTATTGGCATGTTCTATTGCCACCCAGTTACCCCAACCGCCTTGACAACCGTAATCTTTAAAATTAGGGCAAGCAGTAGAATTCTTGCCAATAACTTTTCCTTCGGCAGCAGCATATACTTTTGTCCCAAAATCACCTGCTATATCAATACCGTTATGAATAGCGCCTCCATAATAACCTTTTCGCGAAAATTCTGTTGAACCATATCTTTGAGTCAAAACAGCTCCATCAATTGGATATCTAAATAATTTTGTCCCCTGTGGTGGCCGTATATTAGTAACAGAATAAAATTTAAAATTTCTTAATCTTTTGGTCTCTTCTTCATAACGCACAATCTCGTTCATAATTTTTATCCGTTCCTTCTCTACTTCGCTTAATAGACTTTGATATCTTTTCTCTTCACCTTTAGTTTGCTGCAGAATAATAGCTTGCTGTTGTTTTTGCAAAGACAAGGCAAATTTTTTGCTTTCTTTTTCTGATTTAAAATTACTAAGCTCATATTTAGCTGTCTCAAGGGCAAGTTTTTCGCTTCTTAAATTGTCTTTTAATGATTTAAGATATCGAGCATTAAGAATTAAAGCGCTGTTGATTTTAGTAAATTGGTCTATTTTATTTGTAAATTCAGAAAGGCTTATTGAAGAAAATATAAAATAGATCAGTGGTTTTTTAAAATCATTAAGCTGATTTAATATTTTCTCGATTAGAAAAGTAGTATTTTTTATTTTTTTAGCAGTATCTTCGATAAATATATTTTTACGTTCTATCTCAAGCGCTTTTTGCTCAATATTTAACTCCAGAATTTCAATATCGTTCTCAAGCTTATTAATATTATAATTAAGATATTCTATCTCGTTTTGTAGGTTTTTTGCTTGATATTTCTTTTCTAAAATTTTCTCGCTTAACTCCTTCCGTCTAACCTCATATCCCTGAAGTTTTTGATTCAACTCGCCAATTTTATTTTGAATCTCCTCTAAAGTCAAACCAAAACAAACAATCGGCGCCATAAAAAAAAGGACTAAAACATAAAAAAAAGTCTTTTTAACCTTGCTTATTTGAAATTCAAATATATTACAAATCACTAATTTAATTAGGAGCTTAAGTTATTAATATAGCTAGCGCCTTATCAATCCTAGATAGCGATTCGTCCTTACCTAATACATAAACAATTTCAAAAGGGCTAGCGCTTGTTTTCAACCCTGATAACGCCACTCTTAATGGCCAAAGCAATCTGCCCCTATCACCATCAAAAATACCGGCTTCTCTTAAAAAAACCTCTTTTAATTTATCACGATTATCGCTTTCAGTATTGCTCAATTTATTTATTAGCTCTTTTGCATACAAGAGGGCGCGTTTGACATCATTAAAATCCATTTCTTTCCATAAAAGCAAATCTCTAGAATAATGAGGAACTCTAAAAAGATAATGTGAATTTTTAACTATATCTACAATCGTATTAGCTCGCTCCCTTTCTATTTCAATGACTCTCGCCAAAAATGCCAAATCAAACTTAGAACCATATTCTTTTACAAAACTTTCTCTGGTTAAATCTATTAATTCCTCTAAATTCTTTTTCCTTATATAATTACGATTAAACCACAATAATTTATCTAAATTAAATATGGCTCCTTTCTTCTGTACATCTTTTAGAATAAATTCTCGTTCTAACTCTTGAAGCGAAAAGATTTCTCTATCATTTTTAGGATTCCAGCCTAAAAAGACCAAAAAATTAATGATAGCCTCGGGCAAAAATCCTTTTTGTTTATAAATATGCAATGCAGTATCGCCATGTCTTTTGGACATCTTTGAATAGTCTTTACCTAAAATCAAAGGCAAATGTGCATATAAGGGTAATTTCTCAACCTTAAAGGCTTCGTATAAAAGAATTTGTTTGGGGGTATTACTTATATGGTCTTCTCCTCTTATTATATGTGAAATTTTCATTTGCCAATCATCTATCATTGCGGCAAAATTGTAAAGCGGCTCTTTCAATGATCGCGCAATAGCAAAATCACCTAAAGTCTCTGTATTTACAGTTATTCTTCCCCTTATAATATCATTAAAAACAATATCACGACCTCTTGGAGTTTTAAATCTAATAATAAAACGGTCATTAAACCTTGGCTTTTCTCCACATTTATCTCTCAACGAACAAAAATGAGGCCCGCTAAAACCATCATCGGCAGCTCTTTTTTGGTGATTGCAATAAAAAGCTTTGCCTTCCTCTAATAGTTGTTCAAGGAATTTTCTGTATATTTCTTTTCTTTGCGACTGATAAAATATTTTGTCCCATTTTAAACCTAACCATTCCAAGCTATCTTTAATGTCTTGTTCGAATTCTTTTTTTGACCGCACTAAATCGGTGTCCTCAATCCTTAAAATAAACTGGCCATTATTTTTCTTGGCAAAAAGATAATTAAACAAGGCGGTTCGAGCGCCACCTAAATGCAAAAAACCGGTTGGCGAAGGAGCAAAACGTACTACCACTTTTGAATGTCGCATAATTAAAAAGATGTGGATAGTTAACTTCTTCTAATTATATCATAACTTAACTTCTTATAAGAAGGTTCATGCCATTTTCCTCAGGGTCAGGACCTAAGCACCTTAAACCCAACCCAACACTATCAAAAAATGCCGCAGGCGTTTCAATTAAGCTCTTCCGCAATTTAGAATCTAAAGACAGACTGGAAGTATCAATATTGTTAATTTCAAAAGGATCCGGAACAACAGCTTTAACCTGATAATTCGATTCAAAATATTCTTTTAATCCCTTTACAGACGCAAATTTGCCAATCAAAAATATTTCATTAATTTTGTTTTTGTGGCTACCACTAATAGAACTATAATAATGCAACAAGCGGCTAGTTTCAGTGCGTACATTTTCAATAAAATCAACTAAATTTTTCTGAATTTGTAGATTCTCAATTTGTCTTTGAGATTTTTGCTCAATACCATCTGTTAAAAATGTACTAATAATATATTCTTTATTCAAATTAGAAATCTTGCCAATATGATTTATAGTATTAATTATTTTTTCTTTTAGACGATGAGTAACTAAAATCTTTCCCTTTTGAATAATGGCTATAACCACATAAGAAAAATCCATAATTATTAACAGATAATTCTTGTCTATATGTATTATGGGCCTTAAGGCTCTATTTATTTCTTCTATAATTATAGGTAAAACTATCTTAGCCACCCCAAGATTATTGAAAGCGCCAATAATATTCTGTGCCTGATGTTTTGGCACCGCCGCCACCGATAATTCAATCATATCTTTTTCCTCATCTATATTATAATCATATAAAAGCTCGCTAATCCTAAAAGGGAAATGTTTAGACAGTTCAACGGTTAAGAATTCGTTAATGTTTTTTTTCTTAAAAAAAGCGCTATCATATTTAATCAAATCTTGTAAAACAGGCAATTCCGGAACTAAAAGCACAACATTACGATCCACAAAGTTAAACCGCTTGATAAATTGCATAAAATCATAAGACAAAGCTGTCTTTTCAAAATTAAAAGTTGGGTACTCAAAAAACTTGTAAATCAGTCTGTTCAAAATATAATGACTGCTGCCTTTTTTTGTCAAACTCATAACTTTCAATTCATGTTGGCTTAAAACCAAAGGTACAATACTAGGCAGAGCCTGTTTAAATAAAAATAATCTTAAATTTTCAAACATACAAAGCGACCTTAACTTTATAAAATTAATGATTAAAAGGAGTCTACCTCCTCAATTTTTTCCAATTTATATCTTTGTTCTGCCCCATTTGCATCTATTTTTTTAATAGTCGCCAAAAAATTTCTCTGAACGCTCCCTGATATTCCTGTTGTTTTTATATACTTATTATCAAAACTGCTTTCAACAGGTAAAATTAAGCAAGTCATATCAGGTGATATAGCAATATTTTCATTGCCGATGTAACTTATATTGTTTCTAAAATTAAGCAGAGCAATATCCATACACGAAACACCAGCATAATAACTTTTATGGTAAGCTATTTTCTCTGGCAGTAAAAGCATCGTAGATATCAAACTTTTCATTGTTGTTAGAAGTATGGCTGAAGAAATAGAAAAAATTATTATAATTGTAAGAAGTAATATTTGGCCAGAACTATAAAATGGTAAACTTATTTTTTTGTTCCAAATCATTATTTTACTGTTGGTCTTAAGATAAAATCCCACTTAATGAATTTCTTTGAATAAGAATCAATACGAACTGCTGGTAAACTATCGTTTATTGACCCTGAACTTGAAAGAATAATCTTATCATTTGTTTCAGCGTTTATTACTTCTAAAGTACCCTCTAAGAGAACCAACCCTCCAGACGACAACTGTATAACCGCTTCTTTATTGTTTTTTATTAAAATAATATTAAATCGACTATCTTGTTTAGGTAAATCCTCAGCTATAGCAAAAGCGCGAAAAGTTATCCCTTCATTATTAGTAATAAATAAAGAATTGGGAAAGCTTTGCTCTTCAAGCAATGAAGTTTTATAACCTTCGTAAACTAATATTTCATCTTTTTCTTTAACCGGCAATAAATTTTTAAGTGGGAATTCTCTAATTTCGCCAGCTTCACTACGGAAAATCTTACCTTCGCCAACAAAATTAGTAATTCTAAAATCGCCCCTAGACATCTCTAAACTTTTCTCCTCATTAACTATTTGAAAATCATCCATATAAGCAAATTCTTCATCAATATACACTTTAACCTTCCAAACACCAATAAAACTTTTTTCATCCCGACCTTCACTCTTAAGTTCATTAAAGTTTAACATATCGCTTATCCAATAATAGATAAAGTGATCAATACCAGTTTCTAAAGGTGGCCTAGTTTTAACTGAATATTCTTTTATTAATAAACCAGATGGGTCATACCACTCCCACCTAACCAGATGCTGATCTTTGATGAAAAATTGGCTATTGGTAATCCTCAGCCAGCTATAAATATACTTTGTCTTATTAATATTAAAGACATTAGCTCTACCAAGAGGCAAGCCGTTATCTGGATTTATTTTCGAGACAAAAGCATAATCCCAAACAACAATTTTTTCCACTGATTTTAAATTCGGCTTATTTTCTTGTTCGCTAGCTTTTGATTTTAAGGAAAAGTCATTATAAAACTTTTTTGCCGCATAATAATATATAACTTTTATGCCAATAGCTAATAAAAAAGAGACTAAAGCCGCGCCCACAAACAATCTTGCAAGTATATCGCTTAAGGGAAATTTTTTCTTAACTTGACTTTTCTTTTTTCTTCTTTTTGTCATATAGATTTTGATTACATCTTTTTGTAATATGCGTTTTTAACCATTACGCCTCCGGCAAAATAATGGCCTAAGTCAGTTTTGAGAGTATATGTTCTCACCCATATCTTCCTCTTAGATATCTGTGTAACCTTTTGAAGCACTAGCTTGCTATTTTCGCTATCTAAGATTGTCAAAAAATCACCTACTTTAATATCCCGCGCAGGCAGCCAAGCATCATTAACCCAAACTAAATGATTACCGGTTAACTCAAGATCAAAACTATCTCCTTTAAGTCGATAAATAGTTAAGCTTGAGGGTTCTTTTGACCAAACGGCCTCTACTGTTTGATTAATAATATGCCCTTCTTTAAAGCCATAGATTGTATCTTTAGACCTTATATCTTCTATTTTCTTACCCGACCCTGAAATTATAGTGTATCCAATTACGCTTCCCCCTCCACCACCACTTCCTGGAGGCGGTGGTTCATCAGAAGGTGGCGGTTCTTCTATGTCGCTACAACGTATACCAATACATTCGCATCGAATAAATGGTCGACATAAACAATCTTCGCCAATACATTGGTCAATAAATACTCTAACTTCTACCTGCCTACTGATTTCGCTATTATCCCCATAACAAGTTAAATTATAAGTTGTAGTATACAATGGACTTACTTGCTGTGAACCCATAACAGGCTTATTGCCGCTCCATCCTCCTGAAGCAACACAAAAATTAGTATTAGACGACGACCAAATTAAAGTAGAACTTTCTCCCTTTTGAATACTAGTTGGATCAGCGCTAAATGTTAATGTAGGTGGTAGAGGATTAATTTTAATCTGGCAGCTGGTGGAAACAGTTTGCGTGCCAGAACTTACTTGCACTGTAGCTGTGTAATTCCCTGAGCTTGAAAATGATTTAGTGCAGGACGAATTACTTCCTGTGCAAGCTCCTGACCAGGAATAAGTATAAGTTCCTGTTCCTCCTGAAGCTGAGGCAGTAAAGGTAACTGGTTGATTGACTAGGGCAGGATTGGGTGAAGCAGAACAAGAAACGCTGAGTCTAGGGATAACCCTTACTACCACTGATTCAACACTGCTGCCGCCTTCTCCAGCGCAAGATAAAATATAGGTTGTAGTCAGAGTAGGTTTAATTATTTGTGTTCCGCTTGTATTTTGAGCTTCCTTCCAGCCTCCGGAAGCACTACAGCTATCAGCATATTGCGTTGACCAAACCAGAATAGAACTGTCGCCTTCCACAATAACATCAGGGCTAGCTGAAAAAGTGATTACAGGCGGCGGGACTAAAACAATAATAGTTTCATCTTCCGGGAAACTACTATAAGTCTGAGAAGATTCAACAGACTTATTGTCTTTTTTGAAAGTAATTTTCAAATCTATTTTAATATCTTTACTGCCGGGATCATTAGAAATATTAGTAAAATTTAGCGACTCAACCAGAAAATAATTTGCATTTATTTTTTTCCTCACATAACTTTGACCTGCTCCTTCTTCAAGATATAAATCATTATTAACCGTGGAAAAAATAGTTGGGTCGCGCACTGATTCACTATATCTTAATATTAACCTGTTACTTGTGCTAGCTGGAAGCGGCTCCAAAACAAAATCTGCCTCTTTAATTTTATTTTCAATAAGATTATAAATTGATTCAAGATCATCGGATAACTCCTTCTCTATCCTAATATCATGCGCCTTGGGAAAAAATGTCAAAAACGAACCTATGACGCTTACAGCAATAATTGAAAAAATACCAAGCGCAATACTCACTTCCATTATAGTAAAACCGTTTGTTTTCAGTTTGCAATAATCTCTGTCTTTCATCATAAATAAAAACCAAAACCCATCTATTTTTTATATTATAATTATTATAAATAATTAAAGTTTGTTTTAAAGACATTTTAAAACCATTCATAACTACCGTCGCTTTCTAAAACAATTTTCATCTAATCTTCGCTCAACTTAGCAATATACAAACTCACAGTTGATTTAGGTTTTATTCCAGAAACAAAGTCTTCTTTCGTATAAATATTGATAATCACTTTTTTTAAATCCTTTTTTTCATCTTCAATAATCACTTCTTTAATAAAATATTTATCGTCCTGTTCTAAACTAAAAGGTACAAGAACCCAATCTTTCAATAAATGGTCAAACCTAAGATAATATCTTCCGGCGACAAGGTTATCAAATGATTTTTTCCTTAATGAAAGAATGGCCTCAGCGTTTTGTCTGAGTTCAATTGATACCAAAAAATTTTTATAATTAATAGCGCTACTAACGCCTACTTCAATTAAAAAATAAATTATTAAAAACGAAAAAGCGGTTAAAATACCAACTGCGATTAATATTTCAATAAGAGAAAAGCCATTTTTTCTATTAAACATTCTATTAAGCATATCATTGGATATAATTGGTTAAACCAAGATGATTAATCTGAATTTTTTTTGTTTTATCACCAAAAACTATAATAAACTCCACCTGATCATAATCTTTAAGATAACCTGTGCGTCTTTCAAACACAAATTCAGTTATACTACCAACAATCTTTATTGAAGAAGGAATGACAAACTTCTCATCTTTAGCTGAGTTTCTCGATAAATAACTTTGTCCCTCAAAAATATAGTATTCGCCATCAAAAATTTTTATACCATATTCAGTATTGCGATAAATCGCATACGATCGTGCCTTATTAAGCTGAATAGAGAAATCTTGCACAAAACTATCAAGGTTCTGACTTCTATAGAAATTAACCGATGTTAGAAACAAGATGCCAATTAAACTAGACAAAATAAACATGACTATAGCCATTTCTATTAATGAAAACCCCCCAATCTCTCTCATACTATTATTCAACATTAAGTACTTGGATAAACCGTAAAATCGGCAAAAGCACAGAAAAAGCTAAAAACAAAACCACTCCTCCCGTAAACATCAACATAAATGGTTCAAGTAAATTGGTAACTTTTAATATAAAATCTTTGATTTCGCCTTCATAAAATTCACCTAGATACCTAAAGGAATTTTTTAAATTACCAGTCTCCTCGCCAATTTTTATAACCTCAACCGCTAGTTCATCAAAAAAAAATGTGTTTGCTTCTTTTAATGATTCGGACAAATACTTTCCGCCCACAACTTTATGATTAATCTCGTCCAAAATATTTCGAAAATACAAATTAGCACTATTCTCTTCTATTACCCTTAATCCCACATTCAAGCTCAAACCACTCTTTAAAGTAATGGCAAGATTGTTATAAAAAATTGACAAAACGGTATTTTTCAAAAAGTTACCGACAATAGGCAGTTTAAAAACAAAACGATGAACTAAAAATCTAAACTTAAGGACAGTAGCATAAAGAAAATAAAATATGGCGCTTAAAACAAAAATGCCGATGATAAAAGAAAAAACAAGAAAAGGCGAACTTAAAATCCTGCCCAAGGCAAGCAAAATTCTAGTTTGCATTGGCAGCTCCATTGGAAATTGCTGAAAAACGCTAAGCAGTTTTGGGAAAACATAAAAAATAATAAATAAACAAATCGCTAAAACTAGCCCCAGAACCAACAAGGGATATGTCATAGCATTAATAATCTCCTTTTCCAACTTCAGATTTTTCTCGTAATACTTCTTTAATATCTCTAGACCATCCTCTAGCTTGCCTGAAGACTCGGCAATTCTGATAATATTAATAAACATCTTATCAAACAATTTGGGAAATTTAGCAAAAGAATTAGCTAAAGTATTACCTCGTTTAATCGAAATAGAGATTTCCCCCAATTCATTATTAATACTGTTGATATATCTTTGTTTTGTTAAAAAATCAAAAGCCATCAAAATAGAAACGCCTGATTTAAGCAAAAGCATAAGGTTATGAACCAAAAAAATCTTTTTCTCAAAATTAATTTTTGGCCTAAACAACATATTTTATTCAAGAGTAAGTCTGATAACCTCTTCGAAAGTAGTAATACCCTGCTTAATCTTCTTCGCTGCATCATCTAACATAGTTTGCATCCCGTTTTTATTTATAGCTATTTTATTGATTTCGTCAGAATTGGCTCTTTTCATAATTAAAGATCGTATTAAATCATTTGTTTCCAAAAGCTCAAAAACGCCGGTTCTACCATAATAACCAGTGAATGAACATTTTTGACAACCCTCGCCCCGATATATGTATTTAATCTTGTTGCGGATAAGCTTTTCAAGAATTTTTTTAGACAACCCGCTTAAATATTTGTATTTCTTTTTATAGATTGAAATCTGGCTTTCTTTCTTGCATCTATCACAAATTTTCCTAACAAGCCTTTGACCAATTACTAAATTTATTGATGAAGCAATTAAAAATGGCTCAACGCCAAAATCTAATAAGCGAACAAACGATGAGGCAGCATTATTTGTATGAAGCGTAGAAAGCACCAAATGGCCAGTTAACGAAGCATTAATGGAGATAAATGCTGTATCACGGTCCCGTATCTCGCCCACCATAATAATATTCGGGTCTTGCCTTAAAATCGAACGAAGCCCTTTTGCAAAAGTAAGATTAACGGTTTCGTTTACCTCTATTTGGTTAACCATAGAAATTGTATATTCAATTGGATCTTCTATGGTCATAATATTTACATTTTCATTATTAAGTCGTCTGGCTATACCATATAAAGTGGTTGTCTTGCCCGAACCTGTGGGTCCTGTCGATAAAATCATACCATAAGATTTAGTAATGTTTCTTTCTATTATTTCCAATTTAGATTTATCTAGTCCCATATTATCTAAACTCAATCCCTCTTTCTCCTCTTTTAAAATTCTAAAAACTATCTTCTCGCCATAATAAACAGGTATAATCGATACTCGTATATCAAAATTTTCTTCTCCAAACTTATAACGAAACTTTCCGTCTTGAGGCCTTAAATGCTCATCAATACGCATCTTTGATAATATTTTTACACGCATCAGTAATAATTTAAGAGCGTACAAAGGAATTTCAAAAATTTTATGCAGTAAACCGTCAATCCTGAATCTTAAATAAGCAGAGTTTTCCTGAGGTTCAATATGCAAATCTGAGGCTCTAGCCTGAATGGAATATTTAATCAAATTGTTTAAAAGGCTTATAATAGTATCGTCAGGTATATTTTCCTCTTTGGTTTCTTTTATTTTATCTATATTAGAATGAATTAACTCGTATATGGAAAAACCTGCTCCAGCAACTGAACTTACAACTCTAACTTTAGCACTTGAATCATCGATAAACTTCTTTAAAAATTTCTCAATATAAGCAGTAGGTGCATAATACATTCTCACATTTTTATTTATTTTGGCTTTAATCAGTTCAGCCAAAAGCTCGTTATTTGGTTTACTTGTAATTATCTTCACTGTTTCATCCTCAATATCAATAGGAATTATCTTTCTGTATTTTAAAAACTCTATAGGAAAAAGTTCAAGAACTTCCTGTTTAATAAATTTAATCGTTTCAGGATCAATATAGTTAATAGAAAATGCGCTCCGAGCAATAAAATCTAAAAGGCGAAAGTCGATTTGCTTTTTGGCTCGTTCAATTATTTTATCTAATAACTCAGGCTTTCTTGAAAATATTGCAGACTCTCTAGCAATTTTATCTTTTTCCTCAGTAGTTAAATCTGACAATAACCTGCCGCTCTTAACTATTTTTTCGATAAAGCTGTTTTTTTATTTTTTATCCTTTTTGTCCATAGTAAAATTATAAAAACAAAAAAATGAAAATCAACTTTTGGCAATTTCTCTACCCTCTATCTTGCTGGCTAGCTTTAACAACATACTTGCTGACCACAATTGAATAGGCGAACCATTGGGATTAAAAGTTCCGGCATCGGAAAGTTCACTTGAAAAAGCTAAACCATTAAACCAGAAAAAATCACTTACAAGCTTCTTATATATTGTTAGGGCTTTAGCAATATATTTTTTAAAATCCAACAAGCAAAAAGCAGTAATAGCATTTAAAAAAAACCAGCTGTCCCCATTATGATAACTCAAGGGGTTTTCGCCTGTATGGCAGGATTGATAAGAAAGACTACTTCTTGCCACGCTTGCTAATCCTCCCCAATCAAGCCAAAGATTTTCTAATGTTTTATCTATGACTCTCTGCCAATCAACCTTGCTCAGTAGATCAGGAAAAAAATAATAAGCCAAAAAAATATTGGGTCTAATTTCAGTAAAATAATTGGCTCTATCGGCTAATACCAAACCATTCCAAAATGTTTTTAGAATATGTTCCTGACGGACCCTTAACATCTTAAACCACTTAGGATTTTTACTTAGTCTACCAGCTTGTTTTAACAAAGCCAAAATCAAGGCCTCAATTTCAATTAGGGATCCGTTTCTCTCCTTAAGAGAATCCATCCACTGCGAATAAGCTGACACAGAAGAAAGAGAAAGTATATTGCCCTTCAAATTACCATCAATAAATTTTTTTAACCACTTGAAGAATATTTCTAATGCAAGCTCTTTTAAATTGCCATCAATCTTATTCCGCGAACCAAATGTCTCTAGTATTTTTAGGAAAAAAATTAATGTGCCATCGTAGCTTGGCGCCTCAGAAAAAGTTAAATCTAGATTAAAATAATTAGGCAAAAATGTATTCCTCTCGACAAAATCCAAACGCCATTTAAGAAAGTCGCAAAGCTCTTTTTTTGATAGAACTTTTAATAAAACATCAAGAGAAATAGCTTCATCGCGCAGCCAAAACTGAGTAAACCATGGTAAACCAGCATAAAAAAAGGGTATACCGCCAACCATTACTTTGAGGCGCGATATTGATTCCTTAATCTCTTGCTCCAAAAAAGAATAGCTAATATCGTCAACACTAACATTGATAGGCTTAAGGGTAAGCGTTTGAACAAAAGATGCGTCTTTGTCAACCTCCATATTCTTTATCAACTGATTTAAATTTTTCTCCGCTGTTATTAAAAATCCTTTGGAAACAAAAGCAATTTTCTTACAAGTATATAAAGTATCAGGAAACGAGCGCCGATGCCAATCATATAAATATTCCCTCCTTACCCATTCATCAAAGATCTCAATATCTCCCAAAAAATCTCCAGTTATTGCTTTTATGCCAATAAACAAAGTATAGCTATTAGCATTTTGCGTATAATCATACTTTAAAATAATTGATTGGGTATTTTTGCTTATAATCTCAAAATGTCTACCAAATTCTGGATATTCAAAAATTCTTCTAGGATCTAAAAAAAGCGTTTGCTTTTTCCTAACCGACAAACAATAAATGAACGCGTTCTCGCTGGTAATGAATTTAAAACCCTCATTAACCTCTTTATACAGCCTCCCACCTATATTGCCAAAAACATTAAGCAAACCTATGGGTCTAGTATTTTCGATTTCAATATCCTCTAAAATCTTAAAAAGTTTCCCATCTAAATTAAAATAAAGACCCTGAAAACGAGTAGCAAAATTATCACTCTCTAAAAAAAATCCACCAATACCATTACTTACGCATATAAAACGATTACCACTATTACTATCAACTTCTTTAGTTATCAGTCTATTTTTATACAGATGTGCAAGAATCATAATATTACTTAACCTCATATTACTTAACCTCCTTCGCAAGATAAAAAAAATCGCGTCGCCTCCTCAGGAGATACGCTAATAATATATTCGTCGGTACCCAATTCATAAGCGCCGTGAATATTGATTCTAGGTATAACCTTTAGATGAAAATGCAAATAATCATCAGAGGAAAACACATTATGAAAATAAATATTATAGGCACAATCTAGTTTTTTAAGACCTTTTAATAAAAAATACAGGTGAGACGATAACTCTCTAAGTTCTGTTTCATTTAAAGCAATAAAGGATAAATTGTGATGCCTAGACATAACAATAGTTTCATAATTAAATCGCGGGGCATAAACAGTTAAAGTGACAAAATTGTCGGTTGTTTTTATATTTCTTTGTGAGTCAAGTTCATTATTTAAAAGCTCACAATAATGACAAATGCCATTTTCATATGCTTTTTTCGTTTCAAAAATAAGTTTATCCGGTTTAAATTGCATAACAAGCAGTTGGCTATGCGAATGAGCAATAGATGCGCCCGCTTCTTTACCACGATTTTTAAAAAGAAAAATATAAACCGGCTTAAACTCAGATTTGAGAAATCGACATGAGTCCTGCCAAAAAAGAATAATTTGCAAAAGCTCATCTTGAGAAAAATCCCAAAACTCTTTACTATGAATAGGCGTCTCAATAATAACAAAATGATCTCCCAAACTCCCGCTTATAAAAGGATATTTATTCAAAATTAGCCGTTGGTGCCAGTAATATTTAGACCCTTTGCTCAAATACTCCTGGGTAGTCAAGTGTTCTTCGCCGGGGCAAAAAACACAAGATAACCCTTGACTTTGTTTGTTGTCATCATAATATTGAGGGCGTTTAGAACGCGCTTCTACGATTATACTTTTATGCCCTAAAATTTTATCTCGCCGCACCTCCATATATAATAAAACAAAATTAACGATTTATTACTTCTATGTCAAAATTTTATAAAATTAATTTAAATTAATTAGCTAATTTTAACTTTAAATCCTCCAAGACATTCATATAACTGAGGTAAGCTTCGTAAGGTGATTCATAAGGGTTAAAATATTTATGAACATCACCATCAGCAAACCATTTAGTACACATATAGTAAAAATGATCGGATGTCTGAAGATGTCTAAACAGATGAATTAAATCAGCTTTTCTTGTTTTAAAAACCTTACCATATAAACTATACAGCTCCCTCGCGGCATCTCGCTGCAAATCATTACCTAGCCATGCCGATAAATCCCTTTCTATATCTGCCCAAGTAACTATCTGATGGCTATTATAAGTAGAGTATGGTTTTAATTTTTTAAAAGCTTCCATAGGTGTCACAAATTCAAAACCCCTAAATATAATCTCGCTTATAAAGCACTCAAGAAAATTAAAAATACCTGTTTCTTTTTTATGATGTTCGCCAAAAGTTTCAAAATCCATCATTAAACAAATTAAATCACCTGGTGCGCTTTCCAACCAATATAAATATTTATCCACAGTCAAAGGCCATTCTGGCCAACTTCTCTCTGAAAAACGAAACGCAATATCATCAGAAAGCCTGTAATTCTTCACTAATAAATAAGTTTTGCCATCTGTAGCCTGATACAAATAATTTGGAGACCTACCATTTAAAACCCTATCCGCTCCTTCTACCAATATAGCTTTAAAACCAAGCCGTGAAACCGTATAAGCAAGGTCATTATTAAATAAAAGCTCGGTATTGCGAAAAGTTACTGGTTCAAAATCAAAAAGTTCACGAAATAAATTTTTTTGTTGTCTTACCTGACAATTGAATTCTTTAAGATTAAATATATATGATAAAGAGTGAAAATATGTTTCGGCAATTAACTCAACATTTTTATGTTCCACCAGAAATTTTATTTTTTCAATGATAGTGGGGAAAAATAGCTGAAGCTGCTCAATCAAAACGCCGCTAATCGACAGCGCTATCTTAAACCTGTTATGAAAATAACGACTAGCTTTTAAAAAGATATCAAGGGTTGGAAGATAACTTTCAAATGCCACCCTTTTTAAGATAGATTGATTTTTTTCTACATTAAAATAGTTATTAATATCCCGCTGTCCAATATCAAAAATAGTAAATCTTCTAAGACGTTTTGGCTGATGTAGATGTAAATAAAGTAGAACTTTTTTATTTTTTGTCATAACCAAAAATTTAACCCTGCTATCTCAAGCAAAATTGAAAACATTTGATTCTAAAAGTGTGCTTATTTGTCTTGCAGAGCTAAGCCAACATGCTCCTAATGAATCCTTAAATACATTCATAGACATTTCACGCGATAATGGTTTATACTTCAAAAGGCCAACCACTTTATTGGAAAATTCTTTTGTATCCCAAAAATCAATCAAGAAAACATTTTTCAATATTTCTTTTACGCCGGAATTTTTGGAAAGTATAATTGGTACACCACAGGATGCCGCCTCTAAAGCCGCAATGCCAAACGGTTCAGATAAGGAAGGCATAACAAAAATATCAGCTCTACGGTACAATGAATATAGCTCATTATCCCGAAGGAAACCGGTAAAATAAATATGGCGCTGTAGCCCCAATTTACAAACCAAATTAAGCAACCTTCCCTCTTGCTCACCGGAACCAGCTATAACAAAGACAACACCCTTAACTCGCTTCAAAACATCTTCAGCTGCTCTAATCAAAAATTCAGCGCCCTTTTGAAAAGATAATCTACCCACAAACAAAACAACTCTTTTGCCGGCAAAAAATTTTATATCCAGAAGCGCATTCCTGTTCTTGGTAAAACCGTCAAAACCATTATAAACTACATAAGTATTGGCGTCGCCGGCACCGTAATACTTTTTAAGAATATCTTTCTCATATTCGCTTACAGTTATAAGCAAATCGGAATTAGCTATCATCATTTTTTCTATTTTATAAATAAGAGGGTCAACAAAAACAAAACCGCCAATATCATATGCCGTTGCATGAATATGCGAAATTAAGGGCTTGCCTGTTCTCTTCTTAATTAAATAAGCAGGTAAAAAAGTAAGCCAATCATGGTGGTAAATATAATCAAAATAACCAATTTTTTCCAGTAATTCTTCTATAGCGGAACAATAAAAAGATATTGTTTTAAAAACAAAGTCGTTCCTAAATTCCCAAAAACATTTATCTTTATTTTTTAAACAAAAACTGGCGCTACTAACCGGCAAATAGGCCGATGGTTGCCCTTGAAATTCAACCAAACCTCCCGGCAATATATCTTCCAAAAAAATAAATTTAATTTCCGGAGATTCAATATCTAATTTTCTTGGTAGCACAAAAATGATCTCATAACCCAGCTCACCCAACGACTCGGCTATTCCTTTTGAAGCAGGCCCAAGACCTCCACTATTATATGGTGGCCACTCCCAACCCAACATAAGAATTTTTTTTCTCCAACCCACAATAGCCTCTTTTAAAAATTTACCTACATTATAAAATATTAACTTTTTTTTGCAAGTAGCTTTCTAGCTCCAACTACTTATAAATGGCTTAAATCAAGCAATATCCACAATATTATCTCCACTTCTCACTAAATTGCTTCGCAAATTGAAAATAATTCCAATAAGAATCATATAAGATAATTGGTTTGAACCTCCATAGGACAAGAAAGGTAAGGAATTTCCACTTACCGGCAAAACACCTAATGCGCCTCCAATATTCAAAACAATCGAGGA
Source organism: bacterium (assembly GCA_037444125.1). Classification (GTDB taxonomy): domain Bacteria; phylum Patescibacteriota; class Minisyncoccia; order JBBINA01; family JBBINA01; genus JBBINA01. Next base: position 51,070 of record JBBINA010000002.1, read on the forward strand.
AGCAAAAAAAAGAACAAATGATAAAATAAAAATCTTATGACTAACCGATAAACCGGTTTCAACTAAATAAGAAAGCAAAATTTTGATTATAAGAAAATAAATTAATACTAAATATATACCTCCCACCAGCCCAAAACCTTCAATAAAAGTCGAGAAAATAAAATCGTTATAAGCATTAGGCAAAAATCCATACTTTGATTGATTAATATTGACCAAACCTTTACCCCATAACCCACCAGAACTTATAGCTACACGTGACTGAATAATGCTGTAGCCCTTGCCTAATGGATCCTCGTAAGGAAAAAGGGGACCAACTATTCTCTCTTTCTGATAATCCTTCAAAACATAATTCCAAGAGAAAAAAGCCAAAACAATGAATGAAATAAAAAACAAAATAAGTTGAACTGGTTTTATTTTTAAATAGAGCAATAAAAAAAACCAATATAATAAAAATAAAACGGCTGAGGAAAAATCCGGCTCTAAAATAATTAATAAAATCACTGGCAATAGATACACTAACGACCCAACAATATGTATAAAACGATAGGCTTCAAAATATCTTTTGGAAAAAAACTTAGCATAAAGAAAAATAAGCGCAATTTTCATAAACTCAGACGGTTGCAAGGTAAATAAACCTGTCTCTATCCATCGCCTAGAACCTTTTATAGGCTCAAACATTAACGGATACAGCAACAATCCCAACGAAATAAAGTACAAACCAAAAACAAAAATCTTATTATCTTTTAATTTATTAAAGTCAAATAAGCTAGCCAAACCAAACATCAATAAAATAGATGAAACAGAATAAACTATAGAACGGATGAAAATACCACGACCATCATTAATATAATCTTTAAGAACAAAAAGTATTAAAACTTGAAAAAAAAATAAGCAGAAAATTAAAAAAACCACCCGCAAATCTGCTTTTTTAAAAATGTCTAACATATGAAAAAACTATAATCAGTCCTTCACTTCTATACCCATATTTTTTGCCGTAGCTGTAATAATTTTAATTGCCCGATCAAGGTCAGCAGTGTTTAAATCAGACATTTTCAATTTAGCTATTTCCTGTACCTGAGCAAAAGTTATATTACCGACTATTTCTTTTTTAGAATTTTTAGAACCAGACTCAACCTTGGCAAATTTTTTAATCAAATCTGATGTTTTCGGCGTTTTAACAATAATATCAAAAGATCTATCTTCATATATGAGTACCCTAACATTCAAAAGATAACCCTTCTTATCCTTAGTCATCTCGTTAAATCTCTTGGTAAACTCACCTATGTTAATAGCATTTTGACCTAAAATTGGTCCCAACGGATGCGCAGGAGTAGCTTCACCTCCTTTAATTTCAAGTTTCAGTATTGATTTAATTTTTTTTGCCATTTTAACAATAAGTTATAACAGCTATAATTTTTTAACTTGTAAAAAATCTAACTCCAAGGGTGTCTCTCGACCAAAAAGATTAATTAAAATCTTTACCTTTCCCTTGTTATAATCAATATTTTCAACCTTACCTTCATAGTCTTTAAATGGACCCTCAAGTATTTTAACCGTATCGCCAATAGCAAGATCAACTTTATATGATGGGTCCTTTGTTTCCATCAAATTTTTGATAACATCAACTTGTTCCTTAGGAATAGCTAGCGGAGTTGAACCTGCACCAACAAAGCCAGTCACTCTCTGAGTATTACGAACCACATACCACGATTCATCATCGACAACCATATCAACAAAAACATAGCCAGGATATAATTTTTCTTCAATAACTTTCCTTTTATTGCCCACAACTTTAATTTTTTTTATCTTGGGCACAATTACATTAAAAATTTTATTTTCCATATTAAGGGTCTTAATTCTAGTCTTTAAATTCCTTAAAACCGCATCCTCGTATCCTGAATATGTATGAACAGCATACCAATTCCGACCCAAACTTAAAACTTGTTTTGGCATATTACCTTTTTATTTAATTTTATTTAATTATAAATCTTAATAAAATTCTATTCAAAACAAAATCAAGCAATCCTAAATAAACTGCCACTAAACCTGAAATAACAATAACAATCACCGATGACCTGGTGAGCTCTTCCCTGTTTAACCAAGTAACCTGCCTCATTTCCTCCCTAACGCCTAAAAGATAATCTTTAATTTTACCCAACATTTAACTAATAATATAATTAAAAAACACAACTTTGTAATATATTATACTTACAGCTACTAAAAATTGCAATAATTAAACTAAAAATTATTGGAAAAACTTTATTGCTTCTTCAAGAATTTCGTCAATATTATTATCCGGGATATCCTTTACTTCTAAATCTGGCGTTATACCTTTGTTGTTAATAATCTCTCCCGAGGGCCGCGACCATTCAGCTATTGTGTATTTAAGAGAAGATTCATCATGTAATCTCTCAAGGGTCTGCACTGAACCTTTGCCAAATGATTTTTGACCGATAATATATGCACCTAAATGATCCTTGAGAGCGCCAGCTAAAATCTCAGCCGCTGAAGCTGTCCCATTATTAATGAGAACTACTATTTTAACTTTTCCAAGGCTACCGGGCCCGGGCGAATATAAACTTCTCATTACTTTATCTAACCTGACTTCGCTTGTAACAACCTTATCTTTTTCCAAAAACCAACCAGCAATTTCCACACTTGCATCTAGTAAACCACCAGGATTATTACGCAAATCCAAAATTAAACCATTTAATTTGTTCTGACTTGTCAGTTCACGGCCAGCTTTTGAAAATTCACGTACTGAATTCTCGTTAAAATTAAATAACTTTAAATAGTAAATTCCTGGTTTTGGTTGAGATAAATTATATACCGGTATTTTAATCTTTCGACGAATAATATTAAATTCCTTAGCTTCCTTAAATTCATCTCTGAATATCAACAATTTGACTCCAGTGCCTTCTCTACCCCTAATAAGACTCACGGCACTTTCCAAAGTCATATCCTGTGTTTCTTTATCATTAATCTTTAAAATCTTATCTCCAGCTTTTAAGCCAGCTACTTGCGCCGGCGTGCCTTCAAGCGGCGCCACTACAGTCAAAATGCCGTTCCTAATTCCAATCTCAATACCAATACCACTAAATTCGCCTGAAATATCATCATAAAAACGCTTCGCTAGCGAAGGCTCAAGGAATTCCGTATAAGGATCGTCTAAACTTCTCGTCATACCCTGTATGGCTCCGTATAAAGATTTTTTAGGCTCAAGTTTCTCTGGTTTATAATAATTTTTCTTCAAGATATTATAAACTTCCCAAAACAATGACATATCAAAACCATCAACATCAATACCATTAGTTGTGATATCAGTAACGCTTAAATCGTTACTATTCCTAGCTAATAAATCAAATTTATCCTCCACCAAAATCCCGATTGTAAATGAAAAAATAAAAAAAACAATTAGTATTAAATTAGAAAATACTTTTTTCATTTATTTAAATAAAGAATTCCTCAATTTAATAAATTCATCCCTAATCGGCAACAAAACATATTGCCCGCCAACATTAGTTTGAATAATAGATGCTCCATCAGGCAAAAGGGTGCGTGTTTGTATCTTATCAAAATTAATTTTATCGTGCAATAAATTGTAATAAAAAATAATATTAGATAACCCAACATCGGTCTTAATATGCTTACCTATAGTCATATATAGCTGAGTTATTTTATTAATGTCATCAAAACCCAATAAACGCGCCTTATCAGCAACTGCCTTTATCACCATTACAACTCGCTGTTGCCTATCAAAATCTGAACTTGAAAATCTTGACCGAATAAATTTTAAAGCAACCTCGCCCTCTAAATGATTGACGCCTTTTGGCAAAACAAATTTCTCGCAATTTCTGCCATAAATATCGCAATCCCACTGCTTATCTTCTATAAAATCATTTTCTAGAGTGATATCGATACCGCCAACCAAATCTACAATCTGCAAAAACATATTAAAATCTACAACAACTACATGATTAATATAGACACCCAACAACCTTGAGAAAAAGTGCCTGGAAAAAGCTAAACCTTCCTTAATGCCGCCATTAACCATACCATAGTTATAAACAGCATTAACCTTTTCCCTTTTGCCTAAACCCGGGACGTAAACAAAAAGGTCTCTGGGTATAATAGTAATATTAGAATTTCCACTCTTAAAATCATAAGAAAATAATAAAATAGTATCTGTAAGCAAACCCCCGTTATTGTCATTCTCGCCTCTTATGCCTAGAATTAATAAATTAATAGTGTCGCTATTATCAACGGGCATTTTTTTTAAAAGTATATTGTCATCGGTTAGTATAAATTGATTGCCACTATTCTTGAACGAAAAATCGCCTTTAAATTTTTCGAAGATAATTGATTTATTTGAACTAATACTAAAAGATCGTTTATATAAATTAGCGGCACTTAAAAATAAAACAGCAAAAACAAATATTAAGATTAGTATTGCCAAAATAAAAAAATATTGTCGTATTCTAACTATCATTTCGCAAATAATAAGTTTTAATAAATTTTCTTAATTTCCGTATTAAAATAATATTTGTTTAAAATGTCTTCGGATTTAAAACTATATAAAGCCATCTCGCGAGCGCCCTGCAATGATAAACCAACACCATGACTTATTTTCATATAATCTGTAAGGTGTTTTGTGCTTGGCAAATCTTCAACGCCTCCCCATAAAAAAGGGTATTTTTCATATTCAGAACCTAAAACTTGTCTAGCATCCTTACTTAAACCACCAGTATCTAACGACAACCTCGCAAAAGCAATATCGCCATCATACCATATAACATAGCCATTAGTACTATCTACTGCTTTAGCTAAATTAGGTAAAGAAACTTCATTATCATAACCTATATAAATTAAACCTTCTTCACTCCTGTTAATATCATAATATTTACGCGCCAAACTAGAAGAATAAAACTTAAATAAGACATAACTCCGCAAAGCTATAATTGCTGCTTTTAAAAATTCATCCCGATCATCGTCACCAAATCCCGCTATTCCTTTAAGATAATCCTCGATCTTTAATTGATTAATAATCAAAAAACTGCCATTACCATATGGATTATAATCAATTAGAATTTTGCCTCGTAACTTAATATTCTGCGCCACATCCAAACTACCTCCAAAACTAACTTCCATCACCACTTCATCTGAATCCCCTTGTAAAACAATAGGCAAGTTATAACCTCTTAATATATCACCGATTCTAAAAGTTAAAGTGTTATCTTTAGTGAAACTTTCAATCTTTTTATTTTGGCCATCAGCTAAATTAAAAAAACCATTAGCTTTCACCCTAACAACCTCTTCTAGCGCTGCCGACGAAAATTCATATGACTTTAACAAAACTTTTATCTCAGGATTTATCTTATCCCTTTTTTCAAGATTTAACAACATTTCGCGAATTTCCCTCAAATCATTCTCGCTAAATATATTACCGCTATTTTCATAAAAATTAAGTTCGCTAACATCAACTCGTCTTATATTTTTATTGTTTAAACCTAATTTTGTCAATATAGACTGATTTTCTATTTTAATCTTTTTGCCACCTTCAATATAATAAATATTATCACTATCTGGAGTTTTAAGAAGCGAACCATCTTGATGATAAAGTGGTTTACCTGTAGGTATATTTCTTAATTCGTCATCAGGCAAAACCAAGATTTTGGCTGAAGAAAATTTATACTGCTTAAACACATCATAACTAACTATGTGTCTCTTTTTGCCTTTTTCTAAGTAATAAATTTTAAAGGAATCGGCGCTTTTTACAATTGTACCATCAGGCAGATAAATAGGTTCGCCTATTTTAAGAAGTTTAAAATTAGCTGGTTCTATTTCAATTAAGTTTAACCCTGCAAATCTCTTGTCTTCTTTTAAAATTATGTTGTTTGAAATATGGCGTAAGGTACTATTTTGCGAAAAGTAAATTTTATAATCTCCTTTTTGTCTTACCAAAAAACCGTCTGGAAACGGCGCTGATTCGCCTAAAGTATATTTTGCTAGCTTGACTTCGTCAACTTCTATTTTTTTTAAATCCTTATACGGCTCCAATGACAACATTTCCGGAATAACTAGATACGCAGAATTTTCCTTAACAAAATAATAAAAGGGTTTATGGCGAATTTTAACTATGCTATTATTGATATTCAAATCAGTCTTTACGTCAAAGAAAGATGCCAATTCTGAATCAAGCTCCAAAACAAGATTACCTATTTTTGTTTTTTCAACCAATTGACCATTTGAAAACTCATACAACTTTTTTCTAGCCACGCTTCCCTCGCCTTTTATAGAAAATAAGTAATTAGAGTATCTTTTGGCTTCCTCAAAAACTTCAACGCGAAATTTTTTTAAATCCAAACTCTCCAAATCTCTGTGCAATCTATCCAAATCACTATGTTTTAATATAGAACTTCCGCTATATCGATATCTAAAAGCGCCGCCTCCTAAACAAGAACTGGCAACCTTATCATCCTGCCACAACATCTGGCTAGTGACCGATGACATATTATTAGCATAAATAAGGAAACCAACTAGTTTTTTTAACGCTTCATATTGAGAAGCAGGAATAGCCTCCTTCTCATAATTACCTATTAAAGCAATACTGATTGAGCCATAATCATAATTAACACACTTTTCCTTATCGTAAGCATCGGCTCCGATTATTCCATTTTGACCATCTCTTCCGCGGTAAATATTGCCTAAACGATCAATAATAAAATGATAACCTATATCATCGTATTTCTTAACATAGCGGTGAAAAAGATAAGTATTATAAATAATAGAAGCGGCATTAACTGTACCGCTATTGCAATTTGGATTTCTCTGGCCGTCATCTAGCAACACCTCACATTCTAAATCATGCAGTATAATAAGTTCTGGTTTTTTATAGACTGTAGTGGTAGCTAAAGGAGACGCTACGCCCTTAAACCAAACTGAGCGACTTAAAACCTTTGGCAACACACCATCTTGCCCATAGGCTAAAAGAGGCGCACCACCAAAAAATAATAATAATAGAGACAAAAAAATCTTAAACCGCATAGTAACTTCAAAATCTAATCAATTTATAAATTTCATTAATCGAGCCTGCTCCTATAGTTAAAACAACACATTTTTCTTTATATTTTTTCCTGATAAAACTAGCTGCCTGGTTATAGTCCATAAAATTTTGAGCTTTAACTAAACGGCTAGCTAACCCTTTTACCAATGCCTCTGAACTAATCATTTTTTTTAAAACTGAGTCTTCTCTACCACTTACTTCAAAAATGGGCAAAATTCCAACAAAATCAGCTTTCGAAAGACTATCCACCAACATATCCTTCAGATAATATGTGCGCTGAATTTGATGGGGCTCAAAAATAACATACACTGGCCTTCCCCTAAACATTGTCCGGCTAGACTCAATCGCCGCTGTAATTTTTTGAGGATTATGAGCATAATCATCAATCAAAACAAAACCACTCTGCTCATTTATATATTTTAACTCTAATCTCCTATGGGCTCCTGAGTAACTCCTAAATACTTTAAATATCGTTTTATCATCTATTCCATAACTTTTAGCCAAATAGTAACTGGCTAAATAATCTTCTAAAATTATATTTCCCTTAATCTGACGGTTTGCATCAATTAATTTAACTAATGACTGCCCCCGGTAAAACTTGATTGTCTTAATTTTCTTAGCCTTAATAAATTTTAATAAAGAACGCTTCCGCAATAATCTCTGCACATTAAAATTATCATAATTCACCACTAATGTTCCTGAGTGCGGCAATTTCATTATAAAATCTCTAAATAAGTTTATGATTTCATCGATATTTTTGAAACAATCCGGGTGATCATAATCCAAATTAGTAATACAAATAGCCTCGGGTTTATAATTTAAAAAGTCTCCTTGCCACTCGTCAGACTCAAGAACAAAATAACCATTTTCATTCTTTTTATCATAATATAAATTAAGACCATTGAATTCTTTTAAAGCCGTACCAACAAATGAAAGTTCTAATAAACCAGCTTCTTTAAAAATTAAAGATGTTAAAGCTGTTGTGGTGCCTTTTCCGTGGGTACCGGCAATACATATTGTGCGAAAATATTCAGTAAATATTCCTAAAACCTGCGGCGCAGATAAAACAGGAATATCAAGATAGCGCGCACTAACCATTTCAGGGTTATCGTAACCTATTGCTAAACTATGAATCACAAGCTGAACATTCCTATCGATATGCTCCCTCTTATGTTTACCTAAATAAATTTTTATTTTTAAATCTTTTTTTAAACGCCTTGTAAAATAGTTCTCAACCAAATTTGATCCACTCACCTCAGCTTTAAGATAATGTTTAAAAAAATAAGCTAGATACGACACCTTAGATCCGCCAATACCAATAAAATGAACGCGCTTTATATTTTTGAAACCTTCTTCTATGGATTTTGTTTTTTTATATATAACCATGGAAAAAATATTACTGCTTTTATAATACGAGAAAGCCGCTTTGGCTCGAAAAAAAACCTCCATAACCACTCTATACCAAGATTTTGAAGAATAATTGGTGCCCTTGGGATTTTGCCGCCAATATAATCAAAAGTGCCTCCCACTCCCATAGCAAACTTCAAAGTCTTAACTTTACTTAAAACATAATTAGCAAAATACTCCTGTTTTGGATGACCCAAACCGATAAAAATTATATCGGGCTTAAGACTATTTAATTGAGCTAAAAAAAAAGGCTCTTGAAAAATCTTAATCTGCTTCTTTTTTAATACAACCTTAATCTTATCATCATAGCCTACTATATGCAAATTTTTATTCAGCTTTAATAAATATTTTTCCGCCCCCTCAAGGACGCTTAACTTGCCTCCTAAAAAAAAAATTTTGTATTGATTAATCCTTTTATCGCTCAAAAGTTTAACAAAAAAATCAGCGCCTGCCAATCTTTTGCGCGCAAAGCTAAAAACATTTCTAGCCACAAAAATATAAAACCTAATTTGATTTAAAACATTATTTAAAAAACAAAATCTAATTATCTGCTTTTTATTAAAATAATATGCTCCAACTAAACCTATACCATCAACAAAATTGCTTTTTGATTTTTGTAGAATCTTCCTATACTTGGCATCTTTAATTGACTCAAGCAGAATTTCGGGATTTGCGCTAACAAAATAAAATTTCTCGCCGCGGTTAATATGATCAAAAAACCGCCCAAGAAGCTCTTGAAAACTCAAAATTTCCACAGGAACACTAAAAATTTTTTGCAAATTAAATCTTTAAATTTTAAAAATATAAAACTAATGAATGCGTAAATATTTTAAAACATCAGTAATATTCAAGCAACTTTTCGATATTCAGAGCCGCTTTTTTTCAGAATACTTTCGTATATATGGATTCCTTGGATGTATGTCGTATAATTTAGTCCGGTCATTATTGGTATATTAAAATCCCATTTTTGGCCTCCCCTCAACCTAGCAATAGTTATATGTAATAAAAAGGGTCTTTCCTCAAGAAATTTTCGCAAAATCTGAGATTGATATATCTTAAAATCGATAGTCTTTTTATATTCCTGAAGGTCTTTTGACTCGCCTTCAATCCAAAGAAGTCTTGGATTTGAAGCAATTGGCCCGGGCTTAATGACTTGAAGTCTCAAGGTCATTAACTTCATTCCAAAATCATTAAGACTTTCTTGCTTAATTTGTCTTATAGCTATCAGTTCCTCCGCGCTAACTTCACCAAAAAACATTAAGGTAATATGCAAATTCTCTGCTGGCACTAGCCTTAAACAATCAAAACTTGCATATTTTTTCTGCCAGTTTTTTATCGTTACTATAGTATCAGACGGAAAATCCGCAGCTAAAAAAATTCTCGCCATTTTTTATTAAACTTTTAAACTTTATTTTTACCAATAAGTTAGTTAACAATTCAAGCTATATTCGAGATGTTTTTATCCTCCTCCTTCTGCATTGCTATTTTTTAATTCCTGTAGGTTCTCTTCTGTTTCTTGCATCTCTTCGTTCGCGCTTGTGTTTTGCGAATTTGTATTTTGCTCATTATAAGAATCTTGAACACTGTTATCAATTTGCTCATTATTTGTGTTTGGCAAATTTGTATTCTGATTATTAACTATTGTTTCTTCGTTTTTATCATCTTGGCTTTGATAATTAGAGTTTCCCTCACTCTCTTGCGAAGACAAGTTTTCTGATGAATATCCATTTAAATCCGAAGAACTTGTACCTTTAGGATAGATACCCGATTTTTCAAGCAACTGCCTAAGCTCCTCTTTTGTTATGCAAATATCCTCAAGACAAATTTTTTGAGCTTCAATTTCCTTAGCAGAAAGCCTTTCAAAAAGCCAATTGCCTGCAGTTTTGATTGTGCCCGTAAGTTGCGAAATAGCATCCTTAAGATAGGTTAAAAGCAGTGTCAAAAATGATTGATTATTAACTTGTAAGTTAACTTCTACCCCATCTTGAATTAGATTGCCGTTTTGGCTGATAGCCAGTTTCAAGCCTTCAATTTGTTTTGAAAGTTCTTGGATGGCGTTAACTAAAAATGGAGTAAAGCCGATATAATTTAAACTTTTTGAACCATCAGATGCAGTTAAAACAAGTTCAGGAATTATCTCTTCTACTTCTTGAGCTCCAAAGCCAAAACGCAAAGCATTATCAGTTTGGTTTTTCCAACGATAGATAATTGGATTTAAAGCCATAATTTTTTCCAAAGAACCTGAAAGAGAACCAATTACCTCCTTTGCTCTAATATCAGAGGAACAAATTAAAGCGGTATTAGTTGGATTAATAGTGCAGGTGCCATTTGCGTCAGTAAAACCAGCTACATCGCCATCAGTACTGCGAGAAACATGCAAAAGATAGCCAGGGGCGGTCGTCCCGATGCCGACATTACCACCAAGTGGTGCCAATAATAAATTAGTGCCTTGCTCTGGTATGATTTTAAACCCTCCAGTTCCAAGTTGTATATATCCATATCTGGTAAAAGGTCCTCCAGCTGTTGTTTGCTTCTCAAAGTTTATATACAAATCTTCATTGTTTGAAGCAGTATAACTTTTCCTAAATGTAGCCAATGTTCCCCATTCAGAAACTCTATTGAAAAGGGCATGATCAATTACTTCCAAATGCGCCCCCGGGCTCGTCGTCCCGATGCCCAATCTCTTATTCGTATTATCCCAGAATAAATTAGTATTATCTTGAGAAATTGCGCCTCCTGAACCAGCAAATAAAATTGAACCAATAGTTAATCCTGAAAGATTAAGACCAGAAAAAGTAGGAGAAGCTCCAGTATGAATATCTTGGGGCAAAGACAAAGTGACATTTCCGCCAATTACTCTGCCAGTCCCATTGGTGACTGTTATTTGATTGGCTGTACCTAAAATATCTGAAAGAGCAGTCACTCCTGTGCCGCCATAATTTATTGAAATTGTATTTCCTTGCCAAGTTCCAGAATTAACTATTCCTAAACTAGAAGTTCCAACTATGTTGATAGACTGAGCGTTAAGAACTCCATTAATAGTAGTAGTTGCTAAGGAAACTTGTCCGCCTGACTGAACTAAAGGACCCGAAAAAGTAGAAGTTGCGCTTCCTACAACAGTCAAAGCACCTTGAGTTATAATATCTCCGTTCGCATTAACCCTAAACTTCTCTAAATTATTAACAGATAAGCCAAGCAAAGAAAAAGTTGAATCTGCGCTTGTTGGATTTATGTATAAAGATGACTCATTTATATTACTAGATGTCGGCTGGTAAGTAATGATTTGTTGTCCGTTTGTGGACAAACTATTTACTGATAAATTTTGAGCATAAACTGTATTCCATTTATTTGTATCAGATCCTAAGTTATAAACATTATTAGCTGCCGGAATAAAAGAACCGCCTAATGTTAATACATTATTATCAGGAGAAATACTGCTTAATGAATTGATATTTTTACCTGATAAAATCATTTCACCGACTCTTATTTTTGCAGGTATAAGCGAATCATCTTCAAAAGCATTCTTAACGCCTCCTATGTAACCTAAAACATTTGCAGCTGAAGAAACTGCTACCGGCGCAGATTGATAACCGAATATTGGCAGTGGTATCAATCTATTTCTTTCCTGAAATTTTTCAACAAGAGTTTTTAATTGTAAAAGGTCATAGCTTAACTTTTGAAAATGTTCCTTAATATCAAGTAGTTCCTGAAAAATAGACTGGTCTGACGTTTTATTTAGGCTTAGTACTTTAAGTTCCAAATTTGAAATTCTTTTATTAATGTCACCGATAGAAGAAAAATCACTAATCTTACCACTGTAAAATAAACTATTTTTATTTGGTTTTGGAGTTTCTTGCCCAATAGTGCCACTAAAATTATTGACCTTTGCTTCAAGAGACAAAAGCTTCTCTTGAAGTTTACCAAGTTCTTGACGATTTTCATTTAGATTTTGGCTAACAATTTTTATTAGATTTAATGGGAAATCTAAGCTTAAGGGTGTTTTTATTTGTTGAGAATTTATAAAGTCCGCTAACCTGAAAAAGCTTTTAATATTAGAAAGCGCTTTTTGAGAAAAAATTTCTTCTTTATTTATAGCTACTCTTGATTGAACATTTTCTAAAATTTCTTTTACTATAGGCCTTACATTGTTTACAAAATTGACTATCAATGTGCTTATATTTTCGTTCAAAATTTCACCAAATTCATTGATATTAATTGGTCTCGTAATGCTTAAACCGATATTTAACAAATCATTTACTTTGACTACATATCCAGTAGCAAGTCTATCTGTTAAATTAACTGCCTTGCTGAAAATTTTTTCAACCTCTGAAAATAATCTGCTAGGCTTTGAAAAATCTGAAAAATAAGCTAAAGTTTCTAATGGTTTAGAATAAAAAAAGGAGAGAACAGATATAACAGCAAAAATACTCCAAACAATTTTTAAAATAGGCAAAGAAAGGTCTCTTTGCCAAAAATTTTGCCTAAAAGCAGGAAAAGCGGAAGAAGAAAAATTAATATATTCTCTTACCCATTCTTCGGTAGTAAAATAAAAATTGCCTATCTTTACTCCTTTAAGTTTTTTCAATCGAATTAACAGCAATAAATGCTGCCTGGAATAATTAAAAATCTTCGCAGCTTGCGCTATGGAAATAAATTTTTGGGCTGTTTGGTATATTTTTTGATTTAACTCGCGATCTTTCCCCATTCAAAATCGCGGTCCACAGGCAATATTACATTCTTAATATTATAATTTTAAAAAAAAGCATGTCAATAAGTAAATTTAAACAATATTTTAAAACTAATTTAGAATATAATTAAGGTATCAAATTTTTATTTAACTCTTATAATCAGTGATTTACTTATTTTTCCGCCAAGACCGCCAAGACCTGAACATGTTAATCGATATGTTGTTTTTTTTGAAGGAGAAACCATTTCTGACCCTGAAGGGGGCTTTGTTCCTGACCAACCTTTTGAAGCTTTACAAGAAATGGCATTGGTTGATGACCAAGAAAGAATTGAAGATTCTCCTTTTTTAATAGTAGTTGGATTAGCGTTAAAAGTAAGAGTGGGTTTCTCTGCTTTTTTTATAATTCTAATTTGGAAAGAATTTAACCATTCTGATTCTGCATTGTGAGGGTCGATAACTTTTGCTGTTATGAAAAATGTGCCTGTCTTTTTATATTTCTTTTTTTGTAAAAGCTCCTGGCCTTCTCCATTAATCTTAGCTCCAGAAGTGACTATACTTCCATCACCCCAATCAATAGTTAATTTAAGACTTTTGTCATTATAATCAAATGCTTTAAAATAAAATTCAAGGTTTTTATTAACTTCGCCGATGCTTGGACCTCTGATAGATATTATTTGAGGAGGAATATTAATTTTAGGTAATTTAGGTCCAAATCTGGCAGTAAGAACCTTGAGAAAATGATTTTTCCCAACAGGACCAAAATCTGCTACACTCAAATTCCGCATAAGGGAGTACTCTACACTCTTGTACCAATCACTGGCAGTACAACCAGCATAGCAACTAGTACCGCTAATCCCTTCCCATTTAGTACAATTACTAACATCACAATTTGGGCTAGTTGATATGTCTCTCCATAAGAAATCCTTGGAAGTACACTCCCTGTTATTGCAATTATTATATACATATTCATCCCAAAGACCACCAATAGAATGACCTGCCTCGTGAGCAAAAATATAAGGGTAATCACCGGTATAGATTGGTCCGGTATTAAACCAGGCCAGTCCTTGTACATTATTATTTTTCATTACAACAACAAGATCAGTAGGACAAACACTAATTAGGTGGGAATAATTAAAACAATTCATTATTTTGTTTATTGATGACCCAATGCAATCTGCCTCAAAAGAACTAACATAGTGGACATTAAAACCAGTCCAATATTGATCCAATGGATTTAGCTTGAAGAATCTTAAGGTTTCTCTGAGAATATCCCAGACAAATTCTGATTCTCCAGCAGTGTTATAATCTTTATCACCAATAAAAGTTATATCATAATTATTAGTGGGTGGTCCATTATTCAATAAAGTCTTACACTGAGCATTAGCAGCTGCCTTAGCAGAAGAAACGGCAAAAGAAGAGAGATTTTTTGTATTTGTTTTTAAGCTCTGAGGGGGCCAAAGGGTAGTTTCAAAAAATGGTTTTTGAAGATTGTCTTTTGAATAAATCTGGATTTTCTCACTTTCCTTACTATAAGGGATAGTAATGTAAAACTCAGTTTTTTCAGGAAAATCTATATTGCCAGAAATATCTCCTTCCTCAAATACTTCAGTAATAATAGCTTCTGAAATATTGAAAGAAGAAGTATAAATGATATCTCCTTGCTTGTTAAAAACTTTGAGAATATAGTTATCCTCTGGAAAAATAGGCTGCTCCTGAATATAACCTTTTGAAAATTCAATGTTTTTAAGAGTAAAAGTTCCGGTTTTATTATCTTTTTCCAAACTAAGTAAATAAATATCCTGGTCAGGTAGATAGATGTTTTGAGTTTTTATTCCCTCTTTTACCTCTTTAATCTGAGGATTTAGCTCGCTGGAAGTAATTTCAGTCAATTTTTCTAAATAGAAAGTTAAATAGAAATAGATTAATAAACTCAAGATTAAAAAAAGAAGAATTATTATACCAATGGAAGAAATTAATGACTTTTGTTTTTGGTTCATTATTTTGTGTAAGAGATGATACATTCTTAGATTTAATAATATTAAAATAAAAATTTCATGTCAATTCTATTCTAATTTATAATTCTAATCTATATTCAATATTCATGTTATTATTTCAATATGTCTATATTCAATTGTCTATGCATAAACAATTTCCTAGAATATAGAATATTTTAAAACTAATTTAGAATATAATTTAAGGTATCAAAAGCAACGCTACGCCAATCATTGAATCGTTTAAGATTATAAACACCTGATTTAATTAATTTTCTTCTTACAGTTTTGTTTTCTAAAATTATCTTTAATTTAGTTTTAATATCTTCACAATTATAAGGATCAGCTGTCAAAACTCCTTTACCAGCTATCTCTGATGAAGCGCCATTTTTTGAAACTAAAATGGGAATCCTTAGACTTTGCATCTCAAGTACCGGCATACCAAATCCTTCGTAACAAGAAACAAAATAAAAAACACCAGTTTGACTCAATATTTTGTTTTTTTCTTTATCGTTAATATACCTATCAATAAATCTTATCTGCTTTGAATTTTTTACAATAAAATCTTTAATTTTATTATAACCATATCCATTTGTGCCGCCGATAAAAATTTTATACTTAGCCAAAACTGGCTTCTCTTTAATTATCAAATTAAAAGATTTAATCAAGTTTGTTAAATTCTTTTTATATTCGATCCTGCCAATAAAAGTAATGTATTTTTTGTCTTTCTTCTGCCATTCTTTAAAACTATGTTTTGTCTTTTCTATACCATGATATATTACTTTTATCTTATCGCTTTCTACCTTATACAAATTTATAAGATCACTCTTAGTCGTTTCTGAAACAGCTATGATTTTAGTTGCCTTTTTAACTGAAAATTTAGTAACTAAGCGTAAATACCATCTATGGAAAAAAGAATAACAAAAAGGGGCCTTTTCGTATTCCAAGCCGTGAATAGTCACAACTCGTTCCTTTGGCAGTATAAGCGGAAAATTATGCGCCGGGCAAAATAAAATTATCCGACTATATTTTCTCTTAAAATAATTCAGTAGCAAGGTTTTTACTATCTCAAAAGATAAGCCAAAAATCGTCCAAAATCTTTGGCACCTTATATTTTTAAAAATTAATCCTTGCCTAGAAGTAAATTCTCCGTCTATATATACTACAACATCAACTAAGGCGGCAAACTTACTTTTTTCTCTATTTTCAAAAATATCAATTAGCTGGCTAACCAATTCAAAAACATATCTCTCAACACCGGTTTTTTCTTTATATAAAAAAGACTTGGCATGAATTAATAATAATGTTTTTGGCTGCTTCATTTTGTTATTTTGTTTTTTTATATTATTTCTATCTCCACTTCCGGTTCAAATCCAAATTCAGTTAAAAATTTATCTTTAACTCTAGCAATCAAGTCCAAAATATCACGAGCTTTTGCGCCTCCAGTATTAATAATAAAATTTGCATGCTTAAGAGATATTTGAGCGCCTCCACTTTTAAAACCTGTTAGATTAAATCTATTTATTATATAACCAATTGGAATTTTGCCATACCACTTTTTCTCCACATTCACCTTTAAGTCAGGCCACTTATTTAAAATAATCTCCACATTTTTTTTATCTCTGATATTTTTAAAAACCGAACCGCAATTTGGATAATCTAGGGGGTGATTCTTTAACCTATAAGCTATGTGTTCATAATATTTGTTTTTTGCTTTTGTCAATAAAGACGAACTTAAAGTCTTATTTAATTGTAAAGTAACATTAATTACCACGCCCTTAGTCTGTTTTACTAAAGAATCCCTGTAGGCAAATCTAATTTCTTTATTAGTTAATGTTTGTCTTTTTACATAACCGCCACCATCTTCTCTCCACCAAACAACATCAGCTTCAACAACAACATCTTTTATCTCGCCACCAAAGGCGCCAACATTACCTCTTAAACCGGCTCCAACTGTACCCGGAAGTCCACCAGCCCATTCTAAACCAATTAACCCGTTTTTAAAAGAGTATTTTATAATATCATCCAAAATCACTCCGCCAAAAACTACTAATTTACCATCTGAACGAAGGGTTATATTTTTTGTTTTATTCTTAATATCAGTAATAGCTATTTGAAACACTAAACCCTTAAACCTCTCGCTGCTAAATAAAACATTAGAACCCAAACCAAGCGGCATAATTCTTTCAATTTTATTTTTATAACAAAATTCAAATACTTCTAATATTTCATCGCTGCTATTTACTTTAACAAAATATTCAGCAACAACTGGTATCTTATAAAATATCAAATCCCCCAGCTGATAATTTTTATGAATCTCAAGCATTTAATCAAATATCATCGTTACAATTAAGAAGAATTCAAAAGTTATTGGCAAAGCTCAATAAAGAAACTATTAACCAATCTTTGGTATAACTCGTTTGCTGTATATGCTCTCCAACTATCATCAAGAAACTCCTCAGGCAATTGAGGATCTTCTTTTAAAATTGCCAAATACTGAATCTGCCCAAGGAAAGAATGTTTTAAATCTTTAGCCAAACTGAAATTTGTAATAAACTCGTTATATAAATCATTTACCATCTCAGTTCGCCAAATATTATTGGCGAATTTTTTATAATCAGTAGCTCCAAGAACGTCCCCTTTAAACAAATTAACAAAAGATCTATCTATATTAAGTCGGCTCAATGCTCTTAATAAATCTTCAGAGTAATCAAAGACACTAATCCACACTGAATCATGCAATAAACCAAATTTTCTATCTTTCAAAAATTTCCTCAGGGCTTCTCTTTTTGGCTTTAATTCCTCGGGAATATCAAAAGAAACAAAGTAAAAACAACCATCCCATCTTCTTTTGCCATAGTACCTAGGTATAATATTCCTAATTCGATTAAAACCTTTTTGGTTTAAAACAAAATTTTCTGATAAATAATCCTTAAAAAAAGATGAAGCTATGCTCCGCTCGAGCCCAAAATAACCAGTAAATTTTTGAAATAAGTCTTTACGAGATAAATTAAGTTTACTACCTTGCAAAAAAGAATCGAGTATACCAAAAAAGTAAAGGAACAAATCTATTTTTTTAAATCCTAGACTTCTAGCAACTTCTTCTAAATGAGAACTCTCTGTTAAATTATTCATATAAAATAAATGCGACAGCAATAATTTTTTTATCTGATTTATTCTAAAAAATAAATATGAAAAATCAATATGTTTAGTGCAACTAAAAGTTCAAAAATATAAACTAAACGCGACCGCTTGAAAATTATATTCCTAGTTTCTTTTTTATGTCCTCAATCATACTGTTCACCATCTCATTATCGGCATTATACTTGGCTATAATCTCTAAGTGTTTTAGCGCCTCTTGCAAGTTACCTTCCTGATTATATATAAGTGCCAAAATATAACGAGCATCTGAATAATTAGGCAATAATCCTATTGATCTTAATAAATTCTCTTTTGCCTTTGCTAAATCTTGTTTTTGCCAATAAAGTAGACCCAATTGATAGTAAATCTGTGGATTTGGATTTAAAAGAGCTGAATTTGAATAACTTTGTATTGCTTTATCGAGCTGGTTACCCAAAACACTAAAATCGCCTAATAAATTATACGCTTGAACAAAAAAAGGCTTAATTTGAAGTGCCTTCTTTAGAAATGCCTCTCCTCTAGAAATATAACTATTTATTAAAAAACGCAATGATTCATCTTTTTCAATGTTTCTGACTCGCGATAATATCTCTTTGTAGTAACTTCTAGCTATAGAATAATTAATCTCAGGATTATTAGTCGAAAAATTTAAAGCGTCATTATAATGTTTTAAAGCTTCATAAAAACTACCATCAGCATAACCAATAATTGACTCATAAATAAAACCGGCAAACTGATAATTCAAATAATTTGATGGGTTAAGTTGTATTGCCCGTTTTGCATAAGAAATGGTGTTCTGTAAATAACCAAAAACTTCTATATTATTTATATCCTCTTTTTCCTTAGGTGTTGTATTTTCGCTTAATTTTTTAATTCTTTCCAAAGCTAGATTTAGATAAACTAAACTTATTTCTCTAGCAAGTAAATCATTAGAATCAACAAGAAAATAAGCCATCCCCAAATAATCTAAACGTCTTTCTAAATCCTGCTCTAAAACAGCTTTACGCAAATACCAAGACGATCCAAATCTTCTGGTTTCAAAAACAAAAAGAAAAACAAAGGTAAAAACAAAAATCAAAATAGCCAGATTAGTCAAAATTTTTTTATAACGCTCGCTAAATTCAATTTCAATAATGCCAGTCTTAGCTACAGTTGACCCAATTATACCCAAAACAGCAAAAAGCAAAATACCATAACTAAAAGTGTAATTGGCAAAAAATGAAGAAAATATTAAATAAACAATAACGGCCATAGCCAAAAAAATACTACCATCTTGAATGGCTCCTCCATCGCTCATAATCACTTTTTTAAAGGCGTAAAAAAAAGCAAGAAAAAGGACCCCATAAAATATTAGGACAAAAATCAAACCAGCTTCAATTAATAATTGAGAAAGCAAGTTAGCTGATTGACTGAAAGTGATATTGCCAAAATCAGTTGAATATACAGCCGGCTCCTTTTTAAGTTCATAATAAAATGGAAATTGCCCAAAGCCTTGGCCAAAAACTGGATTGGTCTTAATTGATTTTAATGCCAAATCATAAGAATAACGCTGGGCAAGACCTATCTCAATTGGTGGGCTCTTAATGAGTTTATTTACCTGAACTGATATTGTACTTTTCAATGAAACAGGCGTTAAAACTACCAATAAAGACAAAACCGTCAAAATAAAAAAAGAAAAAGCCCTCAACTGATACTTCTTGTTCTCTACAAAAAATAAATTAATAATAAACGCTAAAGAAAAAACCACAAATAAGGCAAACCACATAAATATGTTATAAAAAGAAGCTAGTAATAACAGCGCAAAACTTATCAACCACAGAACTGAAGTTATAAAGTTTACTATCTTTGACCTAGAATTAAAATAAAATATATATAATAAGGTGAATATACTAAAAATTAGCCCAACAAAAAAGAGAAAATTGTTATATGAGCCAATAAAAAAACCGGGAGCAACAAATACATTGACAAAATTAAACACTAAAATTAAGTCAATAAACCCTATTAAAAGACTAATCACAGCAAAAACAGCCAAATGGTCTTTATTAAGATTGATTCTCAAAAACTTTAGACATAAAAAATAAATCAAACCGTAAATCAGAAAATGATAAAAAGACGCAAAGGCGTTCGCCTCTCCCCAGAAAGCAATATTTTTATGAGGCGAAAATAGATATATAGCTCCCGAATAAAGCAACAACCCTAAAATAAAATAATTCAAAGGAGACCTTGGTAAACGCAGTTTTATTGTATAAAGATAATGCAAAAATATAACCAAAATAACTAGAGTAAGCCCTATAATAATAAACATTTCTTTTGCTGTACCCAAAAATTCAAAAGTAAATCTTGAATAAACAAAAGGCGCGCCTATTAATAAAACTACCAATAACCAACGAATGGTTCTATATAAAAATAATGCATTAAAATGTATGATTTTTTTCATTTCTAATTAAAATCGTAATTTACCACAAATTTTGTTTTACTAGTTATACTAGAAATTTTTAAAGATTCAATAATTTAAACTTTATCTCTTTATGTTCTTCAAAATTTTTAGAAAAATAAGTTTTGCCTGTTTTTAAATCAGAAACATAAAACCAATAATCATTAGGTTTAGGATCTAAAACCGCCAACAATGATTCTATGCCTGGGTTAGAAATAGGGGTAGGCGGCAAACCTTTATATTTATACGAATTATAAGGCGAGTCATTTTTTAGATCGTTAGCAGACAACGCAGGCTTTTTTTGCTCCAAAATATAGTTTAAAGTGGCGTCTACTTGCAACAGTTTATTAGATTCAAGTCTCCGTAAAATAAGATCGGCCGCTAGCCTTTTTTCGTTAAAAGTCTTCACTTCTTTTTCCAGAATTGAAGCTATCTTAACAATCGAGTAAAAATCAAGTTTACTTTGTTTAATTTTCGACGATAATTCATTTTCTACCAGGCGCCTAGCAAAATTAGACAAAAACTTGTTAATAACCACCTCAAGATTATCGTTTTTTCTAAATCTATATGTATCCGGAAACATAAACCCCTCTAGCGATTTAATCTCCATCTCGAAACCGTCTATATTTAACTTATAATTTCTATTTTTTAAGTATGTTTCTGTATAATCCAAAAATTCGCCCCGTCGGATTAATAAGCCTGAATTCAACAATTGTTTATCAATTTCATCAAGAGTATAACCTTCTGGAACCGTGACCCATATTTCTATATTATTGCCTTTAATTAAAAACGCGGCTAACTCTTGAAAACCCATAAAATTATTCAAAATATATGTCCCTGGCTTAATTTTGCCATCAAGCTTTTTAACTTTAAAGTATAATTTAAAGGGCGTTGTAAAATAAATAATACCCTGATTTTTAAGATTACGGCTTACTTCGACCAAACTGTCGCCTTGCTCAATAATTATTACTCTTTCAACTTTCTCTTCTCTATTCAAGGGTTTAAAAAACCATTTTTCAAAATAAATGCGCAAAAAAACCGTAACTACTACCAACAAAAAATACAAAAAAATTGCCGCGGCCGACTTGTGGTTTATAAACCTCATTTTAGGTAAAGCTTTATATAATTTTCAATTAACTTGCCCCAATCGCAGTATGTTGATAAACGAATGGCATTAATCTTGTTTTCCACGCGCTGGCGGAGATTAAAATATGAATATCGCCTCAAAACATTAAACAATTCTTTAGCTACTTTTTCATCGGATTGATTGAATCTCTTAATAATAAAAACCCCAGGATTTTTTTTGCTTTTAATATAAGACATTAAAAACTGTCCGCACCCCGATAAATCAGTAGTTAAGGCAGACACACCAACGGCAATACTTTCAAGAGGCGTATAGCCAAAAGGTTCGTAATAAGACGGAAAAATACCAAGATGGCATGCTTTAATAAATTCCTGATAATCCAGATTAATTAAACCATCATGCCCTTTTAAATAAACAGGTATAAAAACAACCTTAACTTTATCTTCTTTACGATTTAATAAACCATTATCTAAAAATGATCTTATGTATTCGTTGTTTTCGTCTTTTAATTCGTGTGTGCTAAAGGGAGCGCGCTTAATCTCGCCTTCGTTCTTTTTAAAAAAACTAGTCATCCGTTTAATCTCAGCAAAAACTTTGCTCGAAAATAAAAACTCCAGGTCACATTGTTTATTCTCCATCGTAAGATAGGTTAAACGGGCAATCAAATCTGTTTGATTTTCGGCCATTAAACGCTTTATCTCTAAAAATTTTTCTCTAAAAAGAAAGAGTTCAGAACGAGGACCAAGATTATCAAAAGGAATTAAAAAAAATGTAACAATAGTTTTATCAAATGAACTATCTTTTTTAAGGTCTTGATTTAGCAAACCCAAAGCCCTAATAAACACATCATAACCCTTTGCCCTAAACTCTGGACGTCCGGAAGTGAAAAAGAATAAAGTTTTTTCGACGGCAAATTTATAGTATGGGAAAAAGTAAAAAAACAAAAACTCCCTTAGCACTTCTCTCTTAATATGATGTTCTATTGATATTTCCTCAAAAGTGGGAAGATTTTTAATATCTAAACCATTGGGGCAAATTACATCTGCCTTACGACCGTAAAACTTTTCCGCCTCGTAAGAAGTAATTTGCGACACACACGAAAAACTATCAGCTTGTTTTATTGACTGCAACTCTAATGAAAATTTATTGCGGATATTTAAATTTATCACTTCTTTTTCAGAATCAATAGAGTCCATATTTTCATAAAGGGGTTTATTAGCGTTAATAACTGACCGCCCAAACACTGTAGCATGAATTGTAAAAATCAGTTTAAAATTACTAGATACCTGTCTAATTGATTTAAGATATAAAAGTCCAGATCCTGTAAGCCACTCATGAAAATGAAAAATAATTGTCTTTTGGCTGTAGATTTTACTAACTTTCTCCAGAAATTTTCCCACGGCTATACCGAAAATAAATGGTTCATCATAATCATAAGGCGCTCCCAAAGAATCTACGCGAAAATAATCCCAAATTCTTTTCTTGTAAATATCAATTTGGCTCCAAAACCTTGAATAATCAATCAAAAAAACATTAGCATTTGAATTATCTGCTATCCATTTCCCACAATGCAAAATAATACCTTCTGCTCTTAATTCATTTGCAATCTCATTTAATTCTGAAGGCAAAGCCTTTTCTAAAAATTCAGAGTTTGCTGCCTGCGCAAAATAAGGACCCACTAGAAAGTAATTTTCCTTAAAATGCTTAATCGCATTGGATATTTTCGTTTTAATTACTGTATAAATACCTCCGATTTTATTACATACTTCAAAAGAAGTCTCAAAAACTACTATCTTGCTTAAATCATGTTTTAACATTATTTTGACTTTTAATATTCAAATTTATATAATATCACTATGTTTAATGGGTCTATTTTTAAACAATACGATATCCGTGGCATCTATCCTTCAGAAATAAACAGGAAAATAGCTTTTCTTATTGGCAAATTTTTGCCTGCTATTATTAAATCAAAAAAAATTATAATTGCAAGAGATGTCAGAACCTCCGGTGGAGATCTTATAAAATCGCTAATCCAAGGATTATCTAGCTATTATCGCAAACAAAATATTGCTATCTATGATTTAGGGGTTGTATCCACACCTCTTTTCTACTTTGGAGCCGGTTACCTTAATGCCGACAGCGGCATTATGATAACTGCTTCACATAATCCAAAAGATTATAACGGTTTTAAAATAGTTAGCAAAGGAGTAAAGCCGATTTCATTTAACACTGGCATTGAAAAATTAAAACATCTTGTCTGCAAAAATTACCACAATATTAAGAAAGGTGATAATATGCAAGATAAATCAATCGCTAAAAATATAATAAGCCTTGATTTAAAATCAAAATACATTAACCATCTTGCCTCTATTCTAAAAATCGACAAAAATGGACTAACCATCAAAAGCGCCACCCCCTTTATCGTAGATTTTGGCAACTCAGCTGTTGGTCCAATATTTAAAATCGCAGCTAAAAAATTCAATTTATCTTATCTTGGCTTATTTGAAAATCCAGACGGCAACTTTCCTGCAAGATCGCCTGACCCTTTCAAGGACGAACTAAATGAGTTAAAACAAAATATTCGGCACCATAAGGCAATTTTTGGATGTGCTTTCGATGGAGACGGCGATAGAATTATTTTTTTGGACAATCAAGGCAACAAAATACGACCCGATTACATCGGAGGTATCGTGGCCAAAGAAATACTTTCTAATCTATCAAAAGAAGAGTTAAAAACAACAAAAATTGTCTACGATATAAGGTCAATCTGGCATATACCTCTTGTCGTTAAAAAATGCGGCGCTAAACCAATTTTATGGAAAGTCGGCCATTCACTTATCAAAGAGAAAATGCGACAAGAACAAGCTATTTTTGCTTCGGAGTTCTCGGGGCATTATTTCTTTAAGGAATTCTTTTACAGCGAAAGCTCAATATTAACTCTACTTTATGTATTAAAAGCGCTAGCCAAATCAAAAAAGCATAACCTTCTTGCAACTATTCTGCAAGATATTAGTAAACCAACTTTTCATTCCGGGGAAATAAATTTTATAACTGCCAAAAAACAGGAAACCATTGATTATCTTAAAAACAAATATCATAAATCCGCACACAAAATTTTGGAACTTGACGGCCTAACTATGGTATTTAAAGAATGGTATTTTAATATCCGAGTTTCAGGCACAGAAGATCTTTTAAGATTAAATCTTGAAGCAACTTCAGAAAAAATAAAGCAAAATAAAATAAAAAAACTCACTGCTGAAATCGAAAAAATTACCAGATCAAAAAATTGAAAATACTTACTTGATGATTTTTTCTATATAACCAGCAATATTTTTTATCATAGGTTCATTCCACATATCAGCCATTATCTGTAAACCAACAGGTAAACCGTCTATAAAACCAACAGGCATTGATAAAGCCGGATACCCGCCCAAATTTGCTGGAACCGTATAAATATCAGAAAGATACATTTTTACGGGATCTTGAGACTTTTCTCCAATCTTAAAAGCTAGCTCGGGCGTTGTCGGTCCTATAACCGCATCGTAAGTTTTAAAAATTTTAGCAAACTCACTTTTTATTTTTTGCTGCATTTTTAAAGCCTGCAAATAATAAGCTTCAAAATAACCATATGAAAGACTAAAAGTGCCCATAAAAATTCTTCTCTTGACCTCGTTGCCGAAAAACTCAAAACGTGTGTCTAGGTAAAGATCTAAAAGATTTTTAAAATAATTTTTTGACGATTTTAACTTTGAGCTACCATATTTAATACCATCATAACGTGCTAAATTAGAAGAAACTTCGCTTGCCATAATAATATAATAACAAGGCAATACATCCTTTAGTATAGGCAATGAAACTTCCTCAACTATTAAGTTTTCTTTTTTTAAAGATTCTAAAATAGAAAATATCCTTTTATAAATACGCTCGTCGCATCCCTCAAAATACTCCTTAACATAGCATACCTTGAAGTCTTTTTTGGGAACAAAAGCTGGTGTTTTAGGATAAAAACTTGATAAATCCTGCACATCTGTACCTTTTATATAGTCAAAAACCAAAAATACATCGTCAAGATTGCGCGCCAAAGGTCCAATTACATCAAGACTCGAAGCCATAGCAATCAAACCAAAGCGAGAAACAGCGCCATAAGTTGGTTTTAAACCATAAACACCGCAAAAAGCCGCCGGCTGCCTTATTGACCCACCAGTATCAGATCCTAGAGCGAATTGAGCCATATTTAAAGCAACCGCCGCAGCGCTACCTCCAGAAGAACCTCCAGCTACAAGCCTTGAATCAAAGGGATTACTTGAAGTAAAAAAAGCGGAATTTTCTGTTGATGAACCCATAGCAAATTCGTCAAGATTGGTCTTGCCAAGAAACAAAACGCCGTTTTCTCTTAATTTCTTTATTGCCGTAGCATCAAAAGGCGATCTAAAACCCTTTAAAATCTTAGAGGCTGCTGTAGTAACAGTATTTTCAATACAAATATTGTCCTTAACAGCAGCTGGTATGCCATAAAGTAGGGGTAAGTTTCTAGAAACACCAATCTTCGGCTGCAAAACATCCATCTGTTTTATAAGTATTTTATCAAAAACATTAAGAAATGGCTTAAACTTTACCTGATTCTTTTTAATATTAGCAAGATAATATTCAACAATATCTTTTATTTTTATTTCTTGTTTTATTATTTTTTGATGGAGTTCTCTAATACTAAATGTCCCTAACATTTTTTTATTTAAATATTATGTCGCATAATACTATTTAGCCTTAAGCACTTTCGGTACTTTAACATAGGATTTTTCCTTTAAGGGGATATTGTCAAAAATAATCTCACGATTAAAAGAAAAATGTTGGTCTTTATTGTTATATATATCCTCACGTAAAACATTCTTAAGGTTATTAACTGAACCGATAACCTTCAAGTCTTCTCCTAGTTTATAATTTTTTATCCTAGAAGCAAAATTAAGAATTTTGGCAAGCTCCTTTAGTATAGTATTTTTTATCTTGGTTTTGATGCGAATTTTAGATAAATTCTCTATTTTTTTAATATCTATTTCCATTTAAAAAATAACAAAAATTAATTATGTTAAAGCGTAAAATATTTTACTGACATTTCGATAAATATTCTACCTCTACTGTTCTAACAAAATTTCTAAATCTTCCCACGGAAGTTAAAATGCATCTTTCACCAGCGCTATCGTTAATCATATAAACTTCGTAGCTGGAACCGTCAGAAGTAGTCGTACTAACAAATGGCTGCGGATCGCATATTCCGTCTGGTGGGCAACTTATTGAAGCGCCGTTTAAATATACAAAACTTGCCTCTTCCAAACCTGTTTCAGCTATAAAAAACGCTTTTAATGTTTGCTCGTCTTTAACATTGGCGCGCACTTGAAACAGGAAAAGAGCTTCTAATACCGAAACCATAGCGATAAAAAAACTAATAATATAAGTTACATATAAAACTGTGAAACCGCGCTGTCTAAATATATTATTTTTTCTCATATGTTATGTTTGGCTTTAAGGTCCCCAACAAGTTGTTGTACCGCTTGATGTTATTTTAGGCTGAAAACCGCACTCAGGATATAATCCCTCTATACAACGTTGAGAGATTGTACTTTGAAAATAAACCGGTTCTAAACCTTTTCCTCTAAGGCTACTTGGTGGCAGCACTTTAATAATAGTGGTAACTCGGGGATTTAACTGAAACTCAGGATAGCTATCATCACCGCAACCGTAATTTTGAATCACAAAACTAACATCATCAATGTTAGTTTTTCTGGAAATAATTAAATTTTCCGCCTCCACAATATCATCTGATGGATCGCCAGTTCCATTAGGGTCTATAAAATATTCCTTAAGCTCCTTAGTGGAACTACTAAAAGAATATTTAAACTTCTTTTGAAGATAACTATTATAAAAAGCTATTTCCTTTGTGGTGGTCGTAAGAAAAGGTTCGGTTACATTCCATTCTCGCAAATCAATACTTGAAACGCGTGCAGTTTTAGTAAATTTTTCCTGAAAAGCCCTAATATCAGCTAAATCTTGATTAATATCAAAATTAACTTGTGATAGCCTTAAAAAATCAACTACTACTTGACTCAACAAACTAACGCCAATAACAAAAATAGCCAAGGCAGTTAATATTTCAGGCATAGTAAAACCTTTATCTTGTTTTCTGTTTGCTATCCGCATTTAATTATATCTAATTATTTGGGTAAAAATTATACAAAAGAATATCAGTTTCGTATCTAAGCGGCTCTTTTTTGCCAACTCTCTGGGGAAACTCAACTTCAATTTTAACACTAATGGTATTAGAAAAATCAGGATCGCCGGGAACAGATTTATAAGAAATTCTACGATAAAAATCAGAAACTTCACCTGATGAATAATTATAGAGATTAGTAGTTGAATCATTCAATAAAGGCGTTTTAACGCCTAAATCTGATACTTGATATTCTAATGCGTCCACTACGCAATAATTAGAACCGCCGTCAAGGCAACTTGAAGTGGCAAAATTGGTAAGCCAATTTTGAGCCGGAACAACATAATTAGAATCGCGAATATTTCGCAAAATCTCTAAAGCTTCAAGCGTTAAGCCATAAGCTATTGCCCTATTTCTAACTTCATGGGAAAATATTAAGTAATCCTTAACTAAATAAAAAATTGGCACAATGGCTATAGCAAAAATCGAAAAACCAGTAAGTACATCAATAATTGTAAATCCCTTTGCCCTTCGTAATGTTACTCTAATTTTATTCATCATAATTATTGCTTATAAATTGAACCGCCTGAAGTGATAACAATTCCGCTTTTTAAATTATCGCAGTTTAACCGATAGCATAATTCTAATAAAACCTCTGATGAAGTGGTAGTCGAAACTGGCTGAGAATTAAAAAATACCTGAGCAAACGGCGCAGAAAAAAATAAATCAAACTCGCCTGTCGTTCGAATCTTGGTAAAATCGTTATCTTTCAGAGTATAATTATATAAAGTACTGGTACTTGCTATAGCGCAATCGCCAAAACTTTCAAAAAGATGACTTTGATAAATAACAAATGAGGTATCGCTTATTTTTCTCAAACCATAGCCGCAAATTTTGTAGTTCAGATTAATAACACGTTCGCCAGTTAAAACATAATTTTGTATTTTTCTTATTTCTAAAATAGTTTCTTCAGTTGCTCG
>JBBINA010000003.1:0-76974 GCA_037444125.1 bacterium
AGGCCGGCAATGACTATAACCAACACGGTCACAAAAAACAAAATTTTAAAATTCCAACTCATAAAATAAATATATCCAATTAATTATCGCCTAATTAATACCATATAAAAACATAGAAACATAGATAAGAAATTACATAAAGCTTTTTCATCATATTCAAATCGACTCCTAATGATCTTGTCACATAACCAACTTCCCGATTTTCTTTTTTAACGCCAAATGTCTTTCTATATTTGTGAATGAAGTCAAAATTCGCCCCCATCTCTTACATTAGCAGCTATGCGATTTGGATGCGCTTTAAACATTGAAATAAATCCAAACCCATCCACTTTTGCCCCTGAATTAATCTCGTGAAATGTTTTACGTATTAACTCAATAGTGCTCCCTCCAAAGATTTCTTCGTCTATAATTAACAACCTTGTCCATAATGAAATTCTGACTTGTTAATAATTTCGCTGACCCTTTACTTTAACTCCTCTAATTTTTCTGGCCCAACTAAAACACCTTGCTTAGGCGTTTTAATAACATAATAAGGTGCGGATCTCCATTTCTGTTTGTAATAATAATCTACCAGGGGCTTAACAACATATAACAATCATATAACAATGCCCGAGCTGATGTTTTGATGAGAAGTATAAGTTTTGGAAGATGTTCACTAATCGATTTTTCTTCTATCTAGATAACTATATAGAATTTTAAGACCCTTTTTAAGGTAATATTACTTTTTTCTCGACGGTTTTCTGGAAATTCCTTTCAAAAAATCTCCTCAGGTTCATATTCGCTAATAAAACAAATTATTAAACGCTCAAGTCTTAAGATTTTTTTGTTAAAAATAATCGGACAAGAAATTAATTAAAAACCCTCAACAGGATTTTCCAGAAAATCCGTCAAATTTTACTTTTTCGGGGCACTCGGATTTGAACCGAGACTAAATCCTCCCAAAGGACTCGTGCTACCGTTACACTATGCCCCGCCCGGCACTATATCTAATTTTATCGCTGTTTCATGACACTCT
Source organism: bacterium (assembly GCA_037444125.1). Taxonomy (GTDB): domain Bacteria; phylum Patescibacteriota; class Minisyncoccia; order JBBINA01; family JBBINA01; genus JBBINA01. The sequence goes on from JBBINA010000003.1 coordinate 1,016, forward strand.
TTACTCATTTTGATTTTCTTTATTATCTACAAGCCATATGCGATTACGCACTTCTTTTTCAGTTCGACCGCGCACCCAGTAAAGTTTAGATGTTCTAACTTTTTGAGCTCGTTTAAGTATCTCAATTCTAACTATTGAAGGTAAATGTCTTGGAAAAGTTTTCTCTACACCAATATTTTGATAAACGTTCCTAATAGTGAAAGTCCCATCTAATCCTTTGCCATGTTTTTGAGCAATAACCAATCCTTTATGCTCAATTTCCTTATCTTTATCGCCTTCCTTAATTTTTTGAAATACTTTAATAAAATCTCCAACTCGAAAATCAACAATATTTTTATTAATAAACTGCTGTGTATATTGCTTAATTATCTCATCCATATTATTAAAAAAAATTTAAGAATTAAAAAATTTTTGCATAACAAATATCGTCTATTTAGCCAAACTATTTTTTTGTGGGCGCGAGAGGACTCGAACCTCTGACCTCATGCGTGTCATGCATGCACTCTAACCATCTGAGCTACGCGCCCTAAATTATTAACAAACAAATTAATTCATAATTTCTGTAATTCGCAAATCCTGTGCCCCTGGGAGGAGTCGAACCCCCAACCTTGACCTTAGAAGGGTCCTGCTCTATCCAGTTGAGCTACAGGGGCCTAAAACTCTCGAACTAATACAATTATAAACAACGCGCACCTGAGATAAATAAAAGTTAAGCTTTAACTTCAACTAATTTCAGAAATTCCTCTTTCTCTAATGTCTCCTTTTCCATCAACTCGTTGGCGATTTTTTTCAAAAGATTAATCTTTCGCTTCAAAATTTTTACAGCCCTCATATATGATCTTCTTACAAATTTCTCAATTTCCTCATCAATCATAGTCGCCACTTTTTCTGAGTATGTTTTTTCTTCGTGTATTTCCTTACCTAAAAAAATCAACTCTTCTCTATGTCCAAAAACCATTGGCGGCAAACTTCCGCCCATACCATAACGCATAACTATTTTCCTAGCTAGTTCTGTAACTCTCCGGAGATCATTAGAGGCTCCAGTGGTGATATCTTTAAAAATAATTTTTTCGGCGGCGTATCCGCCAAGAGAAACAGCCAAATCCGCTTCAAATTCCTTGCGCGACCTGAAATATTTGTCTTCTGATGGTAAAGCCAAGGTAAAACCTCCTGCCATACCTCTAGAAATTATGGAAACTTTATGAACCGGGTCAGCGTATGGATGAAAATGAGCCACTAAAGCATGTCCCGCCTCATGAATAGCTGCTATTTTCTTTTCTCGTAAAGATAAAACATGAGTTTTCCGCTCAGGTCCTAATAAAATTTTTTCTACTGCCATATAAAAATCCTCCTGCTTAATTTCCTTTCTATTTTTTCTAGCTGCCAATATAGCCGCTTCATTGGCTAAATTTTCTAAATCCGCGCCTGAGAAACCAGCTGTTCTTTGTGCAATCTTACTAATATCTACATCCTTAGCTAAAGGTTTGTTACTACAATGAATTTTTAGTATTTTCTCACGCGCTTTTATGTCAGGACGGTCCAAAACTATACGGCGATCAAATCTTCCCGGCCTTAATAATGCAGGGTCAAGTATATCAGGTCTATTGGTCGCTGCTATCACCACCACTTTAGTATCCTTATCAAATCCATCCATCTCCACTAAAATTTGGTTTAAAGTCTGCTCACGCTCATCATGGCCACCACCTATACCAGCTCCACGATGTCTCCCAATAGCATCAAGCTCGTCTATGAATAAAATAGATGGCGCGCTTCTTTTAGCCAATTCAAAAGTAGAACGAACCCTAGAGGCACCAACACCTACAAACAATTCAACAAACTCAGAACCTGAAATATGAAAAAAAGGGACGCCTGCCTCGTTTGCCACAGCCCGAGCAATAAGGGTTTTACCAGTACCAGGGCTACCAACCAATAACACGCCTTTAGGAATTTTGGCTCCGATTTTAAGAAATTTATCAGGAAACTTCAAAAAATCCACCACTTCTTTAAGTTCTTCTTTAGCCTCGTCTAGCCCGCCGATATCATCAAAACCTACTTTATCCTTTTTATTGTCTGGCTTAAAAATGCGCGCCCTAGAACGTATAAAATTAAATGCTTGCATTTGTCCCTTGGAAGCCTGAGAAAATAAAGACCAAAAAAGAAATAAAACAACTAAAAATGGCAACAATGTAGGCACCACCCCAAAGAAAAAGATTTTCAAAAAACTTTCTCCGCTTGATACAATCTCCACTTTCCTTAAATTATCTTCACTAACCCCTAAATTAACAAGTGTCTGCGTTAAAGAAGCGTCTTGTTCTTTATAGGTAATTTTTTTCTTATCGCTATCTTTGTATTCAATACTTAATCTATTTCCTTGTTCAGTGATCCTCTTAACTTTTTGCAGCTCAATGTCTTCAGCTAACTGCGTCAATGATATTTTATAATCATTTAGCCGTCCCATTTGGGTGGCTAAATTCGTATCTTTACCTGAAAAAAGAAGTGAAATAAAAATTAAGACCATAAATACCGCTATTAGGTTTTTGGTAAACTGCTTCATATTTTCTTATATTGGTTGCACAATTAAACGATGATTCTTAGGTTCAAAAGTGATAATTTTAAAACTACGCTCCTCTCCAACCTTGAATTTATTTAACATATCCTGATGATTGGTAAACTTCGAAGAAGGTATTAATCCATGAACTTTAGGCATAATATCTACAATAATACCATAAGATTTTATCCTAACTATTTTGCCTTTAATCATCTGTCCTTCCTGCAAATCAGATGTCAACCAGGGATCAGGTATAAGTTGTTTAATCGACAAGCTGACTTGATCACCGTTAATACCAATGATTTTAGCTTTAACTCGCTGGCCTATTTTATACAAAGTTCTGGGATCGTCAATTAATTGCCAGTCAAGTTCTGATATATGCACTAACCCTTCAATAACCTCATCGAACCTGACAAAAATTCCATACTCAACTATACCCCGCACTTCACCTTCAATAATGTCTCCCACTTTGTATTTTGACAGTTTTTGCCTTAAAGCTTCTAATTCTTCCAATTTTTCAGAAATAATTAATTTTTTTGTAGCCTGTTCAATACCAATTATACGAACCCGAAATTCTCTGCCAATAAATTTCTTAAGTTCCTGCAAAATTAATTTTTGATTACCCCCCACATCAGGATAATTCTCTTTTTTTAACTGAGAAGTCGGTAAAAAGGCATCTATGTTTCTCACTTTGGTTAAAAGACCGCCGCGATTAACTCCCATAATTTTAACTGTTATTTCCTCTTTGGTTTGAATCATCTTATTAATATAATCCCAAAGGGGCATTTCATTAACTTTCTTAAGTGAAACCTCAATTAAGCCTTCCTCGTTGTCTATAGAAATCACTTTCACCTTCACTTTATCGCCAACCTTAAGAGCCTTCACGTCTTCTTTATTATCATAAAATTCACTTTTATAACATAAACCTATGCCATAATTACCCAAATCAAAATAAATTCTATTTCTCTTTTTCTCAATAATCTCGCCTTCAACGATCTGACCTTTTTTTATAAAACCAACAAGCTGCAAATTGTCTTTTACAATTTGTTTCATAATAAAACCCATTAATAATTGACTAAAATATTATAGTTTAATTTTGAATTTTTTGCAAGTTAACATACAGACGACTTTAATTTGCAAAACTAAGTTTTTTCTACTAGAATATTTTTTATGAAGTTTATTCTACAAAAAAAATTAAATAACTTTTGTCTTCAAAGCGAACTTCTTTCAATTTGGCTCAGCAAAACTGCATCAACAATCTCTGTAAATAACACAAATATCGACAGTTTATCTAAAAAAAATGTTTTTCTCTTAGATAGTCCCGACCATCAAAATACAACCAACAATAAAGAAACTGACGACAACTTTTTCATCAAATTCCCAGGCATATACGAATTTTCAGGCGTCATTATTAATGTTTATGCCTTGCATCACGACAAACTAATCAAAAATGTCCCACAAATTAACCTCAGTAAGGATTTTGATATTACTTATATCGCTTATCCAGAATTCCTCGACACAACTCGCCACAAAAACCTTTTAGAAAATATTGAAGAAACAAAAATCCTAATACTCAACTGCAAAAATGACACCGAGAAAAATACAAAACTTACCAAAAACCTCGTAGATGCCATTGAACCACAATTAGTCATACCATATTCAGATTCAGATACCAAACTAGATCTCAACATATATATTACTAAACTCTTTGGCACCAATCCCTTTAAAACAGATCGTTTAATCATCAAACCCAACTTGACTAATGAATTAAAGGATAAATTCATTCTTATTGAGTAAGTAACGACGCATTATATCCTTGCGCAATTTTGCTTAACACAAATTCTAACGCCCCTGTAGTTTAATTGGATAGAACGCTGCCCTGCGGAGGCAGAGGTTTGGAGGTTCGAATCCTCCCAGGGGCACATAATTTTATTGCGCAAATTTTCTTTTCGTCCCCATCTTCGGGCTGTTTTATAGATTTAGAACGATTTCAATCTTAGTTTAGAAAACAAAATTTAATCATTTAAAACCAAGAAACTAAAATTTTAATCTTTGGTATCTTCCACATAAGAATAAAAAATATAAGAATAAAAAATCGGCAAAGCCCAAAAATTGTCTAAAATAAAAGGAGAAACCAACTCCTTCCAATAAGACACAAAAATTATGCCAAGTTTTGAAAAGTAAATATTTTGCAATAAATAAAAATGTTTTAAATTTTATTAAACTTATCAACCAAAAAACCCCGTAACGGGGCTTTTTGGCTTTGCGAGAGTTTCGTAAAGAATATATTATCTAACTGCATCCTTTAAACCTTTACCTGCTCGGAATTTCGGAACCTTAGCTGCTGGAATTTTGATAACTGCCCCTGTTCTCGGATTCCTCCCAGTCCTCTCTTTTCTCCTTGCAACTACAAAAGTACCAAATCCAGCAAAAGCAACTGGATTGCCGGATTTAAGGGTTGATTTAATAACATCCATTGAGGCATCAAGAGTTGCTCTAACCTGGCTCTTGGAAAAGCCTGTTTTTTTGGCTACGGCTTCAACAAATTCTCCTTTGTTCATTTTATTCACCTCCTTCCAAAATTATTTCATAATTTCTTGTTAATCGCAGTTCGTTTATTTTATCTAAACAAACAGCGTTTTTTATTGTAATCAATTTGTTATTTATACCCGCATCTTTTAAAGCGGGCAAGCATAATTAGATTAAAAGTCAGCTATAGTATTTTAAATCCTTTCTTAAAATATATCCAGCTAACATATTCTTTAACGTGCGTATTCAATTACTCTTGTTTCTCTTATGACATTAACCCGAATTTCACCCGGATAAGTTATCTCTTCCTCGATTTTTTTGGCAATTTTCTTTGCCAAATTCATAGCTTCAAGATCTGAAATTAATTTAGGATTAATAAATACTCTCACTTCTCTTCCCCCGGAAATAACATATGAAGATTCAACACCTTCAAAGCCATTAATAGTTTTTTCTAGAGATTCTATTCTTTTAATATAAGCCTCGTATGATTCTTTACGCGCGCCTGGCCGCGAAGAAGAAATAGCATCAGCTACCTGAATAATTTTAGCTTCAAGTGGGGCTTCTACACCTACCTCATGGTGAAAAAGTACTGCTTTGACAATTCTATCATCTAACTCAAATTTTTCAAGTATACGCTTACCAATTTCAACATGCGAACCTTCAACATCGTGCGACAAAACTTTACCAATATCATGAAGCAAACCGGCCCGACAACACACATCTTTGTCTACATTAAGCTCCTGAGCTAACAATCTAGACAGATGAGCTACTTCAATTGAATGTCTCAAAAGATTCTGGCCGTAAGATGTTCTAAAATGCAACATCCCAACTAAATAAATAAGTTTTGCTGGAAAATCATTAATTCCCAGTTCAACACAACTTTCCTCGCCAAGCGTCTGAATTCTTTCAGAAAACTCCTCTTTAACTTTTTGGTAAATTTCTTCGATTCTGGCCGGCTGGATTCGTCCGTCTTTAATCAACCTGGCTAGAGTTTCTTTGCCTATTTCTCGGCGTAAAGGACTAAAAGAAGAAATGACTACCACATTAGGCGTTTCATCTATTAAGACATCAACGCCGGTAATACGCTGAAAGGTTTTAATGTTCCTGCCTTCTTTACCTATAATTTTGCCTTTAGTTTCTTCATCTGGTAATTCGACAGTGGCGGTTGTGTATTCTTCAATCTTCGAGGGAGCGTATCTTTGCATAGCCTCAAGCATAATCTCAACACCTTTTTTCTCTAAAACTTCTTTTTTATTCTTTTCTAGCCGGGTAACTAATTCCTTAATCTCTTTTTCATAATCTTGATTAATGGTCTCAAACAACATTTTTCTAGCCTCATCTTTGCTTAAACCAGCTATAACACTAAGTTTTGCTTCTTCTTCTTTCTTTAGTTCTTCTAGCGATTCTCGTAACGACCTTAGTTCGTCAGCTTTCGTCTGAAGGACTTCTTTGATCTTTTCAATTTTCTCCTCACGATCATGAAGTTTTTGCTCCCATGATCTCAAACGAATTTCTTCTTTCCTTACATTATCAAGGCGCTCTTTCTCTTCGCTTTTTGCTTGATCAATAATTTTTAAAGCTTTATCTTTAGCTACTAAAATTATCTTCTCAGCTTCGTTTCTTTTCTCCTCAATGATTCCTTTAATGGAGCCAGCAATCTCTTTTTCCTTACGGGATAAGCTTAATTTCTTTAATACATAACCACCAATAATGCCTATGACTAAGAAAATGAAAGAAAAAACAATTGTGATTGGTTGCATAAATTGCATAAATTTTGAGTAATAAATTAGACATATAACTCCAAAAATACTTATCAAGCGACGATTTTATCAACAATACCATATTTAACAGCTTCATGGGCGTCAAGATAAAAATCTCTATCTGTATCCTTCTCAATTATTTTAATATCCTTACCTGTATGATGAGATAAAATTTTATTAAGACGATCTCTCATTTTCATAATATGCCTAGCTGTTATTTCTACTTCAATCGCTTGACCACCGACACCAGTAATCATCACTTGATGCAACATCACTTCTGAGTTAGGTAAAATATACCTTTTTCCCCGCTTACCTGCTGCAAGCAAAACCGCAGCCATTGAAGCAGCCATACCAACGCAAATTGTAGAAACATCACATTTTACATGCTGTATGGTATCATATATAGCAAGCCCGGCAGTTACAACACCACCTGGACTATTAATATAAAGTTTAATGTCTTTATCCCTTGACTGGCTTTCTAAAAAAAGCAATTGAGCAATAACTATATTAGCCACAGAGTCAGTTACTGGACCGCCTAAAAAAACTATACGATCTTTTAGTAAACGAGAATATATATCATAAGCTCGCTCGCCATAATTGGTTTTTTCGATTACAGTCGGTATAAGATAACTCATAGATTAGATATTATTTTTAATTTAAGATGACACAAGGAATGCCGACGCTTTTTGCTGCATTAATAAACTGGTTACTAAACGCCTCATGTTATCTTTTTTCATATATTCATCGGCTTCCTTTTCATTATAGGCATATTTAACATAATGATTCAAGAAGTTTGTAACCTCTTGATGGCTTGGCAGTAAATTTTCTTTTTTGGCAATTTCTTCTAAAACAAGTCTAGCCTTAACACGATAAACAGCTTCTTTTTCTATGGAAGCCGCTATTTCTTTATTTTCTAAATTCTTTTGAAACCAAGCTTTTGAATCCCGGCCCTTCGCCTCCAATTCTTTTTTAATCTCGCTAAGAATAACTTTTTTTTCTTCGTCATAAAAAATTAAAGGAATGGCAAAACTTGAAGAATCGATTATTTTTCTTACTTTTTCATTCAAAACCTTTTTTCGCCACCAATCTTTCTTATTAGCCTCAATTTGTTTTTTTACTGCCTTAATAAATTCCCCAACATTATGATGCTGGCTTATTTTCTTTACAAATTCATCTGTCAATTCTGGTAATTCTTCAACTTCAACTTTCAATAATTTAAACCAAACATTAGCCGTCAAACCGCGTAATTTTTTATCAAAATAGTCTTCGGGAAACACAAAAATAAATGACTTTTCCTCTCCCTTGCGCAATCCTAAAATATTGTCTTCAAAATCCTTAAACAACCTGCCGTCGCCTATTTTAATCACAAAATTGTTTTTTTCCTCATTTGGCAATAAATTGTTTTTAAAACTTATTTTGTAATGCAAAGTTACTAGATCACCTTTTTTTACCGGTTCTGTAGTTTCATTTCTAGAAGCATATGCGCGACGAACCTCATATATAACAGCCTCGATTTCTTTATCAGACACTTTTTCCTCTCCGCCTTCTCCAATTTTAATATTTCTATAATCGCCCAATTCTACGGAAGGAACAAGATAAATTTCAATGTTAAATATTGCCTTTCCATCTTTTAAAATATCATTCATAATTTTCACGCTGGGTTCATATGAAATTTGCTTAATCTCTTTTTCAGCTAAAAACTTCTTTAAAAAATCAAGAATATAAAACCTAGCAGCGAAGTCTACTATCTTAGCTCGGCCAAATCGCTTCTCAATAATCTCATTAGAAGCCTTACCCTTCCTAAAACCATTAAAACTAAAATTATCTCTATAATACTTATAGGCTTCATTTCTAAAATTATCGATTTCCCCTAAATCAACTTCCAATTTAAGTAAAATAGTAGCGTTTTCAATTTTATTTTCTTTAATGGTCATTTTATCTCGTCTATTTCCTGAATATCAATTTTATAGTCGGTTAATTTTGCGGCCAAACGAACATTCTGGCCATTTTTACCTATAGCTAAAGATAATTGATCTTTACTAACCTTAACCGTAGCTTTTTTTTCTTTCTCGTCAACCACTACTTCCATAACCTTAGCCGGTGATAAGGCATTCTGAATAAATTTGACTGGATTTTCGTCCCACTTAATAATATCTATGTTTTCCCATCCAAGCTCATTAAGAATCAAGGAAATTCTTGTTCCCTTCTGACCAACACAAGCTCCAATAGGATCAATTTTTGGATCATTAGAAACAACGGCAATTTTTGAACGTGAGCCAGGCTCGCGGGCTAAATTTTTAATCTCAACAATATTTTGATTAATTTCAGGTATTTCAGTAGCAAATAACTGTTTTAAAAATTCGTCTCGACGTCTGGTTAAATAAAGTGTAACTCCCTTAGGTTCAGTTTTTACTTCGTAAAGCAATGCTCTTATGCGCTGGCCTACTTTTAATTCTTCGCCTTCCATCAATTCAGTCGGAAAAATAACTCCAGTAGTTTTTCCGATTTCAAGATAAACAATTCCTTTTTCAATACGCTGAACACGCGAATAAAAAATTTCATTCTCTCGGCCTTTATACTCTTTAAACAAGTATTCTTTCTCCATTTCTTTAATTCTCTGCACTAAAACCTGCCTTGCTGTCTGGCTAGCTATACGACCAAAATCTAATTCCAAAGGTAAATCAAATTCCAAAACATCTCCCTCTTTAACATCTGACTTAATTTTCTGGGCCTCGCTAAGACTTATTTCTTTTTTGGGATTCAAGTCTTTGCTATCATCAGCACGAACCAACTTTTCTTCATAAATTCGTTTTACAGCATAATCGTCAGAAAACTCTATTTTTATTTTATGTCCCTGCAAATTGCGCTCCTTCTTATAGGCACCAGCTATAGCTTCACCAAGAGCTTCAACGATTATATTTTTAGGTAAATCTTTTTCTTCGGCAATCTGGCTAAGAAGCGTATTAATGAGCCGTATATCTAAATTCATCATCAGAACATATAACAAATAATTTTTTTATCCAAATAATAATAAGTCAATCTTAATAGAGAGCACTTCATTTGTCAAGCAAAAACTAATTATACAACCACTTGAATTCTTAAATTCATATCGTATAATGTGTTGACTTTTTTAGATGAAAAACTTAAAAAGACTTGGTTTTAATGCCGAAGAGAGAGTAGTTCAATACCTCAAAAACAATGGTTTTGCTATCTTAAAAAGAAATTACCGAACGCGTTATGGAGAAATAGATATTATTGCCCAAAAACTAGACACTGTTTATTTCATTGAAGTTAAACTAATTAAAAACGTTCAATATCTTCCTGAAGCTAAAATTAACCAAAAGAAGAAAAGAGCTCTCAAACGTACAGCTTTAATGTTTTTAGAAGAAACGGCACCAAACGAAAATGAAAAAAATACAGAATTCTGGTTAATAGCCGTTATAGAATCACCAAAAAATACGCAAAAACCATCTATCTCAATAATTCATAATCTATCTCTATGAAAAATGATTTTAAAAATATCTTAAACCAATTGCGAGAACTTCCAGAAGGCACGCGCGTAAAATTAGCGCTTATAATCTGTTTTTTTTCTGTTTTTGGTCTTTTCTCTTTATGGGTCAAAAAAACAAGCGATAAATTCGTCCAACTTGACATCAATAAACCCAGCGCTCCTGACAAAATTGAAGTTACCGCTCTTTTAAATAATGTTAAAAGCGGCATAGCAAATCTAAGATCGATTTTGCAAGAAAATTTTAATCATCTCTTCTCTTTTAAACAACCTCCGTATCAAAACGAAATTTCCAACTCAAACCCTCTTTCTAAACAACCAAAGCCTCTAAATCCAAATGACTTTCCGCAATTACCCCTCTCGGACTAATGAGAAATTAATATTTATATGACAGAAAAGAAATATTGCATATTCATAATTTTTTATTTTGTTTGTGAATGAATCTAAATTCAAAATTTCACCAATTGAGAATGAGCTAAAAAGTTCTTATTTGGCTTATGCACTTTCAGTTATAATTTCAAGGGCTATCCCTGATCTAAGAGACGGTTTAAAACCCGTGCAGAGAAGAATTCTCTATGCCATGTATAAAACTGGGCTCCTCCACAATAAAAAATTTAGAAAATCAGCCACTGTAGTTGGTTCAGTTATTGGCTCTTACCACCCGCATGGTGATTTGCCGGTATATGAAGCGCTAGTTCGAATGACGCAAGATTTTTCTCTAAGGTATCCGTTGGTTGAAGGACAAGGTAACTTCGGTTCTATTGATGGAGATCCGCCAGCCGCCCACCGTTACACAGAATGTAGACTCGCTAGTATTGGCGAAATTCTTTTACGTAATATTGAAAAAAATACTGTTGAATTTATGCCTAATTTTGATGGTACCAAAAAAGAACCAAAAACTTTACCCGCACCAATTCCTTTACTGCTTTTAAACGGCGCTTCAGGCATTGCCGTAGGTTTAGCCACATATATCTTTCCCCACAATATCAATGAGGTAATAGATAGTTTTATTTATTTTATTGACCATAAAGAGTGCGCCATTACTGACTTATTGAAATTTATTCAAGGCCCAGATTTCCCTACCGGCGGCGAAATCGTTTCTTCCAAGGCTGATTTAATAAACTTTTATCAAAGGGGCCAAGGTAAAGTTACTGTAAGATCAAACTATGAATTAGAAGAAGACAAAAGAATTGTCATAACCTCAATTCCTTATCAAGTAAATAAAGCTGAAACCTTAAAAAAAGTGGCTACACTGGTTAAGGATAAAAAGCTAGAGGATATCAAAGAAATTAGAGACGAATCAAATAAAAAAGGTATTCGTATAGTTTTCGAACTTAAAAAGGGTTCGTCGCCACAGATTGTCTTGAAAAAATTGTTTTATTACACTGACTTCCAAAAAACTTATTATGGCAATTTTGTAGCCTTAAAAAACGGCCTGGAACCAAAAATTCTCAACTTAAAAGAATATTACGAGGAATTTCTTCTTTACCGCATTAAAACATTCAAAAATGAAATTATTTTTGATTTGGAAGAAGCTAAAAAAAGAGTTGAAATCTTGGAAGGCCTAAAAAAAGCTCTAGATAAAATTGATGTCGTCATCGATCTAATCAAAAAATCCCAAGATAGAGAAGATGCCAAGCAAAAACTCATCAATTTTCTCCAAATTAACGCAACTCAAGCTGACGCCATTTTAGAAATGAAACTTGAAAGATTAGCTAGGTTAGAACAAGAAAAGATATTAGCAGAGCTTAAAGAAAAACTAGAAAAAATAACTGCGCTTCAAGAATTACTTAATGATCCACGCAAAATAGAAAAAAATATTAAAGACGACATTTTGTCTTTAAAAAATAAGTTTAAAAGCCGCCGTCAAACAAAAATTAAAACAAGCGAAATTGAGTCTTCTGATCTTTCTAGTCTATCAGCTTATGAAGAAAATTTAGTCGAAAAAAAACCTAATATCCTAATCATTACGAATAATAACTATATTAAAAGATTAGACGCCTCATCAATCAAATCCCAAAAAAGAGGCGGCAGTGGTTTATTCCAAAAAACTAAAGACGGCGTAGAAGTTCGCAAAATTACATATCTTGCTTCTACTGACGAACTTTATCTTATCTCCAACAAAGGAAGGCTTTTTAAAATAAAAACTTTTTCAATCCCTGAGTCTCAACGTCTCAAAGTTGCTTCTCCTATAAACTCGCTTATTAAACTTGAACCTGATGAGGAAATTGTTGATTTGTTAGGCATAAATCAAGAAACCATATCTAACCATCAGTACTTTGTTTTTTTAACTAAAAAAGGTTTAATTAAAAAAGTCGAAATTTCCAAATTTAAACTTATCAAACAGAACGGCGTAAAAGTTATAAAACTCGAAAATGATGATAGAATTTTAGGGTTTGGCTGCGCCAAACTAAAATCAGAAGTGCTTATAGCCACGCGAAAAGGCCTAGGTATTCGTTTTGAACTAGACCGAGTCAGGTCTCAAGGAAAAACAAGTTATGGCGTAAAATCACTTCGCTTTAAAAAACAAGGGGACGAAATAATGGACTTCTTAATAATTAACGATCCTGCGCCTGAATCATTAATATTTATTGCAACTGAAAAAGGTTATGGTAAAATTATCAGATTAAAAGATATTAGAAAAATAAATCGCGGCGGAAGCGGCGTTATTATCCTAAAAATAAACGCCTCAAAAGGCGAATTAGCCAAGATTAGCCAAATTTATAATTTAAACAGCGAAGCTATGCTTATAACTAAGAAGGGTGTTGTTTTAAGATTAGCAGCCAAAGAGGTTCCTTTATTGGGGCGAAACTCGTCGGGCGTTAGAATTATTAGATTAGAAAGTGAAGACTCGCTAAAAAGTTGCGTTGTCTTTTAAACATCATAGAATTGTCAGCAATTTAATAAAACTGTTTTAGATAAATGGATCTTTTTATAAAGCCAGACAAGTTCATAAAAAATCTTGCTTATATTAAACCATCTTTTAATGTAGCTGATTTTGGCTGCGGATCAGGCTATTTTACTCTAGAAATTGCCAAAAAAATCGGTCAAATTTCTAAAGTTTATGCCATAGACATACTTAAAGAACCTCTGATTAATTTAAAAAGGAAAGCTGAAATGCTTGGCATATTTAATATTAAATTTGTTCTGTCTGATTTAGAAAAAATTGGCGGCTCTCTTTTGGACAACGAATCTGTCAATTGCGTATTCGTTGCTAATATTCTTTTCCAGGTAAAACATAAAAATAATTTAATTAATGAAGCAATAAGAATTATCCAAAAAAACGGCTATTTAATTTTACTTGAATACGAAAATTCTTTCGCGCAATTCGGGCCGCCAAAAACACAACGGATACCCAAAAAACTCTTACTGGAACTTCTAAATGACTCAGGTATGAAACTCATCGAAGACTTCAAACCAAGCGAAAGTCATTATTGCCTTGTTTATGAGAAAACGATACAATGATGTTCTTACAACCTAAATCAATACGACTTATTGTCATAATATTTATATGCTTATTATTGGTTACTTTTGTTTTGTTATGGTTTAGCTCCAAAAAAAAAGAACCAGTCCTACCAGTACAACTATACTTTTGGGGTGTTTTTGATGATTCAGATATTTACGAAGATTTTATAAGAGAGTTTAGATTAAAACATCCTGATGTAAGTATCGAATACAAGAAATTTGACTATCTTGAATATGAAAGCGAGCTGCTAGATGCACTCAATAAGAAAATTGGTCCTGACATATTTTTTATCCATAACGCTGGCCTTTGGCGGTATATGAACTTTATATCTCCGGCTCCTCGTAATCTTATATCATCGGATTATGTACAAAAAAATTACGCGCCGGTAGTAACTAAAGATTTTGTAAGGGATAACGAAGTATATTCTTTGCCTTTATATGTTTCCACGCCAGCTCTTTTTTATAATAAAAAGCTCTTTACTAAAAATTTTATCGTCAGTCCTCCATACACATGGGAGGAATTTATCAAACAAACCGAAGTTTTAAAAAGAATAGACGAAAATGGCAACATACTTACCGCTGGCGCAGCCATGGGAACGGCTCAGAATATCAACCGGGCAGTGGACATATTGTATCTTTTAATGCTGCAGTCTGGAACAATATTTTATGCTGATAATGGACGAGCTGTTTTTGCCCAAGATATTATTATTGATAACAAAACTTTCAATCCGGCTGAACAAGCGTTAAAGTTTTACACTGATTTTGCTAATCCTAAAAAAAAGGTATACACTTACAATAATACCCTTGATTACTCTATTGACCTTTTTACTAAAGACCGTTTAGGCATGATGTTTAACTATAACTGGCATATCAGAACTATTAGGACAAAAAACCCCCTGCTTGACTTTGGAATAGCTCCTATTCCACAACCAAAAGTTTCAAAAAACCAAAAAGCCTTTGCTAACTATTGGTCCTTGGTAGTGAATAAAAATTCAGCGTTTAAAAATATTGCTTGGGAATTCATCAGTTTTTTAAGTCAACCGGAAAATCTTAAACGTTACCTTCAAAAAACATCCAATCCCACTCCTCGTAAAGACCTAATTTCTTGGCAAATTGAAAATATGCCGGAACTAGCTGTTTTTGCTTCGCAAATTATTATTGCCGACTCTTTTCCCCGCTACGATGATGTTGCATACGAAAAAGTTTTTAATAAAATGATAGATGATGTTGTCTATGAATACTATAGTCCAAAAACAGCACTACAAAATGCCCAAAACGAAATAAATAAAATAATAATAAGTAGATAAATCCTATAAAATACGGTGCAAAACAACTATAAAATTATAAAAATATCGCAACTCAAAAAGTTTTTATGGTTTTTTTTCTTCTATATTATTATATTGTCACTACCTAAAATAGGTAAAGCGCAACTTAGCTTAAACTGCACAGGTAGTTGCATCAAAGGTAGTGATTGTTCAATTTCTTTATCATTTACTTGTCCTGCAGGTATTCCACCTGGCACTAACTGTTTAGTAACAGGCAATATGCCACCAATCGGATCAAATGCTCAATGTGGGGCAGGCGGAATAGGAAGCGGCACAGTTATGTTCAGCGGCAGCAGTTATCCTGCCTCGGGACAATTCGAAGTAAACCTAACATGCCTTGGCAGACATGATAACTGCGCTATCCCTATCCAAAGTACACCAGGCAACAATAATAATAGCATATGTGAACCCGGCGAATCTGGCCTACCTGACTGTGACGGCAACTGTGATCCAACAACTGAATGCGATTCATCTGACTGCGCCGACAACGCTCTTTGCAATTCTGGTGGGTGCAGTGCTGATGGTAATTGTAATACCGGTTGCGCAGGGGCAGGATTTGCTGATCCTGACTGTACAATGCTGCCATCTGACTTACCACCTGCCGGGCCAAGTGGTAAGATATGTGCCGGGGTGCCCCCACCACCATCAAATCCAAAACTATGCGAAAACATAGTTCGTTGCGGCGGCTGTTGGGAACCACCCTGCAATCTATGTCACATCTTTGAAACCATCAGCAATATTATAAATTGCATCTTGAGATTAGCGTTCCTTATAGGCGCAGTCTTAATTGTCTTTGGAGGTATGTTAATTCTTCTTTCAGGTTTTTATCCAAATCTTCGCCAACAAGGCAAAACAATTTTTACAGCTGTTATTTACGGCCTAATTATTGCTATGTTATCTTATATCATTGTTTTTACTATTGTTTCGCTTTTTGCCCAAAATATGGCCGACTTCAGTTTCTCAGCCAGTGGCTTTAGTTTTACCTGCCAAGCTTATCAATAAAATAAATCTTTGAAGCGAAGAAAAAACATAATCCCAAAACTTATATACTACATAATAGCGTTAATAACAGTTTTGCCTACAACAGCAACAGCGCAACCAACAGACTGTCTTGGCGGATGTCCCTTACCGCAGTATAGCATTTTTGACAGCATTGAAAGTTTTTTAGATAAAGTAGCCTGGTTTGTTGCTTCAGTGGCTTTTCCGATCGCCGGCATTGCTCTAATCTGGGCAGGCATCAAGTTTCTTTTGGCCAGAGGCGACGAAATGCAACTAAGGGAAGCTAAAGAAAATCTCAGATGGGCAATAATAGGGACATTCATTGCTCTAGGTGCCTATGTTTTCGTTAACACTATCAAAAAAGTCATTGAAACCTTTGCGCCGTAAATAAAATTAAATTAAATATTAAATTAAATGAAAAAACTAATACTGAAATTAACAATAGTAACAACAAGCGTCTTTGTCTTCTTTTTTTGTGTTAGTCCAACGGTTCTTACACAAAATCTCATCACTAATGTGATTGATATTACATCTCCAACAGGTCAAAGAACCATTATTGAAATCCTTAAAGAGGTTTTAAATTGGATAGTTTTATTAGGTCTACCAATTACTGGAGCCTTTCTGATTCTTGCCGGCATCAAGTTTTTAACTGCTCACGGAGACGAAAGCCAAATTCGCGATGCCAAACGAATGTTAGTCTATACAATCGTCGGTGGAGCCATAGTTTTAGCCGCCTTTATTATTGTCAACACAATACGGGAAATTCTAATTAGAAAAGGGCTATTCATTTAATAATTTTAGGCTAAAATAATATTATGCTGAAAAAATTTTTTACAATACTAACGGTAATTTTTCTCTTATTGAATATAATACTCTTTGCCCTGCGTTCTTATGCCTTTGACGCTAATATTTTGGTAAATCCGCCTAACCAGCTTAATAATATGTATCCCTCCAATCAAATGCAGGCAGGAGAAATTCTTGAATTTATCATTGCCATCAGGAATTTTATTTTATTTCTCGGTGTGGCACTTTTTATAATTTTTGTGGTTATTGCCGGCATTAAATATATGGGCTCCGGTGGAGACGAGGCTAAAATAGAAGAAGCCAGAAAAAATCTTATATACGCCATTGTGGGTGGCATTATAACTTTCAGCGCTTTTATCATAATGCAGGCAATTATAAGCTTCATTAAACAATCAATTGATTTTAATTCTCTATTCTAACAAAAACTATATTGACATCTGGTTTACAATCCCTAAAATAAAAGTTAAGCTAATAAAAAACAGTTAGCAAAGATTAAATATATTAAATAAATAAAAATATTTAAGAGAAAGGGGGTGAAAAAATAATGATAACCAAACTAAGTTTAAATGCTAAAAAACTTGTGGGTTTAATGTTTTTAGGACTTATGGTAGTAGGAGCGCTGGCTGGATTTTATGGCAACACGGACGCCCAGTGGAACCCAAACTATATAGGTTGGCCCGGCAATACTCTCAATAACTTTTATCCAACTACTTCGGTGGACGTGGCAGATATACTAATGATGATTATCGGTATAAGAAACTTTATCTTATTCTTAGGCATAGTGCTTGGTATTATATTCTTAGTATTAGGAGGGATAAACTATATGAGATCCGGAGGTGATGAGGCTAAAATGGCAACAGCCAGGGCGCAAATTATAGGTGGCATCATTGGTCTCGCTGTGGCAGTAGCCGCATTCGTTTTATTGTCCGCCATAGTTGATTTTGTGGAAAAATCAGGGCAAGGAATAACAGAATTACAATAAAAATAATATAAAAATAAAAAGAGAGGGTAAGGGTTTCGCACCTCTCTTTTTATTTTTTATAAAATTATAAAAAATAATCTCACTAAATAGCTTGAAAACAGAAAATTAAAAAATATAATTAAATTATGGAAAACCTACTGGATTTAATAATAACTAAAATCGTTTTTGCGCAAGCTGGAAACGTCCTCTGCCCCAGCGGCGTAGCTAACGGCCTTGTGCCATGCGATCCCTGGGCACCAGAAGATATCCTTATTTTCTTTATTTCTGTCAGAGATTTTCTGCTGGCCGTAGGTTTAGTTTTAATAATTATTTTTTTGGTTTTAAGCGGGATAAAATTTTTAACTTCCCGAGGCAACGAAAGTCAGGTTGAAGAAGCGCGGAAAATGCTTATTTGGTCAATTGTCGGTGCGATTGTCTTAATCGGTGCTTTTGTTATCCTGCAAATGATAATTGGGATCCTACGGGATAAAGGGTTCAAAATATTCTAAATATTCTAAAGACGATACACAGTAATTTCTTCAAAATAAGAATCTTCGTATACTTTTTTTAATTCCGGACTTTGTCTAATCAAATAATCAAAATTGTAATTTTTTTGAATTTTTTTTAAATTATACCTATCAACGACTAAAAACTTAGCGTTAAATTCTTCTTTTAAAAGCTTATACAGGGCGTTATCGCTTTTATCGTAGCAAGCAAGCTTTTCGCCGCATTTTGACGCATATCTATCACAAATCGCGCCTAGCCTTATCAAATTATCATAGTAGAAAAACTTTCTCGGATTATAGGGCAATATTGAATTACCATTAAGACCAACGACATAGTAATTATGAGTATTGTAATAAAAAAAGTAAGGGAAGATATCCCAACGGTCTAAAAAAACAAGATCACCGGGTTCCGAATTGTGCTTTAAAAACATAGCCGCGCCATAAAACCGGGACAACGAAAAAGCTTGCCTATCAAAATGTCTTGCTTCACTTAACCATATTAACAAAACAATCGATAAGGTAAACGCCGCTACTATAATTACTGACAAATAATACAGGGAGCGTCTTATCAACAACCTTGACTCTCTATTTAACAAACGATTAAAAAGTCTAAAATTTATATTTTCAGGCAAAAAAATATGAAAACAAGCCACAAGAAAAAGAAAAATCAAGGGAACGCTATATTCAACAAATCGCTGAGACAAGAAAGTTAAAAACACAAAAAAAACTGAGCTTAGCCATAGAAAAAACCATTGAGAACACTGGCGATTTTTCTTTTGTTGGATTTCCTGATATAAAAAAAAGAAGCCAAAGCTTAAAATCACCAGATAACCAATCAAAATATAAAATAGATGCCTATCACTAAAGTAGGGAGAAGTCCACTCAATACTAACAGGAAAAGCAAAATTAATGATTGGGTTGGTATAAATCGCCTGCGAATTTAAAATATTATTTGGAAAATATGGATTAAGAATTATACCCCACACTATACCAGAAATAACGCACAAAAACGGCTTTAAATCAAGCGCTTTATCAACAATTAACCGACTTAAGAAATATAAAAAAGCAAGTATTACTAAAATTACATAACCATCATAAGCCCAGACAAAGAAAAAGCTGGTCATAAAAAGAAACCAATTTCTTCTAAGTAAAAGCGCATAAAGCCCGGTTAAAAAAAACAGAACAGCAAAAGCAATAGCTCTAACATTTTGAAACCTACTCATAAAATACGAAGCAAGCGGAAACAAAAAAAATAGTAAAAAAAATATAAAATGATGATCTCTTCGAATATGTTTAATAATAAGATATAAAATGCCCAAAATAAACCCAACTACAAGGGACTGTAGAAGTTTAGTGCCGTTTAAATCACCAAAAACTTTAACAAACGGGATAAGCACTACTGACCACAGAAAGTGTATACCCGGAAAATCCTTGCGCCAGCTAGTATGATAAAGCCAAGGCATTTCTTTTATAAATCCTTTATCAGCATATATATGAGACATAGCAATGTAAAAATAACTGTCATTATCATTAATTTCATAAATAATCTGAAATCCCAAAAACCAAACTAGCGAAACAAGCAGAAAGACAAACAAAAAACCGTGTTTTTTTATTCTTTGGCTTACAAAAGTCATTAAATTAAAACTTTAAAAAGATAGACCCCCTTGTTGTAACCAAAACCTTCATATATTTTGCCAAAATAAGGCGAGCGATTCAAAACATTAAATACATTAAATATGGGACGATAAATATCTTCACCCCAAAACAAATCAATAAAAACAACCTTAGAACCAAAAATTTCTTTTATTGCTTTGGCGTATTTTTTATCTAGATAATAGTCACAGTATTTAATTTCTTTTAAACATCGCTCTTCTTCGCAATAAATCATACCTCTATTGATTATTTCATAAATAAAATCCCTTTGTGGGTCGTATGTTTTCATAAACTGCCGACCAAGGCCTGCCACATAATAATTATAATCATTAGCGTAAAATAAAGTCGGAAAAGACGACCAGTTTATATTAAAAATAATTTCTCCTTTAACTGTATGCTGCTTTAGAAATTGGCTTACGGCTTCGTATCTTGAAATTTTGGGTTGGCTGACAAAATATGAATTTAACTCTTTGAAATTAAATAAAAAACTTAAAACTAAATATGCGCTCCCAGCAAAAACAAAAACTTTTTTTTGTTTAAGAGGAAAATTCTTTAATTCAACTAATAATTTTTTATAAAAGGAGGCAAAAAAAATTAAAGCAAATGGCAAAAGATAATCAATAAAACGCGCAAAAAAGAGATAAAAAACTGAAAAAATCAAGAAAACATATAATTGAAAATTGTTATAAAGCCTATTATTTTTCTGGCGTAAAAACGCCCAAAATGCCAAAATCAAAGCAAGCAAAAAATAAGCCACAATGCTTTCATGACCCCAGGGCCAAAATTCTATCCTCGGCGGAAGCCACTCTACACTAAGTGGCATATATAAAGCCTTAATTGGATTAACAATCGTAATATGCATAAACAAAATATTATTCGGAAAAAACGGGTTAATAATTAATCCCCATAATATTCCGGATAGGCTATATAGGAAAGGCTTAAAATTCAACTTTCGCCCGCTGATAAAATTATAAATGCTCCAAAGGATCACTAAAACAAGCGATAAAAAATAACCATCATAAGCCCAGACAAAGAAAAAATTAACCAACCACAGCCAAAGATGTTTTTCTTTTAACAAAAAATAAAAAACCAGCAATAAGAAAAGCAATGAAAAAGTCAACGGCCTTATATTTAGCATTCGCCACAAGAAAGGTGTAGGCGCAGCATATAATATAAAAACAAAAAAACTTGCCGTTTTATTATTTAACTTAAAAAGATTTCGAAAAATAAAAAAAAGAGAAAAACTACTTAAAGCAAGAATAAGAGACTGATATATTTTAGCAGCCAAAAGATCGTTTTCTATAAACCTGACAAACGGAAACATTAAAAACCAATAAAGAAAATGGTGCCCAGTAAAATTCTCTCGATAAATCGAATAATAGAGCCAAGGCAATTTTTGAAAAAACCCGCCTTCACTAAATAATTGGGCAAGTTTAATATAAAAATAATTATCATCAAATGCCGCCAAAACAGGATAAAGACTAAGTAATAATACGCTAAAACTGAAGGAAACGGCAAAAACCCAAAAATAAATCATCTAATTCCCAAAAAGTATAAATATAGTCTAGCTAGATGCATAAGATATCTTAAAAATTCCCTTGTGTTTAATTTTGACGAGCCACGCTTACGATTCTTAAATACATACGGCACCTCGTCATATTTTTTATATTTACCCTTGACTAAAATTTCAATTAATATTTTATAGCCTATTGGGCTCAGTTTGATTCCCTCGATAACCGAGCGTCGTATAACGAAAAATCCAGACATAGGATCAGTACACTTACCAACTAAAGGTCTTGCCATAATCTCGCCCAGACGAGAAACTAATCTACGATGAAAAGGCCAGTCTTCAACTCTGCCACCAGCCTTTCGCCGTGTACCTACAACTAAATCGCATCCCTCCTTCTCAATCCTTGCCAAAAATTTGGGCAAAAATTCCGGCGGGTGACTCAAATCGCCATCCATAATGACAATAATCTTTCCTTGTGATTTTTTGAAACCATAAATAACCGAGTTCGAAAGATCGTATGAAACCTGATAAAATTTAACTGGATATATACGGGTTAACTTTTGGACGATACTTTTTGTGTTATCAGCAGAAAACTTATCAATAATCAAAATTTCATAAGACTTTCCTCTTAAGGTCCTATCTAGACGTTTTATTAATTCTTTTAAATTCCTACCTTCATTTAAGGTTGGTACAACAATTGATAAACTCATGATGCCGTCCTTAAATTTCCTTTAAAAATATAAGCAATAATTATAATCTGAACTATATAGTAAAAATGGTTAAGATGGAAATAGCGGGAAAAAAATAAGAAAGTAAAAGTTAGTAAAGCATAAACCATCAAAAAAGCACTTAATGATCTCTCCCTTTGTAAATAAATATAGCCTACTATAAAAATAGGTAAACCAAACAATAACTGCAATATCCAGAACGGAAAATAAGCAAAAATGTCTTTTACAAAACCAAAATAATATAAATAAGAAGCAAATCCTATTCCCCTAACTCCACCTAAAGGATATGGCGATAACGAAGTTCCGCTGCCATAATTCCAAATGTCATCAATAAAATCACCTGCCGAAAAAATAAAGAACGGAAAAATTACCACGCCCGCAACCACTAACGCAGGCATTAGTTCGTATAAACTTCGACGAAATAATAACATTAAGTTTGCTCCACCCTTTTTCCAATCTCTAAAACGATACAAAAAATACAATGGCAATAAAAGCCAAGTAGTCTGCTTGCTAGCATACAAAAAACTCATAAAAATAGAGGATAAAATTGTTTTTCTTCTAATTAAAAAATATAGGAAAAACAGCAATAATGCAATAATTATTACATCATTATATCCATAAATTAAACCGTTTAAAAAAAACGGATTGGCGAATAAAATCAACCCTACCATCTTTCTCGGGTTATCAATGGTAACATTATTTAAAATTAGCATCGATAATATAAAAGCTATCACATGAATTAATCTAAAATCAAACCAACTAAAAAGCCAATAACTCAATAAATAAAATGGAACAGAGATAACTAAAAAAAATGGAAGATATATATAATGATATAGTGCTGGATTTTCTATTATTTGACCATTAAGCAAAGGTCCTATATAGCCATAGTTCCAACTTGCCAATTCGGTATCTAAATAGTTCTCTCGATATGGATTTTTGTTTTTCAACAAAAAAGAAACCGCAGCTTCGGTTTGAATTACGCTATCATGGGTATAACGTAATTCTCCCTTTACTCTTAAAAATAAATTTATAACTAGGATTGGTAAAAAAAGAACTACTAATATTATCCCCAATAATATTTTTTTAAAAAAATATGAATTTATGTTGAGGCGGTATGAAATAAACACATAACCTAAAAAAAACAACAATGCTAATGTTGTTAATCCAAATATTATTAGCTGACCACGCAAACTTCCAAAATATAGGCTCAGATACCTTTCGGTTGTAAAAAAATATGCAAAAAAGTATGCAACTAGTAGTAATATATCCATATAATATTACTCACTTTAAAAATCTAAACTTTAAAAGCGTATAAACCGCTTTGAAACCCTGATACCACCTTAACTTCTTTCCCTCCTGAAAACCTCTGGGCAGATAACTAATAGGTACTTCTGTAATTTTTATTCCTTTTCTTAATATTTTTGCTGTAATTTCCTCGCAAAACTCAAAACCGTTATGCTCTAAAGTAATATTGGCCAAAACCTTCCTTCTAAATACTTTATAACCGGTACTAATGTCACTTAAATAACTTCGGTATAAGATATTTCCAGCCAAAGTCACTAAACGTCCTCCATAATAATAAAATGGTGTAAATTTAGGATTCCGAATATTCAATATCCTTGAACCATATACAACTTCACTTTTACCTTCTAAAATTGGCTTAAGCAAAAAAGGATAATCTTTAGGATTGTATTCAAGATCGGCATCCTGAATAATCACTATATCACCCGTTGCCATACTCAAACCAGTTCTAATCGCTGCCCCCTTACCTTGGTTTTTAAGATGTCTCTTAACCTTAATAATAAAATAAGGATTAATTGGCAAACTGCGAATATATTTATTCAAATAAAAATAGGTGCCGTCTGTAGAACAATCGTCAATTACGATAATTTCTTTTGCTATATCATAAAGTGAAACCTTTATAACTCTATCTAACACTAATCTAATGGTTTTACGCTCGTTAAAACAAGGAATGATGATAGATAACTTAATAAGTTTATTGCTGGACATAGTTGTAAAAATATTTTTCCTTTATAGTTTTAAGAAGTTTAAAAATTAATATGGCTGGCAAAATTATATAAAAAACAGTAAAACCTACAGAATTAAACATTGGATAGGCAATGAGGGCGGTTATAGTAAGTAGAAACAGCTCATCGCTCTTTTGCAAAAAAATCAAAAAGGGAACAAGCCATAGAGAATCCCATTGCCTAACATTAATCTGAAATAAAATTATAAACATAACTAACGCAAGCAATCCCTTCATCAAGAATGTCTTTTTGCTGTTTATTAGATTTATAAGATAACCAATAAAAAACAATGGTCTAAAAATAAAACGCGACAAGTAAGAAACTATAAAAAATAAAGTTAGTCTATCCTTAATTGTCTCTACAAATGGTATATAGAATATATTAGCGTAAGGCAATAAAAATATTTGGGATTGGAGAAATAAGCTTTTAAATGTTGTCCTTCCTGCCCAAATATCTTTATAGGCGAAGTAAACAATTAAAAACCCCAGTAACAAATTAACCAACAAAAATTGTATCTTACGCGCTAAGGTTTTTATTTTTTTAACAAGCTCGACCAAAGCAATTGGCACTAATAAAAAATATACATACTTAACTAGCCCTGAAACTATCAACAAAGGTATTACCAAATATCTTTTCCGATAAACAAAAAAGTAAATTCCCAAAATACCAAAAAATATCATCAGGTAATCGTTATGGGCATTATTAATAAATTCAATTAATATCCAAGGATTAAATGCATATAGATAAGTTGCTTGAATCTCGCAGCCGGGCGCCAACTTTTTAACAACTAAATAAACTAACACTACGCTCAAGGTATTTATTAAGAAAGCGAACATTTTAAACACTATCATTGTGTATTGCGGAAATGAAGCAGACGATTTAGTCAGAAAATGCCCCACCCAGTACCACACTGGCCCATAATGATTCTCTTGGTTCCTCCACTCGCTCTGCTTAGTAAACATATCATCTGGATATTGAAATGGTGCAACTTTATAAGAATTTTCGTGGTATATCGAGCTTAACCTGCCCAAAGCAATAACTCTATAAACATCATTGGAAAAAAAAGGCGGTATAAAAACTAAAATTAAAGAGACCAGACAATAAGTCATTGCCAGCTTTGTTTTGTTTTTTTTAAGAAACTCGGCTCTGTAATAATAAACAATATAGATTACGACAATAAAAATTACAATTGCTAATAACTGCCAAACCCTAAAGTTATCATCAAAAATATATACAGGCACCTTTAAACTTACGCGTGAATAACCAAAGTAGTAAAAACCGAGCATAAAGCAAAAACCAATATAAGATAAAACAAAAACAAACAATAGCATATTAATTATTCCAAGATCTTAAAACTTAAAATAATAAATAAACAAAAACATTTTTAAAAACAACTTATAAAACTAATCTGTCCGTAATATTTTTCTAAACTCGTCTTCGTAAACAACCGGGAACTGCTCTTCAAAGAAGAAACGAACCATCTCTGGGAAAACAAGTTCTTTACAAAAAAATCTGTCATGCACATCGAGCTTGTAGATAATAACAAATTTAATCTTATATTTAATAAGAAATTCTTTTAACTCGTCAATTGACGGCGCATCAGTTCCTGGATTTGTCTGACAAGAAAAGAAAGGCCTCACATTATCTTCAAATAAATAGTTTATAAATTTTCTACTTTGATATACACGGATATTTATTAATCCTCCGATCAGCTTTCTTCCGTGAAGAGTCTGGTCATAAAGATGCAGACCTGACATAACTGGTCCCAACGGTAAATTCATAACAGCAAAGTCGCTGGTATCTTTTTGCCATTGATAAAAAATAGGTGGAACCCTAATGTCAAATCTGCCATAAGGATATATTGCTCTTTCAAAAATCAAACCAGCAAGTAATAAAACAACACTAACCCATCTAAATTTTATTTTTGAAAATGCTAAAGATAGAATGATCGCAAGAATTAAAACCGGAAAAATTGCGAATCTAGTCGCAAAACGCAACTGATTAAAGGGGGGAATATACATAAGTATAGCCATAAGGTAAGATAACTTTTTTCTCCATACCGAGTGACGCTCCTAAAACCGCTTCGTCTTCGGTCGGCTCAAACATATATAGAATAGGTCCTAAGGATAAAACTAAAAAAACGGCACCAATAATTATGAGTTTCTTATATTTTACCGCCGCCTCATAACCCAACTTAAAGATTCTCGCCCGCCACAAAAACAGAAAAATAAATCCCAACTCAATATAACCAAAAAAAACACTTGCGCCTTCTGTAGAGGCATAGTGACCTATAATTGGTATCTGTTTTAAAAACTTGCTCAGCCACTCCATATTCATCTCCATGTTCATATTCCTAGGGCTAACAAAGGAAAAAACGCGCGCGGCACCTGATGTTTGTTCCCAAAAAGAAAAACGAGGAACAAATAGCTCATAACCAAAAAAGAAGAACATAAACACCAAAACGCCACCATAGATACCTAAAGCCACTTTTAAAAGCTGCCGACTACCAAATACCAAACTAAACACAAAAAGTAGCAAGATGCTATAAAAAAAATAAATATAGGATGATAGAACCGCCAATAAAAGTCCACTTAAGATTTTTACCAGACTCCAGATGTTTGGCTTTTCTTTATACTGAAAACAAAACATTAGTATCAAAGGTAAGCTGAAACCGGCCAAAAGATTCAAATATTTATCACCGCGGGAAATAAAATAAGGGGAAAATGCGTAAATTGCGCTACCAATAAACGAGGCCAAGGGTTTATGATGGAAATATCTTCGCAATACATAGAAAAGCGTCGTGCCGTTTAAAGCAAAAAATAGCAGAATAACAATATTGTTTATAAAAATACCGTTAGTAAAACTTCCAAATAAATAATAAATAATAATATATAGATAACTATCTATCGAGGTTGTCATGTCAACACCCCTGGGATACCATAAAAGATCAGTAGTCAACCTAAAATTACCGTCAACAACGCCCTTCATAAACCAACCCACCCAAGTCATTCCTAAAGCATCACGTAATGAATTTGATGTATTAAAATTAAAGTAAGGTGTCGCTATCGGCGTGCCAAGTGCTAAATAAAATAAAAACGCCCAGATGATTTCTATATTTTTTATTATTTTATCTTTAATTTCGAACATTATAATAAATTTGCTTTTGAAGCGTAATATCTTTTCAACCTTGAGTGGTGCTCTTAAAGGTAGATGTAGATAATCTTAAGGTTTTTAGCATATAAATTGTCGAAATCGCCAATAATTAAAAATTCTTATCAACAGAGATTCCGGCATAAACAATACTATTTCAGTAAAAACTTAGGAATATTATATAACTTACAGGTTGGGACGGCTCTGAATATCAAATCATAATCTGAGGCAAAACTTAAAGATTCATTATAACCATTCAGCTTGAAATAAATATCTCTCCTGTAACACCTAACAGGATCGGCAATTGGACTAACACGAAAAATGTACTTCCTTATCGCCTCATCTGTAACAGGATAATAACGTTTGCCTAAATCTTTTCCTCTGTCATTTATGATAACAAGATATGACCCACACACACCATAGGTTGGATTTTTTTCTAAAAAATCAACTTGCTCCTTTAGACGATCCGGTTCAGCAATATCATCACTGTCCATAATAGCTACATATTTGCCCCTTGCGAACTTTCGTATAGCATAATTACGATTTCTAAATAAACCCTGTTTTTTTTCATTATCTATAACTATAATCCTCGAATCTTTCATCTTATAATGATTTATGATTGTCATTGTATCATCTGTAGAGCAATCATTTATTATAATAAATTCGAAATTCGTAAAAGTTTGACCTAATATACTTTCTATTGCAACACCAATATATCGCTCCGAATTATAAGCCGACATTACCACAGATACTTTCGGTTTGGCATTATTTTGCATTCCCATATTTATGTTTATCTTATTTACTGTAACATATTTTCATCAATACTTTCTCTTTTTAAAATAACTCCAGCTGAATTTTTTGAAAAAACCCTAAACTCGTTTGAAATGATTATCTTATCCAAACTACGTTCAAGCCATGGCTTATCCTTTTCAAGATACAAAATATACTCAACATCACTAAATACCGGCAACTGAGCAAGATGTTGCCTTTTAAACAAATGGGGCAACGAATAAACATAGGCAGCAACTGAGACATCCTGTGGAATACGGCTAATTAAGTTTATTGTTTCGTTTCTACGATAATCAGTAAATCGTTCGTGCCACCGCTGATATGATGCCACGGGCATATAATATATAAAATTAAAAAAAACGACTGCAATTAAGCTGTATATAAACCCAAAGGTAACAATATTAACCCTAGTAAATTTACTAATCAAGAAGTTTTTGGCGGCTAAAATACTAATTATCCCCAAAGGCAAATAGGAAAGATTGTAATGAAACCATGCAAGATGGCTATAATAAAAAATGTTACTAACCAACAACCTTTCTGCAATCGGTAAGACAAACAGCAAAATCCCGGGGGTAAAAACAGCCGGCATAAAAGTGCCGACATTAAAAAAAATATTAGCATATTTCAAGGCATTAAAACCATTTAAGCATATAAATGATGATAACTTGCCTTGAAGAAATCTTTCCCAAGATTCTTTATAAAATGAAAAGTAAAAATAACTATCCTGTAAAAAATGAGGTATAACTATTTTAATAACTGTTATAAAGACAATGATACTGATAAAAACCGTAGCTAAGCCATGTTTTAAAAAAGTTCGTCTATCATAAATAATCAAAAATAAACCAAAAGCTGATAGATGAAGAATAAAATTCTCCTTTATCGTCATAACTAAAATTGCCACGAGCCAATAAAATAACCACTTGCGGGTTATAGCAAAATAAAAAAGACTTAAGAGTAAAAAGGGATAAAAACTGTCCTGGGTAAAATCATAAAGAGCAGCTGATTGTAAACCAGGATATAAAATATAAGTTAAACCAATCAATAGGGTATAAAATGATTGAATCTTAAGATGTCGAGCAATATAGTAAAGTGGAATAACGCCTAACAAAAGCAGCGTCACCTGGCCATAAATCAATGTTTCTGCCTCGGGCCAAAGCTTGAAAAAAGGTATGAATATCCAAATAATTGGATTGAAGTGATTACCAAACTCATTTATAAGAACTTTGTTTCCGCTATCAATGGTTATTATAGGACTTCCCGTAGTTACCAAGTTCCATAATAAGTTCAGGGTATTAGCCAAATCTTGGGTGCTGAAAAAATTATAGTGACGATGTAGCGCAAGCGATGAATAATAAAAAAATAAGCAAATAACTAATATCGAAAGTATTATCTTGGTTAAATGATAGCTTAGGTATTGTCCGGTCATATCAGAAAGTTTCTTGATAAATCCCTTTCTATGGGAATAAACGCTCAGAACACCACTTATTGACAAGATTAAAATAATTTTAAACAAATCAGTCATAATGTTTTGGTAAGTTTCCGACTGAATACACACTTATTAATCTATCCTCGTAAATTAACGGGTATCCATCGATAAGCTTGGAAAAATTCTTAGCGACTGCATAGCAAAAATCGTCCTTTTTTTCTCCCAATTCTAATAAAGTTTCTGTATATACTACTATATATTTGCTCCTTGATTTACTCAGAAATGCTTCAAATTTTTTTTTGTCTTCGACGTCTATAGAAAACACGGCATTATCTCCTTGATTAAAAGTACAACTTAATTTTCTCAAGAAAGAATTTTCTGGCGCATTATAAAAATTATTGAACTCTGATGACCTAATTATCAAACTATGTAGGGCCCCGCCTACAATTCGTTTATTATGAATTGTTTGATCATAATTAGCCAGAGTATTTAATATTGAATCAGTAGGAATAATAAATAAAGAATAATCACTACGATCGTTTTTGATATCATTAAAAAACTTAGGTCGCTCTATATTTTCTAAATTATAAGGAAGGGTTAAACGCTCAATTAAAAAAGAAGCACAAATTATTGCAAAAAAAAGAGGCCGTGAGGTTAATTTTTTTTCTTTCATAAAAAAAGACACAATAACCGCTACAGCAAGCAGGGAAAAAATAATAAACCGGTTTGGTGTTCTTAAAAAAATAAAAGGGGGAAGATACATTATCAAAAAATATGGCAAAGGGACAATTAGTTTCCCAAAAGGAGAAACAGGAGCTTGAAAAAACTTCAGAATTGGCCCCATTGAAAAAATAAGAAAACTCAAAAAAATAAGATACCATAATTTTACCTTTTTCAAAAATTCCTTGATGAACAAACCGACTACCAGTATAGCCACCTCCGGTATGCCAAGATACACATCCTTCTCGGGCAAAGTAACAATGTATTTAGTATAAAACCCAGACAACAATTTTCCCAAGCTCGTAACAGGAGGTAGAATAAACAAAAAAGGGAAATCAGTCGCATAACTAAAATTGCTAACCAATGAATAACCCAGATCATAAAACGATAACATGCCACCATTAGAATCAACAAGTAAGGAGGAAATGATAAGCATTAAAGGCATCATCAATAATAAGGTGAACAAAAAAACAGCCAAGTACAC
The DNA here is from genome assembly GCA_037444125.1 of bacterium. Classification (GTDB taxonomy): domain Bacteria; phylum Patescibacteriota; class Minisyncoccia; order JBBINA01; family JBBINA01; genus JBBINA01. Next base: position 31,908 of record JBBINA010000003.1, read on the forward strand.
TTTTATATACGAACTAAACGAACGGTCAACGGTGATATGATATATAATCACTTCTACGATTGAAAATGTGATAATAAAGATAAAATATGTTGAACTTGCTAAAAAATTAAGAAAAATAGCTAGGCTAAATAAAATCGCATAATATAGTCGCTTATTCTTTTGTAGTTTTAATAAAAATAAGATTGCCAAAGGTATAAACTCAGCAGACATAATATTAAGATGTGTAACGCCACGAGATAACATAAATGTGCTAAAACCAAAAAGAAAACCACCTACTAAAGAAGCAGTAGTATGATTCGTCAAATACTTGATCAATAGAAAACTAAAAAAAGCAGTTAAAACAAATGCTAGCAAAACTTCTATGTTATAAGCGATATGTTGAGGAAAAAATTGAGCCAATATAAATGAAAGCCCGATATTAAAATAAGAATCGGTAGTTTGAGTTATATTTACAACAAATGGGCTCCACAGATAATCATTAAAAAATGGGTTTTTATTTAACTCAAAAATAGAATACTTAAACCACCAATTTTGCCAAATAAATAAAAAGGGATCAGAAATAAACGATTCCGCTGGAATTGAGGAAGTAAATCTAATTATTAAAGGAAAAGTAAAAATAATAGCACAAAAAAAATAAATCATTAGAACTATTAGATTTTCTTTTATCGATTCTCGCATGTTAGCTGAATAAACTTTAATTTAAGTTTATTTTTTCACCTGGGTTTGTTTAATATTCTGACAAGATAAAAAAATGATACCAGTAGCCTATAATATAATCTGAAGAATTTTATATCTCTTGTCTGAAACTTGGTAACACATAATAAAAATTTAAATGGAGTATTATGCACTAAAACAATCATCTCTAAACTACTAAAGTTTTAAAGGATTATTTCCTATCGAAATTTATCCTCCGTTTCACTATAAACAATGGCCTATCACTTACCTCACTATGAATATTGGCAATATAAAGGGATACTATACCAATAGAAAACAACATTATTCCAGTTAAGAAAAGATTGAAAATAGCTAAAATCGCCGTTCCAGAAAAATGAAAACCAAACGGGTCGTTAATAATATATTTATTTAAAAATATGAATAAACCTAATAGTCCTGAAAATATCGTAACAACTACGCCAAGATAACCGACTAACCTTAAAGGAAAAAGGCTATGAGTTGTAAAGCTAACTAAAGCCAGGCTAACTAATTTCCCATAAGAATATTCACCTAATCCATGTTTTCTCTCATTAACCCGAAATATCACATAGGCTTTTTTAAAACCCAACCAATCTATTAATCCGCGCGCAATGCGGTTTCTTTCTGTAAACCGATTAAATTCTTTTATAATTTTTCGGTCAATAAGCCGAAAGTCTGTCTCGCCGGAAACGATCTCGGTCTCGCTAATAATCTGCATAATTTTATAAAAAATCAAGGAACTTATTCTTCTAATAAAATTTGTTTTGCCAACATTTTTTTTGATGCCAATCACAATATCAAATCCTTCCTTCCATTTCTTCAGAAATTCAGAAATAAGTTCTGGCGGGTGCTGAAGGTCACCATCCATTATTACGGCCGCGTCGCCTGAGGAATAAAAAATTCCAGCTGAAATAGCAATCTCCTTACCAAAATTTCTGGACAAACCAACGCATTTTACTCTCTCGTCTTTTTCAGCTATTTTCTTAATTACCTTATAGCTACCATCATTACTTCCATCATCTATAAAAATAATTTCAAAATTGTACTTTTCTTTTAAAGACAAAAAAACTTTTTTGAGTTTTTCATATAGTAATTCAATATTGTCTTCCTCGTTATAAACTGGGATGATAATTGAAATTAGTTTTTTGCGCATGTACAAACCACTAAGAAAAAGCCTTCTCTCTGAAGATAAATTATATATGAACGCATATTAAGAAATCAAATGTTATAAAAAAGCAGGTGATTTCTCACCTGCTCTTAGGAACGAATTCTGTGCGGGAAACGCCGTTAACGGCGAATTCATCGATCCAGAGTTTATTCGAGTTAACTTTGAGACATCCTGCGAAAGCAAATCGTGGGAAACAAGCTCCGCCTGGACAAAGCCCACGAATTCTTGTTGGGATTATAAGTTCATTCTCTTTAGAAAGCTGTACAATATAAGGATGGTTAAACTGACTTGTCTCGCCTCGGCCGATTTTCAACCAGATGCGCGGCGGATCCTCTTGATTAATGGTACAGCCGCCGGCAAAAGTTATTCTGACCTTATCGCCGGGCGAGAATCTAACATCAATTTGCTTAATTTTCTCACCAAAATCATATCTTAACCAAGACATCTCGGGAGTAAACTCTCTATCAGGAGGGGGCGCGTCTCCGGGAACTGTAACAACACTTTGTGCCCCCTGTAATTCCAGATAGAAATCAGTTATTCCCTGTGCCGCTTTTCCCAACCTGAAAGAACTAATCGCCGGCCAGACAAAATAAACAAATCCACCAATGATACCCAAAATCAGCAACAGTCTAAACGCCTTATAGCTACTTTTTTCAAATGGTATTGCAATGCCAAAAATTAACAAGAGAAGTGTCCCAAGAATCATAAAAAAGAATTGAGGCTTATTTTCGGCGTACTTGACGACTGTCTCCAAAAAATCCTTTACACCGCTAAATCCTTGTTCCTGAACAATAAAGTAGCCTATAATAACGACACCGGCTGTTATAATCGCCAGCGTAAGAAATTTAAAAACTGATTTTTCCTCGCGTAGCAATACCAAAACCAAAACGCCAAAACCCAGAACAACTCCAAGTAAGATCCATTCTGAGGAAAGCTTGCTAAAAGGCTCTATCTGACGTAAATAGTAAAATCCTGCGCCAAGTAGCCCCAAAAATAAAATCAGTATGGGAATGCCAAAAACTAATTCGGCAAAAGATCCACCTCTTCTAAACAAAAACCAAAACCCAGCTAACACAAGAATAACTATACCCGTAGCAAGAAGCTCTACTGGTCCGATATCCTGGGTAAATTTAGCGCTTTCGTTAATAATAAAACCAAGAATAGCGCTAAAGTTTAAGATGGCTATTATTAACCCTACTAAGCTCAGGATAGTCAGAAATGTCTTTCCAACTGACCAAGTGCCAAAGTCAAGGATTGGACCCTTAAACTCTGGTTTAAACTCGCCCTTTTTAATAGTCACTGTCTTGTCTAAAAACTTTTTTGCCGCAACAATGACTAAAGTTAAAACTACTAACCAAAAACCTGCGAAACCTAAAACATAAGGCACAAGAAATAACGCCACTAGGCCGATAACGATCCATCCAATATTCATTCTTCTGCACCACCCTCCTCGTCTTTCTTGCCTAATTTACCTATTCCCTCACCTATACTGATAAGCCCTTCTTTCAGCCCGGGAATATTAAATATGGTCTCAGTGGCCTTACCTCGCTCAATTTTCAAGAGATCAGCAGCTTCCTTAGCTGTAAGCCCACGTCTCTTGTGCTTACTAATCTCCTCTGCAATAAATTCTTGCTCTGCCCTCTCCGCTTCGATTTGTTTAAGTTCTCTGTATCTTTTCTGTAAATCATCCTCAACTTCCTTATCAAACGATACATCACCAACAAAAGCTCGCACCACTTCAATGCCATAACGGCTTTCAGAATCAACCAGCTCTCCAGGAACAGGTCTACCTTGCTGATCAGTGATTACATTACCATTCTCGTCAATCTGTTGTTCTTCAAAAAGATTTTGAATAGCCCGTTGCAGCTGGTTTCTATTACTCCGCACCCAGTCAGCATCATGTTCAGCTACTGTATCTCGTAATGCCTCAAGAAATATATGAGGCAAAGTCTGTTTAAGCACCAACTGATCTATATTCAAAGCATTATAAGGATTGATCACCCGATAAACAAATCCTACCTCAACAGCAACGCGGACACCATCATTTGTCAAAATAGGCTTCATCTCGGGAACTATATTATCAACCAGCTTTTCAGCCTGTTGATGTGCCATCTCCTGCTCTGATGTTTGTTCCGTAACTGTTGCCACAACACCCTGCTCAGTACTTCTACCCACCACACGGAAAATCTGATCAGTAACATTGAACTTCTTCAATGACATAATACCCAAAGGCAAAGGTAAAAAAACTAAGCCTTGATGGTAAATAATTCTTTCCCGCCTTTTGAGAAAAAAAACCACGGCACTTTCCAAGGGATCACTACTAATAAGTTGTAATACTTTATTTTCGCCGGTAAAATAGAAAAGGATAACTGCTATAACCGAAAGCCCCATTGCCGTTATTTCAACATTAAAAGGTATAGCAGGAATCTTGCCAATTAAACTAACAAGAAAAAGCACCGTACAAAGAACAGAGCAAAATCCTAAAAATCCAGACAGCCAAGTATCTTCACCTCTGTTAAACACAATATAGCCGTTAAATCTATTACCGGGCTCGTTCACTAGATGCTCCTGATAGTTTCTATACGCCCAGCGGGCACAATAAAAAGCACCAACCGCTAGCCCAACACTCACCAACCAGTCAAATATTCCTAACAAAACACCCATCGCTTTTCCTCCTTTACATTGATTCAGATTCAAGTAACACCAACTATAAAAGAACTTGCTATTATTATACTATAACTACCGAAAAAAATCAAGAAAAATTTGGTATATATGCTACCGCGAAATATAATTTGTGGCTTCGGTTTTGAGTCAAAATGTGTTATTATAATATTGTGCAAAGAAAAAATTATCATAAGGGGGTATCGGTTAATTGGTAAACCACCGGTCTCCAAAACCGGGACTCCAGGTTCGAATCCTGGTACCCCCGCATTAAAACTTCTTAAGTGCCGGTAAGATAAGTTTATATGTCCTACCCTATTAGATAAACCAAGACAACAAAAAGATTAAATTAATATATTTCTTGTTCAATAACCAAAGCCCACAATTTTACGATATTCTGACATGCAAACCTTCAAAATATAACAAGATTGATTTATTTTGAATATCTTCTGTGGAAAAATAATAATTAAGAAAGTTTTTTTATTTTTCTAATCTTTATAATTTATAAGGCAAGATTTGGCTGCGCAAAAATGGCTTCTAGATTATTAGCATTTTTTTTCTTTTTCAAATACTTTAAATAACCAACATAGGCAATCATAGCAGCGTTGTCTTGGGTTAAAATTTTGTCAGGAAAATATATTTTTATTTTTAAATTTTTGGCTTCCAATTCTTCTTTAAATAACTCTTTTAACCTATTATTAGCCGAAACTCCTCCAGCAACAAAAATGGTTTTTATATCATATTTCTGGACGGCGGCAAGTGTTTTTTTTACCAGAGGCATCAAGGCCGCCTCCTGAAAATGCCAAGCAATATAAGAATTTTCAATATTTGTTTTTTGGCTTTTGATTTTATATAACACGGCTGTCTTAAGACCCGAATAAGAGAAATTAAAATTATTGGAATTAATCATTGGCGGCTTAAATAATAGCTTTGGTCTTTGATTTTTAATATTTGGCTTAAACTCTAAAGCTAGCCTTTCGATTTGCGGCCCGCCAGGGTATCCCAATCCCAAAAGCCGCGCCACTTTATCAAATGCCTCGCCACAAGCGTCATCTAAAGTACGACCTAAAACTAAATACTCACCAACTCCTTTAACAACCACAAGTTCAGTGTGGCCTCCAGAAACTAATAAACATAAAAATGGGAGATTAAATATTGGCCTTTCAAAAACATCATTTAAAAATGGCGAAAATAAATGTCCCTCAAGATGATTTACGGCAATTATAGGTTTTTGCCATGAATAGCTTAAAAGCTTTGCTGCCACTATTCCCATTAATAAAGAAGGCCCTAACCCTGGCCCAACAGTAACAGCTATAAGACCAAGCGCTTCTTTTAGGTGCCTGTGCTTTTTTATCGCCTCTTCAATTAAAACGTAAAGGTTTTTCTCGTGGTAACGAGCCGCTAAATAAGGCACTACGCCTCCGTATTTAGCATGAATTTTGACTTGCGATGATATAAGATTCAATAAATTAATAGGCACGCCACTATTTATCTCTACTAAAGCAATGCCGGTGTCATCGCAACTAGTCTCAATACCTAGAATCAACATAAATAATAAAAAAACATCTTATTATATTATACAATATATAACTAAGTTTTATAAAATTTTTAAGGACGCTTGGACTATTGACAACTTTGAATTTGTTTCTTATTATATTATATTCTTTATAATATTATAATATTATATTCTCAATTTAAAATCTAAAGCCATAAATGTCTCTCAACATAAACACCCTCAGAAATATTTCCCTAAATATCCTCAATTCGCTCAATGACAAACAGCAAAATGTAATTAAAAAAAGATTTGCTATTGATGCCAAAGAACCTCTCACTCTACAAGAAATAGGTAATGAATACGGCATCACACGCGAGCGAGTGCGCCAAATTCAAAATGAAGCTTTAAACAAGCTACGTCGCAACTCCCAAGTAATTGAACAAATAAAGAACCTGCATGACGAACTGCATGAATTTTTAGAAACACATGGCGGCCTAAAACACGAAGAAAAATTACTTGACTCATTCTTAACCGCGCATCTTAAAATACAAAAGCCAAAAGGTCTTTCAGGGTTCATCCACCTTGCTTTACATATTGGTCATCCCTACTTTAAAAATATTAAAGAGGATAATGAATTTTTTGCCCACTGGTATAATTTAGAAACGGCAGTTAAAAACGCGCGACGGCTCACAGAAGAAATGATTAACCGTTTTAATAAAATTAAGACAATTTTGCATTATTATGATGTTATTGAGGAAGCTCGTAAAATTATTAAAGGTCTTTCGGAAAAAGCTATTATCTCATACCTTGAAATTTCAAAACAAATAAGCAGCAACACTTTTGGTTACTGGGGTTTGGCCGACTGGGAAGAAATAAGACAACGCGGCGTCAAGGGTAAAATATATGTAATTCTGGAAAAAGAAAGACGGCCAATGCATTTTCGCGAAATTTCTCAAATCATCAACAAACACTACCCCAAAAAAGTTAAAATACCGACAGTTCACAACGAACTTATCAAAGATGATCGTTTTGTTCTTGCCGGCCGCGGCACTTATGCACTTAGAAAATGGGGCTACGAAGATCTACCCGTCAAGGATGTGATTATTAAAATTATCCGAGAAAACAAAGGAAAATTATCCAAAGAAAAACTTATTCAAGAGGTTTTAAAAAGGAAAATTGTTAAACCAGAAACCGTTAAACTTAATATCAAAATGCTTAAAAACATCAAGGAAAAAGGCGACTTACTGAGCTTAATAGCCTAATTTTATTCAGTTTATTCTTAATATAAATGGCTCTTTTTGAAAAAATATTGCTATATGTAGTGGTTTTTTTATTTATCAGAATTTTATATATCTACGCCAGAAATAAATTCATTGACATTAAAGAAACACAATTCCTGGCACAACGAAAATTTGCAGTTTTAGAAGTAATGATTCCTGCGGAGATTGAAAAAACGCCCCTAGCTATGGAAAATGTTTTTTCAATTATCCATGGAACGCTTATTGTGCCCGGACCAATTGATTACAATTTTTATGGCGTTAGAGAGTATTTATATGTTTTTGAAATAGTCGGACGCAATGGTTATGTTAATTACTACCTAAATGTACCTGTAGAGTATACTGAACTTGTTAAGTCAGCTCTATATTCAAACTTCCCTACGCTGGAAGTAAAAGAAACCGAAGACTGGAAAAAAGACCTACCAACTTTTAAACCTGGGCAAAATATATATTTTAAAAATAATACCAAATACCGCGTCAAAATAGGCGAATTAAAACTCATTAAACCTGATGCTTATCCTATTAAAACTTATTTGGATTTTGGCTTTAAGGAGAAATTTGTTGATTTAGAAGAAGAAAGTAAAATATCTGACCCGCTGGCTAATGTCTTAGAAGCTATTGGTAGTGCCGGCAAAGACGAAATAATAGTATACCAACTATTAATTCAGCCAACCGCCGACGCTTGGAAAGAAGAAGGTCTAAAACTAAGAGATCAATTGTTGGGACGCAACCAACAAAAGAAAGCTACTGGCCTGAAGTATATCTTCAATGAGATGCTTAAAGAATTAAGATTATGGCTTACAGCCGCTATTGATAGATTTATGCATTTAGTCACTGGCGGCCATATAGGCTCCATCGAAGAACAAATAAAACAAATGCAGCAAGAAAAGGAACTATTCCCTCAAGCTCTAGCATTATCAAAGCGGGAAATGGAAGTTATTTATGCCATCGAACGCAATATTTCAAAACTTGGTTTTACCACTTGGATAAGACTAGGTTATATCGCGCCTAAGCAATCATATAATGTAGCTAAATATGAAAATTTGGTTTATTCTTTCAAACAGTTCAACAGCCAAGATTTAAATGGTTTTATGAGTAATTCTTATTTTAGCAGTGAAGTTGATATTCGACTGGGAGATTTGTTGGATTTTAAAACTCTTTATTATATTTGGTGGAAACATAGAGGAATTATTGCACCTACTAATAAACGCAAACTAGATGCCTTACGACAATATAATCTTTTTACTCTTCTTTACAGAAAGGTGCCAGGCAAAAGAAAAATCGGTCACCGATCATTTGTTTTCAATACAGAAGAGTTGGCCACAATTTATCATTTTCCAACCAAAGGAATAGTAGCGCCATATATTAAAAGAATTGAAGCAAAAAGAAAGAGACCGCCTCTTGGCTTGCCAACCGGTTAAGATTTTATAAATTAACTTCGTATTAATAATTATGGCTGAACAAATAACAATAATCGGGGCAACTGACTTTCGCGGCCAAAAAATAAAGTTCGGTATAAAAAAAGATGACCGTCGTCGCCATTTATATATTATTGGAAAAACTGGTATGGGTAAAACAACACTTCTTGAAAACCTGGCTATTCAAGATATACAAAATGGCAACGGTCTATGCGTGGTTGATCCGCACGGCGAATTCGCTGATAAACTCCTTGATTATGTGCCAGCTAATCGCATAAAAGATGTCGTCTATTTTAATCCTTCAGACACTAATTACCCTATTGGCTTCAATGTTATGTCGACTGAGAATCAAGAAGAGCGTTATCTTATCGCTTCGGGCTTAATGGGGGTTTTTAAAAAGATATGGCCTGATGTTTGGTCGCCACGAATGGAATATATTCTCAATAATACTATTTTATCTTTATTGGAAATGCCCGGTATGACGCTATTAGGCATTAATAGAATGCTGGGCGAAACCGATTATCGAAAACAAATAATCCAACGTTTAAAAGATCCAGTGGTTAAAACCTTCTGGGTTAATGAATTTGCCAAATACTCGCCATCGTTCCAAACAGAAGCCGTAGCCGCTATCCAAAATAAGGCTGGACAATTTATCACTAATCCTCTGGTGCGAAATATTGTCGGTCAAATGGAGAATAAAATTAACATGCGTGAAATAATGGACGGCCAAAAAATTTTAATTGTCAATCTCTCTAAGGGAAAAATTGGCGAAGACAACTCCAGTCTTCTGGGCGGTATGATTATTACAAAACTACAACTAGCTGCTATGTCGCGAGTCGATACTCCAGAAAATCTGCGCAAAGACTTTTATTTATATGTCGATGAGTTCCAAAATTTCGCCACCGAGTCTTTTATTAATATTTTATCAGAAGCCCGAAAATACCGACTTTGCCTAACATTAGCTCATCAATACATCGCCCAACTAACTGATAAGGGCGTCAATAAGAGTACAGGCGTGAGGGATGCTATTTTCGGCAATGTCGGCACAATTATTTCCTTCAGGGTAGGAGGCGAAGATGCAGAGTTTTTAGAAAAAGAGTTCTTTCCCGAATTCACCAAATTAGATTTTGTAAATCTGCCAAAATATAAAATTTATCTAAGGCTTATGATAGACGGTGTGGTTTCTAGACCATTTTCAGCTGAAACTTTGCCCCCTCTTCCCAAACCAACCAAAACTTACCGCAAAGAAATTATTGACTTTAGCCGCAAAACCTATGGAGTCGCCCGAGAAACCGTTGATGTATTTGTGGCTGAATGGATGAGTATAGAAAAACTAGATGATGAAAAAATAGAAAGAGCTTTTAAACAGCATGTTACCAAATTATATGATGCTGTCTGCGCTAATTGCCAGAAAAAAACCAAACTCATTTTTGAACCTCGTCCAAATGAACCAGTTTTTTGCCGCAAGTGTTATAAAAATAAAGCCGAATCTAGTACCCGCAAGCCAACACAGCAAGCTAGAAAAAAACCTATACCAAAAACCACAGAAGAAGATCAATCTAAAACTCTTAAAAATCTTTTGTTAGAAGCTATTAAAATGAAAGGCGAAAAACCTAAACAATAAGACCATTTTTATTAAGTATTTTTATTAATTATTTGAAAAATCAACCCAATATCAAGTATAATGTATTTCATAAAATAAATTACTAAATAAGTTAATATGTCAGACAATAAAGCAGCCGTAATCAAACTAGGCGGCCATCAATATTTTGTAGTCGAAAATCAAGAACTTTTAGTCGATAAAATTGGTAATTTGGCCGATAACAAAACCAAGTCGTTCAAAATAAACGAAGTTCTGTTGATTAAAAACGACCAAAAAGTTATTGTCGGCAAACCATTAATTAAGGACTGTTATGTCGAAATCCAAAATTTAGGAGAACATAAAGGCAAAAAGGTCACTATTTTCAAAATGAAACCAAAGAAAAGATATCATGTTAAAAAAAGCCATCGTCAAAAATATTGGAAAATAAAAATTCTCAAAATTTCTGAGCCTAAAAAATAAAATAAATTTTGTTCAAACCTTAAACCAAATATTGCACCAAAAATCACTCGGACTTTTCTTTTTCTAAAGACTGAGAAAAATGCTCATTTATCAAGTCCTTAAATTCAGTCCAGCTAGCTACACCAGCTTCTTTAACCATTTGGTCTTTCTCTTCATCTGTAAAATACTGACCCAATTCTTCCCTATCGCCTCCAAAAGCCTCCTCGGAAATTTTCGAAACTTTTCTTTTTAAAATTTCCATTGCTTTTTCTCTTAGGGCTTTACGCTTTTCCAATTCTTCCCGATTAAATTCAGAATTTAATTTTTCTTCTTTAAATTCTTCCATAAATAATACACCTCCCTTATTTATATATTAATAAATTATAAAAAAAAGCAACCAGATTAGCTCGCTATTTTGCAGATCGAAACTTAACCCTTCTTGTCAATGATTCTCTTAATGTTTCCTTATCAAAGTATTCAATTTCTCCACCAGAAGGAATACCGCGCGCTATCCTAGTAACCTTTAGTCCAAAAGGCGCGATAATTTCATTTAGAAAAAGCGCTCTTAGTTCTCCCTCGCGAGTTGGACTAAATCCAAGTATAATTTCAAGCTCATCTTTGGAATATTTACGTAGGAGACCCTTTATTCGCCTAAGTAGCTTCTTAATGTGAGGATTATTAGACCTACTAAGCTCTTTAATTGGAGCCTCTCCAATAATATGGTAAAGACCGTTATAGATTTTTAAACTTTCTATCCGTTCTAATTCTGATATTTTTTCTAGCACCATAACTGAAGTTTGTTTTCGTTCAGGTCTTTGGCAAATTGTACATAGAGCCTGACTAACAAAGCTGTTTTTTTTTGGAGCGACATTGGAACAAACAGAACAAACTGTTGTTTCCTTTTTTAATCTAGCTATTAAACGCGCTAATTCCTGCAATTTTTCTTCTTTCTCTTTTAATAAATAAAAAACGATTCTAGCCGCCTGACGCTTTGTTATATCCGGTAAGGCATCAAAAGATTCTATAAGTTGTTCGATGTGTTTTGGTAACATAAATTTATTCGTATTGCTCGCTGGCTAATGACTCAAACGACGTAGTTGCTGAATCAAAATAAAGATTAACTTTACCTGTAGGACCATTTCTATGTTTAGCCACAATTATCTCAACGATATCTTGTTTTGTTTCTTCTTTTTTGGCAAATGGCTTGTGAATAAAAATCACCACATCGGCATCTTGTTCTATTGAGCCAGACTGACGCAAATCCGAAAGCTTTGGTCTAGCGTCGCTTCTATATTCTGTTCGTCGAGAAAGTTGAGATAATGCTATAATCGGTATGTCTAGTTCCCTGGCTAAACCCTTTAAACCTCTAGAAATCTCTGAAATTTGCTGAACTTCATTATCACGGGGCGTAAGCGGACTCATCAATTGCAAATAATCAACGATAAGGAGGTCTAGATCTCTTTCAGCTTTAAGACGCCTGGCCATCCCTCTCATTTGAAAAATATTCAACGATGGGCTATCGTCAATATAAATAGGGGCATTATAAAGCTCATTTAAGGCGTGATCTAAAGCTTTTCTTTCTTTATCGGCTATCTTGCCAACTCTCAACTTCCATAGATTTATGCGCCCAGATACAGCCAACAACCTATCAACAAGTTGCTCCTTAGACATTTCCAAACTAAAAATACCGACTACTCTTTTCTTTTCCGCCGCTAGGTAGCGAGCAATATTTAACGCCAATGCCGTTTTACCCAAAGACGGTCGCGCTCCTAAAATTATCAGATCTGATTTATGTAAACCGCCTAATAAATTATCCAGCTCCGGAAAACCGGTTAATAAACCTTTAAGCTCGCCTTTACCTTCAGAAATAGCCAACAACCTTTCAAACTCTGCACTAACAAAGCTCCTAAGTTCAAGCAGCGATTTAGAACTTGAACGCTGGCTAATTCTGAAAATCACTTTTTCAGCTTCGTCTAAAATCTCTTCAATAGGTCTTGTAGCCTCGAAAGAGCTACCTAATATCTCATAGGCTGCATTGATTAAATCTCGAAGGACTTTCTTCTCATAAACTATTTTAGCATAATCAACTAAATTTACGCTCGTCGCCAATGTCTCAACTAAATCAGTTATATAGGTCACCCCACCGCATTTATCAAGAACCTGCCACTGTTCAAGCTTGTTGGTAATAGTAATTATATCTATAGCTTCCCCAGCTGCATAAATTTCTTTCATTGCTCTAAATATCTCGCGATGTGCTGGTTTATAAAAATCATCTTCTGTAATATTATCAACAATCCTAGACATTCCCTGCTGATCAATCAAAATAGAACCAAGTAATCCTCGTTCTGCTTCAATACTATGGGGCATTACCTTTAAATCTAAACTTTCAATAAATTTATCTTTGGTCCTGGTTTCTCTTTTTAAAGCCACAAAGGTTTTATAAAGTTTATTTAAATCACATTATCATACAGCCATCAAATATCAAAAACAAGGTAATAATATAAACCTTGTTTTTAGTTATTAATATAAAAATGGTGGAAAATAATGTGGGTTTTATCTTAACATAAAGGGGAGAAGCCCTAAATATCTTGCTCGCTTAATGGCTCTTTTTAATTTTCGCTGACAAGTAAAACAGCTACCTGTTTTTTGGGCACTTAAAATCTTGCCCGTAGTGCTCATATAATTTTTTAACAAGGGCACATCCTTGTAAGTTATTTTATCAATATTTTTGGTGCAAAAATAACAACCTCGCATATTTTTAAAAATTAATTTATTTAGAAAGGGATATCTTCAACATTAATCTCATCATTACTATCATCATTTTGGTTCTCCTGTTTTTCTGATGAAATTGTATCTTCTACTTCTTCTTGAGTTTCGGAGCTAACCAGTGGCCGCTCTTCGGACTCGCCCACCGTACGCGGGCCAAGCTGAAGCTCCTCAGCAACTATCTCTGTTCTTTTATGAGTAACCCCATCTTGTCCTTGCCAACTTCTTGTTTGCAAACGGCCAACTATTAAACATAAACTGCCTTTTTTCAGGTACTGAGAAGCCACTTCACCTAATCTACCGAACAAAACTATATGATGAAATTCGGCTAACATTTTACGATTGCCATCTGGATCCATGCGCAGCGAATTAGTAGCTAAACCGATATTAACCACTGTTTTACCTGAAGGCGTTACCCGTAATTCTGGATCTCGCGTAAGTCTCCCTAATAAGAAGACTTTATTTAGATTCATTAAACTAATTAGAGGTTATTGCTGTCTTGTTATAAAGTTTCTTTGAAGATGTCCTCAAGTTTCTTATCAATTTCTTTTATTGGCACTTTAGCTTTCTTTTTGGCCCGTTTAAATTTCTTAGCTGAAGTTGGTCTTATCTCTTTTTCTGGCTGCTTTTCCTCAGTCTCAGGCTTTACTTTAGCCACAGTTTCATCTTGCCTAAAAATCATATGCCTCAAAATCTCTTTTTGCAGATTAAAATACTTGGTTAAATTAGACATAGTTGAAGTGCTGGCTTTAAAATATATCGTGTAAAAAAATCCGTCATCCTGCTTTTTGATCGGATAAGCTAGCGTAATTTTACCATTATTTTCAACATTCATCACTTCGACTTTGTGCATTTTCATATAATCAACAATAGTAGTAGATAAATACTTCTCAGCTTCTTCCTGAGTAAACCTAGGAGTTAATATAACAGGCATTTCATAGCTTCGTTTGGTTTTCATAATATATAATAAATATAATAATTGAATGGCTCTAAAAGAATTAATCGGAAACATTATAACACAAGTCGCTTTTTTTTTCAAATTTAGACCAATAGTTCAATTTAAGTACTAAATTAAACAATTAGCAATAGCTTGAAAAAAAAATAAAAAGTTAGTATGATAACACTTCTTAAGAAATTAGCTAATCTTTTATTATGAAACCAAAAATTCATCCTATTTACTATCCCAATGCCAAAGTTACCTGTGGCTGCGGGAATACTTTTAAGGTTGGTTCGGTCTTAAAAGAAATGAAAATAGAATTTTGTTCAAAATGTCATCCGGCTTTTACCGGCGTAAAAAAATTTATTGATACGACCCACAGGATTGAGAAGTTTAAAGAAAAAATGTCCCGAATCCAAAAAATGAAAAAAAGTAACTCCTAGAATTAAAAGATTGTGCTATGTTACCGCACCAATCAAATGATTATTCAAAGATTGTTTTAGAAATAAGGCAAGGCGTAGGAGGGGACGAGGCTAGTCTTTTTGTAGTTGATCTAATTCAAGCTTATCGAAAATATGCCGAAAAACACGGTTTAGTTTTTTCACTAGAAGACGCAGTGAAAAATAGTTTAGGCGGCATTAAGGAAGCTGTAATCGAAATTTCAGGTAAAAATGCTTTCCAACTTTTTAAATATGAAGGCGGCGTTCATCGTGTTCAAAGAATACCCCAAACTGAACGCTATGGCAGGATTCATACATCCACTGTTTCAGTAGTTGTCATCCCATATACTGAAAATAAAACGGGAAATATCTCAATAGACCAACGAGATTTAAAAATAACAACTTTTCGCGCTTCTGGACCTGGCGGGCAATATGTAAACAAAACAGATTCGGCTGTACGCATAACTCATATCCCAACTAATATCACTGTCGTTTCTCAAGATGAACGTTCGCAACATAAAAATAGAGAAAAAGCGATGAAAATTTTAAAATTAAAACTTTATCTTCTACAACAACATAAGCACCAACAAGAAATAGATTCATTAAGAAGAAATCAGATTAAAACACAGGAAAGGTCTTTTAAAATACGCACTTACAATTATAAACAGAATCGCATCACTGATCATCGTATCCACAAAAGCTTTCACAATTTACAACACATTTTAAGCGGCAATCTTGATATTATTGTTAAGGAAAACGCAAAATACGCCACTGAAAACAAATAATAGATCTTTAAAATAAAATCGGTCGACAAAATATTAATTTGTAAAAATAATTAAAAATCGGGGGGTTCTTATTATGGTGAAAAACGATGAGCCTTTATATGAGAAAATAGTTCGCTCGCTAAAAGAAAACTTCAGTCTTATTGTCCTGCCCGTTATAGCAATCATAGTTTTAGCAACAGGTATCTATCTTTATTCGAAACAAAAAGCTCAGCTTTCGGTGCAAGATATTGCTAATGTTATTTCCCAACGCGAAATAACTAGCGAAACTGAAGAAAAACCCGCCCAAGAAGAAGTCAAAACAGATGAAAAAGTCGCCGTGACAGAAACTCTTAAACCTGAGCCAACTCCCAATAAAACCCAAACAACAACAGAAGAAACCAAATATACCTATGTTGCCAAAAAAGGAGAAGGAACAACGCATCTAGCACGCTATGCCATCAAAGATTATCTCCTTAATGATGCTACGGGCAAAACAATTAAAAATAAACTTACCCCTGAACATAAAGTATACGCCGAAGACTACATTAAAGATGTAGTCAATAAAAGTTCGCTTAAGGTTGGCGAAAAAATAATTTTTTCTCAAGACCTTATCCAAGAAGCTGTCAATAAATCACTTAACTTAAGCGATAAACAGCTAGCCAACCTAAAACAGTTCTCTAATAAAATTGTTTCATTTAACCTCAATTATTAGTATTAGTTCCTTTTTCCTATAAACAAAACTCTCGCCCTAAACAAGCGGGAGTTTTGTTTTATAACTAATTTTGTCTCTCCAAAATATCAATTTCTTTTTGGTAATAATCGGTCAGGTCCATAATAGAATCGCCATAAAAATAGTAACGCGGTTGGTTCCAACGTGATCCAGCAAAATACATCTGAACCGCTTTCCATTCGCTTTTCTTATTACCAAAAACGGCTCCAAGATCTTTTAATTTTAACGCCGCACCTATAATAGCATCGCCAAAATTAAACGGTGAAGGCGGATTACGACCTACAATTTCGGCAATCCTATTTTTATAAGCAAGCCAGGTGCTTGGCAAAAATTGCGCTGGTCCCAAAGCACCGCCACAGCCGTAATCAGGCGCCTTAGAAACCTGAATAATATTAGCATCAAGTTTTAACTCCTGCATAATAGTAAAAAGGGCTTCTTTCTCTTGTTGGGCTTTGCTAATCTTGCCCAAAGACATATAACAATCATACAAATCAGTTTTCCAATTACCTTTACCAATATTAGCCCCCCATTCTGACTCTTTTTTCAACAAAGCTAATAAAAAAGCCGCCCTAACACCAGTTTTTTCTTCAGCATATTTAGCGTTTTTATAGGCATCGGCAAATGACATTTTTACGCCTAAACCTTCTAACACATATAACTGCTGTTTTATTCTCTCAATATCGTCTTTGGTTATCTCGATAGTATTTTCATAAGACTTTTGTGCCTCTCGTATCTCGAAAAGAATACGTTCTTTGTTGCTTTTTTTTAAAGCCAATTCTCTTTTCTGAACAACAACCAATGCTTTTAATTCATTCATCTCTTCTTTGCGTTCCCTTAACTCCGCAATTTTTTGTTCTTTTTGAGCTTTAAGTTCCTTTAAATGAGCAACACGGGCATTAATTCTCTCCTGTATAGATTCTAAATGTTGCATGTTGCTAAAAACGCCAGAAAGGGTGGCGTTCAAAAAAAACAGGCGAAAAACAGAAAAATTACTTTTAATTTCGTTTAAATCCCTTAAAAGCTGACTAATAATTTTCTTCTCCAAAAGCATGTTTTTCGTCAAATTCTCAATATCAATCTCGCTTTCAAAAATGCTATTTTTAGCCACTTCTATTTCGTAATTAAGCCTCTCTATCTCTAGATTCAATCTGTTAATTGAAAAATCTATGTTCTTGAGATCGTTAATTGTCGACTTCTCTCTTGATTTTTCTTCTTCAATTCTTTGGCGTAAATTATTTATTTCCTGTTCCAAATACTGAATCTTTTCACGATAATACTTTTTCAGTTCTTCCTTATCTAAAGCATCTTGGGCTCTTGCAATATGACCAAAAGTAATAAAAAAAAATAAGCCAATAAGAAAAAAATTATAAATAGTTTTTTTGAAAAAATAGTTCACCTTACTTTTTTGTTGGTCATTTCTCATCTGTTTTTCTGTCTTTAGACACAGAATCGCTACCCTGCACAGTCTCTTTTGAAGCAAATTCTCCTTGACCCGAAACGGATGCCACATTTTCTGCAGAAATTTCTTCAGCGGCCCGACGCATAAAAGCAAAAACTATAACTTCATCTAAACCTTCTTTAATTTCTAAATCCTTTAAAACAGGCACATCTTTAACTTTAATTTGGTCACCTATTTTCTTCAAAGCTGAAATATCAATAGTTATTTCTTTGGGCAATTTGTCCGCTAAACCACTAACAGTCAGTTCCTTATGATTTTTAATCAAAATTCCACCTTGAGATTCGGCTTCGCTTTTACCCACAAACACCAAAGGAACTTTAACAGTTATCTTGTGAGACGGTATTTGATATAAGTCTATATGAAGCACATGGTCTGTAACTGGATGTACCTGAACATCTTTAAATAACACTCGATATTTTTGAGTTTCCTGATTTTCGCCAGACAGTTCAAAATCAATCACCATAGTCTTGCCCGACTCTCCATAGATTTTTTTAAGGTCTTTAGCTTTAACAGAAAAAGGCAATGGAGACAATTTTTCTCCGTATAAAATCCCAGGCACAAAACCCGCTTGTCTCAATTTTGCAATTTTTTTTCCAAAAACTGAACGTCTTTCACCTTTTAAAGTTATAGTCATACCGGATGATTATTTTTAAAAAATCGGTGTACTTTTAAAATTTCACTGGAACTTAAATTAGATTTTTCCCTAAAATAAATCGTATCTTCCTTTGTCAAATCAGTCATACAAACAACAACTGAATACTTTTCCTTAACTTGACTTTTCTTTAACCTTAATAAAACCGATCCTGCACATTCTACGCAGTCAATATGGATTAAAAGGCACTTCCCATTATCATAAACAATTAGAGCATTCCTTTTATTAAAACTAGTCTGACAAACTGGACAATTAATCAACAATTCTGCATCTTCCAATTTATTATTTTTAAACTCTAATAAAGATCCTTTCAAAAAAATAAAAAACAGTTATAGCTTAACTCTATTCTATTATTATATAACCTTTTTCGAAATTTTCAAGCACTAATTTCTCCAAATTTTCCGCTCCCAAATACTCTTTAAAAAGGTTATTCCATAAAGCTTCTTGATGATGATAGAGATATTTTATCATCTCTTCTTCTTTAACAAGCGCCATTATATTATCAATAAGGTCAAAACTTACCAATATCTCACCCTCACGTTCTGACCTAAAATAATCACCAACAAAACTTAGTCCTTCAAATAAATCCAATTCCAAACCAGATACATCTCTTGATAACCTACTTAAGGCCGCCTCGGCTTTTTCCCAATGAAACGCCTCAGGATTAACATGAGGAAAAACAAGTCTTGGATCCTCCTTGTTTTCCTTAGCTAAATATCGTTGAATTATCAAGCAGGTCGGCTTATTTTGAGCCCTAAGTTTTTCTAAAGATTCTAAGCTAACAATATCTCCTCGCAAAGCTGATTGAAATTTTTCATTAAAACCTTCTGACTTTGTATAGTGCTGAAAAAGGGCTGAATAAAACTTTATCTCAAAAATATAATGAAGCAAAAGCGAAAAAACTCTTAACCAAAAACCGCTACCTTCGGGATTAATAGGCAATATGAACACTACTCCCAGCTCTTTAAGGTGGCTCAGGTTGTGATACTTTTTCTCAACAAAATCTTTAAAAAGCTCGCGCCATTTTGTCTGCACTAATATAATTTCTATCTCCCTCGGTTCAAAATCTAACGGACTGATATTATTGTAGTTAAGAATAAATTCTGTGTTCATCCAATTTCTATCCTCAACCACTCTTAACAACGCGTATATTTCGTAAATATCTTCTCTTTCTAATAGCTCTTTTGTCGAAGAATAACCAAGAAGTCTCAAAAGATTTGGCGGTGGCGTTTCTAAAATCATTTTTCGGGCAACATCTTTTTTTAAGAAATAACCAGTACGCCCAGCAACAAGGTCTTCCGCTCCATTGATAAATTTTTGCAATGTCGGCGGTTTAGCAAAATCTGGCTTGCCAAAATATTTAAAAAGAATCTGCTCAGACTTCGCAAGCAAATGCTCCACCCGACGGCTAACTAATTCAGCAGAGGCAGTTATATCAAGCCCTAATTTTTTAAGAAACGCTATCATCCGTTCTTCATTGATTTTAATAACGCTTTCTATGATATCTTCCTTAATGCTGTATGGCCGAATGCGTTCATCTAATCGAAACAAATCATCAGGTTGAATTCGTAATATTTTAGCTAAACGTCTATATGGATTTACCATTTAAAAGATTAACTATAAAAATTTGAATTTTTAATTTTAAATGAAATCTTTTTTTATTTTAAGATGGTTTATGTGCCAACGCGAATCTTCCAAATCTCGACCATTTAATAAGTAATTTTTGGCTCCTACATTTTCCACAACTGAGGTGGCGTTGGCATTAGCTATTCTCAAACATTCCTGCAAAAGTAAATCTTCATTATGCGAATCAAAAAGCTTACTTTCTAAGATACCAGTTTTTATCACACCATAAACAAATCCAGAACCAAAAGCGTCGCCGGCTCCAGTTCTATCTACAATTTGATGTTCGGGAAAAGTTGTTGAGTAAAGATAATACCTCCCATTGGATACATACGAGCCGTTTTTGCCGTCAGTTATAACCACATAATATTTATAAAGACCCCTTAATTTTTTCAAGATAGTTTTTATATCTTCTCTATGAGTTCGTGTTAAAATAGAAGCCTCGTCCAGATTTAACAAAAGAATATCCGCATCTTTTATAACTGATTTAAGCTTCTCAAAATCTTGTTGTAATTCTTTAGCTCCGGGATTTAAAATAGTTTTTGTTCGATTCTTTTTGGCTTGCTCAAAAATAAATTGAAACAAACTTATCTTCCCATTCAACGATCCAATATAAAACCATTTCGATATAAGATTTACCAAAATACTCTCATCAAAACTAATCAATGCGGAAGCATTTTTATAAACTAATATAGTCCGCTCACCAGATCCAACATGTAAAATTGAAGAATAATCAGTAATAGCGTTTGAACGAACTTGCATAAAATCTGTAACCACCCCTTCTTTGTTTAACTCTTCAATTATTGCTCGGCCATTAAAGTCGTTACCAACCGAAGCCAAACAAGCTGTTTTTAAACCTTTGCGGGCAAAAGAAACTGCCGTGTTGGTAGCCGAACCTCCGCTGGTAAAAATTACTTCATCAACTTCAATTTTTTCGCCTAAAACAAAACAGCCAACGGGTTTAGTCAACAAATGCCGTTCTTTTAAAATATGGAATGCCTTTGATTTTAGAAAAACATCGCGCGTGGCTGAACCAATTGTCACGACATCAAACATTTTTTATATTATCATACCTCATTAGTAAAAATATACAAGTCGCATCTAGATAAAATCCTAAAAGGATTTTTTATCAAACAATTATGCATTCAATTGCCATTTCTAATGTCGCATAATTTCATCAGACTTATTTTACTTCACAAAGAATAAAATATTTTTTGATGTCGCTAAATTGATGTAACAAAATAAAAAAGTTTATTTTCTTTTTATCACGCGTTTAACCGCTTCTTTAATAGACGAGGTGCCAATTTCATAAAACTCAATAAGCTCTTCAGGACTGCCCGATTGTCCAAATTTATCATTTATTCCCACAAACTCAATCGGAACTGGTGAATTTTTAACACATAATTCGGCAATAGCACCACCCAAACCTCCATTAATTTGATGCTCTTCAACAGTTACGACTGCCCGCGTGCTTCTTATAGCTTCCAGTAAAACTACCTCATCAAGGGGTTTAACCGTAGGCAAATTAATCACTTTAACCTTAACATTCTCCTCATCAAGTTGTTTAGCCGCCAGCAAAGCATTATAAACTAAAGAACCAGTAGCAATAATTGCCGCGTCGTTACCAGAATCCCAATAAATATATGCCTTACCTATTTCAAAAGGTGATTCTTCAGAAGTTATTACTGGCGTCGCTTCGCGAGCCAAACGTATATAAGTTGGCTTGCCATTAAAAGCCGCCGCCACCGTGGCTTTTCGCGCCTCAAGCCAATCACACGGAGATAATACTATCATATTAGGTAAAACCCTCATAATAGCAATATCTTCTAAGGCTTGATGTGTTCCTCCATCTGGCCCTACAGACACTCCTGCATGTGCACCACCAAGTTTAACTGGCACATCATTATAACAAACAGTGGTCCGGATTTGTTCCCAATTTCTCCCTGGGCTAAAAACAGCATATGACGAAATAAAAGGAATTTTGCCGTAATTAGCCAATCCAGCTGCTACTGTTACTAAATTCTGCTCGGCCACGCCAACTTCAATAAACCTATCGGGAAATTTCTCTTTAAACCATAAAGACTTCGTGCTCTCAGTCAAATCAGCGCAAAGGACCACTACATTTTTATTCTGTTCGCCGGCAATTACCAAACCCTTGCCATAACCATCGCGTATCGGAATTTTTTTAATAGCCGATAAATTAAATAAATCTGGATTCAGTTTTAAATTTTGATTCAACATCTTTAATGTCTAATATTTAAAGCTTATTGATGTTCGCTCTGAATTTTTCCACCTAGGGTTCTTAATTGATCCAGAGCTCTTTTTGCCTCTTCTTGATTAGGCGGTTTTCCATGCCACTCATACTGAAATTCCATAAAATCGATGTCCTTACCAGGAATTGTATGAGCAATAATGGCAGTTGGCTTTTCAAATACAGCTTTAGCATGCTCGCAGGCATCAATTATTTCCCGAAAATTATGACCATCAATATGAAGTGTATGCCAATTAAAAGAACGGTATTTTTTATCAAGCGGTTCAAGTGGCATTACTTCTTCTGTGTAACCATCTATTTGAATATTGTTTCTATCTATAATAACGGTCAAATTATTCAACCTGTATTTTGAAGCAAACATTACTGCTTCCCAAGTATTACCTGAATCATGCTCGCCATCAGACATTAGGCAATAAATGCGAAATTTTTTCTTGTCCATTTTAGCCCCAACAGCAATTCCACAAGCTTGCGACAAGCCAGAACCCAACGGCCCAGAAGTCGTTTCTAATCCAGGTAAAGAAGTCCGATGAGGATGACCCTGCAAGCGACTGTTCAGTTTTCTTAGAGTCAAAAGCTCTTCTATAGGAAAATAGCCTGCATGAGCCATAGCGGCATATCTTGCTGGACAAATATGGCCATTGGATAAAATAAGTCTATCTCTTTCCGGCCATTCTGGATTTTTAGGATCGTGGTTCAAGATATGAAAATATAAGGCGGTAAAAACATCAACCATACCTAAGGAACCAGCAGAATGCCCGGAACCAGCCCTAAGCAACATTTGAATTATATCTTGCCTAATAGTATTTGCTGTTATTTTAAGTTGTTCTTCGTTGTAATTAAAAGGATTCATACATATTTTATTTTAGCAAAAAATTAATCAACCATTAACTAATTCCTGCAATCTCATAAAATTTTCTCTGGCTTCACCTTGCCAAATAAAACTTCCCACACTAAAAATTGTAGCACCAGCTTCTTTTAATTTTAAAATGTTTTGTTCATTAATGCCACCGTCAACTTCAATAACCAAATTAGGATGTTTAGCCTTCAAGTAAGTAATCTTATCATAAATACCCAATTCAAAAGCCTTACCTTGAAAACCTGGCTCCTTAATTGCCAAAAGCAACACTGAATCAATTTTATCTACAAAAGAGTCAATGAAACGAACGCTTGTTTCATATAACAAACCAATGCCTATCTTCAGTTTTTCTTTTTTTAAAAGATTAATAAAATTATTTACAGCTGAAGTCCTGGCAGTTTTTTTAAGATCCCAGAAGCTTTCCAAGTGAAAAATAATTTTTTTTGTCCCTCCATTGAGCCATCTTTTATAAGCTTGATGTGGATTTTTCACCATTAAGTGAACTTCAAGATTCAAATTTTGACTAAATTCAATTAATTTTTCGCCATTTAAAAAACTGCTACTTTTGGTCAATGTACGATCAGCTACATCTATTTGAAAATCTTTGGTTTCGCTGTTTAATAGATTAATTTTTTGCCTGATAGAAAAAAAATCCTTTTCCAAAATAGCCGGAATAATTTTACATTCTTTTATCACTCTTTTCTTTATGTTAATTTTTAACAGCTTCTATTTTCTTTTATTCAAATATTATAAAAAAATAATTAGCTCAATTTTAACACATGCTCCAATAAAGTCGCGCAATAGCCCCATTCATTATCATACCAAGAAAAAACTTTCACCATATCGCCGTCTAAAACTTTAGTAAGAGTGAGGTCAATAATAGCTCCGTATGGTTCGCCAATAATATCGGAAGAAACTAAAGGCGTATCGCTTACTTTAATAATTTTGCGCCACCTCTCATCTTCATTTGCTTTTTTAAAAATATTATTAACCTCTTCAACTGTTGTCTTTCTTTTAGCCAAAAAAGTAAAATCAACCAAAGATCCAGTAATCACTGGCACACGAATAGCTAAAGCCTCAAATCTATTCTCAATATAAGGAAGCGATCTTATAACTGCGTCAGCGGCTCCAGTATGGCTGGGTATAATATTAAAAGCAGCGGCTCTCCCCCTTAAAAAATCACCCTTTTTTCCAGGCCCATCAACTAAACTTTGAGTCGCTGTATAAGCATGTATAGTAGTCATCATACCTTTAATAATACCTAAAGACTCTTCCAAAATAGAAACCAAAGGCACAACCGCATTAGTTGTACATGAGGCATTAGCGGTAATGCGTTGCTCGCGGACTTTAACTTCAAAAAACTTTTCATTATTTGCCCCCACTAAAACATGAGGAACATCACTAGTAGATGGAGCAGTAATAACCACTCTTTTGGCGCCGGCTTCAAGATGCTTTTCAGCAGACTCGCGGTCATTAAAGACGCCAGTTGACTCAAGTACAACATCGATGGATAGTTCGCCCCAAGGCAATCTATCTGGTTCTCTCTCGGCAAAAAGCAATATTTCCTTACCTTCAATAACCATTTTACCTATTGATTCCGTATTGGCCAATTTCGTTCTCTCATTCTTAATTTCAATGTCTTGCTTATATCTCCCGTAAACAGTATCGTACTTAAGCAAATAAGCCAAATTGTCAGGCTCGCCTAAATCATTAATCGCCACTATAGAAATATCTTTTCTATCAAATGCCTGTTTAAAAAAACAGCGTCCAATTCGGCCAAAACCATTTATGGCTACGCGCATAAAAATAATTAAAATTAAATAAAATTAAAAACTGATTATTTAATTATTAATTATATTTAAGACCAACAAAATGTAAACCCACATATTTTCTCTTTTTAGATACAAAAGAATATAAAAAATGGCTCGGAAAATTCCGAGCCATACAAACTTTTTAGCTATTATGTTGTGCTTCTTTCTTAGCAATAATTTGCCTTGTCTTTAAAACTGTATCCGGGTTAAGAGAGATACTATCAATACCGCATTCAACTAGAAACTCGGCAAAATCTGGAAAATCTGACGGTGCCTGACCGCAGATTCCAATTTTCTTACCTTTTTTATGAACCTTTTCTACCACCTCGCGTAACAAAGCCTTAACGGCTGCATTGCGCTCATCGTAAATATGGGCAACCAATTCTGAATCGCGATCCAATCCTAATGTTAACTGCGTTAAGTCATTGCTTCCGATAGA
The DNA here is from genome assembly GCA_037444125.1 of bacterium. Lineage (GTDB taxonomy): Bacteria > Patescibacteriota > Minisyncoccia > JBBINA01 > JBBINA01 > JBBINA01. The sequence continues at coordinate 57,410 of JBBINA010000003.1, forward strand.
AAAGCCATCAAAAATCTCGGCAAACTCTTCGGCTAAAATAACATTACTTGGAATCTCGCACATCACATAAACTTCAAGGTCATTCTCGCCCTGACGCAGTCCAAACTCAACCATTGTCTTGATGACTTTACGACCTTCCTCAGGCGTCCTACAGAAAGGAATCATCACTTTAATGTTTGTCAAACCAAATTCATCGCGTGCCTTTTTAATTGCAAAACACTCTAAAGCAAAGGCGGGTTTAAATTTAGGATCATAATAACGCGAGGCTCCTCGCCAGCCAATCATAGGATTTGATTCATTAGGTTCGTACAAAAATCCACCGATTAAACTACCGTACTCGTTAGTCTTAAAATCTGATAACCTAACAATAACATCGTTAGGCCAAAAGGCGGCAGCAATTCTGCTGATGCCTCGTGCCAGTGTGTTGATAAAAAAATGTGTCTTGTCAGTATATCCTTTCGCACGTTGTTCAATCTTAATCACCGTATCGGCAATTCTAGGATCATCACTTGAAATAGCCTTCTCCTTTAACTCCTGGAAATTAACTAAAGCTAACGGGTGGATACCAATAGCGCTCGAAATAATAAACTCTATCCGCGCTAAACCCACACCGTCATTAGGTATTCGGCAATGCTGAAAAGCCTTTTCTGGCGTACCTACATTCATCATAATTTTGGTATGAGTTTGATCTTTCTTTACTGGAATCTTCTGACAATTATATTTTAACAAACCTTTAAAAACTCTACCTGTTCCGCTTGAACAATCAACCGTAATCTCATCGCCCGTATTAATAACTTGAGTAGCGTTTCCTGTACCAATAATACAGGGTATTCCCAGCTCGCGGCAGATAATAGCCGCATGGCAGGTACGACCCCCCCGTTCGGTCACCACTGCCGAAGCAATCTTCATTTGAGGCTCCATATCAGGATCAGTCATGGTAGTTACCAAAACTTCCCCTTTTTGGAAATGAATAATATCTTTTTTATCAAGCACTACTCGCGCTTTGCCGCTGCCAATCTTTGCACCGACTGGCTCGCCGGTTAAAATAATCTCGCCTTCCTGCTTTAACTCATAAATTTCATTTTCGCTGGCTTCTTTTTTTGCATGAATTGTTTCAGGTCTTGCCTGGACTATATAAATACCATTTTCGTCTTTAACCCACTCAACATCCACATACCGACCATAGGTCTCCTCAATTATTATACACTGGCGAGCTAATTCCAAAGCCTCTTCATCTGAAATTGAAAACTGCTCGCGATCAAAAACTGGAACTTGCTCGCGCACTAAACCACCATCATAAATCAGCTTTTCCTGTTTTAAACCACATTTTTTATCAATAACTGGCCTCTTGCCCTGTAGCAAGGTTGGCTTAAATACATAGAACTGGTCTGGGTTAACTTTTCCGCCAACCAAAAGCTCACCGAAACCATAAATTGAATTAATGTAAACAACCTTATCAAAACCAGTTTCCGTATCAAGCGAAAACATTACACCAGAAGCTCCTCCTTTATCCGCTCTAACCATTCGCTGTACAATAATGCCTAATAGCACAGATTCTTCTGGTATTTTTCGGCCAACCCGATAAGAAATAGCCCGAGCATTAAAAAGCCCAGCTAGACACCCCCTGATACGTCCTATTAGCTCATCTTCTTCACGTACACACAAAAAAGTATCAAATTGGCCAGCGAAAGACGCCACTTCCAGATCCTCTGTCGTAGCTGAGGAACGAACTGCCGCCATAAAATCATCTCTAAATCTTGCTTTCAGTTCGCGAAAAGATTTAATAACTAAACACCTAAGTTCATCAGGAAATTTAGCTTGAAAAAACAATGCCCTAATCTCTTCTGCTTTCTGCTCCATATCAAAAATTTTAGTAATATCAATGGTCTTAAAAATATCGTAAACTTGCTTCTTTATGCCTGTTAAATCAAGAAAGGCCCTATAAAATTCTGTAGTCAAAACAAATCCCTCAGGCACTTTAATATTATAGCTTGACAGAGATTGTAGCTTACCAAGCGAAAACGCCTTGCCGCCGACAAGATCATAATACTTGTCGGATATTTGCTCAAAGAACAAAATAAGAGGATTCATTTTTCATACTCCTCCTTTTGAGATGTTTAGGGTACTGCTTTATGATTATAATAATCCTAAATTTGCAGTCAAGTAATTAATTAAGTCATTAAAAATAAGCTAGTCAATTTATTGCTTATATTAAAACATATTTATATCTGTCAGATTTAAGCTGACATTACATCATTCTCCTTTATTATTCTCTTGATATTAAAGTGGTTCGCAATCTTAGAAACAAATGATATTAATTCTACTTACCGTGGCATTTTTTATATTTTTTACCGCTCCCGCAAGGACAAGGTTCATTACGACCGACTTTCCGACCAAACTCAGACTTACGCTCGTGATATCGGTAATAAACATTGCCTTTTGTCTGCAATTTTTCCTCGCTCATATTAATATTTTCCCGAACATTCTCTATTGGCAACACATTAACCTCTTCTTTGGAAAAAACAATGTTACGCGGGTGCTCCTCTTGTTTTTTTTCGGTCATTTCAACTTTAAAAAATATCTGAACAACTTGACTTTCAATATGATTCAATAAAACAGAAAAGTGCCGTCGCGCTTCTGTTTTGTATTCGACCAAGGGATCACGTTGTCCATAAGCCCTTAACCTAACCGCGTCGCGCAATTCCTGAAGCACAGTTAAATGTTCCTGCCAATAAAAATCAATATTATGTAAAATAAAATATCTTAAAACTTCATTAATTAAATCTTGACCAAATTTTTTTTCGCGCTTTTCAAATTCTTGACAAAATATAGTATACAAATAGTCAATAATTTCTTTTTGTTTAAGATGAGGACTTAAGCTTGTTTTAGTTAAACCATCAAGTTCTTTATGAAGGTCAAAAGTCGGTTTAATAATATTCTTTATCTCTTCGCTTAATTCCTCCACATCCCAGGCCCCAACATTCATAACCGGCAAAAGAACCTCGACAATATTCTTAATATATCGTTTCACTTGCTCCAAAAAATTATCTTTAAGAACAAAAGTTTTATTCTCTTTATATGTCTCGTAATCTTGCAAAACTTGCCTACGTAGGCGATAAATAGTTTGCCTCTGAACATTCAAAACATCATCATACTCAAGCACATGCTTTCGCAAATCAAAATTAAGTGCTTCAATTTTGCTCTGCGCCTTTTCAATCAAAGAACTAATAAAAGGGTGTTGAATTGGTTCATTATCGGGCATCCTAAAACGTTCCATTACCTGCTTAAGACGGTCTCCGCCCAAAACTCTTAAAATTTCATCTTCCAAAGAAACAATAAATTGAGACTCGCCTGGATCTCCTTGACGACCGGAGCGTCCCCGCAGCTGATTATCAATACGCCTAGCTTCATGCCGCTCCGTGCCCAAAACAAAAAGCCCGCCCGCTTTAATTACACGTTCCCTTTCTTCAGGAATAACAGGATTACCTCCTAAAATGATATCAACACCACGACCAGCCATATTTGTTGCTACTGTAACTGCTCGAAAACGCCCAGCCTGGGCAATAATTTCTCCTTCCTTCTCATGATTTTTTGCATTTAAAACATTATGGGGAATATTAGCTTTGCGCAAATATTTAGATATTTCTTCGTTTTTATCAATGGAACGCGTGCCGATTAGAACGGGTTGACCCGTTTTATGTCTTTCTATTACCTCCCTCACAATAGCTTCATATTTTTCCTTCTCGGTTTTAAAAATTTTGTCGGGATAATCGCGACGGATCATTGGTTTATTAGTCGGCACTACCACAGCTTCCAAATTATAAACTTTATAAAACTCTTCGCTTGAAGTCTCGGCTGTACCAGTCATACCAGCCAATTTTTCATATAGACGAAAATAGTTCTGAAAAGTAATAGTTGCCAAAGTCCTTGATTCAGCTTTAACTTCAACGTTTTCCTGCGCTTCAATAGCCTGATGTAATCCTTCAGAAAAACGCCTACCATAAAGAAGCCTGCCAGTAAACTCGTCAACAATTATAACTTCGCCATCTCGTACCACATAGTCTCTATCACGTTTATATAAAGCCTTAGCCCTTAAAGCTTGAGTTATATGATGCAAGGTCCGCACATCACCTCCTTTATATGGATCGCGGCCGAGAATTTTAGTTATTTTGTCAATTCCTTTTTCAGTCAAGGATACGGCTTTCATTTTATAATCAAGATTGTAGTCCTCATTTTCAATAAAACCGCTGATATGACGTGCAAATTCATTATAACGGTTAGTAGCTTCAAAGTCCGGCTGTGAAATAATAAGAGGTGTACGCGACTCATCAATCAATATTGAATCCACTTCATCAACAATGGCATAATAATGACCTCTCTGCGAAACATCCTTAAGGCTATGCACAAGATTGTCTCGCAAATAGTCAAAACCAAATTCATTATTAGTACCATAAGTAATATCGCACAAATAAGCCTCTCGGCGAGAAATTGGACGCAAATGTTGATGAAATACCTTAAAGGCGCCGGTTTTCTTTTCTTCTTGTTCAAGGCTCTGCGATTCTTCTATGTGAGTTGGGTCATAGATATAAGAGGCTTCGTGAACTATGCAGGCCGTTTTTAAACCTAATAAGTCATAAATCTGTCCCATCCAAGCTGTATCGCGTTGCGCTAAATAATCATTAACAGTAACCAAATGGCAACCTTTTCCCGTTAGAGCATTCAAATAAAGCGGCAAGGTCGCCACCAAGGTTTTACCTTCGCCTGTCTTCATCTCAGCAATTTTTCCTTGATGCAAAACAATACCACCAATAAGTTGAACATCGTAATGACGCTGGCCGATGGTGCGCTTGGCGGCTTCTCTTACTAAAGCAAAAGCTTCGGGCAAAATATCGTCAAGGGTTTGTCCTTGTTTTAATCTTTCTTTAAATTCCTCTGTTTTAAGCTTCAAATCTGGGGTCTTAATCTTCTCAAAATCTGGCTCAAGTTTATTAATTTTTTCAATAATCGGCGCCATTCTCTTAAGCAATCTCTGTTGGGGGTTGCCGAATAAATTTGAAATAAATTTAAACATAAATATATTTAACTTAATATTATTCAAACTGCAGTCGCATATTTTCTTTAATACGCCTACTTTTACGCCTCTTAAGATCTAATATCTTTTCTTTATATTTTTTAAGTTCAATCAATATTTCTTTTACGGCCTCATCAAGGGCTGTCTGAAAATTTTCACCTATACCAACTGACCGCAAGGCTTTCCTCTTAAGAGGAATATCAATAATTATATTAAGAAATGGTCCTTTTTTGCGGCGAGCTAAACGACTAACTTCAAACCAAAGGTCTTTTTTACCGGGCATCGCTCCTAAAATTTCTTTAAGTTTATTAATCTTTTTATTAAAATAATTTAGGTCTAAATCGCTCGGCTGAAAGTCACGCCAAATAATTTTATGATCCATTATAGTATATTAACTTGTAAAAAGATTTTAAAAACTTTGATAATAAAAGTCAAATAAAACCATTTATCGCTCTTAACTGTCGTAATAGTTAAATTCAAGCTCATTAACTGTATAAATCTAATCAAATTTAAAACCGCGTTTATAAAAAACAGCTTCATTCTAAATCCATTTTTTCTGCTTACCCATGACTTCAAAAAATTTATAATCGCCTAATCTTTGAATAAGACTTGAAGTAGCATGCATATCAATTATATCCTCGGTCAATTCATAAACTAATGCCTCTTTCAAATGAACGTATAGTGGCAACACCTCTTGGGCAACCGGTCTTTTATATTTTCCTTTAATTATATAAATTAAATTGCTGTTTTTGATTTTATAAGAGTGCCGTCTCCAAAATCTGTAACGGGGTATTTTAGCTCTAAAGATATTCTTTTCCCTTGAATTGTTTTGCTTTCATCAAAATTATCTTGTCCAAACAAAGACAAACCAATAACTAAATTGGCAGCTCCACTTGAATCAATAATAATGCTTTCTCTTTCGCTCACTCGACGGTATTCTGTTTCAAAAAATCCGTTAACTAATTTTTTTCGAATAACCATACTCAAAAATGTTTCCTTATTAAAGGGCCCATCTCCCTTTAAACTAAATTTAGCTACATTCTGGGGATTAAATATTTCCACAAAATAAATTTGCGTATCTTTCAGGACATAATCTAATTTAAAAGTCGTCTTGGAACTATTTAAAGTAATATAATTATTTACCCAAATACGCCACTAATATAAAGCTCATTTATAAATTCTATAAAAATCCTGCTTAAATCAAGACTTGAACCTGAAAATAATAAAGTTTTATTAAACAATTCTTCGCCTGTTGCCTGAATAATAAAAAGTTTTTTAAGAAAATCAACGCCATATCTTCGTGCTAAGAAATCTTTAAATAAATTCACACTACCATAATCCACGCGCTCGTTTCGCCACTCGCGCAATGAATCATTTTTTACATAAATAGTATTTATAGTAATCAATATAACAAAAATAACTAGCTAACCACTCTGCTCTAAGCTCATTGAGCCAAACATCATCAACTTTTTGAATTTTTTTTCTTTTAAATGAAATGAAATAAAGTGCCCTAATTCATGGACAAAAATTTATACAAGTCCCTAGGCTAAAATAAAAATTCAGTATTGAGATTAATATTATCGGGCGTACTATAATTAAAATAGCCGCCGGCCCGTTGTTTTATTGAACTTAAGGCAATATTAGCTTTTGGAATGTCTGTCTCTAAAAAACTTCTAAGTCGCGGCAAAATATTATTTTCATAGGTAGAGGCCAAGCCATTTATAACAATAATGGTACCCTGACGCGTCTGCGGTACAAGGACGTTATAATATGCTTCATCTATATAAAAATTAATCAATTCCCCCTGAAAAACTAAAGAAGCATTTATCTTCTCTCAAAAGCATCATAGGTGGGGTCAACTACAAAAATTTGCTTACTTTCCTGAGCCATAACAATACCATCAGATACAAAAAAATGAATCCCAAAACTGCAAAAATTTTAATTACTAAATGTCGCATATCAACCTAGCGAAAATACTTTAAAAACTTAATCAAAATCGTTCGACGGTAAATAAAAAAGTAGCTTATGATGCTCGAACTAATTAAAACAAGAATGATTACCGCAACGCCGCCGTAGTTAAAACCAGGATTTGACTTTAAAAGATTGGCTATATCTTGATTGTATGTTGATGCCAATAAGCTTCCATCCTCTAGTCGAGAAGCTAAAGCTTTTTTTATAAAGCTAATATCGTCAAGATCTAACGCTCCAGGCGCTTGAGCAATATATTGGGTTTTATTTTTAGTTAAACATTGCGTCTGACTAGGTTCCTTTAAGGTATTAAAACTAAAGTTCGCTACGAGGTTAAGATTTTTTATTTCCGAGGTAGTAGCTATATTGCTAACCTTACTTATGACAGGCTGCTTTTGTAAAGAAAATTTGTCATTTTTAAAATAGATGATGTTAGTTGCTGCAGGCGTTGGAATTTGGGAGAAAAAATACTTGTCGTTTTTGCGGGCAACCGCAAAACCTTCTTTTAAGCCCTGATAGTTGACTTCTTGCAGTAAAAATCTTTCTGGCGTCAGTAGTCTAACAACACCATTGTCGTTTTTTAGATTCAAACGCGTATTAGCGTTTTGCAAGACTAAAAATGAATCTTCAAATAATAATGTACCTTCCGGAATAACAAATTTATCACTAGCTGTTTCCAAAATATAACCTGAAATATCAACCGGAAAATCATTACTATTATAAAGCTCTATCCACTCGTTGTTTTGGTCCCTACCGATAGGATTAGGCATAAGCTCATTAATAAAAATGTTTTTGGGATAAACATTAACTATTGATGAAACTCTCAATTCATTAACTGAATCTTTAACTGACAAGGTTAAAGTATAACGGCCTGGATAAAGGTAAAAATGTACAGCTTTAGCGTCTTTAGAGATGACACCATCGCCAAAATTCCAATTAAAAGTAAGGGTTTCGTTTTCTGGATCTTGAATTAAAGAATTGTCTAGATTAAGTTTTTCGCCAACTAGCAAATAAATGCTGTCTGGCAAATTAATTATTGGCGGCTTGTTTAAGTTTGCACTTAAAGCGCTATTTTGACTTTTCTCCGAAGCAACATTATTAGGCAAACTGCCTGTAGCGCTCGTTGTGGAAGTTAGGGTTTCCGGTGTTAAATTCGGCTGCTTTATAAAAGGAGCGCGTTTGGGCGTGCCGAGTATTAACCCATCTTTGGAATCAAGGCCGTTGCTATTTATACCGCTATGTGTTATCCAATTATTAAAGTCGCTTCCTTGACCCAAAAGATTAATGCGTTCCATAGATTTGTAATCTGGACCGGTCGTACCGGCAGGCCAACCTGAACTAAAATTAACTTCGTCAACAATCTGACCAGAGGAATTCTTTATCACTAAATATTCACCGTTATTACTTAGACCATTGCCGCCAAAAGAACCAACTAAATCTGCATTAATATCTGAAATCACTTTATCGTCTGTCCTTTCTATAAGATAAAAACTTTGGGGCAAAATCTCTCCTTTAAGCGCCAAAACTAAAGTTTCGCCACCTTTTTCGTATAAACCCCAACCATCAAGATTAATAACCGCATCAGTTGTATTAAAAAGCTCTAGCCATTCATCGTTTGTTGAAGCTTTGGTACCAGACCAGGCAATCTCAGAAATAACCACCGATAGGTTTTGATCAGCTAAAACACTCCTCTGTCCAAAAGAAAAGAATAAAGCCAATGTAAAAAAATTTACCATTAAAAATCTGAATAATGAGAACATACTTAATTAAACGATTTATATTATTTTAATAAGTTTATCTCAAACAATTTATAATAAAGAAATTATTTTGTCTATCTTGATAAAAATTTTAAACAACTTATAATAAAAGGTGTTCTTTGCAAATATATTCATCAAGAGGTGATTGAGGTTTATGTACCCCGCAACAACGAAACGACCCTACACTATTAAAGCGATACTTGAAAGAAAACCCGAAATCAAAGCTTTATTTTGGCTAGATAATACAATTCATGTCGAGGAGCATCTTGACGCATTCTCTCTCGAGGATGCCGAACTTAAATTCCGCAAACTTGTTCTAAAAAAGTTCCCGCAATATTATATTAAAGAAATATCTGAAATATTTGCTCATCATATATTTAAATCAAGTACCTTTATAAAAATGGTTTGGCGAATGCCTCGACTCTTTTAAGAAGAGACAGACAAAAACGCGCCCGTAATCTTACGGGCGTTTTTATAATATCACTTCGAAAGAAGCTCAATTTCAGATTGATAATGATCCCTGTTTTTACTGTCTTGCTCAGCTAGCTTTTTATATGCCTCAATGGCTAAATCCTTTTTACCAACATTCTTATAATATTCAGCTAAATGTTTATAAAAAGTAGTGACCACTTTATCGCCTTTAAACTTTTCAATTACTCCTCTAATATAATTAACCGCGCTTGCCTCATCTCCAAGTTTAAGGGCATAAATATCAAAAATTGCTAAATAACCTTCAATTTCCTCTGGAAAATTAGTCACCAAATTATCATAAGCCCAAAGGGCTTTGTTATATTTCTTTTGGTCGCGATAAATTGAACCAAGATTGTTCCAAGGCACACGAGCCAAATTTGATATTTTAATAGCCTCAAGATAGGCACTCTCGGCGCCTCTAAAATCGCCAAACGCCTGCAAGACTACACCTTTATCTACCCAAGCATTATAATTCTTCCTATCTTTAGCTATAACTTCCTCTGCTGCTTTTAAAGACTTTATAAGATTCTCGTAAATTTCAGGGTTGGCTTTTTTGAACTCAAACATTTTTCTTTCAACCTCCTGGCGATAAGCTGAAGCGTCGCTTGCAATCTTTACAAAATAAAAAACAAGGCCAATAAAAATTAAAGCCGCGGCTATTAAAATCCAATTCTTATAATTTTTTAAATTAAAACTATAATCGCTCATAAGAAAAATAATTCAGAAATAAAGAAAATATTATATCAAGTTATCTTCCTTTTATCAAGAATCAAGAGAAGTATGCAAGTTTTAAATCCCTTGTTTTGTGCTTAAAATATAAAGTTTTGAGAGCTAGCAAAAAATAGTAGAGAAATAGTTTCTAAAGAAAATAGATTTCAAACGAAAAGATAAACAAAAAGCCCCTTTCGGGGCTTTTTGCATCCTCCCACCTGCCGCAAGGAAAGGTAGGGAGAATTCAACAACTTAAGGTCTTATTATGATGAGGGCGAAACCAAGACCTTAGAATCCGTCGGAATGCCTCTAACCTTATAGCCATGAATCCAATCGGCTGAACCAGTAGTCGTAGTCGCTGAAGTGGCGGCGAATGTATCACTATGAGGTACAGCAGAGTTGTCTGACCAGATAAAGAATGAATCAAGGCCATCGCCCGTATCACCAATATCAGGATCAAGTTCTAGCAAGGTATTTGAACTACCATCTCTTAACACATATATTGTTGCTGATCCTGGATCCTCGGTATCATCAACACCGGTCTTTGTATCTAATTTTGTCGAGATTTGATCTGAAGGACCAACATTAGAAACATCGGCTATCAGATCATAATCCTTATAGTTTCCCTCCGTAATTGACTGTTCGTTGTTAAACTCAATCTTAATATTTAATGTCTGGCTATTGGCAGGAGTATCATTGTCAATAAAGGGCGAAGCAGCGCTAATATTTGTACCGGAACCAACCTCGCGGATAACCGGGTTAGACACAGTAAGATCCGTGGAAGTGGCAATATCAGTATAGTTTACGGTAAAGCCAAGTTTCTTAATTGAAACTTGTTCGGTTGAGTCTGCAGCAATTCTGAATCTTAACAAAGTATTGGTGCCTGAAACCAAAGTGGTGCTGGGTAAGCTTAGCAATGTTACGGTCGGAACAGTTTTTCTGACAATCATGGTTCTGCCGTCAATATCAGCTGCGCCAACTGAAGTGATGGTGGTGTTCGTGCCTACGCCTCGGGCTTCAAAGTTGTCGTCATAATCAAGAGTTACCTTAACTTGAGCTCCTGAATCAGCGCCGCCGGAAATCGTGTTCAAGTTACCCTTAATTGTAAGGGTCTTAGAACCATCTTTTGGCACAATGAAGTCAGCAAGCCACGAGTTAAAGTCAGCATTTAAAGAGGAATTAGGTGTCACGACATCAGCTACCTTAGTTGAACCGTCCCACAAAGTTAAGCCAGTTATTTCATCAAGCGTGCCTGCGGGAATTTTAATCCTTATTTTAGTCAGTCTCAACTGCTCGTTAGCCGCCGTAAACCTAATTTTAGCCAAAGTTACATCAGATTTACCGGCAATAATATTGTGGGCGTCAGTCACATCAATCTCATCTGGGGCGAGCGCGGCTGTTAAGGTACCTGACCCAGTAATTGTCTGGGTTGGACCAGTGACTGAACCAGAAACAGAAATAGTGTTGCCATCGCTATCCTGCGCAGTTACATCAGTTGATGATACAACATCAAAGTGTAGAGAAGTATTTGACGCAACAGTTGATAGCGTGTTAAGGCTGGTTTTAACAACTATTGTTTTTGTTGTTCCTTTGGCAATATCCAAGTTTAAGTTACTGAAGATAGCTGATGGGTCGCTTGCTGAATTAAGAGACTTGGTGTCACCAATTTGATTGGAACCGTCATACAGCTTAACAACCAGCACACAATCTGTCTCTGTGGCGCAAGAATTTGCTCCGGCCGCTGTAATTTTAATTGAAGTAACTTTTACATCTTTACCTGTGCCTGCCTGGAAGTTAATGCCGGTTACAGCAATATCTTGCGCGCCATTAATATGGGTTTGGTCAGTTGGCGTACCAGCAAGAGAAACAGTTAAGCTTCCGCTCTTTACATTATGAGTGTTGCCTGCAATATCACCGGACGGAACAATGCCTGAAGTTATAAACAGGTTGTTGTCCAAATTCTTAACGGCATTAGCCGCGCTAAGCGGACCATTGTTTGAACCATCACCCAAGGTTACTTTAATTCTCTCATCTGACGCCGGCGTGTAGTTAGCAATATCAGCAGTTACTTTAATGGTTCTTGTCTGGTTGGCATTGACATTCCAAATGTCAGTAAAGATAAGGGTTTCTGTCGCAACGCTTGTGGCCGTAGTTGTAAGATCTTTTGGACCGGCAACTACTTGATTGTTGCTTGTGTCAACTAGTTTTACATCAGTATATTTAGTGGCTGAACCAGTCCCCAAACCTACACTTGTTCCGATAGCCGTAAATGTAACTTTAAAGCTGCGGATTTCAATATTGTTTTGTGAGGCAATATTGAAGCGGATAAGTTCAACATCCTGATTCTGCACAGCGTAATCGACTGTTGAAGGACCCTGGAACGACATTGTAATCTGACCGCCTTCAACACTGACTTGCGAAAACTTCGAACCAGTAGTAGAACCGTCATAGTTATTCGTTACCATAACGCCAACACCATAGGTATTGCCTGTAGCGTATAAATCGGCGCTCTCTTCAAGATATATTTTAATGGTATCGTTGATTCTGGAAGAAGGACCAATATCAGCATATAACTCAAAGGTCTTTACCTGACCCTTAAGAAGCGTAATAGGTGTGGTAAAGGTAAAATTTATATGGTCTGTTGAATCCATAGCTGGAGCCGAAGCAATTGTTGCTCCACCCTGCTTCAAGACGAAGTTAGATAGGTTTGTGCGGGAGATATTGCCTGTCTGGAATAAGGTAATGCCATGAACAGTTAGGTCCTCGCTTGAACCGCCGGTCATCTTAAACTCGGCAATTTTCGCCCCGGTCTGACCAATTTTTGGATTAGTGAGTGAACCGGTTTTTTCAATGGTTATGCTGCCAACTGACTGGGAAACCGTGGAGAACAAATTACCTGTAATGGGGAAATTCCCGCCAACAGTCGTATTTGCCACAATATCAGAAGCAGAATTGATTCTAAAACCATTTACATTACCAGACCCGCTACCGGCATCATCAAAATCCACCACCAAACTAAGGGTCTTGGATCCATTTACAGCAATGTTAAGGCCCGTAAATGTCGCCATGTGGGTGGTTGAATTAATTGACCTACCGGTGGTTAACCTAACACCTCCGTCATAGAGATAAACATTGTCAAAGTCTGTTGCTGCACCTGCTCCATATCTTTGGACAGCAATACTATTAACTACTCCTGAACCTGAAATAACAAACTTAAGCATAGTTACGCGTGTTGCCTTATAAGGCAAAGTTACGCCAGCTGGATTATCTGGAGCCAAAGCAACAGTCAGGTTGCCTGTTTGTGTGGTTGTATCAATATCCGCGCCCGTGGTATGCCAATTAGCCTCGGCTTGATTGATGGTTCGAATTGACCCCCAATCATAACCCAAAGAGGTAAAGGTAGCGGCATTTTTAATCCAACGCTTGGTGCAACCAACACCGGCTACGCAGTTATCAAGCCTCCAAACTTTCTCGTCACCATCTACCTGAACTAAATTAGTTTCAATGGCAGCATCGCGAAAAGCTGGGCTGACTTCTTTGATTCTACCCCAAGCAGCTTGGCCGAAATGACCATAAAAATCAAAAATCTGTGGACCAACAAGCCACCTCTTATACCAAGTATTACCACGCTTATCGGCAATATAAACTTTTATATCGCCGGTGGCACGAATCAAGTCTCCATCCGCTACCTGCGAATCCATTACGGCCGCATGGGCAGTAAAGACGAAATTAAAACCCGAAAGGGTAAAAATCGTCGCAATAGTTGTGAAGACTGAAGTTATTTTTCTGAATAATTTATTACCCATAAATAGAAGGTTTTTTTTATGTGTTAATTTATTAAGAGATTAAGAATTAATCCAGGCTTTATGCTGTTGAGGCATCGACCAACTGCCCTTGTTTAACATAAAACCGGGAAATTTTAATTGCGTTTTTGAAGAGGCGTACCAAAAATGGGAACAGCGCATAAATATATCGACAGCGCCTGTTCATCATTTTTGGGTCGACCTTGCAAATAAACTGCCTCTTGAATAAACACGCAATGTTACGAAATTAATAACTTATTTATAATAAGTAAAAAGAGCTTCGACTTTTATATTCTACTAATTATATAGACAAATCAATAGTTGTCAATAGGGAAAGCATAACTTTACCCTTAAAAGTGCTCAAACTTATTATAGAAATATTTTTTGTCAATGCAAGATTGATATTGTGGATAAGTAGTGAAGGGCGACTTTTTTGTCGCTCCATGGAATTGTGCCGTTCTTAATATGAATAGTCTCTTCGGAACCTTTGCCCAGCAATAAAACCACATCTAAATAAGAAGTTCCTTCAAGAGCTTTTTTAATAGCCTGGCTGCGGTCTAAAATCTTATAAACCTTTATATTATTTGTTTTAAATTTTTTTGTACTGCTTATACCTTTATATATATGCTCAATTATAGATTCAGGGTTTTCCTCATAAGGATCTTCGTTGGTTAGGATAATTATATCAGCGTATTTAGCTGCAATTTTACCAATCACCGGGCGCTTCCATTTATCTCTAGTGCCGCCGGCGGACCCAAAAACAGCAATAATCTTACCCGCATCTTGCCTGTAAGCAACAGCTGTATTGAAAACCGCTTCAAATGACCGGGGCGTATGGGCATAGTCAATAATAACTGTGGGCGTATTGTTTTTTTTTGAAGATTGAATGATCTCAAGTCTACCTGGAACGCTTTTAATCTTTTGAATAGATGCGGCGATGTTTTTTAAGGCGATGCCTAATTCTTTAGCCACAGCAATGGCGATTAAAACATTATAAACATTAAAAACTCCACCTAAATGTAATTTGAATATTGTTTTCTGACAATAAAATGTAGTTTGATCTTTATTTAATTTTAATTCTTTTGGACTTAAGCAAATATCATAAGGCAAAGGAATAGTTTTTGTTTTTAAGGAAACAGCTATTTTTTTAAGCTTTCCCTTAATCAAAACAAAATCTCTTAAATTATCATCGTCGGCATTTACAACTAAAAACGAACTAAATAAAGATTTACTAGAAACAATTTTAAAAAGTTCAAGTTTAGCTTTTTTATAATTTTCAAAACTGCCATGATGTTCAACATGTTCTGGTTCCAAATTAGAAATAACGGCAGCAAAAAAATTGCAAAATAAATGTCTTTTGTTTTTTATTCCTTCTGAGGTTACCTCTTGAATAACATAATCTACCTTATTATATAGCATTTTTTTGACTAATTTATCGCGTTCAAAAACTGTCGGCATTGATAAGCCATAAGGCGATTTATAAAGCTTTAAGCCGTCAGAAACATAAAGAGAAGAGATAAGCCCAGTTTTAAAACCAGCATCAATAAGTATTCTATATATAAGGTAGCAAATAGTCGTCTTTCCTTTGGTTCCGGTAATGCCTATAAATGGAACTTTCTTTGACGGAAAGCCAAAAAAAACAGCCCCAAAAAAAGCCTTAAGATAATAATAAATATTGATTAAAAAATTAGGCAATAAATTTTTAATCAGCGTTTTTATTGGCATTTTATTAATTATATAAGCAACGTCACATCGTAGCTTATGCAGCAATAGTTTTAAAAACAATCTTCATTTTAAATATACTTTTTTAAAAAATAATAAATTTTATAAAGAGCCGGTTTTAAAATATAATCATAAGAGCCTAAACGCTTGACTACTTCCCCGTTAAACTTCAATTTAAATTGGGTCACGCCTTTTAAGGAATGGTTTTGGTCGGAATTTAAAATTGCTGGGTCTGATATTCCCCATAAATCGTAATTTCGGCATCCTGTTTTCTTAAAATACTTTATTTCTTCCCACTTTAAAAGATAAGGCGCCATTAAGCGGCGATAATTTAAATCAGACCCACCAAATAAATAAGTAGCCTTTTTATTATAAATAATATTAATGGAGCTGGCAATAATTTTCTCGCCAAAAAGAGCGACAAATATTTTAACCACTGCTTCGCCTTTATTGAACAAAATCAATTTTTCAAAATAGTTACGCGGGAAAATGCCAAAATTTTTTGTTTTGGCTGTATTAAAAATAAGGTTAAGGGCTACATTGGCTTCAGCTTTATTTTTAATTAACCGGGCCTCAACCTTATGTTTTTGCGCAAGTCTTATATTATAACGGGCTTTGTGGTGAAAAGATTTATAAATTTCTTCCTCTTGCCTCATTAAATCAACAATGGTAGTGTACTGAGGTTCAATCTCGTAACTTGACTTAATAAACCCGCACTGGTTTAAAAACTTAAGCAAAGACCCATTTTCTTCCATTGGCTCAATTTTTATAAAAAGTGACTTCTCTCTAGCAGCTAGACTTTGTATATCCTTAAAAAAAACCGTCAGGACTTCTTCGGATGAAAATTGCTGTTCTCTTACACTAACAAGTAAAGGTCCTTGAGGAATAAATAAAAAATTAAAACCAAAAGGAAGGTTTTTTCTGACAATATTATATATAATATACGGGGCTGAGTTTTCTAAAACTATCCGTCGCCAAACTTTTTCGCCTAAACTCTCCTGCCAAAGTTTATGAAATTGGAGAGTATTTAAGAAACTGGAACTTTTGGTCATTTTTAAATATCCATTCCAGGTTCGATTGTCATTAACCGCTTTTACCCGCATAAATGTTTTGACAATATAAAACCTTAGTATTATTATATACTTATTTATGAACAAAAAATACAATCCAAAAAAAATTGAATCCAAATGGCAAAATTTATGGCTTAAAAATAAAATTTTTGAACTAAATTTCAAAAAAGACCAGAAGCCATTTTATAATTTAATGATGTTCCCTTATCCCTCGGCTCAGGGTTTGCATGTCGGCAATATGTATGCTTTTACTGGATCTGATATTTACGGGCGATTTAAAAAAATGCAAGGTTTTGATGTTTTTGAGCCAATTGGACTTGATGGTTTTGGCATTCATTCTGAAAATTACGCTTTAAAAGTTGGAAAGCATCCAACGGAAATGGCAAAAATTACCCAAAAAAATTTTTACCGCCAACTTAAACAAACTGGAAACGCTTACGCCTGGAAAAATAAATTAGAAACTTATAATCCAAATTATTACAAATGGACGCAATGGCTTTTTTTAAAACTTTTTAAAGCAGGATTAGCTTACCAAAAAGAAGCGCCAGCTAATTTTTGTCCTTCTTGCAAAACAGTTTTAGCTGACGAGCAAGTAATTCAAGGAATGTGCGAAAGATGCGGTGCTGAAATTGAAATAAAATTTTTAAAGCAGTGGTTTTTCAAAATTACTCAATACGCTCCTAGGCTTTTGAGAAATTTAGAAAAATTAGATTGGTCATTGAAAGTAAAAATTGCTCAAAAAAATTGGATAGGAAAAAGCGAGGGCGCAGAAATTAATTTTAGATTGTTTTTGCCTCAAGTAAAAAGATTTGTGATTTTGCATGGCAAAGGAGCTTCTCCAAAAGATAATTTTCATCCTTGGCTCAAATCAGAACTTAAAAAAGCCGGCTTTGAAGTTGAAATTCCGAAATTACCCAACTCTTTTGAACCAAACGATGACGAACAAACAGAATATGTTTTAAAAAATTGTAATCTTGATGAAAACACAATAGTGCTTGGTCATTCTTTCGGCGGAATCGTTGCCTTAAGGCTGCTTGAGAAAGGTATAAAGTTAAAAGGTTTAATTTTAGTCGCTACACCAAGAACTGACAAATTTTTAGACCATAAAAAAAGGCCATCTGTTTCAACGGCTTTAAAAAAGGGGTTTAATTTTAAAATTATCAAAGAAAACTGTTCAAATATTTTACTTTTATATGATTTAAAAGACGATGTGGTGCCTTTAAGCGACGGCGAATCTTTTGCAAAAGAACTTGGCGCTCAGTTAATAAAAGCAGTAGGTCAAAGGCCTCATTTTCGTTTTAAAAAAGAACCAGAAGTTTTAAATATTTGTTTGCCTTCTATAAAAATTTTTACAACGCGAATTGACACTATTTTTGGAGCAACTTTTTTAGTTTTATCTCCTTTTTATGAACTAATCAGGAAAAATGACCTTGCGATTTTGTCAGAGGCAAAAGAATATATCAAAGAGGCTCTTAAAAAAACAAAAAAAGAAATCAAAGACGAAAAAACCGGCGTTTTTTCCGGGCTATATGCGATAAATCCAGCCACAAACAAAAAAATTCATATTTGGATTTCTGATTATGTTTTAGCAAGTTATGGAACAGGCGCTATTATGGCAGTTCCAGCTCATGATCAGAGAGATTTTGAATTCGCTAAAAAATATAATTTGCCTATAATACAAGTTATTCAAGTTCCTGATTTGAAGAATGAAAAAAATATTTTAGACAAAGCTTACGAAGGCGAGGGAATTCTGATTAATTCTGCTCAATTTAATGGTTTAAAATCTCAAGACGCAAAAGAAAAAATTTTAAATTGGTTAAAAGAAAAGGGCGTAGCTCAAAAAGCGGTTTCTTATCATTTGAGAGATTGGTTGATTTCTCGACAAAGATATTGGGGACCTCCTATACCTATAATATATTGTGATAAATGCGGGACAGTTCCAGCGCCAGAAAAAGATCTGCCAATCAAACTACCTTATATTAAAAATTTTAAACCTTTAGGCACGGGGAAATCGCCTTTGGCAAATTATCCAAAATTTTATAAAACAAAATGTCCTATTTGTAAAGGTCTTGCACGGCGCGAAACTGATGTTTCAGATACTTTTTTAGATTCTGCTTGGTATTTTTTGCGCTATCCAAGCACGAACAATAAAAATTTACCCTGGGATAAAAAAATTACTAAAAAATGGCTTCCGGTTGATATGTACATTGGCGGAGCCGAACATGCGGTATTGCATTTAATGTACGCAAGATTTATCTCAATGGTTTTGTATGACTTGGGCTTTGTTGATTTTGAAGAGCCATTTAAAAAATTCCGCGCTCACGGTCTTTTAATTTCCCAAGGAGCCAAAATGTCAAAATCAAAAGGCAACGTTGTCAATCCCGATGAATATATAAAAAAATATGGAGCCGATACTTTAAGAATGTACCTTATGTTTTTAGGACCTTTTGAACAGGGTGGGGATTTTAGAGATGAGGGAATTGTTGGTATATGGCGATTTTTAAATAGAGTCTGGCAATTAGTTCAAAAAATTAAAATTCAAGATCAAAAATTAAAAAATGAAAAATCAAAATTAGACAAGTTAATGCATCAAACAATAAAAAAAGTAACCGAAGATATAGAAAATTTGCAATATAATACCGCCATTTCTCAACTTATGATTTATCAAAATGCGCTTCAAGAAAATTTTAAAATTTTGTCACTAAAACATATAAAAACTTTACTATTGCTACTTGCGCCTTTTGCGCCTCATATTAGTGAAGAACTTTATCAAGTGCTTAAAGCCAAAACACACAACCAAAAATCAAAACAATTTAAATCGATTTTTGAGCAAAAATGGCCTAAATACGACTCAAAATTGATTAAAGAAGATGCTTTCAAATTAGTTATCCAAATAAATGGTAAAACCAGAGATGTTATTGAAGCCAAAACCGGACTTTCAGAAACTGAAGCAAAAGAACTAGCTTTAAAATCGCCAAAAATCAAAAAATGG
>JBBINA010000004.1:0-70805 GCA_037444125.1 bacterium
CGGGCGGGGCTTTTTCCTACCGAAAAATTTTTAAAATTTTCCGAATAAAAATTTTGCTTGACAGCAAAATTTGGTATAATGGAAATGGAGACAGCGTTTTTTATTACGACATTAAAAAGCGGCAATTTCTGCTTCAGTGTCGTAAGATGCTGTCTCCGCAGGATTGCCGCTTTTTGATAATAATTAACAAACAAATATATGAATAAACAATGCGCCATTTACACAAGAGTTTCAACAGATATTCAAGCGGAAAAAGAATTTTCTTCTTGCGAATCGCAGGAGGAAAAAATCAAATCTTTTATCCAAAGCCAAGATAACTGGCGAATTTTCAAAGTTTATTCAGACGCTGGCTATACCGGAGCAAACATAAATCGGCCTGCTTTTCAAGAATTACTGGAAGACATAAAACAAAATAAAATTGACATTATTCTGGTTTACAAAATTGATAGGTTAACCCGCTCGCCAAAAGATTTCTATCAACTAATTGAGATTTTTGATAAATACAATGTTAGTTTCATTTCAATTACTGAAAGATTTGATACTTCTACTCCGGCAGGTAGATTGTTAAGAAATATAATGCTAACCTTTGCTCAATTTGAAAGAGAATTAACTTCTGAAAGGACAAGGGATAAATTGCTTGAAAGAGTCAAAAAAGGAATGTGGAATGGCGGACACACGCCTTATGGCTATGAAAGGAAAAACAAAAAACTTATTATCAACAAAAAGGAAGCTGAAATTGTCAGGTTAATTTTTGAAACTTATCTTGAAACCAACTCTATAAATCGGCTCTTTGATTTGCTAAAAGAGAAAGACATTAAAAACAGGCAGGGGGAAACCTTTTCTAAAACCCATCTTGCTCTAATTTTAAGAAACATCATTTATACAGGAAAAATCAAATATGCTGGCCAGATTTATCAAGGAATTCACCATCCGATTATTTCTGAAGAACTTTTTGATATTACTCAAAAAACTCACAAAAAAAGAATAAGAAAGTTTAGGATTTACAAGTATTTTCTGTTAGGAGGTTTAATTCGTTGTAAAGAATGTGGCTATACAATGAGTGCTTGTTTTACTAACAAACACCGAAATGGAAAATTAAAAAGGTATTATTACTATCGTTGTACTTGCGTAAATAAAAAAGGTTGGCAATCTTGCCCAATAAGGGAAGTTTCAGCCGAAAGAATAGAAAATTATATTTTAGAAAATTTAGAGCGAATTTCTTTGGATAAAAACTACATAGAAAATCTTGTATTTAAGCTAAATCATAACTTAAATACGCCCAGCGAAGATGGAATTGAACCATCAAAAGTATGCTCTAAATTTTCTACAGAAACAATAATTTCCATTCTTCAATCTTTTCTTTTTGGTCTTGCTACTCAAAAAGGAATAGAAAGAAATCTTTTCGCTAAAAGATTTATCAAGGAAATTATTTATTCTAAAGAAAACATCAAAATTAACCTATTTTATTCGGGAAATTTTAAAAATTTTTCGGCAGGAAAAAGCCCCGCCCGCCAGCTGGCGGGCGGGGCGGAAATTCCGTCCGAGAACAAAGAAAATTCAATTTTCTCTAATAAATCGGAGTTCGTCTCCAAAACTACGAGTGGGCGACGAAGGGATCGAACCTTCGACCTCGTCTTTATCAGAGACGCGCTCTACCACTGAGCTAGTCGCCCCATTAGTGGGTGCGGAAGGGATCGAACCTTCGACCCCGGGTTTATAAGACCCGTGCTCTACCACTGAGCTACGCACCCTACTGAGCTAATCACCCCTTTTTTAAATTATTTTATTTTAAAAGCATATCTTAAAACATTACATCCTCGTCAGCGCGTTTGTAATCGAAAATTTCATCAGGTGAAAACCAGTATTCTAGCTCATGTTTTTGTTCTTCGGGCGTTTCTGAAGCATGAACAAGATTATGTATTGCCCGTTTATCTCGGTTTGCTGAAGCAGCTGAATCTACCGAGAAATCTCCCCTAATTGAACCAAGCTCTGCTAATGCTGGTATTGTATTACCGACTAATTTACGGATCATATCTATAGCATGTACGCCTTTTACTACCATTTTTACCATTGGCCCTGAGGTCATAAAATCAATAAGCCATTTACGGACCATTTTGCCGATTTCAAGAGGATCAGCGGTTCCTAACTCCTTTAAGGCGTCATAGCCATATTTTTGGTAAGTGGCTAAGGTTTTATTGCCGACTTTTATTAGCCAGTCTTTTGATTTTGGATAGTGGCCATCAATTTGTTCAGCCGTGGCTAAAAACATTCTTATAGCAACTATTTTTAAACCTCTGTCTTCAATTCTTTTAATAATTTCGCCAATTAATCCTCGTTTTACTGCATCTGGTTTGAGAATAACTATTGTTTTTTCTTCTTTAGGATGCATTTTAATTAGGCAATATGTTAATAAAAATAAATGCGATGTGCCGACTGAGGGAATCGAACCCCCGACGCCATGCTCTTCAGGCATGCGCTCTACCACTGAGCTAAGTCGGCGTGGTGCCCCTACCGGGAGTCGAACCCGGGTTCCAGGCTTGAAAAGCCTGTGTCCTAACCACTAGACGATAGGGGCAGGATAAAAGCATCTTTAAGTCAATTATTGTAGTTTATTTTTATTTCTTTTTCAATAGAAATTAAAGTTGGCTTGATTTTGTATTTTATTTTCATAAAATTAAGACATATGATATTAGTTATTGCAATTTTTTTCGCTTCTTTTTTGAGTTTATTTTTTTCTGCAAGATTTGGATTAAAAAAATTGACCTTTTTAACTTATTTGCTTCAACAAAGGGATTATATAATAGGCATTTTATTTTTAGGGTTTAGTACTTCTTTGCCTGAAGTTTTTGTAGGTATTAACAGCGCTTTAGAAGGAACGTCCCAAATTTCTTTAGCCAATATTATTGGCTCGAATATGATAAACTTGACTTTGTTGATTGGCATAACAGTTATGATTGCCGGAAATGTATTTACTCGTGGTGAAGTTTTTTCGGGTGAAGGATTATTTTCAATTTTTTCAATGTTTATTCCCCTTGGATTTATTATTTTTGACGGCGTTATTACAAGATTTGATGGCGTAGTATTAATTATTCTTTTTGTATGTTATTATCTTTGGGTTTATTCTAAAAGAAGAAAAGCTTTATCAATAATTGAGCATACAATTCCGCGTGATGTAAGTAAAATAAAAGTAATAATAACAATCTTTGAGCTAGTGATTGGTTTAATAGTGCTTTTTATTTCTGCCAATTTATTGATAAAAAGCGGTATTTATATTTTGGAAAAGATGAATGTGCCTCTTTTTATATTGGGTTTAGTGATTTTAACCATCGGTACAGTTATGCCGGAGTTAACTATTGATATAGTTAGTGCTTTTAAGAAACGGCCCGGATTTGCTCTGGGGAATTTATATGGCACTTTGGTTACTAATTCTTGTTTAGTGCTGGGAATTGTTTCCTTAATCAAGCCGATTAAATTTACGCCTAACTTTTTTATTTACAACTCAGTTATTTATTTGGCTATAGCTGTGTTTGTATTTCTCTTGATGGCTAAAACAAAAAATGTTTTTAGCCGAATGGAGGGATTTGTTTTGGTGATGCTTTATATATTTTTCTTAACCACTTCTTTTTATCTTGCTATGTTAAAATAGTTTTGATTTCTGAATTTAAAAAGGATATGAAAGGATTGATTTTGGCAGGAGGTAAAGGTACACGTTTAAGACCAATAACTTACTCAACGCCTAAGCACTTATTGCCGGTTTATAATAAACCTTTAATATATTTTGCCTTACATCAACTTAAACAATGTGGTATTAACGAGATTGGCGTTGTTGTGAATGAAAAGTATTTATCGCAGTTTATGTATTTGTTGGGCAATGGCGAAAGTTTTGGTGTGACTCTATATTATTTCATCGAGAAAGAAACCTTAGGCATAATGCATGCCGTAAGTTTGGCCTACAATTTATTTAGAAATACTGATTTAACAGTGATTTTTGGCGATAATATCTTTGAAGATGATATCTGCGAGTTTTTTGAGCGATTTCGTCGACAGCAATTTGTTATTAGAAACAAAAAAGTCAAGGGCGCTAGGGTAATTTTAAAAGAAGTTAAAGATCCAGAGCGCTTTGGCATTTGTGAAGTTAATAAGTCAGGTAAAATAATTTCCTTGGTTGAAAAGCCTAAAAATCCAAAATCAAACTTAGCTTTGACCGGATTGTTTTTTGTTGATGAGCGTTATTACGATATATACAAGAAAATGAAACCATCAGAAAGAGGCGAATATGAATATCCAGACTTTTTGCGTTATTATTTAAAGGAAGGGACCTTAACTTACGATGTTTTAAAAGGCGAGTGGTTTGATACAGGCACTTTTGACGCCTTATTTCAGGCAGCTAGTTTTGTTAAAGAGCACCCTCGCCTTAAAAATGATTTTTTCTAATTTTTTTAAATAAAAAAAGAAGTTATTTTTCCTTCTTTTTTGGACGTTTTTATTAAATTTTTAATTTTATGCCTCTTTTAAACCCGTTACCCTCAGTTTGGTAACGGGTTTAAAAGAGGCAGAGATGAGAGAGGGTTGTTAGTTATTCTCTCATTTCTTTACAGACTCGTTTATATGTTTTTTGGGTTGTGGGGTTGGTTGTAGATTGTCTTTAAATACAGAAAGATAAGCCATACGACTAGGTATAAGACTAGAAAAGTTGTGATAGAGAACAATATCGTCCATATCGTTCCTATGATGAGGCTATAAAATAGAAACAAAAAGACGAGAAAAACTGTTTTTACTTTGGTTTTGCCATAGCGGTTTTCTAGTTCTGTTTTTGTTTGTCTGAAAGCCTTGACTAATATATCCATAAACCTCCTCTTTGGCAAAATAAAGATCTCAGGGGAGGGCGAAAATATTCGCCCTCGGCCTCAGAGCTTTAGTCTGAGGTGATGATATGATATAGGTATGTATAGAGTGCTGGCAAAATAGTAATCAAAGAATAATAGGTCATAGATTTTTATGTGAAGTTTTAAACATGCTCTTTTAAATACCTCACTTATGAAAGTAAAGGTCTTTAAGGAGCATGGCAGGGGGATACTTCACAAAAATAATTACACCCTGCCAATGAGATGTTTTTTAAAGTGGACGGAATTCCTTCTTGATGACTACAGTATCGTAGTTCATCACATTCGGGAAAATTTTTTCAGTTTCCCCGAGAGGTAAGAACGAATTGTTCACAAAGACAGCATCACTAGGTTTTGCGCCTGCCAGGAATTTAAGTTCATAAACTCTGAGTTCCTGAGGCACTGCAATTATCGTAATGCTAGGTACTTCTGTTATGACATTTATCCACTTAATGTGGTGTAACTTAGTGCGACTTAAGTTTACCTCCTTTATGATGTATAGATTTTCTCGCCAAAAAGCGTTTTTTAAAATACCCTTTGGTAAGAAGGGATGTCGCATCTTAGATGGACATCCCATACATCCCTAGTCGTGCCCGGCCCGTGCCTCCTTAGCGAGCCGGCGGAGTTGAGTATAGCTTGGTTTTCCGGCGGTCAAAATGACGCCGGTGCGGGCGTCCACAACTACCGCCGAGACTGTCGGTTTTGCTTTGGAAAAAATTTTTTTTGACTTTTTCATGACTCCCTCCTATGAGCGCAACTTAGCGTTGCGCCCCGCGGTCTTACGGTCCGCGACCGAATTATGCGAACTCATATATAATTATACATATTTTTGACAGAAAGTCAAGAGGAAAATTAACTTTTTGCCTTGCGAAGTTGTATTAACTCAAACTTACGATTGTCTATATATTCTACTTTTAGACCTAAAGATTTCAGAATTCGATTGGTTGGTTTTAAAATATATTCTCTTAAGCACTTATTGTAGTTAGGTTTTCTGCTTTTTTTTGTTAGTTCGTTTATTTTTGGTAGATTCTTAACTGCCTTAGTAAATTTATTAATTAAGAACCATTTGTCGTTTTTTAGCTTCTTTTTTAGCTGATCTAGTATTTGTTTATAGGATGATGTTAGTTCGGGATAGTTGCGTGTAGTTTCGTTAAGGCCGAAAGCTATGCTTAATATTAGCCGGGCGTCGATGTTTTGGGGAGTAGTGTTTGTTGTAAGGTACTTTAAAAAACCAAGCCATAACTTCAAATGTTTTTTAGCCACATTTGAGTTTTTTTGATAGATAATGTCTGCTACAAAAATATCCAAGACATAATTAATGGTTGTGACAGCTAAGTTATACTCATCTTGGCTTCTATCTTTTATATCAACTAAAAAGCCGCCGTAGATAGGATGTAGATTTTCGGCAAGATAAGCATGGGCTATTTCGTGGTGTAAGGCGCCTATTTTCATTGCTGGATATATATTAAGTTTACTCGGTAATAAAATTAGATAGTGTTTTGGTTTTACAATTAATTGCGGCGTGATATTTTGATTAACCATTTTCACTTTAATAGGCAATTTTAGTTTGTACTTGTTTTGTAATTTTTTAACATATGTCGGTTTTATAGCCGTCACCTCCCGATTGGCGAGTTTTTTTAGAGAACTATCTTATTTTATCAATATTTATATATTCAGTCAAAAAAAATAATAGAGTTACAATTGATTGTTTATTTGGTATAATAATATTTTATTTATAATTTTTAATATGGAGAGAAATTATGAAAGCCGCTATAATCAGGGTGGTTATATGTGGCAACCTTCTGGGCATAAAAAAATTGATATTGAGGATAAAGCTTATGAGTATAAACGTGGGCATTTTGTTGAGGATGTGGTGATGTATATTTTGAATAAGTATATAAAAGAATCTTTAGAAAAAGGCGAACAACCAAAAATTGAATATGTAAGGAGAGATTTAAAAGAAGACAGGCTTGGCAAAGTTGACCTTTTTATTAAGTTTATGGGTGATGACGAGGAAATAAAATTTCAATTGACTACAAGGAAAAATTTGCAGGAATTGGCTAGAAAAAAAGAAAATCTTCCAAAGTATGTGGCTTTTGTTGTTTTAGAGTCGGAAAAAATTAATGAATTGTGGAAAGGATATCTTAATGCCAAAGTTGATAAACCAGATCTTGTAGTAGATGAATTTTTGTCTTCAATTGATGAAAGGATTTTAAGGAGGATAAGGGATGAGTATCTCTACGAGTTGTTTAGGGCTCTTCCCTCTGAAAAGAAAGAGAGAATTGCCTATCTTTTGCAGACAGAAGAATAAATAAAACCAGCGCTATAGGCTGGTTTTGATTAGTTTATAGACTTTTTTTTGCGATTAAACTCAACGATTTCTTGCAGCAGTTTTTCATCATTAATCTTAATAATAACACAATTTAACTCTTCATCAACTTCAATATTATTTAGAGCTGAATCTTTTGGCAGAGAACTTTTTAGCAATCTAGCAAATTTTCTAACTTTTTCCATTCCGTCAATATCTTTAGAATCTACTTTTTTCATTACAATCACCTCTTATATGAAGGTTTCACAATTATACTGCTAAATTTTATTAGAGTCAATACCATGAATGAAATAAGAGATAGTAGTTATAGTTTAGGCGAGGAATCAGAGGTATGCTGAGAATTATATAAATGGATTAAATTAATATTCTTTTAATTTTGTTGTAATTCAAAGATTTTTTTGATTTTTAAGTTTATTTTTTACTAAAAAAAAAATGATATTTTTGGTTAGCTTGAAAAAGCCATTTTGATTACTTGCAACTTTGCGGCTTAGTAGCCAAAAATTCTTCAAGGACCAATTCTGACTCACGCCATTCTAAAGCCTCATTTATGTCAATAAAACGGTAGTGCCAGGGTTCGTAAATATAGCCGGTGGTTTTTTCCGAACCTTTGCTATAACTCATAGCAAAACCATATCTAAAGGCATTTTGTGAGAGTTACTTGCCTTCAGGGGGTATTTTCAAAACATTGTTTTAGATCGCAAGAGCTTCCAGAACCAAAGTCAATAGTCGTACCTAGTTAATGTTCAGAATGACCTGGTTTTGCGGAAAAATAACGTGCCTTTGGCCCAAATCTTTTAAGATATCTTTCGAAAATTTTTCTCTACTCATCGTAACTTCGATAAGCAGATAATATAATAAGATTTAAACCCTGCTTGCGAGCATCATACATTAAATTTCTTAATGGTTCAATGACAGGTTGACGGACAAATTTTTTTTAGGAAAGCCTAATTCGGTTAACTCGACCAAATCTTTGGGCTTATATTGACCTAATGAGATTTTTTATTCACTTCAACTAAAGCTAATAAATAATCGCCATTGGCGATAACGATTTCCTCAATTTGAGCTCGATAGCTCCAAATAAAGGTAGTTGAAATAGCAATAAGAACTAAAATCAAACCAAAGCGACAGAGGTGTTTGGTGGACATATGGCTTTTAATACTATTAGGCTTTCTTCCCCCTTTCTTTTACTAAAGAGATTGTTAAATTGTCTTATTAATTTCTTTTGTACTTTAATTTAAATGTTTTTTAGATGGGTTATATATCTCTGTCTATGCATATCCTCGTTTGTATTTTCGTACTTTTTCAATCAAGTAATTAAGCCAGTATTTTTTTGTTAAGGGGTAATCTTGGGTAGGCAGGCATTCGTAGTATGAGCCGCCGAAGCCGGTTTTAAAGAAAGTAAGCCCCTGCCAAGGGTGGTTGGTTTTATTTGGCGGCGCAATGCCCCACATATTATATGAAGTGCAGCCGCGTTTTTTTGCTTCCTGGATTATTTCCCAGTGCAAAAGATAACTTGCCGGTATTTTAGAAAAAATGGATAAGCTCCCTCCATGGTGATAATAGGCAGTATTTTGATAGAAAATTA
The DNA here is from genome assembly GCA_037444125.1 of bacterium. Classification (GTDB taxonomy): domain Bacteria; phylum Patescibacteriota; class Minisyncoccia; order JBBINA01; family JBBINA01; genus JBBINA01. The sequence continues at coordinate 8,798 of JBBINA010000004.1, forward strand.
TCATAGCTGCTGACAGGTTTGTATTTTGGTAGCGGGAAAAAAATAAAAGCACTTGGTTATTTCGGGCAAAAATTTTAAACTCGTTTTTCAAAAAGGAATAGTTATATGGCGTGAACTTATGACGTTTAGCGGTTTCAAGATATATTTTATAAAAGCCATTTAAGGAGCTTGGTTTTTGCGAAGTTACTATAGTTACGCCATCTTTGATGGCTTTACGAATAGAGTAACGGTGAACCTTGCGCATATTTTTGAGTAGTTCCTCTTCGCTTTTAGATATATCAACAAGCCAAAAATTTTCCGTAAAAACAAAAAGTGGCGCGTTTTTGAAACCAATTTCTTTAAATAAACTTATGTTGGTAATCGTATTAGGCAAAAGACTGTTTATTCTGACGAAATCAACTTTCTGTTGCTGACAAAATTTGATTATACTAAGTATGGAGGATTTAATCAGTGTATTTTTTGTGCGCTCCGTTAGTTCGTTTTCATTTATAAGAGGCCCATGGGGTGCATAAAGAAATGTACCTCTTTTTGCGCTGATTTTATATAAAAAAATAATACCTACTATCCCCTTTTTGTTGAGGATAGCGAATCTCCAAATAGGATAACCTTCTTCTTTAAGAATTTGACCAAAATCCCATGATTGTAGAAAGGTTTTATGGCCCGAATAATTTTCTATAAATTTTTCCCAGACTTTCTTGTTATTTATAGGGCTTAGTTTTATCATTGTGTCCTTTTTGAATTATGTCGCATAATTATTAGGCTTAAATAAAGCATTTTTTAATTATTCTAATTAATTGTTCAGCTGTTTCTAAAGAGATATTAATATGAGTAGGTAAGTTGATGATGTTATTGCCTACTTTTTCAGCATTAGGGCAGGAGCCGATTTGATAATTTATAGATTTAAAATTAACTCCATAGGGAGCAATTGCTTCTTCATACCAGTCGCCAAGATATATATTGTTTTTTTTACAAACCTTATATATAAGTTCACTTTTTGAACTAAGCAGGGGAAATCGGAGGAGCGGTGTTTTGTGAATTAATGTAGGTAATTTAATATCGCCGATGTTTTTTAAATTTTCCAAATAGAACTCAGTAAGTTTGAGGCGATGATTATTATAAAGATTTATTTTTTTGAGCTGGTTTAAAACGAGTTTAGCTAGTATATTCGGATATTTTTTAAGTAAGAATCTTGGTATTACTCCTTTTATTTTTTCTTGCTTAAAGACAGAACGTGGGATTATTTTGAAATAAAGCAATGCTTTGAGTAAAATTATGCCTAAATTGAATATGTTATATAGGGGTAGAACTAGGCAATTTAACAAAATTGGATGCAGAAGCGTGCTAAAAATGAATAAAAACGAAGGAAAGTCAAGTTTATCGTAATTTGTTTTTAATTTTTTGGCTAAAACAGTGTTATTTATGACAAGGGCGCCTCCGAATATTGAGCTGAATGTCTTATCTCTTCCAAAACTATATATGACAGCGTGGTTTTGATAGGTTTTGTTTTGAAAAGGAGGCATTCTGAGCGGGTCTAAAATGTGCGCCGAATCTTCAATTAAGAATAAACCGTATTTCTTGCAGATAGCGATTGCTTTATTTATATCTGCTGGGATGCCAAAAGTATGTTGAATGATTATGGCTTTTGTTTTTGGCGTTATAAGTTTTTCCACTTTTGATAAATCCATAGTGTAGCCATTTGGTTCTATGTCAACATAAATTGGTTTTAAACCGGCAGAAATAATGGCTTCCGGTACAGCTACGCAGGTAAAAGATTGCAATAATATTTCATCGCCCTGTTTAAAACCTATATGTTTTAAAAGAAAAAATAACGCCGTTCGACCGCTGATAAACAAAAAAATATGTTTGGCTTTTAGGTAATTAAGAATTAAATTTTCAAGTTTTTTAAGGTCAGGTCCGTTGTGGTATTTTGATGTTTGCCAAAGGCTTTTAAAAGCAAGCCAGACATCATCTGTTTGAGTGTTGGGTGAAAGCGAGATTGTAATTGGCTTTTGCATATTATTTCATTATACAAAGAATCTAGTTAAAATCAAAAAGAGCCGGGTGATCTTATATATAATGTTCAGTTCCGGAGTAAGGATTTACTTTGAAATTTACCTAAATTAGTTGAGTTCGAATTTTGTTTAGCTTGCTAAGTTTATTATTTAAAAAATGGGAAATATTTTGTAGCAAGATTTTTGTTGATGTTTTGATGAAAAAGTTAAATCTTGGTGCCCGGGGTGGGACTCGAACCCACACGGTCAATTGTGACCACTGGATTTTAAGTCCAGGCTGTCTACCAATTCCAGCACCCGGGCGTGTAAAATTTTCTTAAATTTTGTTGAGGCCACGGTGGGAATCGAACCCACGTATAAGAGTTTTGCAGACTCCTGCCTTACCACTTGGCTACGTGGCCATTTGTCTAATGCAGGATTTTATATATATTTTGGACGCTATTTTGTGAGATGTCAAGGACAAAGCTTAATTTTGGGACAATTTTGAAAGGCATTCGTTTGTTGAATATTTGCTGAAGCTGATAGATTTGACTGTTAAGCTGGTGTAAGACTTTTTTACTAAGTTTATCTGGATAGATAGCTACAAAAATTTTAGCATGACTCGTATCGTTAGAAACTTCAGTTCTAATGACACTTAAAAACGTTCCTCTTTCTAGGTCAACATTCTGCCGTAGGATGTTAGCCATTTCTCTATGAACAAGTGAATTGAATTTTTCAAGACGATATTTTTTCATTTAAATTAAGTGAATCAAATTTCTGGTTCAATTGTTTTTTCTTCATAAACTAACAATTCATCGTTTAAAGCTATTTTAATATCAGAGTGTATCATTATACCAAATTCGCGGTCATTTTCAATTTCATTAAGTTTTACTTTATTTTGTTCCAAATCAAGTATTTTACCGTCGCCTATTTTAAAAGATCTTCTTAAAATTTCGAAGCGACATGTTTTCTTAGCCTTATTTTTTGAATCCATTTTGGCTCCTAAGATTTGATAATCTTTTTCTTGACGGAAAATTTTAATTATTTTTATGCAGCCTATATAATTTTTGACTGTTTCCTTTTTAATATTTTGGTGAATTAGCTCATAAATATTTTTCTCCATTTCATAAATAATTTCATACAAGAAGCATTTTACTTTGAGTTCTTCGGCTTTTGATTTAGCTTCTTTGGTTATTTTTATTTTAAAACCCAAGATGAGTGAATTAGTTGAATCAGCGAAGAGTACATCATTAAAATTTATATCACCGATATCGATGTTGGTTATATTGATAAAGCTATTCTTGAGCTTAAGGTTTTTAAGAAGGTTAAGTATGGCATCTTTTAGGGCGTGACTAGGTACTTTTATTAGAATATTAAGGGAATATTTGCCATTAGGGTTTCCAAAAATAATATTTTCTTTCTTCGGTTTTGGCCTTTGCGAGATTTCTTGTTTTAGGTTTTCAAATTCGTCTTCATTTTCAACTATATAAAATTTTTCGCCGATGTCAGGAATATTTTGAAATCCATAGATTCTTAATGGTTTAGGCCCTATTGCTTTAGTAAGTTGGCGAGAAAAACTATCTTCAATTTTTTTAATTTTACCGAAGCTTGTGTCGGAAACAATATAGTCGCCGATTTTGAGACGACCATTTTTTAGGATGATATCCGTTTTTATGCCGGTTTTAGAGTCTTCGTAAGCCGAGACAACAAATCCCGAACCGGGCGCTTGTTTATTTACTTTCAAATTAGCTAATTTACCCAATAAAATTACCAATTCTAAAAGTTCGTCAACACCTTTACCTGTTATGGCAGAAATATTGACTGATGGTATATCGCCGCCCATATCTTCAGTTTGTATGCCGACCTTAAGAAGTTCATTCTTAACTTTTTGCGGGTTAGCTCCGGATTTATCTATTTTATTAATGGCGATGACAAACGGCACTTTGGAATTTTGGAGGACATTTAAAGATTCAATTGTTTGGTCTTTTAACCCTTCAGTAGCATCTATAATGAGAATACCTACATCGGCAATTTTAGAGCCGTAAGTTCTTAATTTGCTAAAAGCTTGGTGTCCGGGGGTATCAATAAAGATTATTTTTTCATTGTTATATTCAGCCTCGTAAGCGCCAATGTCTTGGGTTATGCCGCCGATTTCTTTTTCAGCTATTCTGGTTTGACGAATATAGTCAAGTAATGTTGTTTTGCCATGATCTACTTGTCCTAGCGCCACTACTACTGGCGGTCTTTCTGTTTCCTGTAGTTCAATATTGATTGAGGGCAAATTTTTTACAGTTGTTTGGACATTAAGGGCTATTTTTTTTGAGCTTATTGGTTTAGTAGGTTGTTTTATTGTAATTTCTGCAGTTTTATGAGCTTGAGGATTTGTTTGAGTTGTTTTTATTGTATCAACAACAGAACTGCTTTTTTTCTGCAGTTTTTTTGGTTTAGAGGTTTTTGACTTTTTTGTCTTTTCAATTTGTTTGGCCTTTGTTTTTTTTGTTGTCCTTTTTAACATAAGTATAATACTACCAGATTGACTGATTAATTGCAATTCTAGTGCGAAAAAAAGGCGGTTAGGAATTTTTAAAGTTGTTTTACTTAGTTCAAATTTTTCGTTTTGTAAAAAAAATCTTTTTTCGAGTTCGTAGTTTTTTCAACAGGAAGGTATCATCTTATAGGGTAAAGTTTGGAAAATGAGACTTTCCTTTCATCTAATCTAAAAGTATTCATCGTCTTCAGACGAGGAGGCGATGCGCTAGCTAAGGCAGAACCAGAAAGAATTTCTTTCTGGCGAGGAGAGAGATTTTTGCCAAAGCCACCGCCTTCTCGCCTGAAAAACTTTTTCTTTATTTTATAAGAGCTTTATATAAATTTGTCAAAAACAAAAAAGCGCTTTTGTGACCTTCTTTTTATTTTTCCATTGTTTCCAATTTTCTTCTCGCAAGGGGTACCATTTTCTGCGGAAGGGGTGGGACTCGAACCCACACGGATATACACCCACCGGTTTTCGAGACCGGCCCCTTACCATTCGGGACACCCTTCCTGAAATATTTTTTTAATTTTACATTATTATTTAGTTCAATTTAAAAAAACTTTTTGAGGCTTAATTATTTGTGGGTCCCCCGGGAATCGAACCCGGAACCTCTGGCTTAAAAGGCCATTGCTCTACCAGTTGAGCTAGGGACCCATTACAAAAAAAACTTTGTTTTTTATTGTATAATATTTTTAGCTTGATTGCAATAAAATTTATTGGTTAGGGGCAATTTGGATACTTTACATAACCTGAGGATATAGCTTGCATTTCATTCTCAAACCAGATTTTATTTTCATTTTTAATTTTTTTACCGTTAGTACATAATTTTGGATAGTAATATTTACCTGATTTAGAGGCGAAAAAGTCGCCATCTGTTGGTGGATTATTGATTGTTTTAAATAGCTTATCATAAATTTCATCAGAAGATAAAGATGGATGCGAATTTATTATATTTATTTCTAAATCTTTATAACGATTGTAAAGATAAAAACCTAAAAGCGCGGAGCTGAAAACAAGAAAAACCAAAATAAAGTTTATGATACTAGATTCGTTTTTATAAACCCTGATGATAAATTTTTGAATTATATTTTTCATCTAATTTTATGGAAATATTGCAAAAAGTGAAAAAATTGATTAAGATTAAATTTAAGTAATTACTTGTTTTTTTATTTATGGCTTCTAAAGGAGCAAAAAAACAAACTGGCGGTAATCGAGATTCTTTACCTAAATACTTAGGAGTTAAAGCGTTTGATGGCGAGGTGGTTAATCCGGGTAATATTATTGTACGCCAAAGAGGCAGTTATTTTAAGCCGGGAATTGGTACACGTATCGGTAGAGATGATACTATTTATGCCGTCCAAAAAGGAAGAGTCAAAATTAGAACTAAAAAAGTAATTAGTTTTACCGGTAAGCCGTTAGTGCGAAAAATTGTTGAAGTTCACAAGGTTTGAGTTTATTGATTAAAGTTGAGAGTGCTTTTAATAAAACCTATAAACAAAGGATGAGGATTCAGGGGTCTTGAGCGTAGTTCCGGATGGAATTGAACGCCTATAAAGAATGGGTGTTTTTTTAGTTCAATTATTTCAATTAGGTTTCGTTGGGGATTAATGCCGGAAAAAACCATTCCCTTATCTTCGAATTCTTTAAGATAATAGTTATTAAATTCGTATCTGTGGCGGTGCCGTTCTTTTATTAGTTTTTGTTTATAAAGTTGGAAGGCAAGACTGTTTTCTTTAATAAGACAATCGTATACTCCGAGGCGCATAGAGGCGCCGTAATTTTTCATCCGTAAATTTATTTTTTGGTCAGGCAATATGTCAATAATAGGATGTTTAGTGTTTGGATTTACTTCTGTGGTATTTGCATCTTGAAAATTGAGGACATTTCGCGCAAATTCAACGCAGGCAAGCTGCATTCCATAACAAAGACCAAGATAGGGAATGTTATTTTCTCGTACAAACTTAATGGCTTTAATTTTGCCTTCGACTCCTCTTGCGCCGAAGCCGCCCGGCACAATAACGCCGTGGTAGTTTTTTAAATTTTTTGTTTCAGCAGGATTTTTTTCGAAGATCTCGCTGTTAATCCAGTTTATTTTAGGGAAACATTTCCATTCAAAAGCAGCGTGTTTAAGTGCTTCAATAACTGAAATATATGAATCTTCTAAGGCAAAATCACCGATTTCAAAATATTTACCGACTATACCAATTTTTATTTCACGGGAAAAAGATTTTATTTTTTTATTTATAAATTGTTGCCAAGGGGTAAGGTCTGCTTTCTTTTTTCGTATTTGGAAATATCTAAAGATTTGTTGGGTAACGTTTTCTTTTTCTAAAATTATTGGTACTTCATATATAGATGTGCTGGCATCGGGGCAGGATATTATGTTGGGTATAGGAACATTACAAAAAACTGATATTTTCCTTTTACGCGGCAGGTCCAGCGATTTTTCTGAACGGCCTATGATCATATCGGCAGTGAGGCCGGCTTCGTTGAGGGTTCGTACTGAATATTGCGTAGGTTTGGTTTTCATTTCGCCCAAATTCTTGGGAATAGGCAAATAAGAAACCATAATTAGGAAAACATCGTGAGAATGTCTTATTTTAAGAAGGCGAACAGCTTCCAGAAAAATAGAGTTTTGATATTCACCGACAGTTCCGCCAATTTCAATCAATAAAAAATCAGGTTTATAGAGTCTGCGCACTAGATAAATGCGTCTCAGTATTTCATACGGAATGTGTGGAATAACTTCGACACATTTGCCCCCATAGTGCATTTGCCGTTCTTTATTAATAACAGTATAATAAACGCGACCAGTTGTAATAAGATTGTGGGTTGAGCAATTTTGGTTTAAAAACCTTTCGTAATTGCCGATATCTTGATCGCATTCTGTGCCGTCGTCAGTAACGAAAACCTCGCCGTGCTCAAAAGGATTCATTGTGCCGGCATCTAAGTTTATATAAGGGTCGCATTTGATAATTTGGACGGAGAACCCGCACGATTTCAAAATGGCACCTAGAGAAGCAGTGACAACTCCTTTACCGATTCCAGACATTACCCCCCCAACTACAATAATGAAACGAGTTTTAGACACAAATGACTAGAAATAGTTATTTTTAGCACTTGGTTTTTTCTGAGATGATTTGGTAGTTTTGGTTGCTTGTTTTGCTTTTTTATGGGCTTCAATAAGTAATTGAAGATGAGCTTCGATGTTTTTATGAGGTTTAAATATTATCTCAAAAGTGCCCGTTTTTTTTATTTTTTCTTTTAAATCAATCTGTTCTTTGCTTAATTCCACATTCTTAAGTGCTGGAATTTGCTCCTTGAGGGCATTAATGATTTCTAGCTTTCTTACTTCGGCAAAGAGATTACCGTCTTCTTTAACTTCTTTTTGCAAGATTAATTTGTGATTGTTAATGGCTTGTGCTAATTTTCTTAATTGTTCAAGGCTTTTTTCGGCTTCTTCTTGCAACTTTATTTGGGTCGCTTCCCATTTCTTTAGGTTTTGAGGTGTGCCGAGAATGGCGATTTTTTGCGGGATTAGAAAGTTTTTGGCAAAACCCATTTTGACAATTTTTACTTCACCTTGCTTGCCTAAATTTGGCCAGTCTTTTTGGAGAATCACTTTAACTTTCATATATAATAAATGACATCAAAATATTAAAGATATATACTATAAAGAAGAAATGAAAAAAATTCAACTACTATTGGATTATCAAGACTAAATGTATTACAATTAGCTAATATTTTGTTAATATTTTGGAGTTAAAATATGTCAAAAAAAACTTTAGTTTTAAATAAAGGAGCGAAGTTTAGCTATCAAATTATTGAAAGATTTGAAGCCGGAATAGTTTTATTTGGTTTTGAAGTAAAATCATTGAAATTGGGGAAGGCTAGTCTTGCTAGTTCATTTGTTTTAATTAAAAATGGCGAAGCCTATTTAGTTGGAACAAAAATTAGTCCTTATCAAACAGCTAATACTCCGCAGGGTTATTTACCGGAGCGTGATCGCAAGCTCATTTTAAAGAAAAAAGAAATAGTTTATCTTTCTAGTCGAAAAAGCGAGGGGTTAGTTATTGTACCAGTGAGTATATATATGAAAAAAAATTTAATTAAAGTTGAGATTGCTTTAGCCAAAGCATTAAGACAATATCAGAAGAAGCAAAAAATTATTGAAAGACAAGTAAGACGGGAAATTGAAAGAGTCAAACGTGGTAAAATTTAACTACTGTTGATATTATTTTGATTTTATTATTTATTGATTTTATTAATTTATTTTGATAAAATAATATAAATTTTTAATTTTGTATGGTATGAGATACAATAAAATTTTCTTTAGTTTAGTTTTTGTTTTTTTCGTCACAGTGTTTTTGCCTGATTTACTTGGCGCGCAATCAATAGAGACTCGTAGTTTTTTACCGTCAGCTACTACAGAGGCGCAGATTGTCGTTTCGCCAGAGGTTGTTTGCACCCAAGAAGCGAAACTCTGCCCAGATGGCTCTTATGTTAGTCGCACAGGTCCTAATTGTGAATTTGCTCCTTGTTCGGGAGAAAATTCATCTTGCGGTCAAATTAAATGCTTGCGGTATGACCCGGTTTGCGGCACTGACGGAAAAACTTATGCTTGCGGCGAAGCTGACGCTTTAGCTTGTGGCGTAAAAGTGGCTTATAAAGGTGAATGTAAAGAAAAAGAAGATTCTTATCAGGAAAAATTAAGCGATTATGAGAAGTGTGGACCCCTACCCGGGGCTCAGGGTAATTGGGTTTGTAAAGATGGAAAATGGGTTTTGAGTTCATTTGGTTTTTCAGAGGCTACTAAAAGGATGACGGTCGCAAAATGCGGTTTTAATACCTATGAAGTTTTTGAACAGTGCGGCGATAACAGTTTTAAAGCATTTTATTTTCAATGTTATGATGGTTATGAAGAAAAAAATGGCGGAGCAGATTCTTGTAAATCATTAGAAAGTTGGAAAGAATATGCCACTAAAGTTTGTGCCAATCGATGTGGTTCTCTTGTTACACCAAAACCAGATTCTAGCCTCATGCCTCCGCCTTCTTTAGTAAAGCCAGAACAACAAACGACATCTCAACCAACGGTTTCTGGCACTGCTGAATCGGGTGCTTCAGTAAGAGCGTCTGCTGTTTGCTTTATTCCTGACGAGTTAAGTCAAAATTACAGCAAGCTTATTCTTGATTTAAAGAAAGCTGAAGAAGCAGGAGATAAAGAACTTGCCAGCGCCATCACTCAAAAAATAACTGCCCTAAAAGAAGAAATTGAAAAAGTAAAGAAGCAATGTTTGTCTGCTACTCAAGCACCTTCAGCACAAGCACTAGTTAAACCTTTGCCCGTCGCTCCTCTTCCTTTGCCGTCAATTATAACAGTTGATAGATGCCAGGAAGTAAATCAATGGGAAAATAAAATAACTCATTACGAAGAATTAAGTAAACTTAATGATGAAGATTTAAAATACAAAAGCGGTTTTACCAGAGAAGAAATTAAAAAGATTTTAGAAGAACTTTATCAGGGGATTGAAAAGGTAAAAAAGCAGTGTGAAGAACAAGAAAAATCAACCGAAACACTTAAAACAGGAGTTCCAAGAGGCAATATTATAGTTAGAAATATTAGGAAGCCGTTTAAAGTTGTGTCTCCGGTGAAACCAGTCATTGTGGAATCTGGTGAAGAAATAAGCAATTATTATAAAGCAAAAATAGAAGAGATTGTAGAAGAAGGAAGCGCTGAAGAACAAATAGAAAAACTCAAAACTCTAAGAACCGAAATTGATGACCTTATTGCTAAACTTATTAAAAGCAAGGAAAAAATTGAAGCTGAAGAATTAAAGGGATTGGTGTCTGAAATCAAAATAACCCCTCAAGAAATTAAAGCCGATAATGTTTCAGTTTCGCTTAGGGGAATTGAAAAAAAGGATATAAGAAGAGGAATAGTTATTGCTAAAGTTGCGGGCAAATTGCTCAATATCTTTCCAGGTGATAAAAAAGTAGTTATTGAAGACGAAAATCTAAAAGTAGAGACTGAGACGGTTTCAGTAAAAGATGAAAAACTGTTTATTGGAAATTCTGAGGTAAAAATCTTCCCCAGCCAAGTGGCAAGTAATTTAAATATTTTACCGAAAGAAGCTGAACTTAAAGAAGAAAACGGTAAGGCAGTTTATAAATTTAAGGTTTTAGAGCGGCGAAGATTATTTGGTTTTATTCCCCTGAACATCACTAAGATTATTACTAGTGATGCGGAATTTGGAAATTCTTTGGGCGAGCGTTTGCCGTGGTGGTCATTTTTAACCTTGGGCAGTAAGTAAATTTGAATATGGCCACAATTAATAAATTTTTATTCGCATAAGCCTTCTTTTTATTTTCTTTTTGTTTATTTCTTTCACTTTTACCGAGCTGTTTTTATATTATAATTATATCTAGCTTACTTTCTTTTTAGGATTGATTTACTTGACTAAGGTTTAAAAAGAGGTACAATATATGTTTTGGTCTGTATAAATATTCAAAATTATAAACCCATGAAGGCGATTTTACAAAGAAGAAAACAAATTGACAAAAGTAATATGTTTAAGATAATTAAAGATACACCTCTTCATTTAAGTGAAGGACGAAAGGCCGTAGAACAAGAACAGATTAAAAAAACACTTAATAAGATTAAACAAAATAAACCAAAATATTTAATTAACTGTGGCGTTGGCGGTTCGGCTTTATCGCCTGAAATATTGAAGTTATTAATGAAAAATGGCGATATATCTATAGATGAATTGCCGACGATTTATTCGAATAGGCACTATTTTTTGCCTGCTTGGACAGGAAAAGTTAATGCCTTGGTTATTTATAATTCTTATTCTGGAAACACGGAGGAAGTTATTTCATGCCTGTTTCATGGTCTTAAAATGGGATTGCAAAACCAGCTTGTGATTTCTTCAGGTGGGCAGCTTGCGATTTTAGCTCAAAGATATTCTTTGCCTCTTATAAGGTTGCCTAGCAATTTTTTACCAAGACTTGCTATTAATTATCATTTTGCTATTTTGTCCGCAATTTATGAAGTAGTTTTTTCTTTAAAAATCATTGAAGAATTAGAAAGTATAAGTAAAAAGCTTTATCAAGATGTGTCATCAATTGAAAAAGAAGGTTATAGAATAGCCTCATTGCTTTTTGGCCGAATTCCGCTTATCTATACATCTTCGACGCTTAAAATTTTGGGCTATATTTGGAAAATTAAATTAAATGAGAATGCCGAGATACCGGCTTTTTTCAATCATATTCCAGAAATGAACCATAATGAAATAGTTGGCTTAACCGGTCTTAAAAAAATATTTAGCCAACCGCTTTTTTATGCTTTAATGATTAATTCTGAAAACGATCATGTGCGGATACATAAACGTATGAAGATTACCAAAAACATTTTTAATCGTTTGGATATTGATTTTATTGATTTGAACATAGGCTCTAGAACGCTTTGCAATATATTCAGGAATATAATGCTGGCTGATTGGGTTTCTTATTATTTGTCACTGCTTTATGGTGTTGATCCGACGCCGACGAGAATTATTGACGAAATAAAACAAGAACTGTCAAAAATAAAATTCGTTTTTTGATTCAAAAAAATAATTTTTGCCTTATAAAAAAGGAGATGCTTTTTAGCACCTCCTCCAAGGAACAAATTCTTCAATTGGTATAATTTCTAGCTTCCCGTGACGTACGCAACATACATGATATTTAGGAACAATTGTCCCTGGATTTAAAGTAATGTTACAACCAGTTTGGGAAAAGTCGCCTATTATAGCCCCAAACTTAACTAGATGGGTATCTACTAATTGGTTTTGGTAGGAAATTTTGATTGTTTCAGGTTTCATTATTCCCGTTTTTTCAAGGAAGATCGAAAAAAATTTGATGTTAGAAAGAACAGTATTAGCGCCGAGATTAACAGAATTTCCAAGAATGCTGTCTCCAATATATGACATATGGGGCGCAGTGACTTCATTTAAGATAATTGAATTTTTGACTTCTGAGCGTATGATGCAGTATGAACCAATAATTACATTTTTCCTGATGTAGGCAAAAGGTCTGACTTCAGTATGTGAGCCTATAATAATATTAGGCCCTTCAAGATGTGCATTAGGATGAATTTTTGCAGTTGGATGTATGAATATGTTTCGTTTTTTATCCAATGTTTTGTAATTTTTTCGAATAAGATTAAGATTTGTTTCTATAAAATCTTCTATGGAAGCAAGTGTTTGCCAGACATATTTAAAGCTTCCTAGAAAATTATCTATAAGATTTCTAGGATTTAGTCCAAAAAGTTCTTTAGCTTGCACTTTATCACCCCTTTTACTTTTGAGAACTTTTGTTTTATAGTATTTGTATTATATAGCAAATTTTACAATAAATCAATATGAAAGCAATAATTTTGGCAGCCGGTAAGGGTAAAAGATTGCGCCCCTTAACATTTAAAATACCCAAACCTCTTATTAGAGTGGCGGGTAAAGAGATATTATTCTGGATATTAGAAAATTTGCCTAATATTATAGATGAAATAATTATTGTTGTGGGTTATAAAGGAGAGGTTATCAAAAAACATTTGGGTTATGAATTCGCGGGTAAAAAAATTGCGTATGTTAAGCAAAAAGAGCTCAAGGGTACAGCTCACGCATTAATGATGGCTAAATCATTTATCAAGCCAAATGAAAAATTTTTAGTTTTGAATGGTGATGATATTCATAGCAAAGTTGATTTGGAGAAATTATGCAGCCTAGAAGATTTAGCTGTTATGGCTTTTGAAGTTAACGACCCTTCTAATTTTGGAATTGTAAAGGTGGATGAACAGCATAAACTTGTAACAATTATAGAAAAACCAGTTGGCTTGACTGGTAAGGAGAAGAAGTATCATGCTGCTACCGGCGCTTACTTAATTGATGAAAGGATTTTTAAAATTGATATGGTTAAAGTTGATTCAGTGGAATATGGTTTACCTCAGACCATTTCTGTTTTAGCGCGCGATGTGCCAGTTAAGATTTTGTATGCCCAAACCTGGATTTCTTGTGGTACTTTTGACGATTTAGTTAAAGCTGAGAAGATTTTGACTTCAGATATTGCACGATTATTTCAGGGACACGATTTTCTATAAGAATCAAAGTATCTTTTTGGACCATATTTTTGATTAAGGATAGTAATTTTCGTTCATCTTTAACCACCATAAAGTGTCTCATATTAAATCCTGATTTGTTTAGAGTAGAACTGATAATATGTATATAGTCATAAGAAGTTGTTATGATGTAATTGAAAGTTTTAGCCATTTTTTCGGCAATATTTTGGTGGGCTCTAGCGGAATCAGGACCTAGTTCAATAAGTGGTCTAAAAATTATTACTTTGGTTTTGGCTTTTAGTTTGTCGGCTGCATTAATTGCTTCAAGAAAGCCAGTTTCATTAGCGGAATATGAGTCATCAATAATAATATTATTTAAAAGTTTATTTTTATAGATTTTCAGCGTATGGTCTGGTTGAGAGATTTTTTCTGTTTTTGAGGCAATGTATGGAATTTTTATTCCTAATTCTCTGGCTGTGGCGATGGTTAAAAGAAGGTTGATAACAAAGTTTGAAGAGGTGAGATTAGTTTTAAGATATACAGGAGATTTCCCCCTTTTTTCATTAAATAAGAAAGTAAGTTTTTGAGTAATATTACCATCGGGTTTTGGGGCAGATATTTGTGTCGCATAATAATCAGCCTTTTCAGTAATAGAAACCCTTTTCACTTTAATATCAGGTCTGATTTTTTTGAAATTTTTTATATAAGTTTTTATAAATGGCGAATCTTGATTGATAATTAACGAGCCATTAGGTTTAAGAATTTCGCCTATTTCAAACTTAGCTTCTATTATATTTTTTTGAGAACCGAATAAATCTAAATGTTGATTGGAAATAGCAGTTAAAATTGAAATATCTGGCTTTAAAATAGAGCCAATGTTTTTAATTTCGCCCTTTCTATAAGCACCTATTTCAACGATAAGAATTTTATGAACTGCTTTAAGTTCCTTGAGGATGAAGTTTGCGATGCCTATTTCAGTATTGATATTTTTAGGGATAGTCAATACAGTAGTCCATTCGCAAAGTAACGCGTGCAAGAAGTTTTTGGTACTAGTTTTTCCATAACTTCCGGTGATAGCTATGATTTTTAATTTTTTGTTTTTTTTCATTACTTTTGCCAATTTCTCAAAAGAATGTTTGCGTAGTTTATTATTTAGAATATTTAAAAAGGCTATTTGGATGATTATTAGTAAAATTAGGAGTCTATCAATTATGAGAAGTTGCTTGACTAAAGAATTATTGAAAAGACTGAGATTAGTTAGCCAATTAGTTGCCAGTAAGATTATAGATAAAGCAGCGGCGGTGATGATACTGAATGAAAGTATGAGAAGCCCTGTTACCTTAACTGTAAGTTTAGGGCGTTTAAAGCGTAAGGTAATTATTTCAAAGAAGGTGTAGATGCCTTCTAAAAAATAAATTAAGAAAAAGCCGTAGAAACAGAAGTGAAAGAGCGTTGGCCAGGATAAAGCACCCAGGACAACGAATTTAGTTAGCGACCAAGGATGTAGAATAACATTTAAACCTTCTTGAGTTTTAAGCCACGAAAAATAGCGATCAAACCTGAATTCTTTTAGCTGAAAAATCGAGATATGAAAAAATAATCTTCTGATTTGGGCCAGAAACCAAATAAAAATAAATATTAAAAATATTAGATTAGGGCTCATTTATAAAGTCTAAAATTAATCTGGCGACTAAATTAGGTTTAGTAAGATGAGGTGAATGACGCGCGTCTTTAATAAAAAACAGACGAGCATTTTTAATTAAGTTTTTAATAATAATACCCTCTGTTGGTTTAGTAATTGAGTCTTTTTCTCCCCAGATGATGATTGTTTTAGAAGCAATTTGAGGCAATATTTCTGTAAGATCTTCATCAATTACTCTTTGCATAATTTTTTTCATACGGCCGGAAGCTTTCATATAATCATAATTGCCTAATAGTTTAGTTAAAAGTTTTTTTAAAAACGGAATAAAAGATATAGCCATTTTTAATTTCTGCTTCAATTTGCCGTGGATATTTTTGGCGATTTTAGCCAAAAGTCCGCTTTTTCTTATACAAGCGGGGTCAATTAGAATTAGTTTATTAATATATTCAGGGTTAATAATGGTAAAATAGCAGGCAATTTGCCCGCCAAAAGAATGACCTATAAGAATTAAATTATTTTTTCTTATTTTAAATTTTTTGATTATGGAAAGCAAAAAATTGGCATAGTCTTTAATCCCCCAAGTGGAAGGAGGTTCTTGGCTTTCTCCGAAACCAGGCAAGTCTAGAATTAAAATTTTTATTTTAGATAAATCTATTTTTTGAGTTAAAACATTTAGAAGGGGTTGCCATGAGTGAATAGAGCCTCCCCAGCCGTGTATCATTAAAATAGTTTGCCGGCCAGTACCTTTTAAAATATAGTTTATTTTTAAGTCTGATATTTTTAGCCTCATTTGATAGTGGTTCCTTTAAAATTAAGGCTACCAATTAAGATTTTATATAAGTTTTTGATATTTTTGCCATTACACACGATACATTTTAACGAGTTTTTTAAAGCAAAACGCGCTGCTACCGGGTCAATTGGGATTGAAAGCCCTGGTGACCATTTAGCCGTACCTTGGGACTTAATAATATCTAAATATTCGCGCCAGGATAGGTGTTTCTGTATTATCTTTTGCTGTTGGTTATTTAGTTTATATATATAATCAATGTTTGATAGATTTATAATTGAGTCTAATTTAAGCTTTTCGGCAAAATGAAATGCATCATAATCAGTAGAGAAACCTGGAATAGTACCTGATCCAATAATAATAGGTTTACGGAATATTATTTTTGCTTTGAGACCTGAAATAATATTCCTTTCTGCATTTTGGGCAAAAATTAACTGCAGAAATTTAGCATTTAATTTAGTTGCTTGAATGCCTATTATATCTAGTTCTTTGGGCTTATTGACAAAGTTTTTAAGAGCTATTTGGTATTGACGCGCTATTATCCCGCCTCCACAAAATATTAAAAACTTAATTTTCTTTTTTACAAAGGAAAGAATTAAATTACGAAAAGATTCAAGAAAATTTATGTCAAATTCGCCCCCATTAATAAGGGACCCTCCCAGAGATAAAACTTTAATTTTTCTCATTAAAAGTTTAGTATAAAAAAGGTAAATTATTGCAGCAAAGTATTATAACAGATTTTATGCTTTTTTAAATTATATTTAGAATGGTTTTTTATATTTTTTCTTTTCAGAGTAAGATCAATTTTTATTTTAAGATAGAATTATAGAGCTTCAAATGTCTATCTATCATTGTATTCAGCGAGAAATACTTTATGACTCTTTGATGAGCATTATTGCCATAGAATTTGGCTATTTTTTTATTACAAAGCAGTTTTAGTAATTCCGAGGCGAGTTTTTCGTGGTTTTTTGGAGGGACAGTTGAGCCTGTTTTATTATTTAAACTTACGAGCGGTACGCCGCTTTCTAAATTTGTATTAATCACAGGTTTTTTGGCAAGCATTGCTTCAAGTTGTACTAAACCAAATGCTTCTGATTTATAAATTGAGGGTAAGACAAAAACATCGCATGCCAGAAAATATGATTTTAAAATTTCTTCATTTTGCGGAGGGATAAATAAAACATATTTTTCAAGGGCTAGTGATTTGGTTAGTTGTATTAGTTTATTCTTTAAGTTTCCTTCGCCGATTACTAAAAGAATAAAATTAGGCAATTTTTGTTTGACAATTTCTAGCGCCATAAGAAGGTAATTTAAACCTTTGTAATATGCGAGTCGCCCAACAAAGAGAATTATTTTTTTATCCTTAAAACTTTTTTTAATTTTTAAAGCTTGTTTATAATTAAATTCTTTGTAGTGGTTTTGGCTGATACCGAAAGGCACGATTCTTATCTTGTCCTTAAATTTCTGCAGATATTCAGAATAAATTATGTGATTTTTGGTGGGCGCGATAATAACATCAGCCGAATGTAAGGCTTTAATTACGAAGGGTTTTAGAATTATATTAAATAATTTTTGTCTAACGATTTCCGAGTGCCAAGTAATTATAATTTTAGGTTTAATTTTTAAAAGCGATACAGCAATAAAAGCAAGTGGAAATGGCCAATGAATATGAATAATATCATATTGATTAGCCATTTTTTTAAATAAATAAAAAAAATCAATTGAAAGCGGCATACCCAAAATTATGCCAAAGCTTGCTGCTTTATATATTTTGACTTTATTTATGTTTTCAATGACTCTTGTGCATTTTGAATTACAGCACAACACTTCTACTTTTAATCCTTTTTTGCGATTGAGCTTTTCAGAAATATTCTTAACAACGCTTTCTATACCTCCAAGCCATGGATAATAAAATTTATTTATTTGAAGAATTTTCATATAAAGAGAAGTATAATTTTTTATATTCTTCAATCATTTTTTCTTGATGAAAGTTTGCTCTTATGAATCTAAAAGCTTCTTCTCCAATTTTTTTGCGCATTTTTTTGTCAAAAATTATTTTTAAAAGTTTTTGCGCTAAATCTTCAAAAGATCCTTTTTTAAATAGTAAGCCAGTTTTGCAATCAATTATTGCTTCTCTTATTCCTTCAATATTAGAAGCAACTATAGCGCGATGCGATGCTCCAGCTTCAAGGCATACCACGCTCAATCCTTCCCAATTGCTTGATAAAATCATAACATCAGAAATATTAGTGATTAGCGGAATGTCTTTACGCCATCCTAAAAACTTCACATATTTTTCTAGATTCAGCTGTTTAGTCTTATCCTCAAGCTTTTTTCGCAATGGTCCATCACCGACTATTAAAAGCTTTACGTTTGCTGCCTTAGGAACAATTAATTTTAAAGCATTTAAAATTGTTTCAAAATCTTTTGGTGGATGAAGTCTCCCAATAGCAGTTAAAATAGTTTTATTTTCTAAATTTAATTTTATTTTTAAATCTTGAGCCTTTTTTTTTGATATTTTATTAAAATTTGCTATTGATATGCCGTTTTTAATGACTCTTATTTTTTCAGGTGCAATTAGTTTATATTGCAAAACTAAATTTTTATCAGCTAAACTAACGCAAATCAAGATGTCTGTCCAGTGATTTAAAAACCTTTCTATTAAAATTAAAAACCATCGAAAAAAAAACCCTTTTCTTATTATGTGTAATCCATGCAAAGTATAAATAATCTTTGGTTTATTTAATAGTGGTATAACTGCTAATCTTGTCCATAAGGCTGCCCTTGTTCCTTGAGTATGAAGAATGTCTAATTTATTTTTTTTCAAAAAGCTATAAAGGAATTTAAGGATAGAAAAAAAATTACTGTTCGAGGGTATTAAAATTTTTATATTTTTTTTCCTTCTTAAATTCGTTAAAGCCATCCCCTTTTCTGGAAAAAAAGAAAAAAACTCAAATAGGTTTTTATCTGATTCCATTGCTAAACTGTTGGAAATTGTATTTCCTCCGCCTAAATTTGCCGAAGGATTTATGATTAGTATTTTGATTTTTTTATTTTTCCAGATGGCCATATAATTTTGAAAATGACTTTAAAATAGCTTTGGCAGTTAAGTATTCTTTTCGATATTTGAATAAAATGTAAAAAATAAGTTCTAATTTTTTCAGCAATATATTTTTAATAAGCCATAGCGTTTTCCAAATTAAAAAATAAATTTTTCGTCCGAAAAATGATAAGATATAAAGAAAAAGGGCCGCTTTGTTAAATTGTGTTTCAAGTGATTTTTTAAAGTATTTTCGGCCCTCTTTTAATTTACCACCAAGAATTGAATAGTTTCCAATTTTCAAAAATAAAAAAGATTCCCAATTTTTCATTTCACCTACTTCTTCTAGAAGTGAGATAAGTCTTTTTTTAAAAATTAGGCTTTTATTTTTGACATCATTGAGAAAATAAGTATTGCTTTTATTATGAACGAAACAAATAGTAGCTGGATACTCAAGAATTCCTATTTTCACCTTTTTAAATTTTCTTATTCTAATAGAGAAACCTAAATCTTGAAATATATCTTGCTCCTCTTTAAAATAACCAATTTCTTTAAATAATTTCTTGCGCAACATCCACGTGCTTACTGGGGCTCCCTTTACATATTTAATGAATTTAAAGTCTTTAAGAAAAACATAAAAACTACTGCCGATACTCCAATCTAACTTGTTTCTTTCCAAATGATTAAATTTAATCTCAAGAAAATTAGGCAAATAAAGATCATCTGATTCTAAAATAGAAATAAAAGGGCTGATAGAATTTTGAATCCCGATATTTGTAGGAATGGTGGGCCCACCAGAATTTTTTTCTAATTCTATAAGTTTGATTCGTTTATCTTTTTTTTGCAATTCTTTGACTATCTCTTTTGTTTTATCAGTTGAGGCATCATCTACCACTATAACTTCGAAATCCTGAAACGTTTGATTAAGGACACTTTCAATAACTGGTCTTATAAAATTTTCTCTATTATATACTGGAATAATAACTGAGATTTTAGCCATCTTTGAACTATTTAAAAAAATATTTTTGAAGCTTTAAAGAATTTTTTTTAGCATTATGATTTTTCAAGGCTATATTCCATGCGTTTGTTGTTAATTTCTCAATCAACTTTTTGTTCTTAATTAATTCTAAAATTGCTTCTTTCAATTTTTCAATATTTTCTTCATCTACGACTAAAGCAAAATTATATTTTTTTGCATATTCAGCAATATAAGATCCTCTTGGCGCATGAATTATAATTGGTCTGCGAGAAACAAGATATTCATAGGTTTTACCGGGGCTAGAACTATAAATTAAAAGTGTATATTTTGTTTTAAAAGAAAGAGGGACAAATAAAATATGGGCGTTTTTTTGAACGTCTGGAATTTCAGATGGTAAGCATTCAGCAAAAATAATTTTTTCACTTTCAAAAATTCCTAAATTATTTAGAAATTTTTTATCGTGTGGAGTATAAAGCCAGAGCTCAATTTTTGGACCTTTTATTTTGTTCACTGCTTCAATTAAATTTTTTATCGCATCTAATTGAGGCCAATAAATTGTTCCCGTAAAAACAATTTTATAAGGTTCTGAGTAATTTGCTGGTAGTGTTGGTTTTGATTTTGGTATAGATATCGAATTTCTAATTAAAATTATCTTTCGCTTGTATTTTTTTTGATAATACTCTTGAAGGACTTCTGACATCACAAAAATTTTTTTTGCTTTTTTAAAAAGTTTAGGTTCTAAAAAATAGGCTAAAATTTTATAAGCCAGCGGGAAATTATTTCCCCAATAAAGATCATAAAAATATAGATAAAATGGTAGTTTGGTTATTTTATTTAAAAGATAGGTTGAAAATAGAGCTGGTCCATAATCTGAATAAGCAAGCAAAATTTTAATTTTTTCTTCTTTGATAATTTTTTTACCTCGTTTTACTATATTAAAAGGCAAATAAAAAAGAAAAAAAAATAGAGCCAAAGATTTTAAAAAAGAATTTTTTTTAACAAATTTTTTAAATTTTTGGAAAAAAGTTTCTTCTTTTTGGGAAACAGATGTTAATTTCGGAGTGTCAAAATAAAAATATTGTACCTTTAACCAATTTCCTTTCTCAATCACCTTATTGTCGATTCCGAAATGGCTAGTTAAAATACAAAAAGAATTTTCGGGAAAATATTTCAAAAGATTATACATCATCAATGGCGTCCCAGAAATTGCCGGTGGAGCATAAGAAGAAATAATCAGAAATTTTTCATTTGCCTCGCATTTTATAAATTTTAAACTTTCCACCATATTTTATCATCCTAATTATTAAGTTTTTTATTTTTTATCTAGCTAGGTGGTTTAATAATTTTTTTAATAATTTATTTTATAGTTTTTATATTTATTTTCTGACGATGATAAAAAAAATTTGAGGCTTCTTTTACATCACAAAAAATATTATTTTGTTTAACGCTATGAGGTTCTATATTAGAAAGGTTTTTAAGTCCTTTTACTTCATAATTATAATTAGAAAATACTTCTTTTACTCTGCTATCAGTAAACTCATAAAGATGCCAACCTCGAACCAAAGGAGTGCCTTCTGGTAGGCGGGGAAAAGTAACTATAATTTTTCCTTTATCTTTCAAAAGAGTGAACATTTTCGCGAGAATTTTTTTCGGCTTCCTATTATGCTCAAGAAACTCAATCATTAAGATCAGATCAAATTTTTCTTTTGTATGAAAATTATCTACGCTTGATAAAATAAACTCTATATTTGGAGCATAATTATATCGCTGGCAATACCGAATTGCTTTTAAAGAGTGATCAAAAGCGACTACCTTAGAAGCTTTCTTGGCGACAATATAGGAACCAAATCCGCTACCACAACCGACATCAAGCACTCGATAATTTGGTTTTATGTAAGGCAAAACTAAATTATATAGAACCCAATGAGCAGCCGCCGTTGTCCCTTTAGGCGGATAATCGTCTCCAACCCAATAAATTCTTTCGCCTTGGTTCAAAGAATCATTAATAAAAATAGAGTACAATAAAAGTTTGACTTTACGCGGTATTAATTTTTTGAGCAGAGAAATCATATATTTTGGACATTTTATTTTAGCAGATGAATTTCTAACCTTGATTTTTAATTGATTTCCCGTAATTTCCAACTCAAATTTTTTCTATTCGCCGATTTCATCTTTTGGGGAAGTCCTATTCCTCCGCATATTTTTTATCATACTTTCATTATATCATAGTGTCTAAATCATACCCCGTTAGTTTTAAAGATGGTGTGAAGCAAAATACATTATTTTAACAATTTTTTTAAGTGGTAAGGGGATAAATCTTTTAAACGAAGCTGGCATTTTTAAATTTTACTTAATTTTTCTGTTTTTAGATAAGCATCATAGGTCCTTGTTTCTTCTAAATATTCATAAAAATTCTTCTTATTGATCTCCCTTAATTTCCAACCCAAATATTTTTCTACTCGCTGACTCCATGCTTTGGAAAAGCCTATTTTTTGTTTAAGTTCTTTTATCTTATTTTTATCTTCTTTTAAATTTTGGAGACGAAAATTATAATCGTTAATTTTAATAAACTCTATGGTTATTCGATCTATCATTTCACCAACACTGTAAACTATATCATCACTTACCCAACTTTTTAGACGAATTTTTTGTTCACTTATAGAAGGATAGATCTTGTTAAGCAACCTGTTTATTGTTGCTTTTGTTTTAACGCGGCATTCTCCAGTAGTTCGTGCTTGCAATTCCATATCAGAAATTAACCGCGTATTGAGCTTGTTTTTTCTTCTCTCTTCTAATATTGTCATATTAGCTTGATAACATCGGAAATTGGCATTCGCTAATTCTTTTACTTCCTTTATTAATGCTTTTCTGATTTGATTAAACTTAGATTTGGGAAGATTTTTCGAAAAAATCTTGTCTATTTTTTCGTATAGCGGATAAAAATTAATTTTTTGAAATATCATTTTTTTAATAAATTATTTCTTTTTTAATAAAACCTAATTTTTTTAACAATTTCAAAAATTTCACTTTTAACACTATTCTGTATCCCCATAAAGGTATTGGATCATACTTCATATGTTTAGCAAATTCTGGAGGCGTTGAAGTCTTGCCTCTTTCCCCGGCTTCATAGTGATAAACAATGCTATCAAGACTTAAAACAAACCTGAATCCTTTTTTGTGCGCTCTTCTGAAAAACTGAACATCTGGCGTACCATTCCTTAATGTTAATTCCCAAGGACATGCCTTTTTCCACATTTCATGGTGAAACAAATAAGGGAAACCAGCATAAAAAAAGTAATCGTCATATGGAGAAGTTGTATTTTCTTCCATCACATAATTTGGTTGAATGATTTTTGCGCAGAAATTTTCCCACCTTTCCTGGTTAAATTTTCCATACACTGGAAAACCAAAATCAGCTTCATAAGCTCTTGGATTAATTGTTTTTGGCATAACAGAAACTGAACCAATAAGAATATTGGGGGCGCAATGTTTTGCCAAGTTTATCAACCAATTTTTATAAAAAGCTTGATCTGTATTTACCAAACCAGCATATTTATTAAGCTCAAAACCTTTCTCAAATCCCTCATTTATCATTGCTCGTAAGTTAGGAACATATCCTATGTTTGGAATTGTGTTATGGTTCAATCTATGAATTTTTAATCTGGGGTATTTATTAAGATACTTAATGCTTAAAGAATTAATATAATCGTCTACAGCTTTAGTGGTGTGCCAACAGACAATAATATAATCAAAATTATCAGTACCCGCGTTTTCTATTAATTGTTCACTGCTGAATCTAAGCATTTCTAGTGCTCGACTTACACAGTTTATTATACTTACTCTTGGGTAGGTATTTATTGCCATCTTAATTAGAAAATTTTTGAAAATCTTGCAAATTTATTTTAAAGCCATCGCGGATTGCTGTAAACAATATTTTTATGCGTTTAATTTTATTATTATCAAATAAAAATATTCCAATAAACATTTTTATTAATTGAATTATAAGTCCAACAAAAAATTTAAAACGGTTTGTACTGTATAATCTCCCAATGTAAATTAAATTTCGATACGCGTAGTAATATCTATGAAAATTTTCTATCGGAACAATTTGATATTTTTTAAATAATAATTTCCTAAAATTTAAATTTGAACCTAAATTATTATGTATTACTATACTATCAGGTATTAAAAATATTCTACCATAGCGCGATAAACGAATACACCATTCAACATCGTCACCGTAGACAAAAAGTTTCTTATTTATTATGCCGGCAGATTTAATTAGATCAGAAGATAACAATAATCCGATTGAAGCGGCAAAATTAATTTCTATATATTTATTGTTTTTATACAATTCCGGTTTGATTGGTTTAAATGGCAAGGGCCAAAAATTATCTAAATCTAAAATTCCTCTGTTTAACATAGGCATACTATGATTAATAATTGCAGAAGCAAGCCCCAAAACATTATTTTTTTTAAAAGAGAACCAATTAGATAATTTTTCTAAAGCATCTGGCTGTGCCAAAGCGTCATCGTCCATTAACCAAATCCAATCGAATTTTTCTTGAAGTGCTTTTTTTATGCCCGTATAAAATGCACCTGCACTTCCTAAATTTTCTTTTAATTTGATAATTTCAATTTTTGAATTATTGCTATAATTTTTTTCTAAGAAATAAATGGTTCCATTAGTTGAATGATTATCTACAATAAAAATTTTATCTACTTCCTTAGTTTGTCGAAGAAGACTTTGAATACATTGTTTAAGCAATAATTTGCGATTAAAAGAGCATATTACTACCGCAATGCGATATTTTTTTGATTGATTATCGTTTTGTTTTATATCCATTTTTTAATTGATTTATATCCAAAACAATTTCGCAAATTACTTTATTAATTCCCATAGGCTTCTTGAGTAAATTTATTTTTTTTAAGAAAAGCAAAATTTCTTGATTTTTTTAAAAAACCACTTTCAATTTTCTGAACCAAATCCTTATAAATCCGTTCGCTGGGGCTTCCCCCTTGGGGATTTAAAATGTTTCTGTCCCAATTAGTTTTCATTTTTATAGCTTTTTTCATTGCTTCATATAAAGTTTTTTTGCCTTCAAATCCTTCTAAAATTGTGGCCTTAGCCCAGATTGTTTCTGGTCTTTCGGTTGAGCGACGAGTAACGACGCATGGTGTTCCTAAAATCAATGTTTCTTCTTGAACTGTTCCGCTATCTGAGACAACTAATTTGGCGGTTTTTTCTAATTTCAAAAAATCTAAAAATCCTAAGGGTTCTGTTTTGATAAAAATTGGGTTACTTAAAATACGGCCTAATTTAAATTTTTTTATTGCTTCTTTTGTTTTTGGCATCAAAGGAAAGACAATTGGTAATTTGTAATTTTTGCCGAAATTTAACAAATCAAAAATTTTGTTTTTAAAAATTTCTTTGTCTTTAGTGTTCTCTTCTCGATGTAGAGTAACTAAAATAAATTTTTTTTCTTTTAAGCCTAATTTTTCTAAAATTTTCCTTTCATCAGTTTTTTTAATAAACTCATTAATAGCGTCAACAATAATATTTCCTACCACTTTAATTCTGAAATTATCAATCCCTTCTGATAATAAAATTTCTTTATAACGATTAAGATAGCAATAAATTACATCTGAAAGATGATCTATTACAATTCTGTTTTTTTCTTCTGGCATTCGCCAATCATAACTTCTACCTCCTCCCTCAATATGAATTACAGGAATGTTATTTTTAGCTACAACAATAGAAGTGGTAATAGTATTTGTATCACCTAAAAAAATAACCGCATCTGGCTTTATTTTTTTTAACAATTCATCTACTTTTTGAAATAAAATGGCTGATTGATAGGCCTGAGTAGTTTTACCTTTCTTTTTTAAAATTTTGCCAATGTTTAAATTAATATCTGGTTTTCTAATGCCGAGTTCTTTATAAAAAATTTCATCCAATTTATAATCAAAATGTTGGCCGGAGTGGATAAAGACATGTTCAAAATTGTATTTTTTTCGCCCTTCATCTAACAATCTAATCAATTTATGAAGTCGAATTAAGTCTGGTCTTATGCCTAAAAGAGTAATCAATTTAAATTTTTTCATAGGAAAATTAATGTGAATATTTATTAAAGTTCAGCTAACATTTCGTCAAAGGATGGAATTTGAAGCTGGGAGCAAAGAGAATTGACGGTTGTAAGAGTACGATTAAGCATTGTAGAGTCGTCGGGTATTATTTGACAATCAATATTATATTTCTTTTTAAACTTTAAGAGCATTTCGTATTTTGAAAGAGTGTTGGAATAAATATGAAAAATACCTGATTTTGGGAATTTACTGCGATTTTCGAATATCTTCTCACATATTTTTGCAAATTGTTTAGTGGTGATACCATTCCAGAAATGTTTAGTAAAGCCTCGAATTGTCTTACCTTTTTGTTGCAAAAACCATTCTAAAAGGCCGGTAAAACCTTCAAGCTCTCTGCCAATAATTGAAGTCCTAAGAGTTAAGCAATTAGTTGGCTCGCCCAAACTTTTAGAAAGCCCATAAAGATCGACTGGTGTTTTAGGCGAGTTTTCATCGTATGGATAACCTTCTTTACCGTTATAGACGCAATCAGTTGTAGTATGGATTAATTTGGAACCAAAAAAATCCGCCAAAATATGCGGAAAGGCGCCGTTAATAAACAAAGTAAGAGCTGGATTTTCTAAAGAATATGGGATTGTTATACCAATAGCGTTTATTACGTAATCAACATTACCGATTTTTTCTAAAAAATTAGTAAAATATTCCCCTTGACAGCCTTTTTTAATTAAAAAATCTTGATATAGCTTATCCGTGTCAAATTCAATAACTTTATGATTTTTTGTGTCGCCGTAAGCTTTTTCAAGAAGCTTAACTTTTTTTAAATCTCTTACTGTTAAAATTAAGTTATATTTTTCTTTAAGAATATTGTAAACAGCGTTTCCTAACATTCCAGTGACGCCGAGTATAGCAACTAATTTTTTTTTGCTGTTTTGCTTAATTTTTGACATTTTTGTTACCTAGGTTTTACTGACCAATAGTCGCCCCATTTGTATGGATCAAAACGTTTGTCATCTTGTAAAGATTCTTGCGTTGATAAGTTTGAGGCGCATAAAAGAATTGTATTATTTTCTAAGGACATCCAGCCGTTGGCGTAGCAAGGCGGTACGATTATAAGGTTATTTTTGCGTGAAGAGCTAACATAGGTGTAAATTTCTTGGGGTTTTTTAGGATTTAAAATAACGAATTTAGCGGCTCCAGCAACAATTACGAAAAATTTCCATTCCTTTTTATGATAATGAAAACCCCTAATAGTGCCCTTACTGTGATTGACAACATAATAAATTCTCTGGATTTGGCCAATTTGAGAATTTATTTTTTTAAGATTGTCCAAAATAGGTGCAAATATTCCTCTATCATCGGCAAAGACTTGATATTCAAAAGTGGTTGGTCTTTTAGTTAAATTGTCCATTTTTCATTAGGTTAGAGATATGACGTTCATTAAAATAGATGTCATTTTCTGTGTATTTTATGCGGCCGCTTTTAATTAAATCAGCGACTTCTTTTATTCCGCCTTCAATAGTTATGCATTCGTAGGGATTAAAAATTTTTGCCTTTTTCGCTTTCTTTAC
This sequence comes from bacterium, assembly GCA_037444125.1. Classification (GTDB taxonomy): domain Bacteria; phylum Patescibacteriota; class Minisyncoccia; order JBBINA01; family JBBINA01; genus JBBINA01. The sequence goes on from JBBINA010000004.1 coordinate 36,516, forward strand.
GCTGACATGATAATTTCTTTCGTCTTCGAATTTTTGAGCGGTGTACTTTATTTTACAAGCGGTTATTTGGCTTACTTTTTTTGCTAATTCTTTAATTTGAATATTGGTTGAGGCTAAATTGAAAATTCCTGTAATTGGTTTGTCAAGGTTGTCTACCATAATTTTTCCTATATCTTTTACATGTATTAGGGGTCTCCATTGGTTTCCGCCGAAGACAGTAAGGAATCCTTTGGTTAAGGCATTAGCGGTCATATAGTTAACCACAAGATCCATTCTTAAGCGAGAAAAATAATCAGACAACCCGAAGGCTGTGCCAAGGCGTAAAATTAAGGCATTTTTCTTTTTTAAAAATTTTTCCGCGGCAAGTTTGGTTTTAGCATAAAGCGAGAGAGGGTTAAGGGGGGCGTTTTCATCTAATAAAGCGTTGTGTTTTCCATAAACAGAACAGGTGGAGGCAAAAATAATGCGTCCTTTAAAATTTTCGGCTAGCCATTTTACTGATTCTTGATTGATAGCCACGGTTAAAGGCGGGTTGATTTGACAGGCGGCGTCGCCTACTATTGCTGCTAACCAAATAATATGGGAATATTTTGGTAGTAATTTTTTTAGCTTATTTTTGTCCCTTATGTCTCCGAAAATAAATTCTGAGGGTTTTAGGTATTGATGTTCGTAGAGGAGACTATCATAAACCGTGAACTTGATTTTATTTTTTATTAAAAAATCTGTTACTGCACCGCCTATATAGCCGGCTCCACCTGCTACTAAGACTTTTTTAATCATAATTGATTTAGGATTATTTAGTTAATAAAGTTATTGCTTCGGCGAGAAGGGTTTTAAGTTCCTTTTCCTTCATTAAGATAAGAATTATAAAATAAGATACTGCCGAGAAGGTAGCAACTAAAAATATATTTAAGCCTATATTTGATGAATAATAGGCAAAAATTGAAATTAAAATTGCAGAAATTAGATATTGATAATGGCTTTTAATTTCGAAAAAGTTATTTTTAAGTATAAGATAACTTAAGCGAGCGGTCAAGATTAAATTTACTATTTGCGATAAGACAGTGCCTATGGCGGCTCCATATAAACTAAATTCTCTTATTAGCATAAAATTTAAGACTAGATTTAGCAGAGCCGAAAAAGCACTAAACTGCAGTTTTTTTAGTTGCAAATTTAAAGCAAAAAGCAGGGTATCAAGAATTATAATAATAAAAATTAAAGGCACAAGGAACAGCAGTATTTGAAATGAAGTAATACTTTGGGTGTATTGTTCCCCGAAAATTACAAGAATCACTTTTTGCGCAGTGACTATTCCCCCCAGTAAAATAGGTATAGCTAGCATTGATGATATTCTGATTAATCTTTTTACTATATTAATTAATTTTTCCTTTTCCTGAGAGAATTTTGAAAGAATTGGTAACAACACAGTCGTTAGTGTTGCTGGAATAATAAATAAGAAATTAACCAAGCGGAGTCCAGTAGTATAGAATCCAACCTCATTTGAACCTTTTAGCCAGCCGAGCATAACAATATCTGTACTTGTAAGAATTAATGTTATTATTGGCGAGATGGCTATTGGTAGAGCTAATTTTGTAATTTTTGCTAATACATCAAGTTTTATATATTTAGCCTTGATTAAGCCATTGATACTTCTTATTGTAATGGGAAAAGAAACAAGAGTGCCAACTAGGTAAGCATAGATAAGGTATTTGATGCTTGGATTGAATGAGACGAAAGATATACCACTCAGAAAAACGAGTGACGACTCGACTAGATTTGCTAAAGCTTCATATTGCATTTTTTGTTGGGCACGAAAAATAGTTATAAAATAGTCTCTAAGGCTTCCAATAATCAAGAAAAATAGTAAAAGCCAAAAAACATTTCTTGCCTGAGGGTCGTTTAGGTAGGGAAATGTGAATAAGGCAAAGAAAGTTGAGAAAATTATTAATATAAGCTTTAGAAAAAAACAAGTTGAGATTAGTTCAGTTTTTTTAAACTCCTTTTTTTGATATTCCCTTATTAAAATACTGGAAATTCCTATATCCGAAAACAAAAATGATAGCCCAATAAAAGAAAGCCCGTAAGAAAAAGAACCCAGTAACGATGGCCCCAAGGTTCTGGCAGCATAAGCAAAAAAAAGAAATTTAAATAACCGGCTAATAGTTTGACCAGCAAAAAGCCAAAATGTATTCTTAAAGGCAGTTTGCTTAGGTGATAAGTTTTTTAAAAAAAGCGAAAAAATGTTTTTAGATTAATTTTATTTTAAAGAGATTTCTTGGAAAATATTTTTCAATTTTTTTATTGAAGTTTTCCAAGAAAATCTACTTAAATTTTTAAATCCTTCTGCAATTAACCTTTGACGGAGTTTTTTGTTAGAAGCCAGTAGTTTTAACGATAAAGCAAGCTCTTCGGTGTTATTAGGGTCGAAAAATAAAGCGCCTTTCCCAGCTATTTCACGGAAAGCAGGGATATTGGAGGCAGCTATTGGAATTCCACAGCTTTGCGCTTCTAAAATAGGCAAGCCGAAGCCTTCATAAAGTGAAGGAAAAATTAAAGCTTCGGCGCCTTGATATAAGGCGCTTTTTACTTTGTTTGAGATGAAATCAGTTTGAATTACACTTCTATTAAGCCCGAGTTTTTTAATTTCTTCGGCGATGTTGATAAATCTTTTATCTATTTTACCGGCAAGGATTAGCTTAAATTCGGGATTTTTTTTTGAAAAAATTTTGAAACTTTCTAGTAGTCTTGGGAGGTTTTTTCTTGGTTTACTAGCGCCGATATTGAGAAAGAACGGCGTTCCTTTGGTATATTTATTCTTTACTTTTTTGATGAAATCCTGACTTACTTGAGGTAATTTTGGTGTTGCTCCGTAGATAACCTCGATTTTTTGAGGTTTTATTTGATAAAGCTGTTCTAATTCTTTTTTGGCAAATTTGGAAACAGTTACGATTTTATGAGCAATAATTTTGGCTGCAATAGTGAAGAGATGCAACCATAATCTTCCTAGAGATTTTCCTTCATTTGAGAAACGTCTGAAAGCGCAATCGTGAATAGTGACTATATTTCTTTTGCCATATAATATTGGAAAGAGCGGCGTTGGCGAAAAAACAATATCAATTGGCGTTTTTTTAAAAAGGTAAGGAAAAAAGAGTTGTCCTAAAGAATAATTAATGAAGCGGCGATTGTAAGGAAAGCAATTCGGCAGTTTAATTATTTCAGCGTTTAAGAATTTCTGGAAGTTAACAAGTTTTAGTTGTGGGTTGGTTACAACAATAATCTTCCACTTGTTTGGTGTCTCTTTGGTTTTTGCCATTAATTCAAGCAAAACATTTTCAATATAGACTTCTTGGCCTTGATATCCTGATAGAGCTAATAAATTAAAAACAATAGTCATAGTCATAAGGAATTATTTTTGAAAAATCGAATTATTCACTGCTTTTAGCGGAAGTTATGGAAGGACGAATAATTTAATTTTTTGTCATTAGGCACCAGAAATACGCGCATCTATTAAGTTTAAAATTGTTTTTGGCAAAAAGATCGATTTCGTTTATATAAAACTGACCGAGTTGCCAGCTAAACACAAGAGCGAATTTTGTTTTTGGGCTATCGAGACATTGAGGAGACATAGTCGTCTTTTTTTCTATATACCATTGGGTTATTCCAGTAAATCCTAAACCGAAGTTGTTGCGACTAAGACATAATTCACCAGATTGAATTTGTGGTTTTAGTTCTTTTAAAAGGTTGATATCTTGGTGGCCCAAAATCAGGAGTTTATTATAAAAAAAATCGAGTTTTTTTGAAGTTAAAGTCAATCCGTAACCTAAAATTATTAAACCAACGACAGATAAAATTGGCTTGAAAAATACGCTTTTAGTTTTGTTTATTAGGAAATTGTAGGTGGTTGATAAACATATTGCTCCTGTTACGCCGATTATCGGCAAGAGGTATATTACGCCAAAGGGATGCGTTGACCATTGATAAAAAACTATGAAATTGAGTAGCGGCATTAAAATTAAGGGCAAAATTAGGCGTAAAGAGGCATTGTTCTTTAATTTTTGTAGATAAATTAATAAACCACAGGCAGAGATGGTTAAAAATAACCACGTGGCATGAAGTTTAAGTAGCCAATATATTCTTGTAAGCCATGGACCAAAAGCACTGCGCCCAGTTCTTATCAAAAAAGCGTTTTTAAGCGTATCAAAAACTGAAGGGCCATTAAGTATATAAAAATGAACTAGATTTAATATAAATACAAGAGACATTAAAATAGCAGTGAATATAGCTATTTTTATTCTTTCCAGTTTAGATAACTGAGGCGGAGGAAAAAGTATTAAAAGAATTATGATTGCAAGCGGCATAAAATAATAAAACCAACCCATTAAGCCGCCAAAGATAATTGATAAATAAAATAATATAAGATAGATAACCTTTCTGTTATAAAGATAAAAAATAAATAAGGAAAAAGAAAACAGTGCCGATGGCAAGCTAAAAACCGCTAGTTCAAAAGTTTGGCCGTAATAAATAGTTCCAGGCAAAATAGCGAAAATCAAGGTAGCTAAAAACGATAATAAAAAATTCCTGAATAATTTTTTAAGCGCAAAAAAGAAAATTATGACACTTAATAACAACATTATAAGTGGTCCTAAACGAGTTGTTGCCTCGCTTTTACCAAAGAATTTATAGAGAAAACTGGTTGGCAAGAGAAAAAAGCTAGGGTGATTGGTATAAAATGTTATTTTTTCATCAGTTAAGTTATCTATCCATTGAGGATAGTTGCCAAATTTCATTTTTAGATAGCCATATTTCTGTAAGTTCCATGCGGCTAAACCATTATCTCCGTTTGTATCGGCTGTAACGCTAATAAAGGGATTAGAAATATATTTTAATGAAAAAGAAAGATTCGCTGTTATTATTATTAGCAGGGCTATTAAAGGCAAGGAGCGTTTTAATAAGAATTGTCTTGAGGTTGGGTTGCTGATGGCAAGCTTTATAAGAAAAAAAAGGTTTTTTAAGCCGTGTTTGATTGGTAATAGTTTAGAATCGCCTTGACGAGGGTGATAAGGTATCTGATATTCGCGAAAACGAAGATACGGTTGTAAAATGGTTTTCAATTTAATTTCTTCAGAGATTGGCATATCGTTGCTGATAAGTTTAATTTTTTTGAGTAGGTGACGTTTAAATACCCACATTCCTGATTGTGAGTCTTTGAGATTTGTCCCAAAAAGCGCATTGGCGAAGAGAGTTAAAATATAATTGCCTATTTTCCGAGTAGGGGGGAGCGCTTTGGTATTTTCCAAGGGAAAACGACAGCCCGAAACGAAATCAAGGTTATTCTTAACCAAAAAATCAGTTATTTCTATAATTTTTTCAGCTGGATATTGACCATCGCCGTCAAGCACGGCTATTATTTCGCCTTTAGCTTCTTTTAGTCCGCGCTTAATGGCATATCCATATCCTTGTTGCGCTTCAAAAAAAACTTTAGCTCCACAACTCTTAGCGATTTTAGCGGTTTTGTCGTTAGAATTATTATCAACCACAATAATTTCTAAAATATTTTTAGAAGCTGGAATTGCTTTAATTGTATTTTTTATTGTTTTTTCTTCGTTGTGGCAGGGAATAATAACCGATATTTTCATAACAATGTTTTTAAAACGGCACCTAAAGTTTTAAAAATGATTTCTAGATCAAGAAAAAGGTTGCGGTTTTTAATATAATAGAGGTCGTATTTTGTTTTTTCAATATTATCAGCAAGATTTCTGGCATAATGATAATTTATCTGAGCCCAACCAACGATTCCCGGTTTAACAGAATGTCTTAAAGAGTAAAGCATAACTTTATTTTCATATTCTTTAACAATAGAAGGTTGTTCTGGTCTTGGACCTACGAGTGATAGCTCGCCTTTTAAAAGGTTTAGACATTGAGGTATTTCGTCAAGATGGAGTTTTCTTAGAAAGCGTCCAGCTTTTGTAATGCGACTATCATTTTCCTCGGTAGTTAATGGTCCTACATTTTGCGCGTTTGATATCATGGTACGGAATTTGTAGATTTGAAAGACTTTTCCTTTAAAGCCAACTCTATCTTGTTTATAAAAAATGCTCCCGCCATCGTCAAGTTTTATTAATAGAAAAATAGCCGGATATATAATTACCATAACGACAAATCCAATTATCCCGCAGAGAAAATCAATAATTGTTTTTATGGTATTGTAAAAGGGTTTTTTTTGAACCAGATCTTTTAGAATGATTTGTGGGGGCGTATGCTCAATTTCAATTTTTTGGAAAATAAGTTCATAGAACTCAGCGACTGATTGTATAGTAACGGCATAATTCAAAGCTAAATTTTCCAAAATTTTTTGCATATTTTTAGTCAAAGGTAGGGCGTAGATAATATAGTAAAGACCTATTTTTTCAATAAGTTGAGTTAGTTTATAGATGTCTTGAGATTGAGGTTTAAGTGAGAAAATTTTTAAAGTTGATGACGTTTTTTTTAGTTCATTTATAATTTTTTGGGTTAAGAGGGTATCATTGTTTTCTATTATGGCAATGGGTTGTATAACTTTCCATCTTTTGAAAAGTTTTATAATTAGCACCCTACTACCATAAATTAAGAACCATAAGAAAAACGATTGTATAATAAGGAGAGTTTTAGGTGCTATTTTAAAGAAAGGTATAAGGTAGAAGATTAGTATTGCAAAAAGCAAATAATAGACTATACTATTAAAAGTTATAAGAAATAAGTTGAAATTAAGGCGAAGATAGTAAATTTTATAAAGGTCAAGCAATTTGAGAATAATGATAAAAAGTGGCACTAGCAGACTGAAATAGATTAAATGGTTGGTTATATACTCGCTTTCGAAAGCCTGGCGCCGTAGAATTAAGGCAATAACAAGAGTTATAAAAAAAGCTGCAATATCCGTTATGATTAATAGTGGCAGTGAAAATTTTTTAAGGAAAAAATGCATTTTTAATCTTTAAACATAATTTTCTATGATTAGAGAGGAATTGTATAAGAAGGCAGTTGTTTATTTGGTAGGGCTATTATGTTTATTAACTCCTTCAATCGCAATACCGCGATATTTCTTTCCTTTTATATTTCCAAAAATCATTTTTGCCTCTTTTGTTATCCAAGTAATTTTTATTGTTTATCTAGTCTATGTTATAAACCAAAAAAAACTGGAATTCAATTTAAAAAAAGCAGTTATTTTGTTCTTGTTTTATGTGATTTGGATAATGGTTTCGATATTTTTGGGCGTTGATTCGTACAATAGTTTGTGGGGCAACGCCGAACGAATGGAAGGTTTTTATTTTTTGTTTAATTTCTTTTTACTTTTTTTAATATTATCTCAAATTTTTTATGAGGAAATCGTTAGGATTATTATTTTGCGGTTTTTCTTATTTGGTAGCTTGTTGACTTTTATCTACGCCCTTTTGCAATTGGCTAAAGTTAATAGCAGTTTAATTTTGCAAGACGCTATGCCTTTTTCTTCATCTCTGGGCAATCCGGCGCTTTTTGCCACTTATCTTATTTTCCCTTTTTGGTTTGCTATTTATCTTTGGGTTATTGATAAAAATAAACAGTGGCGAATTTTTTATATAACTGTAGCCTTATTATCCTTCATATTTGCTTTTTCTACTCAATCAAGGGCTACTTTTTTTGGTATTTTGATAGGTTTAGTTGTTTCTGCGGTCCTATTTTCATTTACTTTCTCAAACCGAAATATTCGCAAATATTTGTTCGGTTTTTGTCTGACTGTTTTCTTTTTACTTGTTTTTACTTTCTTGTTTAGAAATAGCGATTTTATTAAAAAAATACCGATGATTTCGGATATTGCTGCTATTGGATTTAATGATAGAACGACTGCTTCGCGAATTGTCAGCGCTAAAATTTCATTAGTCGGCCTAAAAGAACGGCCTGTTTTTGGCTGGGGCCACAATAATTTCTTTTATCTTTATGCTAAGTATTATGACCCCCAAAATCTAACTAATGATCCTCAGTTTTTTGATAAGCCGCATAATAAATATTTTGAGGTTTTAACAGAAACAGGCATTATTGGTTTAATTTTATATTTAGTATTTATAGGCTATTTAATTAAAGTGCTTTGGCGTGATTTATCGCCAGTTACTATTGTAATTTTAGGTATGTTGGTTTCTTATCTTTTTCAAAACATTTTTATTTTTGATACGCCCTCAACTTATGTTGGTTTGACGATATTATTAGCTTTGGTAGCTATTTACGATAAAACCTACAAAACTTTGATTTTCCCAATTAAAAAAACTACGCAACTAGCTAGTGGTGTTGTTATTGTTTTTTGTGTGGTTTATATTTTATCACTTTTTTATTATTTAGGTATGAACGCTCAATCTATCAAGATTCTTGCAGTTGTTCCGCAAAAAATTAACGAGCCAAAGATTATTGAGCAAGTCTTAAATAATTTTTTTGGGCGACAGACTTTTTTAAACCGCGAAATTTTGATTAACCTAGCTAATCAAATAAGCGTTCAAGTTCAGCCAACTAGTCAGAATGTAGAATCCTTAAAGGCAATATATGAAGAGCTAAAATATGACTTTGATAAAAGACCGAATAATTATCGTTTGGGTGTAAGTCTTCTTAAAATACTAAGTATGCTTTCCTTAGCTGATAAAGCTTATGCCGATTTATACATTCAATATATGCCTAAAGTTATAGAGCTTGCCCCTGGGCGTCCCGAGGGTTACTATGAGAACGGTTTGTTTTTCTTTAGAACAGGTGATATTAATAAAGCCAAAGAAGAGTATCTTAAGGCAATTAATCTGAATCAAAAGTATGTACCGCCTTTGTGGTATTTGGGGGTTGTTTTGTTCCTTGCTGAGGATTATAATGAATCAAAAGTTTATCTTGAAAAAGCACTTGAAAAAGGTTTTAATTATAAGAGCACGCAAGGATTAGCAGTTTTAGTTGAACTTTATGTTAAACTAAATGATCTAGAGAAAGCTGGCAGATACCTTGATGAGGCTAAAAAGTTATTCCCCGAAGCCTTTAAAAACGTGGTTTTGCCGAAAAAGTAAAATCAATACTAAATTTTATATTTTACTTTGAGATTTAATTTCTAAATTATCAATAAAAATATGGGATTGTTTTCCAACATATTTACTAAATTTGCAGCCTATAAACTTCAAAAAGAATTAAAAAAACTTGGCTATTCAGAGAAGGATTTAAATATTGACCCTAAAAAGCTTTCTATTGAGAAGATTCAGAAATTTAAAGCTATTTTTGATAAGTTTTTAGCCGATAACCCCCATCTTAAACACCTTAAAGACGAGCTTAACAAAGACGACCCTGAATTATTGATAAAACATAAACAGGAAATAGAAAGATGGCTTCAAAAAAACCGTAAAGAAATTAAAGCATTACTCGAGGAACTTCGTTGAGTTAATGGCTTCTATTAGTTTATGTTTTAAAGCTTTTGGATCAATTTTGCCTCTAGCTAGTTTCATGCCTTGGCCAATTAAGAACTGCAACACTTTTTCATTGCCGGCTAAATAGCTTTTAACCACTTGACTGTTATTAGTAATAACTTCTTTTACTATTTCCTGAATATGAGTTGATGAAGCGCGATTATCAAGTCCGTATTTTTTAATTAAATCAGTGACTTCCAGGCCTTCAAAATATTGATCTTTAATCAGATTTTTTGCCATAATATTATTTATTTTGTTCAAATGATACAATTCAATTATTTTAAGAAATTCCTCGAGGATGAATTTAGACTTTTTGACTTCACGTTCGTGTATTAAATTTAGAAGTATACTTGAGCCAAAGTTGATGGCGCTTTGTATAATTTCTTGAGCTTTGTTTTTAAACATTGTTTGGGCTTTTGCTTCGATTTGTTCAAAGATTTCTGCCAAATTTTTGTTAGAAAAAATAACTTCAACTATCTGTTCGTTCAAGTTGTATTTAGTTTTGAGGTTATTTTTTATATCTTGAGGCATTTTTTTGAGGTTCTTTTTAATGCTTTCAATCCATTCGTCAGAGATTACTAGCGGTGGTATATCTGGTTCTCTAAAATAGCGATAGTCATCGGATTCTTCCTTAACTCTTTGTGGTATCGTTTTTTTAATGTTTTCGTTCCAACCTCTTGTTTCTTGAGCTATTTTTTTATTGTTCTTAATAAGCTGGGTTTGACGTTTAATTTCATAGTTGATAGATTCTTTAAGCGATTTAAATGAATTTAGATTTTTTACTTCTACTTTAGTGCCAAGGGTATTATTTTTTTTAGAAAGTGAAATGTTCGCCTCAAGTCTTAAATGACCTTTTTCCATTGAGGCATCTGATATGTTATTAAAAACCAAAATTTCGCGCATTTTTTTGGCAAATTCAAAAGCTTCTTGGGCGTTGGTGATATCTGGTTCTGTAACAAGCTCTATTAATGGCACGCCAGCTCGATTATAGTCAACTAGAGAATAGTTATTATGGTGGTAAAGTTTGCCCGTGTCTTCTTCAATGTGTATGCGTTTAATTCTAATCTTTTTGCCATTTGAAAGGGTTATTTTAGCATTTTTAACAATCGGTTTTTGGTATTGTGAGATTTGATAACCTTTAGGTAAGTCAGGGTAAAAATAATGTTTGCGTTCAAAAAAGGTGAAACGTTCAATTTCGCCTTCTAGAAGTAATCCCAAAAGTATTACTTTATTGACGGCTTCTTTATTGAGTAGTGGCAATGTTCCTGGGTAACCTAGACAAATAGGGCAAACATTTTTATTAGGTTCTTTTTCATCAGGTTCGTTTAAGCAGCCGCAGAACATTTTAGTTTTTGTTTTGGCTTCAATGTGAATTTCAAGTCCGATATGGGTAAATAGCATCTAAAAATTAATAAAACTTAGAGATTTTATATTTTAAGATATTTCCTCATTGCTAAGTATGTGCTAATAATAGCTAGAAGTATACCAATAATAACTTGAGTTATAAAATACCATAAGAAATGACCTGCATATTCCTTGTAAGGATCAAAATCAAATAGTATAAAACTATAACGAAGTGAGATAAATTTTAGGATTACAAGCAGAGTTACTGAGCTTAGTATAGCCGAGATGATGGCATATATCACAGCCTCGACAAAAAATGGACCTTGGATGAAAAAATTACTTGCACCGACAAGTCGCATAATTTGTATTTCTTCTCTTAAAGAGTAAATGGCTAACCTAATGGTATTGAGCGTTACTAAGACTACCAATATCCCTAAAATTAAAGTTATAATGAAACCGCCTTTTTTTAATGAATCAATAAAAGAAGAGACTCGATTAATAAGATCTTTATTTTGTGAATAATTAATTTTGTCAATAAGTGCTTTATAGTTTTGTTCGACAAATTCATTAAGCGAGGCCAAAAATGTTGGATCTTTTGTTTTAACTGTTAGTTGTGATAGGTAAGGATTTTCGCCTTCAAGAACCTCTAGGCTTTGTTCAATAATAGGATTTTGAGATGTGCGCGCTTCTTCATAGATTTTTTCACGTGGTATATAATCAACGCGTGTAATTTGAGGCATTGATTCGAGGTTTCGTTTAAGTTTTAGCACATCGTCTTCATCAACCGCTTTTTTTAAAGTAATTGTTAAATCAACTTGAGATTTGAGTTTTTCTACTATTTCCCTGATAAGCACGTTAAATATTAAGAGGCTACTTATAGTGATAAGGGTAAAACTAGTAATCCAAACTGTCGCTTGTGCAATTGCAAGTGTTCTTATAGTGTTTTGTAGGCCATATTTGATTATTCGTAGAAAAGTAATCAAGTTGGTAAGTTTAAATTAAAAATTATGCCAATAAGTATTTTCCCTGCTCTTCGTCGCTTATAATAACGCCGTTGTCCAAAGTAACCACTCGTTTGGATAGAGAATTAATAACTTCTTTATCGTGAGTTGCAAGAATTACAGTGGTATTTAGTTGATTTATTTTAATCAAAAGATTAATTATTTCCCAGCTGTGAATTGGATCAAGATTACCTGTTGGTTCGTCGGCTATTAATATTTTTGGCCTTAGGGCTATAGCTCTACCGATGGCCACTCGTTGCTTTTCGCCGCCAGAAAGCTGATGGGGGAATTGATCTAGTTTATTTTCAAGTCCGACAATTTGCAGTATTTTTGTTACATCTGATTGAATTTGGTTAAAGGGAATACCAGCGATTTCCATAGCGAAAGCAATATTTTCAAAAACTGTTTTCCGTGCCAACAGCTTAAAATCTTGAAAAATTATGCCAATTTTTCGTCTATATAGAGGAATTAGTGCTTGAGGTAGCTTGTTAATGTTTTCGTTATCAACGAAGATTTCGCCTTCACTTGGTTTTTCTTCTCCGATGAGAAGTTTTATAATAGTAGATTTACCAGCTCCAGACCTGCCGGTTATTGAAACAAATTCGGAATCGTTAATTTTTAAATTTATGTTTTTGAGCGCAAAAGTTGAGTTATACTTCTTATGGACATTCGAAAAAATTATCATTTCGCTATTTTTTTAGAGTTTAGGATAAGTAATCCAATCATCTCATCAAGTTCGCCATTCAAGATTTTATTAATATCATTTGTTTCATAGTCAACGCGAGTATCTTTGATTAATTGATAGGGTTCAAATATGTAGTTTCTAATTTGGTTACCCCATGACGGTTTGGCTTTAGTTTTTAAAGCTTCTTTAACTTTGCCCACATTTTCTTGAGCAATTTTGATTAATTTAGCATATAAAATTTTCAAAGCTTGCTCGCGGTTTTTTAGTTGATTTCTTCCGGTTTGACATCTTACCCAAAGTCCGGTTGGCTTGTGAATAACTCGGACTGCCGTGGCTCTCATATTGACATTTTGTCCGCCAGCTCCTCCGGCTCTTGAGAATTCGAATTCCAAATCATCGTCTTTTAAGTCAATTTCTGGTTTTTCGTCAAGTTCTGGCAAAACTTCCACTAAAGCAAAAGAGGTGTGGCGTAACTTGTCTGGAGAGAACGGCGACATTCTGACGAGTCTGTGTACTCCCTGTTCAAATTTTAGATAGCCATAGGCGTATTTGCCACTTATTTTAAAGCTGATGTATTTGAATCCGCCAAAATCATTGCGGCTTTCGTCAATTATCTCAATTTTATATCCTTTACGCTGGCTATATTTTTCATACATTCTAAAGAGGATTCTTACCCAATCCTCTGCTTCTGTGCCACCTTGGCCGGCGTAAATAGTTATAATAGCGTTGCCTTTATCAAATTTATCGCCTAAATATACTTCTAATTCTTTTTGTTTAATGAGCTTTTCAAGTTTCTGGATGTTAGTTTTAACATCGCTAATATTAGCTTCATTTGTGTCGTTTAATTCTTGAATCAGTTTTATATATTCGTAGGTATCATTCAATTGTTTATCTATATCTTCAATTTCGTTTATTTCTTGGGATAATTTTACAATTTCGATGCTTAAATGTTTTATTTTTTCAGGATTAGCTATATTTTCTTGTTTTTGAATGTTATTTTGGAGCTTATCAAGTCTTCCCCTTTTTTCAGTAATTCAAGTAGCCTCCTTAACGCGATTGAGGTCATCTTTTAAAACAATGATTTTTTTAAGATATTCTTCCATTTATACTTATACTAATGACAACTTAATTATACAGAATTAAATTTTACTTGCAACCAGTGAAATTGAGTTATGATGTGAAAAATTTACCTAAATGAAAAACAGCCAGGGTTACCTAGCTGTCATCAGACCGGGAACCAAGGAATATCCTTGGTTCCCGAATAGATGTCTTTTCTTATGTACTGAGATAAAAGAGGGACAACTTTTGAGCGCTTTCCCCCACCAAAATCTCGATGCCATTCGAGGTGTGGGTTAGGCTCGTGGCGTGGGAGGCGACACCCTTTTTGATCCCTGTTGTCCCTTTATCTCAGGACACTAGTATTTAAGGTGCTTGAAAGAGGCACGGTGGGAAGTGGGAGTTGAGTCGGATTTACATTCCCATTTCCCCCTAATTTTATTTTTATAGAGCTATTATATTCCTTAATTGTATTTTTGTCAATAGGTTTTTAATTCCCATTAAACCATAAATTTTAGTGTACACAATATATTATACATAAAAAAAATATTTTGTCAATAGGGAAAATGAATTATTTGTTTTTTCAGTTTTAGAAATGAAATATTTAGAGTTCGGCTAAAATTAAATTTATCTATATTTTTGTCAAGTAAGATAAATAAAAAAAGTGAACTTACTTGTCTTGTGAGATTTTCAGTTCACTTCGTAAATGTTCTTTTAAACTTCGTTCAGAGCGGCACCACATGCTTTTCCGCATATCTTATTTTTCGGCAGCGGATTAGTCCTAGCGAATACCACGGGCATTGATTTTTAATGCATGAGTTCACTGGACACTTATCATGGAGTTTGGTATAATCCAAAGCGAACTTAACTAGCTCAACGATTTTTTCCAGAGACACTTTGGTGATAGGTATGTGGGGATGGGTTTTGCTGCCGTTGTATATATTTTCCGAATTTTCATCGTAAAACCACTCGGGGATTTCAGGAAGCGTACCTGGTTTTTCCAGATACTTCCAATCTTGTATTTGGAAGTCCTTTGTTTTAAGCTCTTCTAAGCGTAGCAGTCGCGCTATTTCGCGGCTAATGATGCCAAACCGTTGATTGATATAAACCTGTATGTGGCCATTAGAATTTTTTTGAATTATCACGGCCGCATTTACTCCCACTTTTTTGGCTCGTGCAATTTTTGCAATTTGATCGTTGTCAGATTGTGAAACCACTAATTTCACTTTGTGCGGACCAAAATTAATTTCCTCAATTCTCGATGTTTTTTCAAACTCATTTTTAACCGCATCCCAAAATCGCTTTTGAATCGTATAGATGCTGTCAATGGCTTGCTCTGTCCAACTTTGCACACTACCCGGATAATTACCGGCATCATTTAGTCGTTTAACCAAATTTCCAAGCGCCATTGGATGATCGCCAGGCTTTGTATCGGTATTCAACACATAACGTAGTAAGTCTTCTAATGCTGGATCGTCCTCTATTCCTAAATCTTTGGCTATAAGTGTGGCCGCACAGTCATCTGGAAACGCTGAGTGTGGATGGTGGTCGTATTTTCCGCCGCCAATATCTACGGGAATAACTACAATATCGGGGTCACTTTCTTCGTGTTTGCGAATGAAGTTCTCTATTTCTTCGTTGCTTCCTAGAGTAACTAGTGCAGCTTTTTCAATCCCTGGATACTTTTCATCATTTCCAAAATTTTTAAGCAGCCAAGTAGCACACAAAGCGTCAATATCTGGCGCGGTATGCGTTAGGATTATGTAATTCCGTGTCATTTGAAGCCTCCTTTGTATTGATAAAATTTCTAAGGGAACACAGCCTATATTATATTTTATACTTTTACCATTTTTGTCAACATATTTTTGAGACCCCACCTCCAAAATCACTTTTAGTCGTATAATATTTTTTGTTTCAAATAGGCAAGCCCTCCGTAAATGCCCGAAAAATCTATTAGTTTTGCTTTATATATTTTTACAGACAAAGGAATTTTTAAACTTCTTTTATAATATGTTCGAATTTTATTAATGGGAATGCCGATTTTTTTCATCATAGAACCGCCAAGGATTATTGCTTCAGGCGACCAGATAAATGTTATATTAACTAAACCAAGTGATAAAATTTTGGCATATTTATCCCAGATTTTTGAATCAAAAATTTGGTATGGTTTTTTGCCGTAAATTTTTTCAACTGATCTACCTGAAATATAGTCTTCAAGGGTTGATGGCCATTTATGTTTAAAAAAGTTGTCAATATTTAAAATTTGCTGGCCGGGTTCAAAACCATAAATGTTGCGGTCGATTTTTTTATTAACAATTCTTGCGCCGCCGACACCAGTGCTGATAGTAAGATAAACAAGAATTCTAAAAGATTTTCCAGCCCCAAATATTGCTTCGCCAAGACCAGCCAAGTTGGCATCATTTTCAAGGTAAACTTTGCAATCCAAAGCAGATTCTAGGTCTTTTTTAAGGGGTTTATGAAGCCAGTGTTTGAGATTTGGTGACCAGATAAGTTGTGATTTATCTTGGTTGAATTCTCCGGCAATAGCAATAGAAATACCTTGTATTTTACGATTATGTGCAAGATTTTTTATTTTTTTCTCAAGTATTTTTAAACCCATTTCAAAATTTTTTGGTGTAGGGAAAAGCTCTTTATACCAAAAGGTTTTGAGATTTTTTGATGCGCCAAGCTTAATTGTAGTGCCGCCTATGTCAATTGCAAAATACATAAAAGCGAGAATTATAAAGATAATTAATCTTACTATTGCCTTTTGAGGATTTCAATGAAAAGATCAGGGGGAATGCGGACTTTGCCAATTTTGCCTAGTTCTTTTTTGGTTTTAGCTTGTTTTTGCCAAAGTTTCATTTTTCGCGTGCGGTCTCCTCCGTAAAGCCAGCCGGCTATGTCTTTGCGTAAAGCCGGCAAGTCTTCGCGTGCCACGATTTTGCCATTAATAGAGGCTTGTAGTTTTACTTGAAATTGTTCGCGCGGTAGTTTTTCTTTGAGTTTCTTTAAAAGATAACGAGCATATAATACACCTTCTTCATAAGGCATTAAAACTGAGAAAATTTCTGAGACTACGCCGTGAATAATGATTTCGACTTTTTTAAGCGCAGAGATTCTGTAGCCGATAACTTCATAATAATAGGAAGCATATCCTTGGCTAATGCTTTTAATGGAATCATGAAAATCTTCAATGATTTTGCGTAAGGGTAGTATAACTTCTAAAGTCATTTTCCCTTCTTGATTGTTTTTGAAATCGATAAATTCAGCTTTAATCATTGTTAGATACTCATAAATCTCATTAAAAAAATTGACAGGTGTGATAAGGTGGACCTTTGCGTAAGGTTCTTCTAGTGAAATAATATTTTCTAGTTTGCCCAAATCACTGGCTTGATTAATTATTTTAGATGTTTTGTCTTTATAATTTATTTTAAACTCAACTGATGGTTTAGTGATGAAAAGTTGAATATTTTCTTCTCGTTTCATGCGTTCCAAAAATATTTCAAGATGAAATTGACCTAAAAAACCTCCTTTAATGCCGCGCCCTAGGTTTTTATCAGAGATTTTTTCGTATACCATTGATGGATCATTAAGACGGTATTTATTTATTTTTGTTAAAAATTCGTCAAAATCCTCGTCTTTATAAGGGAAAATATTAACATAAAGTACAGGTTTAGGTTTTTCAAATTGATGTAATGAAATGGTATTTATATCGTATGACATAGTAGCGCTAGTAATAGTATCTCCTATAAGAAAAAGCCCTGTTTCTTTTATTCCTGTGGCTATATAGCCAATCTCGCCCGCGGAAAGTTTATTTGATTTTGTGAGATATGGTTTAAAATAGCCTACTTCTTTAACTCTAATTCGCCGTTTATTGAAAAGAAGCGTAATTTCATCATTAGTTTTGACTGTTCCATTAAATAACCTTAAGAAAAGAATAACTCCTTTATGTACATCAAAAATTGAGTCAAAAACAAGAGCTTGCAAAGGCTGCTTAATGTTTATAGCGGGTGAAGGAATAGTGGTAATGATTTGATGTAAAAGATTTTCTACATTTTGTCCTGTTTTAGCTGAAATTAGCAAGGGTTCCCTTTGTAATTTCAAAGTTTTATGCAACTCTTTGGCTATTTTATCTTTTTGTTCTAAACTGTGCATTAAGTCTATCTTGTTGATTGTTGGAATAATAATTAAACCATTTTTTTTAGCGATTTCTAAATTGTATATGGTTTGTGCCTGTATACCTTGTGTGATATCAATGAGTAGGATTGCGCCTTCAATGCAAGAGAGGGCGCGTTCAACTTCATAAGTAAAATCAATATGGCCAGGTGTGTCAATAAGATTAAGTATATATTTATTATTGTTAAAATTGTACTCCATGGTTACTGGTTGCATTTTGATAGTGACGCCTCGCTCTCTTTCTATAGGGTTTATATCTAAAAACTGCGCGTGTAGTTTTTCTTTAGGAACTGTTTTGGTAATTTCAAGAAGACGGTCAGCCAGAGTTGATTTTCCGTGATCGATGTGGGCTATAATTGCGAAATTTATAATTTTTGTCAGCATAATTTATTTAATTTTTACTATTTTTAAACTAAAATTTTCCCGTTCAAATATGCCACCTTTTCTTGCCATTAAATCAAATAAGAGCTGGAATAATTTCTGCCAATCGATTTTTTCTTTGATAAGGGGCGTGTTTGAGTCATGGCAAAATTTATCAATTAGTTCTTTGCCTCGAGAGTTGGCATATTCACCAACGTAACGTATTTCAGCTACATTATGAGCTAAGAGATTGCGCTTTACACAGCGAAGACAAGGCGTTCCAATGATTCTTACGCGCGATTTTTCCAACATTTTTCTTGGCGTATTTAGGTTTAGATTATCTTCAGCATGAAGGGTTCGTTCGTCATGGCATTCAACCATTAAATGGCTTATATCATCGCAATGGGATTGGCCAGGTAAAGATCCATTATAACCTAATCCTACCAGACGTTTATTTTTTTCCGCGCTGGCGGTCGTGCGAAGCCGATCGCAAGTTGATAAAACTGAGTGTAGGGCAGTTGTAACCCAGAAAACCATATTGCGGAGTTCATCCCTTGATAATTTGATAGAACTTTTATAATTTGAAGCTAAACTTTTCATTTTAATTTGATCAGAATTTAAAAAATAATTGTTTTGTTTTTCAACATATATTTAATTTTTGTGTAAAGTTGAAGTGCTTCTTCTTTTTTAAGGATTAAATTAATAATAAGATAAATAGATAAGCCAAGACTACTTACTATTATACCTCTTACAAAAACAGCCATAATGTTAAAATTAAGAAATTTTTGCAAATATCCGTTTAAAATAATAGCAGTTATGCTCATTATTAGGCAAGATAATAATATTTTCGATATTTGCTGTAGAAATAAACCAAAGTTGAATTGTGGTAATTTGGCTTTTAGTAAGATAAAAGCTAAACAGGCATTAATAATACCTGAAGCAATAATGGCATAAGCCAAACCCCAAAAACCAAAGTTGAGATGAAAGCTTAAGTAGAAGGTAAGGCCCAGGGTGATGGCAAAGCTGACTCCATTAGAGATGATTGGTGCTTTGGTGTTTTTGATAGCGTAAAAAGCTTTAGTTAAGAGTGGAATTAGTGATTGGAAGGGTACGGCAAAGATTGTTAGACCGATAAAGTTGCTGGTAATTAAAACATCTTTTTCTTCAAATTTGCCAATAAAAAGAAGTACGCGAACAATTTCTGTACGCAGAACATAAAAAATAAAAACTAATGGTAAAATGAAAAATAGAGCATTGTTAAGGGATTTATTTAAGGTTAAAGCAAACTTATGTCGTTGTTGGTTGGAATTAAGGTCGGCTAAATAAGCAAAGCTTGAGGTGGCAAAAGCAATTCCGATAATACCATATGGAATATATTCGATATCAAAGGCGTAATTTAGGATAGAAACATATCCTTCTCCAAAGTGAGAGGCTAGGCTATTTATGATTAAGAAATTAAGTTGAAAAAATAATAGGCCCAAAGATCGAAAGAGTGATAGTTTTATTATTTTTTGTAGATTTTTATCCTTTAAATTCCAATGTAAAGAGTAGTTGAAACCAACTCGCCTAAAAAATAAGGTGTGAATCATCATATGAAAAAAAGAACCCAAGACGACACCTAATGCTAGACCTTGAATACCGAAATATTTAGCTAAAAAAGCGGCGCCAGTTATTATGCCTAAATTATAAAGAGCAGGAGCTAAGCTGTAGCTGATGAAGATTTTGTGAACTTGCAGGATTGAGGAAAAAAGGTCAGAGAGTACTAGAAATAAAGGTTGAGCGAGCATAATAATAGTGAGAATAATGACTTTATGTTTAGATGTCTCGTCTAGACCGGGGGCAATTAAATGGACGAGTTTTGGGAGAGAGACTATTGTTAAAAGTATTATTACGACTACAAAAGATAGGATGAAATTAATGGAGTTAGAAATGAGTTTATTAATTTTTTCCGTAGTTTGTTTTTTTTGATAGATTAGTTCTGAAAGTAAAGGGATTAAAACTGAGCTTGCGCCGCCTAGCATCAGTATAGCGAACACTAAATCAGGAATTCTGAAAGAAAGATAAAAAATATCAAGATCGATGCTAGCGCCGAAGTTTTGAGCAAAAAGACGTGCTCTAATGATTCCCAGTAACCTTGAAACTAAACTAAAAAAGGCGATTAAAAGCGCGCCCGAAAGAACGTTTTTGGACTTGAGAGAAAAAATTGATTTCATTGTTCAAATTTTACGAAAAGCTGTTCATCTTGTTCAAAAAGGCTTTCAAAATATAGGTTATTATTTTCAGTGATTTTTAGGAAGTCTGATTTTTCTTTGATTCTAAAGTTATTTGGATATTTGATGGTCACGGTTAGTTTATTGTTTATTTGGCCTGGCTGTTTTTGGAGATAAAGAGAATAAAGACCATCTGAAGAAATTTTGAAAGGCAAAACATATTCTATCTTGTAATTAACTTCTTCTTTTGGTGATACATACAGCCAGCTGCCGAAAACAGTGCGTTGAGATTCTTTGAATATATCAACACCGTCTAAATTTATCAAACCTCTTGTGGAGTTGGCTATATCTTCATCTTCTTTAAAGTTTTCTTTAAGGTAGTCAATTGGGTCTTGCACCTTTTCTTTCGTATGTCCTTCTGCTTTAACAAAGATAGATCCAAGGGGCGCATATATTCGTAGGTAATTGGCATTGACTTGATTGTACCAATCGTAAGGCAGGTTACCACCATTATGAATTCTTTTAATTTCTACGGTGTTAGTAACGGAATTATCGCTATTAATATTAATCGTAATATTAGTATATTGTTTAATTACTTTATCGGTTTTAAAACCGTTGATATTGGAGTTTATTACGGCCAGAAAATCTGAGGTAGTTTGTTTGATGGAGCCAGTGATGTTTAGGTTTTCGGCAATTTCTTGGGCGTTTTTGTTTTTGAAGTAAAAAATGATATTTTTTTGAAGAATATTCTTATTAAAAATGGCAATAATTTCCTTGATTTTATCGTTATCGAGATTAGCAAGGCGAGTTAACAGTTTTTCGGTTAAGAGGCTTAAGATTTTTTTAGGGTTACCAGTTTTTTTGTCTAAATCTTCTACTCTGTATTGCAGTAGTTCTAGAAAATTATGATGTTCGGCAATGAAGTTTTCTTCTTTTATTTCGATTGGACCAGTAATTTTTAATATATCTTCAATAAATTGAGGTGTTAGGGCAATAATAACATCAGGCGTCGGTGAGCCGGTTTTTTCGAAAAACCAAGAGATTTTTTTTGCTGATGTAGGAAAATCAAGAAACCAATTAGCGTCATGAGTTGACCAAGCTGTGGATATTTTTTTGATGGGATTGGGCGGGATAATATTAACGGTAAGCTGACCGTCAATATTGTAAATGTCATCAACCTTTAATTTTTCTATTTTTGCATCTTTAACTTTAATCAAGGCGTATGAACCGATAAAGCCTCCGGTAGCCCTTATTTCGCTATTGTTTTGAAATAAAATAAGATAGTTTTTGGGTTCATTGATGCCCATAAGGTCGACGAAGATATCGAAATTAGTAGCTATTATTTCTATGTTTTTTCGTGTTTCAGGCAGTTTCTCCTTAAGTTTTAAAAAATCTTTTCGGAACTCTACGGGGATAACATTAAGAGGAATTTTATTTAGTTTTTCTTGGGCAGAGGCAATAGATTTATTAGCCTCTGCAAGATAATAACCAACTCCACTTATAATTTTGGCTGAAGTAATTACTTGGTTATTTGTATTTGCAAAAACAGGTTTTGAATCGAAAAAAGACGATAAATTAATTTGTGATAATAAATCGAATGCTTGAATAATTGCTTTGCCTGCTTGGCTTAAATCTTTACCCAAGTAAACAGTATAATAGCCAGTTTTAAGTATTTCATTTGGGGAGATGATGGCTAAGACCTTTAGTATTTCTTTGCCCAAACTTTCAAGTTCTTGTGAAGCGCTTAAAAAATTTTTATAAGCTGATTCTAGATATTGTTTAGATTGGAGAAAATTTTCAGTAGATAGATTATTAAGAGACGCCTCAGCTTTATATAGGTTTTGAAAGCCGCGGATGGTTTCTAGGGCAATTTTTTCCTTATTTAAATTGGCCTTTAGACCAAAAAATGAAAAGTTTAAAAGGAGAAACAATATTACGGCAGTAGCGACGAACACTTTATTAATTATGATATAGCGGTTATTATGTTTTTGAATCTTGGTATGTTTGAAGATTTGATGGTGTTTTGTTTTTAAAGGTAAAGCCTTTTTTTCAATGTGTTGAATTCGTTGATGTTTATAGCTTAATTGGGGATTGGATTTGACAATAAAAGGTGCTTCAAGTTTGTCGAGTTTAAGCTTTTCGAGTTTGGTTTTGATTTTTCGTTCTTTTTGTTCAAGGCTGGACAAAACAGAGCGCAGTTCATTTAAAACATTTATGTAATTTTCTGAGGAAGTTGAGGTTTTATCATTTTGAAAAAATTGTATTTCAGAATTATTTTTTTTCTTAATGGGGGTTTGTTTTATTTGTATTTTGATTTGTGAAAAACTAGCTTCTTTTTTCAAGTCAAGAATTTTTTTAATGCGATAAATATGTTCAAAATCAATTTCCCCGCTTTTAGTAGTGGGCCTTATATCAAATACTTTTTTAATAATGAAATCTTTCATTATGCTTTAATAATTTTTAAGTACTCCTCTAGGGTTTCGCGAGCCATTTTTTTAAAATCATAACGTTTTAAAAATGATGGAGCCTCTTTGTGTATTTTATTTTCTATTTTTTTATTTTTCAATCCAAGAATAATTTGTTGGGCTGTTTTTATGGGGTTATTTTGATCAATTGTTATTTTTAGGCCATTTAATACTTCATTGAATACAGGTATATTTGAAACAAAGACCTTTTTCCCAAAAGATAATCCTTCCAGTGGTGGGTAACCGAAACCTTCAGAAAAAGAGGGCAATATGACGCCAGCCGATTCTTGGTAGAGATAGGCAAGTTGTTTAGCAGAAACAAAATTAGCTCTTTTAATTGTGCCTTTTTTTGATAGTTCCTTTACAAGATGATTAATTTTGGAATCTCGATGATGAGGTTTTCCTGTAAGAATTAGGTGAATTTTCTGTTTGCTGTCATGTAGTATCTTAAAGGCGAGCAGCAGGTTTTTAATATTTTTATGAACGCGCCAGTGGCCGACATAGATTAAAAATGGTTTTGGTAAAGATAACTTTTGCTTTAGTGCCTTTTTAGATTTTGGATTTATTTTTGGTAGTTTTCTTATACCTTGATAAATAACTTTTATCTTTTTCTCTTTGATTTTAAATAATTTAATTAAATCTTTTTTGATGGTATGCGATACGGTGATTATTTTTGATGAGAAATAGACTGCTTTTGAAAATACAAGATAAAATGTCAATCTTCTTATAAGTGAGGAAGGAGGAAAAAGTATGGGTGTAATATCATGTATAGTGATTATATTCTTTCCAAAGTAAAAAATTGGAATGTTAAAATGCGGTATATGCAGAAGGTCGAGTTTATATTTGTAAAATACAAAAGGCAGTAAAATTTGTTCTTTTAGCGTGTACCAGCGCGGTTCAACTTTAACTTTAGTAAAATTTGCCGATTTTAAATTTAAAATTTTGTAATTTTTTTTGAGAATAAAAATAAAGTATTGATTTTTTTTATCAATTTTTTGCAACTGATTAATCAAATTTTCTAGATAAATACCTAAACCAGTGTTTTGTTCGCCGTAAAGTCTGGCGTCAATACCTATGCGGTACATATTAAAATATTAAAACAAAAAAAATGTTTAAAGGTTTAATAATCACATAATTTTTGAACTTTTTTGCAATCACTGTATTCGATTTAATAAAAGATTTAATAAAATAGTAGGAGTTTTTATTTTATATTGATTTAAAAACTTCTAGAGTTTGTTGGGCAGTTTTGGGCCAGCTAAAAGTTAATGATTTTTGAATAATTTTGTTTTGAAAATAATTATATAGCTTTTTATTTCTAAGAAGTTCTACTAACGCTAATTCAAGTTCGTTAGAGCGATATGGATTGACTAAAAGCGCTGCATCAGCCAGAGTTTCGGCTAGTGATGAGGTGTTTCCAGCGATTACTGGCACTCCGCAGGCGCCGGCTTCGATTGGTGGAAAACCAAATCCTTCGAAAAAAGAAGGATAGATAAAGATTTTAGCTAAATTATAGAAAATAACCTTGTCCTTCTCGCTTATATTTTTATACCAGAGCACGTTTTTTATTGCTTTGATTAATTTTTCGTCTAATGCATAACCCGCAATAACTAATTTCAGATGCGAAAAAGTTTTATTTTTTGTTATTTTTTTAAAAACGTTGATAATTAGATCAATATTTTTTCGTGGTTCAATGGGACCGAGATACAAGATGTATTTTTGGGGTAAGCCAAGTCTTGCGCGGGCTTTTTCAAGAAATTCATAATTAGTTATTCTTTTATACTGTGTATGATCGATGCCATGGTAAATTACTTTTATTTTTTGCGGCGGAATTTTATAGAATTTGATAATATCGTTTTTAGTTGATTGTGATATGGCAATTATTTTTTCGCATTCGTTTAGATTCCTTTTTATTTTATTGAAAAAATGCCAAAGGCAATTTTTATAGGTGAAAAATTGTGGGAAATATTTAAAAGATAAATCGTGGACAGTAATTATTTTTTTAAATTTTTTTGAAACAGGTGTATGCAGAAAGTGAGGTACAAAATAAACGGTTTTTTCCTCTAAGCTATTTAAAAAAAAATTAAACCGCGGTTGATTGAACAAGAAAAGAGGTAAATGAAGGAGGCGGTTAGGAATTTTGATATTTACAATTTTTATTTTAGGATTAGCAAGAATGTTGCTGTCGATATTTGGTTTTTGTATGCCTGTCCAAAAAAGAATGTAGTCGTTTTGATGATCAATTTTTAGCAAAGCTTTTAAAAGATGATTGCAGTATTGAATAATTCCAGTTCGATAAGGCACAAGAGTTGCTCTCAGGTCAATTATGATTTTCATGCTTAATTTTTATTGGAAATTTCTTGTTTGATAGCGAATCTTGCAAGAATAAATATTAAATAGCAGATAAAGCCGATAATACAAAAAATAATCAGGTTTAAAAGAAAGTTGCCCGGATTACGTGTTATAGAAGGAGATGAATTAACAACTTGATAAAAAACGAGGTCGGCGTTGCCCTTTAAATTGTTTAGGAGACCGTTGATTTCGATGCGCATTTCTTCGCTAATTTTTTCCAAAAACTCTTTATGACGGGATAATATTTTTACACCTATAACACCGAGATTCTTTTCGCTAGCTGATATTTTATATTTGTTGTAAGGTTCGTTGAGTTTAGCGAAGATAGGCTTTATAAATAAAGGATCTTTAACGCTTGTGGTTATAAACTTGGTTAAAGTGGCAATATTTTGAATTGTATAGTATTGGTCATATTTAAAATCTTGCGTTTCGTCAGTGCCCTTTTTTTGAATGTAAAGATTAAACTCGGTTTTTTGAAAAGAAACATTAAAAATTGAGTATGAGAGAGAAAACAAAATAAAAACAGTTAATATAGAAAACAGCAATAATTTTGTTTCTTTAATTGATTTGATAAGATCAGAAATAGTCATATTTATTGATAAATTTGTTGATTGCTTTTTGAAATTTATTGACGAAATTATCTTTTTTAAATTTTGTAACTGACTTTTTTATTATTTTAGCATCAAATTTAGTTTTTTCAAATTTTAAAACTGCCGATTTCAAAGCTTTGCAGGATTGTGCGTTAAAAAAAATGCCATTAACCCCATTTTTTATAATTTCAAGCGCTCCTCCGCCTTTATAAGCAATAGCAGGAGTACCAGTGGCTAAAGCTTCGACTAAAGATATGCCAAAATCTTCTTCTTGGGGGAAAATGAAACCTTTAGCGTGTGATAATATTTTATATTTATCATTTTCGGGAATATAACCTAAAAATTGAATATTTTTTTTAGCGATGCTTTTTAAATATTTATATAAAGGTCCATCTCCTATAATTTTGAGAGGTTTTTTTAAGAGGTTAAAGGTTTGTATTGCAAGATCAGTTTTTTTGTATTGAATGAGTCGGGAAACAATGACATAATAATTAGAAGAGGAATTTTGTTTTTTTTGTTTTATTAATTGTTCTATGGTGCAAGGTGGATAAATGATTTCTGATTTGCGGCGGTAGTACTTAAGAATTTTTTTATGGGTATATTTAGAATTGGCAATCAGGTAGTCAGGTCGTTTAGCTGCTATAAAGTCCCATTTTCTTAAAGAACTAAAAAATGGTCGATAGATTGTTTGAATGATAGTTGAGTAACGTGAACTATTAACATAACCCTCTGGATCGTCCCATAAATAACGGATGGGGCTATGTATATATGAAATATGACAGGATTTGTAATTAGTTAATACACCCTTAGCATAACTAGCGCTCGACGAGATAACTAGGTCAAAATCATTTAAATTCCAAGATTCAACAGCTAGTGGCATAAAAAATGAAAAAAGATCGTGCCTTAATTTTGGAATATATAGGTTATTTAAAAAAGTGGTAATAACAGGTCTTTTTTTAAGTTTTGAAACAAATTCTTTTGGCAACCTTGAAGGACAATACAAAATGGTATATAAAGGCGCATCGGGAAACATATCTAAAAGCGCGCTCAAAACTCTTTCTGCCCCTCCATACTGATTGAGATAATCGTGGATTAGAGCAACTCGCATTATAATATGTTAGACGGCTGATCTGTCTTTAAACATAAAAATAAAGGTTTTGGCTAGAATTTTCAAATCAAGTAGTGGCGACCAGTTTTCTATGTAATAAAGATCGAGTTTGTTTTCGGTTTCAAATGGCAGATTGTGAGCGCCAGAAATTTGAGCCAGCCCGGTTATTCCTGGTTTGACTCCTAGAACCCGTTTTTGATGCGGTTCATATTTTTTGACTTCCTGAATTTCATGAGGTCTTGGCCCAATAAGTGACATCTCGCCTTTTAATACATTAATCAACTGCGGAAATTCATCAAGCCTGGTTCGGCGTAGAATCTTGCCGAATTTTGTGATGCGTGGATCATTAGATAATTTGAAGAGGGGGCCGCCGTCTTTTCGTTCATTGAAGGGTAAGAGTTTATTTTTAAGCTTGTCAGCGTTTTTTATCATTGTTCTAAATTTATACATATAAAATGGTTCGCCTTTAAATCCAGCGCGGTGCGGAATTTTGGCAAACACTGGCCCTTCAGAGTCTAATTTTATAATGATAGCTATTATCGCAAAAAGAGGGAGGCATATTATTAGAAGAAGCGTGGCTATAATCACATCAAAAATTCTTTTATAAACCTTGCCCCAACCATCAAGGTTAGTTTTTTTAATTTCCAACAGGGGGATTCCTTCAATTTCTTCAAATTCTGTTCCAACTAAGGAAATTTCGAATAAAGTGGGCACATATTTTAGATTAATAGCCTTTTCCTGACAAAGACTACTGAGTTCATTAATAAAAGATCGATCAAGATCAGCAGATGTAATTATAATATCGTCAACCCTGCCGTGGGTGATTAATGAAGATATTTTTTTTAGATCAATATTTTTTAGAATCTTAATGATTTTATAGCCATAATTTGGATGTTTATCGATATAATTCTTAAGACGAATAGAGTTTTCGCCGTTACCGATAAAAACTACTTGGTTAAAAATTAGACCGCTTTTTTTGTACATTGTTTTTTCTAAAAAGTGTAGAACTAATCTTTCAAAGACTAAAAAAAAGAAAGAAATTATAAGAGCGGAGAAGAATATAAACCTAGACTCAAAGAAATTTCGTGCCAAAAATCCATAAAAAAGAAAAATAAGAAAAGCAGCAAAAAGAGAAAATAAGAGCCTGAAAATTTCCAGAAAAAAATTATTTCTATTTCTTAGGTTATAGACGCCGTTTATTGCCAAAATAAAGACGGATATTAAAGCGATAAAAAGAATATATACAAACCACTCTTTTAGACTGAGATCAAATAGGATGGGTTTAATCCTGGTAAAAAAAGGCACGAACCTTAAATAATAAGCAAGTAAGCCTCCAGACACTATAAGTAGAAAATCTAGCGGTAATTTGATTCCTTGAAAAATAAAATGAATTTTCTTCATCTTGCAAAAATATAATCAAATAAGTAAAATTTTTATAAATACTATTTTACTCAAATCTGTCAAAAATTCAAACGGGGCGTGGTGTAATGGTAACATGCAGGTTTCGGGTACCTGAGAATCTGGGTTCAAATCCCAGCGCCCCGACTAATGTAAGATAAGAGCGTTGTCTTTGCTTTATACTTTAAGGAGCAGTGATATAGCAGTGATATATTTGAATAATATATCTTGAAATTATACCCTATAGGGGTATAATGTTTTTTATAAATTTTTTATTAAATAATTATGGAGAGGATAGAACAGCGTCTTAATATCAAATTGAAGGTATTATTAAGATGATAGAAAGAAATGAGTATTGTATCGATGTCGTTAATCAATCGCGAGCTATTCAAAAATCCCTTAAAAGTCTTGACAGATTGATTTTGGAAAAACATTTAAATAGTTGTGTTATGAGTATTTTTAAAAAACAGAGCTCGAAAGAAAGAGGCCGGATTATTAAGGAGTTATTAGATGTATATAATTTGTCTGATTAACCTAAATCGTTATGACTATTTTAACTAAAAAAATTTTTATTAAAGGAATGCATTGTCGGAGTTGCGAGATTTTAATTGAAAGAGAGCTTAGTAAGATACCCCATATAATTAAGGTTAATGCTGGTTTTAAGTCTGGTGAGGCTTTGATTAAATACAAAAATAATTTACCCCTTGGGCAAATTAAACAAACCATTAGAAAATTGGGTTATGAAGTTATAGATGGCAGCAGAAGAGAAAATGAAATATCGTTGTCTAATGATGAAATCAGAAAAAACTACTATGAAGTCATTATATTGTTTATGGTAGTTATTAGTTTTTATTTTATTTTAAAAACAACTGGATTATTGGAAAAAATACCAGTAGGCGTTCAGCAGAATGTATCGATTGGCATAGCTATAGTTTTGGGTCTTATTGCCTCAATTTCAACCTGTATGGCCGTTACAGGTAGTTTTCTTTTAGGTGTTTCAGCTGAGATAGTTAAACATTCTGGACAAATTAAATTCATTGATAAATTTAAACCTCATTTGTATTTTAATTTGGGTCGTATCTTGTCATATGCTTTATTTGGCGGATTGATAGGGTGGTTAGGTAGTTTTTTTCACTTTCAGGCAGTTTTGGCGGAGTTGTTATTATAGTATTGAGCATATTTATGATTCTATTAGGGTTGCATTTACTTGAGTTATTTAAGGGTTTATCTTGGCATCTCGTGCCTAAATCATTGATTAATTTGTTTGAATCCAATATTAACTCTGGTTCCAAAACAGGAATATTTTTATTAGGTGGGCTGACTTTTTTTCTTCCTTGTGGTTTTACGCAAGCGCTTCAGTTATACATACTGAGTCGAGGCAATCCAGTTGAAGGAACATTGGTTATGTTATTTTTTTCTTTAGGGACATTGCCGGCTTTAATGTTAATTGGCATAATGTCTAGTTATGTTAAAGGTTTGATACAGACTTATTTTGTGAAGCTAGCTGGCGTAATAGTAATTATGGTTGGTTTGTTTAATATTACTAGCGGCGCTTCGCTTTTAGGTTTAGATATTGATATTTTTGGCAGTTTAAAAACAGAAACCTCACAACAAGATTATGGGCCAAATATTGTTTTTACTGAAAAAGAGCAAGTTGTATCGATGGAAGTTGATCAAAGGGGTCGTTATGTTCCAAATTTTTTTAAAATTAAAGCCGGCGTACCTTTAAGATGGGAGATAAATGTGAAAAATCCTTACACTTGCGCCTCGGTTTTGGTTGTGCCGGAATATGGGATTGTTAGAAGCCTAAAGCCGGGCACTAATTTAATTGAATTTACTCCTCAAAAGCCTGGGCGGATTAATTTTAGTTGTTCAATGGGTATGTTTAGGGGTTCGTTTATGGCAATTTGATTTAGTCTAGATTATGAAGATAGATAAAATAATTGTTACTATAGTTGGTTTTATTGGAATAATTTTTACTTATTGGTTTTTTTTGAGGAAAACCGGAGGAAAGGCAAAAATTAATAGGTCGGCAAAATTAAGTAATTTATCGGAAATTGATGTTGTGGTAGATGGTGGCTACTCTCCTGAAATAATATATTTAAAACGCGGCAAGACTACAAAAATAAATTTCATCAGAAAAGATTCCTCTAGTTGTCTTGAAGAAATTGTTCTAGCGGATTTTAAAATTCGACGATATTTACCTCTTAATCAAAAGGTTACAATTGAAGTTACAGTGTCTAAAGCTGGCGAGTTTATTTATAGTTGCGGAATGAATATGTATCACGGAAAGATAATTGTTGAGTAAGTTTTTAAGAAATGTACAATGGAAATTAAAAAGACTTTTACAATTAAAGGAATGCATTGCGCTTCATGTGTTATGCTTTTGGAGCGTGCTTTAAAAGAAGTAAAAGGCGTTTCTCAGGCCACAATTAATTTAGCTACAGGCAAAGCGACGGTTACTTATAATGACGTTCAAGTAAACGATAAAGATTTAGAATCAGCCGTAGCTAATGTTGGTTATCAAGTTTTGCTTACTGAAGAGTTAAAATTAGAAGACGAGGAAGAAAAACAAAAACAAAAAGAACTTAGAGATTTGCATGTTCGAACTAGTGTTTGTCTTATTTTGGGGATATTGGTTCTTTGGGGAAGTTTTCCTGGTCTTATGAATATCGCGCCGACGGTTTTGCGAAATTTTTTTGTTCAATTAATTTTAGCTACTCCAGTGCAATTTTGGGGCGGATGGCATTTTTATCGGGCGGCAATAACAGCCTTAAAACATCGTACTGCAAATATGGATACCCTTATAGCGCTTGGCACAAGCGTGGCTTATGGTTATTCTGCTTTTGTTACTTTGTTGCCCCACTTATTTAAGAATATTGACATCGAATTGGCTCCATATTTTGATGTGTCCACCATTATTATTGGTTTAATTTTGTTAGGTCGTTTTTTTGAGACTAAAGCTCGACTTGCTACCTCAGAAGCCATTAAGAAACTTATTGGCTTGCAAGCTAAAACAGCGCGGGTAATTAGAGCAGGCAAAGAAATTAACTTGCCAGTTAGTGAGGTTAAGATTGGTGATATTATACGAGTAAGGCCGGGTGAAAAAATTCCTGTTGATGGTGTGATTTTGGAAGGTCGCTCTAATGTTGACGAATCTATGATTACAGGTGAAAGTATACCTGTGGATAAAACAAAAGGTGATGTGGTTGTTGGAGCAACAATTAATAAAACTGGTAGTTTTATTTTTAAGGCTACTAAGGTTGGTCAAGATACTATGTTGGCTCAGATTATTAAGTTGGTACAAGAAGCTCAAGGAAGTAAGGCTCCAATTCAGCGATTAGTTGATCTTGTTTCTTCTTATTTTGTACCTGCTGTGATTATGTTGGCTATAGCTACTTTTGTTATTTGGTATGATTTTGGCCCCAGTCCGACATTAACTTTTGCGCTCTTGAATATGGTATCAGTATTGATTATTGCTTGTCCTTGCGCTATGGGTTTAGCCACGCCAACAGCTATTATAGTTGGAACTGGTAAGGGAGCAGAGCATGGTATTTTAGTTAAAGACGCAGAAAGTTTAGAAATAGCCCATAAAATTAACACCGTTATTTTTGATAAAACAGGTACTTTAACTAAGGGCAAGCCGGAGGTTACTGATATTACAGCTGTTGGTTCATTTAAAAAGAAAGAATTATTAAAATTAGCCGCTTCATTAGAAAAGGCTTCAGAGCATTCTTTAGCCGAGAGTATTATTAAAAAGGCCATAGAGGAAAAAATTGACTTGGTTGATATCGAGGGATTTAAGGCTGTGCCTGGTTATGGGGTTGAAGGCATTATTGCAGGCAAAAAAATAGTACTTGGCAATAGGCGTTTGATGATAAAAGAAAAAATTTCTCTAAGCGTCCTTGAGTCGAGCATAGAGAGACTAGAAAATAAAGGTAATACTGTGGTGATATTGGCTGTTGATGGACGAGTTGCGGGGTTAATTGCAGTGGCTGACACTTTAAAAGAAACAGCGTCTAAAGGGGTTGAGTTGTTGCATAAACTCGGCATTGAAGTGATGATGATTACTGGAGATAACCAACGAACTGCTAAAGCAATTGCGTCTAAGGTTCGAATTACAAGGATACTGGCTGAGGTGTTACCAGACCAAAAAGAGACAGAGGTGAGGAAAATTCAAAAAGAAGGAAAGATAGTGGCGATGGTTGGTGATGGAATTAACGATGCTCCAGCATTGGCAGCTGCTGATATTGGAATAGCTATGGGTAGTGGAACCGATGTAGCTATTGAGGCGGCTGGTATTACTTTGATTAATCAGGATCTCAGTTCAATAGCTAAAGCTATACGACTTTCCAAACAAACTATGCGTACTATTAAATTAAATCTTATTTGGGCTTTTGGTTATAATGTTCTTTTAATACCTGTGGCTATGGGTATTCTTTATCCTTTTTTTGGAATTTTACTTAATCCAGTATTGGCTTCAATGGCTATGGCCTTAAGTTCAGTTTCTGTTGTTTTGAATTCTTTGCTTCTTAAGAAATTCTCTTTATAGTGTCGATAGTGTCGGCTTTAACTTAATTTATTGATTACATTTATAACAGATAGACTTTCTTCCAATTTCAGATAAACTGCGTTGACTATTTTTTTAAGCTTTATGCTATATAGAAAATTGCTTATTTTTTATAATTAAAAAATAAAGGTCGGCAATTTTAAATTAATAACTATTTCTTATGAAAAAGATACTTACTTTGTTTTTTGGGTTTTTTGTTTTATTTTCTGGGTTGGCGGTTTTGGCTCAAAACGTTACAACGACGCTGCCACGTGTAAATCGTGATGTTGACCATGCCTGTATGCAAATGCTATTGATAAGCGCTATAACGCTATTATAACGGCTTTTGATATTTATGCGGCAGCAGCAAAAGCAGCGCTTGAAGCACGTAAAACAGAATTAAAAAATGCGTGGAATCTCACTGAGGTAAAGGCAAGGAGAAAGGCTACTCGCGATGCTTGGGAAAAATATAGAACTACAATTCGCAATGCACGCAAAGATTTACTGACGGCGCGGGCGAAAGCTTGGAAAGATTATTGCCAAGAAAGAACAGTGTGTCGGGGCAATGCTCTTTCGGATGCTTATTACAATGAGAGCGTAGACTTTAGCCTATAAATAAAAAGCCACTTAAAATTAAAGGATTCAGTTTTAAAATCTTATTATTTATTTATTCAACGATAAACATTCCTACGGTTTGGCCATTTTCTTTATTTATTTTCCATTCAATTTGAGTGCCAGAGAGCAAATCCGGAATTTTTATTTTGTATTTTTTGTTTTCGTTTGGCTTTATTTTGTCTTCTATATTTAATTCATTAATTAAAAAATTAACCTCTTCGGTGCTTTTGTTTTCAACGACAACTTCTATAGAAGTATTTTTTTTGATAACATATCCATCTGGCTCGGCTCTATTATCATAGAGCCTAATAAGATATGGTTTTATTTCAGGAATTGACGGTTGTAGGGCTATTTTCTGGTCAATTTTCTCTTTATTATTTTTTTGATAAGTTAATTGATTTTGTTTTTGCTGATTGGCGGAATTTTCAACAATTAAATTAGTGAATTTTTCGATTCTGACAAATAGTAATGCTACGCTTATTATACTGATTATTGAAAGTATTACTGAAAAATAGTTATTTAATTTAGGCATTAATTATAATAATTTATAATTGAAAACAATAAAAATGATATTGGCGGCCTTTACAATCTTCTACATGGCTTCGCGTCCACCTCCAATCAGAATAATCGTTCACACCTACCAAAGCGCATTTTAAAGGATAATCAGGACCAGGCCTATTGGGGTTGCAGTCAGCATCTTGATCATTTGTCCAGTTAGAGCAATGCAGTATGGAGGGGATTCCGTTAACCTCTGTTCCTGTAAATATGGGTTCTGAAGTTCTGTAAATATTTCCAAATTCATCTCTATTAATTGGATTATCAAGGGTAACGTCAACTAAATCATCGCAATTATCCGCTATTACTACTTCAGGCCAACCTGGGGGAACTCTTAGTACATATCTTTTAGTATTATTACAGCCTATGTTATTTCTTGCAGAATTGTTAGA
>JBBINA010000005.1:0-63698 GCA_037444125.1 bacterium
CTTGAAAGTGTTTTTGAACTGGCGGAATTTCAGCAAAAGAAAAACGCCCTGACGAGCGAAAAGAAAACTTTGGAAGAAAAATTATCGGATTTTGAGCGAAAAGGCAATCATTGGCTTGAACTCATCAGAAATTGGATTTTGGAAGCCAACCAAGCCAAAAATCTCGCTTTGCAAGAAAATTTTTCAGAAATGAAAAATTTCCTCAAAAAAATCGGCTTGAACCGCCAAATCAGCCAGCAAAAACTTTCAATTGATTTCAAAAAACCCTTTGATTTGATCGCAAAACTGCCCGCCGAAGCGAAGGGCGAAGCCCCGAGCGAGGTGGCTAATTCAATATGGTGGACCCGAGGGGACTTGAACCCCTAACCTCCTGACTGCCAGCCAGGCGTTCTAGCCAGTTGAACTACAGGCCCTTAGATTTAAGAAATTTAATTTGGTTTTTGTGCGGTTTAAGAGCGGGAGAGGGGATTCGCACCCCCGGCCTCTTCCTTGGCAAGGAAGCGTTCTACTGCTGAACTACTCCCGCGTTAAATTATTTCCAATTTACGGCTATTGTAATATTACTAAAAATTTTTTGGATTATCAACTCGAACATTCTGCCAAGAGATTATTTGTCGTTCAAGTTCGTCTTTTTGCTTCATTAGATTGTTGATTCTGTCATTGTAATGTTTTAACTCTTTTTGATATCGTTGTTCGATGCGGTCCCTTTCGCGTCTAATGTTTTCAATTTGAATTTGAAGAGCTTCGATTTGTTCTTGTAGTTGTTTTATATTTGTTTCTTTTTGGTGTAGAGTGACCATATTGTGCCTCCAGAGGGAGTCGAACCCCCAACCCCCTGGTTCGAAGCCAGGTACTCTATCCAATTGAGCTATGGAGGCGTTGGGCTATGATAAATGTATTTGGTAGAGTAAGGTTTTAATTTAATTTTAACCTTAATGTCGTCTTATTGCAAGGTTGATGTATATTGTTTATTTTTTTTACTATTTCCAAAGAATTATGATATAATTTATTTTAGTTTTAGTTTATGATTGTTTTAAAATTTCATTTTGAGATTTTGAAAAATGATAAATCCGATTCCAAATGTAATTATTGATATTTTAAAAAAAATGACTGCCCATAAATTTGAGGCTTATTTAGTAGGAGGTTGCGTTAGGGATCTTTTTTTGAATAAAAATAAAATTATTTCTGACTGGGACATTACAACTAGCGCTAAGCCAGAAGAAATCCAAGAGCTATTTTCCAAAAGTCGTTATGAGAATAAATTTTTTACTGTTTTTGTGTATCCGAATGATGATCAAGTTAAAGAGGTTCATATAACCACTTTTAGGCGTGAAGAAAAATATTTAGACAGAAGACATCCGGAAGTTGTTGTATTTGGTAATTCAATCGAAGAAGATTTAAGTCGCCGCGATTTTACGATTAATGCTTTAGCTTTGAAGTTATCTGAACCCTCAGAAGCCAAAAAAGGATCGACAATAATCGAGGTTGGTTCTAATTATTTTGAAGTTGTTGATATATATCAAGGATTGAAAGACTTAAAAAATAAAATTATAAAAACAGTGGGTAATCCTGATAAAAGGTTTAATGAAGATGCTTTAAGACTAATGAGAGCGGTTCGCTTGGCGACTCAACTTCATTTCGAGATTGACGGGGATACCTTCTCTTCTTTACAGAAAAATGCCTC
Organism: bacterium; assembly: GCA_037444125.1. GTDB lineage: Bacteria > Patescibacteriota > Minisyncoccia > JBBINA01 > JBBINA01 > JBBINA01. The sequence continues at coordinate 1,685 of JBBINA010000005.1, forward strand.
GTTGAGTCAAGGTATTGCAGTGGAAAGAATACGTGATGAGTTTTGTAAGATAATTGATTCATCCGAACCCGATCGTGGTATTGAGCTTTTGCGTAAAGTAGGACTATTGCAATATATTATTCCTGAACTTTTAGAAGGTGTTAACTGTCTTCAAAATAAGCATCATATTTATGATGTTTATACTCACAATCTATATTCTTTAAAATTTGCGGCTTATTTTGGTTATAATTTTGAGGTGCGTCTTGCCGCTTTACTTCATGATATTGGTAAGCCGCGCGTTAAAAAGGGCGAATATCCCAGCGCCACCTTTTATCAACACGAAATTGTTGGCGCTAAAATGACAAAGGAAATTTTGACGCGACTTAAATTTCCTAAAAATACAGTTGATAAAGTTACTCACCTTGTTAGGTACCACTTGTTTTATTATGATATTGGCAAAGTGACCGAAGCTGGCGTTAGAAGATTTATCAGGCGAGTTGGTTTGGATAATGTAAAATTGCTGATACAACTTAGGATGGCCGAAAGAAAGGGCTCGGGTGTACCTAAAGCTAAACCTTATCGCTTGAGACATTTTGAATATATGATTGATAAAGTGAAGAAAGACCCCATTAATGTTTCAATGTTAAAGGTTGATGGCTATGATGTTATGAAAGTTTTAAATATAGGGCCAGGTCCAAAAGTTGGTTTAATTCTTTCAGCTTTACTTGAGGAAATCTTAACCGACCCCACGCTTAACGAACGAAGTTATTTAATTGAGAGAATAAAAAAACTGGCAGAGCTGTCTGTAGAAGAGCTAAAAATAAAAATGCAGAAAATTAAAGAATTTCAAGATAAAGAAGATTTAGAATTAAGAAAAAAGCACGCTATTTAACTTTAATTATATTCTTTTTTTAATACTCAATACAATGAAAAAAAGATCAGGTAAATATGTTTATCTTGATTATGCTTCTACCACGCCGTTAGATAATGAAGTTGCAAAAGAAGTTGCTAGGTGTAACCAGCTTATTTTTGGCAATCCTTCATCAGCTCATAAATATGGTCAGGATGCTCGTCAAGCTGTTGATATGGCGCGGTTTAAAATTAGCCGCATTCTTAACTGCGATTTTAGGGAAATTATTTTTACTTCTTCAGCTACTGAATCAAACAATACTATTCTTAAAGGCGTGGCTTTTTATTATTTGCATAACACAAATCTTATTCCGCATATTATTACTACAGAGATCGATCATAAATCAGTTTTAGAGCCATTAAATTATCTTAAAAAGTTTAAAATCGAGATATCATATTTAGAAGTTGGTAGCGATGGGCTTATTAATATTAATCGTTTGAAGTCGTTAATTAAGGATAATACAGTTCTTATCTCGATTCATTATGTTAATTCAGAGATAGGCGTTATCCAACCAATTAAGAAAATAGCTCAGACGCTTAAAGCTATTAATGAGAAGAGGTTATCCAAAGGCAAAGCTCCTATTGTTTTTCATACGGATGCGGTTCAGGCGGCAAATTATTTAACTCTAGACACAAAGGAGTTGATGATTGATGCTATGACCTTAAGTTCGCACAAGATTTATGGTCCAAAAGGCATAGCTTTATTATATTTAAAAAAAGCAACTCCTTTTGAAGCTATGATGATGGGAGGTTCGCAGGAGTTTGGGTTTAGAGCTGGAACTGAAAATGTTTCAGGAATATGTGGTTTTAGCAAGGCACTAGAAATTTGTCAAAACCTTAAAGAAAAAGAAGGAAAACGTTTGAGCGATTTAAGAAATTATTTGTTAAAATTACTGCGAGCAAAATTGCCGCAGGTCCAAGTTAATGGTTCTTTAACAGAACGTATTGCTAATAATTTAAATATTTCGCTGCCAGGTATTAAAATGGATAGAGTTATTATTGCTTTAGATGTCGCTGGTTTTGCTGTTTCTGTAGGGTCGGCTTGTTTAGCCGATTCTTCTTCTTATGTGCTTAAAGCTATTGGCACTAATAAGAATCAAACGCGTGACGGCATAAGGATTACTTTGGGTAGATTTACTAGCAGGCAGGATATTGAAAAATTCGTTAAAGTATTGTATACTATCGTTTTATCTTTAAGGATGACCAATACTTATGAGTGAGAACACCAGAATTAAATTAGTGCTTTATACTTTTTTTATAGTCTTTTTAATTTTGTTGCTTTTTACATTTAGAAACTTGTGGAACGATTTTGCTAATTTAATAGAGTCGAAAAAAATTTTTTTTCTTCCGCGACTCGCGACAAAAGAATTTTTACTAGGGTTGGATTTAAAAGGCGGTGTTTCGCTTTTGTATGAAACAGATTTGAGTCTTATTCCTACTCAAGATCAGGTTAAAGCTTCTGAAGGCGCCCGCGAAGTTATAGAGCGAAGAGTTAATTTTTTCGGCTTTACTGAGTCTCAAGTTGCTTTGACCAAAAGCGGCGCTTCCTATAGAATTTTAGTTGAGATCCCTGGAAAAATTACCTTGGATCAAGCTAAGGCTTTAGTAGGCGAGACGCCAGTATTGGATTTTAGGGAAGAAGCGGCTACCTCGACTAGCGCGACTACCACAAGTGAAGAGCCTTTTAAGTTAACTCCTCTTAATGGTAGAATGCTTAAACGAGCTCAAGTTGTTTTTAATCCGACTACCTATGCTCCAGAAGTTGAAATAGAATTTAACGATGAAGGCAGGAAAATTTTTGCCGATCTTACCCAAAAGAATTTAAACAAGAGATTGGCTATATATCTTGACGGCGCGCCCATTACTATTCCAGTAGTGCGTGATGTTATTACTGACGGTCGAGCTGTTATTTCAGGAAATTTTAGTCTTGAGGAAGCGAAAAAATTAGCCACGCGACTTAATGCAGGTGCTTTACCGGTACCCGTAAAATTAATTTCATCTCAGCAAATTGGTTCAATTTTAGGAGAAGCTGATTTTCAAAAGACTCTTAAAGCCGGGGCTATTGGAGTTTTAATTTTGATAATTTACTTGATTGTCTACTATCGGCTCTTGGGTGTAGTTTCGGTGTTGAGTTTAGGGGTTTATGCCATAATTATACTTTTTATTTATAAAAATTTGCCAATTACCTTAACTTTATCAGGTTTGGCTGGTTTTATTGTCAGTATAGGTATGGCAGTGGATGCAAATGTTTTAATTTTTGAGCGCATTAAAGAAGAGTTACTCTTTGGCAAAGATTTATATCTTGCCTCTGATGATGCTACCAAAAGGGCTTGGACAGCTATTCGTGATTCAAACCTTACAACTCTTCTTATTATGTTGATTTTGTATATGTTGGGCACAAGTTTTGTTAAAGGTTTTTCCTTGACTCTTTCTCTTGGTATTATAGTGAGCATTATGACAAATTTTTTCTTAACGCGTTATATTCTGTTGGCATTGTCCCAAACGAAATTAAGCCAGTATAATCTTCTTTATCTGCCGTTTTATATTTTAAAAAATAATAAGTAAAAGTTATATGTTTGTTAAAAAAAGATTTTTGTGGTATTTAGTTTCATTTATTTTATTGGTTATTGGCTTTTTACCGGTTTTTAAATATGGCATCTCTTTTGATGTTGATTTTAGCGGAGGTTCGATTATTCAAATTCAGTTTGATAAAGATGTCGATAGAGGATCTGTGGAAAAACAACTCAAGGAGGCCAAATATAAACTTTCCAGCGTTATTACAGTATCAAAAAATGAATATAGGATAAAGCTCAAAGAAACAGAAAAGGACAAAGAAGACATAAAGAACAAAATTTTTGAGGAATTAAAAAAACTATCTTCATTTAAAGAAGACGATGTCTTATTTTTGTCGATTGAGCCGATTGTTGGAAAAGAATTAACGAATAAGACAATTACTGCTTTGATAATCGGATTAGCGGTTATACTAATTTATATAGGATTTGCTTTTCGTCAGGGTTCGTATATTTTACCCTCTTATTTTTTCGGCCTTTCTGGGATTATTGGTGTCGTACATGATGGTTTGATAACTTTGGGGCTTTTCAGCTTATTGTCTCATTATTACGGTTATGATTTTTCAATTCCTGTGGCGGCGGCGTTACTTACTATTTTGGGTTATTCAATAAATGACACTATCATTATTTTTGATCGTATCCGCGAAAACATTATGCGTGAAAGTGTTAATGATTTTGCTCTATTGGTTAATAAATCTATTTTTCAGACACTGCCACGTTCTATTAACACTTCGCTTACTACTATAATAGTTATTGCTTTAATGTTGTTTATGGGTTCCGATGCCCTGATACCGTTTGCTTTTACTCTTGGTGTTGGTATTTTGATTGGTACTTTTTCTTCAATGTTTATCGCTGCGCCTCTGTTGTATGATTTTTACTCCTTGCGCCAGAAAAGGCAAAAATAAAATTATTTCTTTTTATAACGGAAACCAAATTTATTGAACTTATCGGCAAATTTGCGTTGCAGTAGGTATATTCTCTCCTTTGCCTTTAGAGTTTCAAAAAATCTTCTAAAAAATAATAATTGAGGCATACGAAAAGCAGTTTTGCCCCGTGGCGGTTTTTTTGAAGCGTAATCTTTCACGAAATTTTTTAATTATTATTTTCGCTATTTTTTTCGATGCCCTTGAACTTAATTTTAATTTCTTCAATATAATTTTCAACCTCTTTTAATCTGTTTTTTAAATTTCTGGCTAAAAATAACCCTCGTTCAAATTTCTTTATGGCGTCTTCAAGGTCTAAATCTTCTTTTTCGAAACTTTCGTTGATTGCTTGTAGTTCTTTGAAATATTCATTGAATTTAAATTTTTCTTTTGGAGCCATAATTATTATTTACAAATCAGAAAAGTGTTTGTTTATCTTGAAATAATCTTTTTATTTTTGATTCGATTTTGCCATCGTGCAATAAAGTTTTTATAATTTGATTGGTTTTTAATTGGTTTATGCTTTTTATAGGTTTTTGATTACAATCATAAACAATTGAATAGCCTTTTTTTAATATAGCATATGGATTGAAATTCTTCAAAAAACTAATTTGAGACCTAAGATTTATTTTTATGCTAGTTATGAGGTAATTTATTTTTTCCTCAAGTGACCGTATAAGATTATTTATTCTTAAATTTTGGTCTTTGATAAAATGATTGGCTAGATTTTGAAATATATTAATTTCCTCTGAAAAGGTTCGGATAGCTTTTTCTAGTTTAAAATTTATATTTTTTTCATAATATTCTATTTCGCGCAAGACATTATTTCTATCGCGGATAATTAACTGGGCAGCGTTAGAAGGCGTAGAGGCCCTTAAATCAGCCACTAAATCGGCAATTGTTGTGTCTTTTTCGTGGCCTATACCTGTTATTACTGGTATTTTTGAGGCGAAAATTGCTCTGGCAAGGGCTTCGTTATTAAAAATAGCTAATTCTTCCAGAGAGCCTCCACCTCTAAGTAAAACAACCGCGTCTAAATTATAAATATGGTTTTTATCGGAAAAGTGTTTTAGCGCTTCAATAATTTGAAAAGGAGCCTCATCTCCTTGTATTTGAACATTGATTAAATATAATTTCAAACCGCCTATTCTTTCACTGACGATTTTGAGAAAGTCCTTATAGCCAGCGGAGTCGCGTGAGGTTATTAATCCAAGCCTTTCAGGAAAGTCTACAATTCTTCTTTTGCGGCTTACATCAAAAAGACCTTCTTTTTCCAGTTTTTCTTTAAGCAGTAAAAACGATTTAAGTATTGATCCTTCACCATGCGGTTTTATTGTATAGATTTTTAGTCTAAAGCGTCCTGTTTTAGCATAAATATTAGGTAAGCCAGTTACTTCTACCATCATACCATCAGCAATGGCAATTGTTAAGTAGTAAATAGGAATGAAACACTCAATAACAGAGGTATCGTCTTTAAGAGAAAAAAAGACCCATTTATTGTGACTTATATTGAATCCTGAGACTTCACCAATAACCCTTATTTCTTCAAAATCAGTAAGCGCGGTATTTATAAGTTCAATAAATTCAGATACCGTAAGAGGTTTATCTAGCATTATGATTTAACAAGTTATTATATATTTCTTCAAGTTTTTTAGAGATTGTTTCAATTGAATAGTTAGCTTGTTGCTTTTTTTGATTTATTGAAATTCTTCGCCTTAGGTTCTCATTATTAAGCATCTTAATAATATAAGAGATAAAATTATTTTTATTACTAGTTAAAAAACCAGTTTCGTTATTTTTGACAAAGTGTTGAGCTGAGCCAAATTTATCTAAAACGACTAAGGGTAATCCTGAAACTATAGCTTCTGTTATGGTTAAACCTTGAGATTCAAAGGAGCCAGCATAGACGAAAACATCCGCTCCTGAGTAGTAATGAGGTAAACTGGTATAATTAACTTGTCCGGTAAAGATTACCCAGCGATCAATTTTTAATTTTTTTGCTTTTATAACTAGCAAGGATTTAAGATATCCACCGCCCACAATGACCAAATAGACATTTTTGCTTAATCGTTTAAGGACATTGGCAAATGCTTCTAACAAAAAAAAGAGATTTTTTTCATAAGATAGTCGAGAGACTGTAAGCAAGATTAAATCACTTGGTTTTAGTTGGTATTTTCTGCGTATAAAGTCTTTACGTGGATATAAAAAGACATTTAAATCAATGGGAGATGGAAGTACTTTAATTTGACTCCTGTTTTTAATACTTATATTTTGCTTCATAATTGGACTGGGCACAATGACGGTATCACAATGTTTTATATAATTACGAATAAGAGATTTGACTCCATTTTGCAGAAACAAACTGAACGTTGACAGCCGTTTTGTTTTAAAATATTCAAAGTATGGAGTGTGATAGGTATAAATTAAGGATTTTCTGTATTTGTGCGCAAATTTTAAAGCAATTTTGCCCAGAAAAAAGGGGTGATGGCTGTGAATTATATCCGGTTTAAATTCTAGGCAAATTGTTTCAATTTTTTTAAAAAAATAAATTGGCAGTGGATAATTAAGCGATTCGAAAAGACCACTCAGTCGAATTGAGTCAACTCTTACTATGCCTTTTTTAATATTAGTATTAGTTTTTCTTGTATATTTTGGCGCTATAATTAAGACTTTATGACCTAGTTTTTCCAAGCCGATTTTATAGTTATAAACTGCCCTAGCGACGCCAGAAACTCTTGGGAGGTAGTTGTTGGTAAAATGGATTATTCTCATTGTAGCGAAATAGTTATTTATTTGACAACATTTGACAACATAATATAACATAATATATTATATTATATATTTAAATATGATTTTAATATATTTAAATATGATATATAAGATAATTAAAACCTATAATATCAACGAAATCAATGTATTTATGGTTTTGGGTTTTATTTTAGCCAGTTTGTACTTAAATTTTTTTCTATCGCGTTTTTACGCATCAGAATTTGTAATTATTATTGATCCGCCTAATCCAAAAAACGCCAGCTTTACTCTTTCTGAGCGTAAAATCAACGCCCTTTTTTTGGCAGAAATAGCAAGTTCGCCTTATTTTTATGAGAAAGATATTTTAAATCGTGAAACTAAACTTAAAACTTCAATTAATGAACGCACCGGGTCTATAAAATTCCGTTTTAATAGTTATAATCGCGACGATTTAATAAGGGATACTTATAGGCTTTTTTCGTTATTGAGTTCTGGAGTTTCCTCTATTTTAAGAGGTTCTAAACCTGATGATGTAATGATACTTGAAAAACCATATGTAGAAAGCTATATACCCGCAAGCCGGATAGTCATAAGTTTAATAAGTGGCTTAGTGCTTGGAAATGTTTTTCTGTTTGTGATTAGGACTTTCTTTAAAATTAAAACAAAAAAAGGCGAAATTAAAGTTATGCCTTCTCCGCCTCCGAACTTACCGATAGTAACTTGATTAAATATTAAATATCATTTTAATATTTCATAACTGAGCGTTACAATGACTTTTATTTTGTTGGACGTTTCAGTTGCCTCTATTATTTCAGAGTAATCAATTATTTTGCCAAGTTTTAAGCCTAACCAGCCGGCGATTTTTCGAGCTTTTTGTTGAGTTTTTTGGATTGCCATAAGACGGGCTTTATCTTCGATATCGGAAATATTATTTTCTTCTGCATTCATCTCATAAGATATTTCAGCCCAGTCTGTAAAGTTAACTTTATGATCTATAGAGCTTTCAGTGTTTAAAGAAGGCTTTATTTTTTTTATTTTATTTAGTCCATCGACAAATTGGTTGAAGGCGGCAAAGATAAAAAAAACCGCTACTGCCACTAGGATAATTATCAATAATATTGCTAAAATAAGCCGTTTTTTGTAGAGATTTATAAATTCAGTTAATAGTGTAAGCATTGAAGTAATATTTTAATTTTAATTAATTAAAATGCAAGGGTTTATTGGTTATACGACATTGTGTATAAAATGTGGATAAGTTTACATTCCTAGTTGCATTTTTTGATGGAATGTGATAGAGTAGATTTGTGGCTTTAATAAGCCACAGTTTATTTACTAACCTAGTGGTATTGATTAAAAGCAGATTTAAGCGGAGGTAAATAGATTTTTAATTTCTAAGAGAGGCTTATTAGTATCAATGTTAAAACTGATATTTTCCGGATGCTGATAGGGCTTTTTATAGTTACGAGTCTTGTTTTTGTCAAGGCTAATTTAATTTTGGCGGCTTTTACCAACAACGAGGTTATGAAAATTAATAAGAAGCTCAGTAGAATTTCCGAATTTATTAAAGGCGGCATCGATAGTGAGAATATTGATTACAATTTGTTATTAAGCTCATCCGGCATAATGAATCCTCTTTTAATCAATGATATTAATCAGTTTGGATTATTGCAGGAGCCAGTTAACAACGAAATTATTACTTATAAAGTTGTAAAAGGGGATACCATAGAACAAATCGCCAAGAAATTCAATATTAATCAAGACACTATCATTTATGCCAATAATTTAGCTAATCCAAATACCTTAAGAATTGGTCAGGAACTGCTTATTTTGCCGATTAGCGGCGTTATACATAAGGTCAAAGCAGGCGAGACAGTGTCTCAAATTGCTTTTTTATATAATGTGACTATTGATAAAATCATTGAATTTAACCTTTTAACAGAAGATGCCTTTATAAGAGCTGGTGATATTCTTGTAATTCCGGGCGCTAAACCTTTAAGAAGTAAAATAGCAGAATCAGCTACAACGACTAAGTTTGGTATATCATCTCTTTATTCTGATTTGCCTTCTTTTGATAGTTATTATCTATATCCAACAGTCAAGAACTCAACTAATTGGGGACGTTTGCATAGAAACAATGCGGTTGATATTGCTACTGGTTGTGGTAATGAAATCTATGCCTCTGCTGCAGGTACGATTCGTATTGCAGATTCCATCGGTTATAATGGGGGTTATGGCAAGTATGTAGTTATTGATCATGACAATCAAACATCGACGCTTTATGCACATATGTCGAAGATTTATGTGGGAAAAGGTCAATATGTTAATCAAGGCGATGTTATTGGTTTAATTGGCTCAACGGGTCGTTCGACTGGTTGCCATATACATTTTGAGGTTCGGGGCGCTAGAAATCCTTTTGTCAAATACTAATTAAAAAACCTTGTTAAATATGGTTTATAGCCGTTAATAAATGCCGGTGCCAGCATTATTTTTTTGCCTTCAGGTTTGACTTTAAGTATTTTTAATAAAGTGTTGTTAGCGCAGTTCACTAATATTTCCTTTTTTGAAGTGAGGTAAATTTCGCCTGGAGATAGGTTTTTTAATTTCTGTTCGACTACATTTTTAGCTTCAATCACTTGGATTCTAAACAGGCGATTTTTTTTATTTATGAAAGTAAAGACAGTAGGATAAGGATAGTAGGCTCTAGTCATTCGGTTAATTCTTGCAGCGTCATATTTGTGCCATATGATATGTCCGTCGTTTTTTGTCAGTTTATAGCAGGTGGTTATGCCGCTTTTAGGTTGGGGTTTTGTTTTGATTTCTTCATTTACCCATTGTGGCAAGATTTCAAGTAGCAACTTTGAACCTAATTGAGCAAGTTTTTCTTGTAATGTTATGTAAGTATCTTTAGCTGTAATATAAATTGGTTGGCTCTGAGTTATAATGTCGCCTTCGTCTATTTTTTCATTCATTAATATAATTGTCACGCCTGTATAAGTGTCACCTTCGATTATAGCCGATTGGATTGGCGTTGCGCCTCGCCACCGTGGTAAAAGTGAAGGATGAATATTTAAAAATCCATATTTAGGATAAGTTAAAATTTCTTTTGGGATTATTAAGCCGAAATCAGAAAGAATTGCTGTCTTAATTTTAAACTTATTAAAAGATTTTTTAATATTATTTAAAACATTTGGGTTTTTAAGCGCGCTTACCTCTATAAACGGTATCTTATCATTATTAATTTTAAGGCGTTTTAGGTTAGAGGTGATTATTAATGCAGGTTTAATCGGCGATTGCAAGAGATTATTTATGATAATTCCGCCGAATTCTCCTGTAGTAAAAAAAGCATATGGCGGGAGGCCTTTTTTCATATAAGCCCCATTATTTGTTTAATTTGTCCAATTTTATGTTTAGCTATGATTTTAGCTTTTCGATTATTATTCTCTATTATTTTTTTTATGGTTTGCTCTTTTTTTGAAAGTTCAAAAAATTTTGACCGTATGGGTTTTAAATAACTAGCTAAACTTTTTGCTGTTTCTTTTTTAAATTGACTATAATTTTTTAGTTTTCTGAACTTTTTTGCCGTTTCAGTTAAAGAAATATCAGTTATAGCGCTATAAATAACCATTAAATTTGAAATACCCGGTTTAGTTAGCGGATTATACTCAATTTTATTTTCAGAATCAGTTACTGCAGACATTATTTTGTTTGTTATGGTTGGTTCATCATCATCTAAGAAAACGCAACCTTCTGGTTCTGATTTTGACATCTTTTTAGTTGGGTCGTGTAGATTCATTATTTTAGCTTCAGTTTTGGGAATTAGCGGTTTTGGGATTTTAAGAAGGTCAGTTTTGAATCTTGAGTTGAATCGTTTGGCTATAGAGCGCGCTAATTCTATATGTTGGGCTTGGTCTTTTCCAACAGGTACACAGTCCGTGTCATAAAGTAGTATATCAGCTGCCTGCAGTATTGGATAGTTGAGAAGACCGGCGTTGGCATTTTTTTTAAATTTTTTTACTTTGTCTTTATACTGGTGCATTCTCTGGAGGTCCCCAATTGCCGTACAAGTGCTTAAAAGCCAAGTCAGTTCAGTATGTTCGACGACCGCTGATTGCACAAAAAGTATTGCTTTTTGGGGATCTATACCCGAGGCTATTAGATAGATAATAGATTTAAAAATTTTTTGCTGCATTTTCTGTGGTTCATAGGGAATGGTAATGGCATGAAGATCGACAATGCAAAATAAACACTGATTGCCATCTTGCAATTTAACCCATTGTTTTATAGCGCCCAAGTAATTACCTATATGAAATTTTCCTGTTGGCTGGATTCCTGAAAAAATTGTCATACTTTATAGATATTACGAAGCAGTTTTTTTAATATTTGTTTCAGCTATTATTTGGCTAAAGATTTCAGGTTTGTTTTCAGCCAGATAAGCCAAAATTTTGCGATCAAGCTGAATATTTTCTTTTTTTAAGGCATGTATCAATTTTGAATAAGTAGTACCATTAATGCGAGAGGCGGCGTTGATTTTGACCTGCCACAAAGCGCGAATATCTCGTTTTTTCGTGCGTCTGTCGCGGTAGGAATAACGCATAGCTCGTTGCAACCTTTCTTTAGCCCTTTTATAAACATTTTTGCCAAAAGAATAAAAACCTTTTGTTTGTTTAAAAAGTTTACGTCTTGTTTTTTTTGTCATTACGCCGCCCTTAACACGGACCATTAAAATGATTTAAGGATTAAAAGTAATTAATTGCCATATAATGTTTGATACTTTTGGCTATACTGCTAGATAGGTTTGCGATTTTTCTTTTATTGCGAATAATTTTGCCGCTTTTTTTAGCTCTAAAATGATTTTGTCCAGCAATACGTTTTAAAAATTTATTTTTTCGAGTTATTTTGAGACGTTTCAATATGGATTTGCGCATGTTGGTTGAAAAATTATTTTTTGACAATAATTAATGTTATGCCGTGAGGCATCGTCTTAAAAGGCGATTCAATTTTATAGTCAACTTCAATTAGTTTAAGTATTTCTTCAATTTTTTGCTTGGCTAATTCTTTTAAGCCTTTTTGGCGGCCTTTTAAGATTAATTCAATTTTAACCGGATTGTTTTTATTTAAAAATTCTGTAGCCTTTTTTGCCTTAATAGATAAATCGTGTGAACTTGTAGTAAAGCCTATTTTAATGGTTTTGAGTTTCGACTTTTTCGTTTTTTTTATTTTCTTTTGTTGCTGATAGAGAAATTTGCCAAAATTAATTATTTTACAGATTGGAGGATTTGAGTTAGGATTAATTTCGACTAAATCGAGATTTTTATAATTGGCAATTTCTTGAGCTTTTGCTATGGGCATCACTCCTAGATTTTCTCCATTTTCATCAATTATGCGTGCGCTTTGGATTTTAATCGAGTTATTAATTCGGTAATATTTCATTATTTAGCAGTTTATAGAGGTTTAGCCAGTCTTCTTTTTCTAAATTTTCAGCTCTAACTGATAATTTGAGCTGTAAAAGTTTAAGACTATTCTCTATCGTTATTTTATGATAATATTTAGAAAGGTTATTATAAAGAGTTTTTCTTTTTGAGGAGAAACTTTGTTTAATCAAACGCATTATAGATTCAAAATTTGCAATTTGTTCTATGTTTTTAATTTTTATTAAGGTTGAATTGACTTTTGGTATTGGTCGAAAGTTCCCTTTTTTTATTGAAAGAAGTTTTTCAACTTGCGAGCGTAAGTTTACCGCTAAGCCAAAAACGTTCTTTTTTTCTGGGTCTATAATTTTATCCGCAACTTCTTTCTGGATTAAAAAAATAATTTCTCTAGGTGGTTGTTTTAAGCTAAGCGTTTTATTGATAAGAGGTTTTGTTAGATAGTATGGAATATTGCCAACTATCTTATACTGGTCGTTTTTAAAGGCGATATGGTCTAAAAACTTTAGAATATCTTCGTTTATAGGTTTAAAATTTAAAAAACGGCTAAACTTCTTTTTCAAATAATTACATAAAATATCATCTTTTTCAACTCCTATAACTTTAATATCTAATTTATTCTGTCTTATTCTGAATAAAAGTTCTTCTGTTAGAGCTCCAAAACCGGGACCGACCTCAATAATTTGATTTATGCCATTAATGTTATCTAGAACTTTTTTTGCAATTTCTTTAATGTGCTTTTTAGAAACTAAAAAATTTTGCCCCAAATATTTTTTTGCTTTAAATTTATTTTCATTTAGATTCTGCATCGCATTACTAACATAGGAATAGAGAGGGGCAATTATTGTGGCGGGGGGCGGATTTGAACCGCCGTCTGGGGCTTATGAGACCCCCGAGATACCACTTCTCTACCCCGCGTCTATTTAATCTTTAATTATAAACTAATAATATAAATTTTGCAATTCATTTTTTGAGTTTTTGTTTCCATTCATTTATTTTTTGATGATTGCCTGATTTAAGAATTTTGGGTATCGCCCATTCAATATTTTTGGCCGGTTTAAATATGGCTGGGCGGGTATATTGTGGGTATTCAACTAAATTTTTACAATTATAGCTTTCCTCTTGAAGTGATTTTATGTTTCCAAGTACCCCAGGAATTAATCGCGAAATTGTTTCAATGATTGCTAGGGCGGCTATTTCGCCGCCAGATAAAATAAATTTGCCAATAGAAATTTCTTCATGGATAAGATATTTTTTTACTCTTTCGTCAGTACCTTCATAACGTCCGCATATAATAGCTATTTCTTTGAAATTTCCTAGAGAAACTGCCATTTTTTGGTTAAATAGTTTTCCTTTTGCCGAAGTCAGTATAATTAATTTTCCGTCATCTCTTAGTTTATCTAACCTTTTGTAAAAACATTTTTTGAATATGTGCTCAAGACAGTTAAAGATAGGTTCTATCTTCATTAGCATTCCTGGCCCTCCTCCGTATGGTTTGTCATCAACTGAATGGTGCTTGTCCTTTGTGAAATCGCGAATATTCCAGATTTTAATTTTTATTATTCGTCTTTTTAGAGCTTTCTTTAAAAGTGAATCCTTGAAATAGAATTCAACAAGATTAGGGAAAATTGTCAATATATGAAATATCATAATAAAAAATTGGGACTTCTTTTATTATAAAACAGCCCGTGTCTTTGCGCAACACGAGCTGTTTTGTTTCAAGGTTTATTTTCTGGTTTTAGAGGTCGATATCAACATCGCCTGTTTTACCTTTTTTTTCATTTTTCTTTTCGTTCTCAGGGCTTACGAGTCGTAGGTTAACTCTGGCATTGTTTTTGGCGCCGACGGTGCGAGCCAAAACTCGGATTGCCTGAATGGTTTTACCTTGTTTGCCAATGACGATGCCAAGATCTTCTTGATTAACCTGGAGAGTTAGCAATACTCCCATCTCGTCAACCTTGCGGTCAACTTTGACATCGTCTGGTTTATTAACAAGGTGTTTAACCACGTACTCAACAAACTCCTGATCGATATTTGCTTTTGCCATTGAAGTATACAATATTACAACTTAGACAGTTTACAACTAAAATCATCAATTTTGAGTTCGACCTTGACTCAAAATTAATGCTGAGACTGTTAGAAACAAACTAATTTTATTATATCAAAATATTCTAAAAAGTCAAGAGGTATTGTAATTTAATGAACTGGATTTAATTATAATACAGAAAATTATAAAATCAAGGGCTTTTAACTATAATCAGATTGATTTTGTTTTTATTTTTTCATTGTTAATTGTTTCAAGATTATATTTTTTTTGGCATTGCGGGCAATAATAAGTAGAACGTCCACTAATTTTTATAACTTTTATTTTTGTATTACAGCGAAAGCATGGTAAGTCATAACGCGCATAAACTTTTCTAATTCTTTGGTAATTACCTGATTGACCATCTGGTTGTCGATAGGTTTGGATGGTTGAACCTTTGTTTTTAAGCGCTGTTGTTAAAACCATTTTAATAGCGTTAAGAAGATTACTTATTTGAGTCAAACTCAAATTTTCAAGGCTTTGCAACGGATGTATTTTTGTGTGCCATAGGATTTCATCAGCGTAGATATTGCCAATTCCGGAAACAATTTTTGATTGGTTGAGTAGAGATTGTTTTATTTTACCTCGTTTTGATTTTATGCGACTTAAAAATTTATCAAATTTTATTTTGAGAGCGTCAGGCGCAAGAGTAAGAAAAGGCAAAGATTTTAGTAATTCTTTCTTTGGTCCAGCGTATAATCTGCCGAATTTACGTATGTCTGAGAAAACTAGTTGATGTTTATTATTTAAATAAAAGATTATATGTGAATGAGGTTGTTTAGTTTTTGAATTTGTATATAGTAAATTGCCAGTCATTTTTAGATGCACCGCTAAAAGATATTTGTGATTTAATTCCATCAATATATATTTGCCCAAGCGGTTAATGTGAGTTATTTTCTTGCCTCTTACTATTTCTTTAAATTGCTTAATATTGTCCGGTTCTTTAATAATTTTTGGATATCCTATCCAAACTTTGTTTATTTTTTTATTTAGCAAATATTTTTTGAGGTATTTTTTCGTTGTTTCCACCTCTGGCAGTTCAGGCATATTGACATAATATAATTAATATATATAATAAAACTTATTTTGGCAGTTCTTTATAAACATTTATCGTAACAGAAAGGAGTCAAAATGCAACTTCTTAAGGAGGTTGCTGGATTGATTGGCGGCATATTCGTATTTTTTGCCTTTATTCCTTATATCGTTTCAATTATTAGAGGTGAAACGAAACCCAACCGGGTTTCGTGGATCTTGTGGGCGATAATTGGGTTTTTAGATGTTATAGCATATTTTTCACTTGGTGCAGTCTATACAATGTGGATTCCAGTTCTCTATTTTCTATTTCCTTTAGTAGTGGCAATTCTTTCGTTTAAGTATAATGGTAAAGCTGGTGCGACGCCTGCGGATGGCTGGTGTATGTTTGGCGCTAGTGTTGGATTAATATTATGGTGGTATTTTCAATCGGCTTTAGTTGGTTTAATCTCGTTTATGGTTGTTGATTTGTTTGCGATGTTGCCCACAGTAATCAAGAGCTATTTGCGGCCGTGGGAAGAAAGTAAGCTTGCTTGGACCCTTGCTTCAGTTGGTAACTTAATTAACTTATTTCCTGTTACAGAATGGAACTTAGATATCGTCTTGTTGCCTCTGTATTATGTCTTTCAGACAGTTACGATTTCTTTTCTATTATGGTTTTCGCCTAAGTCCCGCTAGCACTGGTTTTTGAGAAGCTAGCGGGATTTTTGTTAATTGTTTATAATTAAAATTATGATCCCTCAATTTCCTAAGTTTAAAAAACTTGAATTAGAAGATAAATCCGAAATAGAACAATTTACAAGCCAATTTCAACCATATTCTGATTTTAATTTCATAAATTTGTGGTGTTGGGATGTTGATAATAAAACAGAGATATCAAAGACTGCTAGTGCGCTTATAGTTAAGTTCATTGATTATGTAACAGGTGATTTAACTTATTCTTTTTTAAGTAGTTCGAATTGCGATGAACTTGCTAAGGATTTACTTGAATCGCTGAGTAAGCAAAATTTGAAACCCGAGCTAAAGTTGATACCTCAAATATCAGCAAAACATCTTAATAGTTCGACTTTCGAGGTTGTTGAGGACCTAGATAATTTTGATTACATATATGATTTAGAAAAGCTGGTTAGTTATAAGGGTAAATTTTTTGAGACTAAAAGAAATCTTTTAAATAGATTCGTGAGTAAGTATAAAAAAAATAATATTCAAACCCAAGTTCTTGATTTGAATAATTCTGATATTCGAAAACAAATTATATTTTTGAGTAATGTTTGGGAAAAGAATAAAAATGTCGTACTTAAAAATGAAACCACGGCCATGCACGAACTTTTTGAGATTCATGATCAGTGTAAACTAATTGTTGTAGGAATATTTATTGATGCTGATCTTGTTGCCTTCTGTTTTAATGAGCTTCTTAAACATAATTATGCGATTTCGCATTTTACTAAAGCAAATATCAAATATTCTAGTGGAATATATGCCTATTTAATGCAAGAAAATGCCAGGATATTAATTATGCACGATAAAACCTTGCTTAATTATCAACAGGATTTAGGTATTTCGAGTCTTCGTTATGCCAAAAAATCCTTTAGACCAGCATTTTTTCTAAAAAAATATCGAGTATGCCTAAAAAATAGATTGCAATTTAAAAATGTTTGGCTATAATAAAACAAAAACATAAAATTATGAATATGAGAACTATATCGATATTGTGGATTTTCAAAAAAAACAAAATTATATTTTTTGGTTTTATCTACTTCTTTCTTATGAGTTTATGGTGGTTCACTATTTTTATACGCGTATTAAAAGATGGGCTAGAAAATAATATTTTTACAAATATTTATGGACTGATGGCTTTATATGGAAGTATCTTCGGTTTTTTAATCTCGTTTCGTTGGGGTGGATCGAAAAGCCTGATGGGAAGAATGTTTTTGGCTTTCTCATCAGGCCTCTTTTCTCAGTTTTTAGGCCAAATATTTTATATTTATTATATTTATGTTCTACACATTGAGGTGCCATATCCTTCAATTGGAGACTTGTTTTTTACTCTTAGTGTAATTTTCTATATAGTTGGAGCTATATATCTTGGAAGAATTGTTGGAGCGCATTTTAATATGCAATCATTAAAAGGTAAACTGCGGGCGTTGCTAATACCTCTTATGGTTTTAGCCTTATCTTATTGGATATTTTTAAAAGATATAGATTATGACTGGTCGAAACCGTTAAGTGTATTTTTTGACTTTATTTATCCTTTTGGTCAAGCGTTATATATCTCAATAGCTTTAGTTGCCTATTTATTTTCAAGAAACATGCTGGGTGGCATTATGAAGACTCCTATACTATTACTTATTGCTTCTCTTTTTACGCAGTATTTGGGTGATTTCTTTTTTACCTATCTGACCTATAAAGAAGCGTGGTATGTAGGAGGTATTGATGACTACCTATTTTTCCTATCATACTCTTTTATGACCTTTAGCATACTTTTGAGCGGCGAAGTTTTGAATAGAGAAAAGAATGCAGTTGTTAAAGAATAATATGGACACCATTTTTCAACAAATTGCCTTGAAGATGATAAAAGAACAGGAGTTTATTATTGGTCCATTGGCATGGGAAGAGGCAAAAAGAGTAAAAGGATTAAAAATTATTGACGCTGTCAATCAAGATTTGGTTTTTGAGGAAGAGCCAAAGCAAGTTTTAGATAGACTAGTGGCGCAATATGAAAGATTGTTTGGTCGGACATCTCGGGAAATATGTCGGGCTGCTGTATTAAGTTTGACCGCAAGTTTGCCCAAAGAAAGTATTCCCGCGACCTTACAGTAATTCCTCGTTTAATTTGGTCGTTTTTTCAATAATTTAAAAACTTATAATGTTTTCGGATTTTCAACGGCAAGATGACAAAAGGGAGGTGAGTAAAACCGACTTTGATTATGAGGCTCATCTTAAAACTATAAATGAAGAGCTTTATAAGCGAAATGTTGAGCTAGCTATAAAAAACAAGACACTTTCTTTATTACAGAAATTATATGAGGTTAGCGTTTTAGTACTTGAACCAAAACTTTTGGCAGCCAAGATAGTTAAATTAATTCAAGCAGAACTTGACTTTGAATTGGTTCAGATGTTGTTGTGCAACAGAGATAAAGATAGATTAGAATCTATGAAACTAGCAGTTTCGAGTAGGTTTAAAAATGTTTTGGCAGAAAATAATTGTTCCCTAGATGAGATAAAAATAGAAGGCGCATCCACTCATTATTTTTTTGCTCCAGTGGTGATAGATAAACGGATGAATTTTTCCGAAGGCATTACTGCGCCTTTTTCCGGCTGTTTTGATAAAAATATTTTAGAAAAACTTAATTTTGATACTCCTATAAAAGCATTACTTGCCCATCCTTTAATGATTGAAAACGAGGTTATAGCTATCCTTCTATTAGCTATAAACAGACCCTATAAAGATTTAATTGAATTTGAAAGACAATCCATTTCTAGTTTTATTAATGTTATTTCTGTAGCGCTTGATAGGTCTTTTATCTACCAAAAATTAAAAATAGCCAATCATAAGTTGATTATAGCTAATGACAGGTTAAGGGAACTTGATAAACTAAAGTCAGAGTTCATTAGTATTTCTTCTCATCAATTAAGGGGTCCCCTTACGGTTATTAAGGGTTATATTTCAATGATTTTAGAAGAATCGTTTGGAAAAGTTAATAGAGATATTAAAAAAGTTCTTCAGGATGTATATTATTCAAATGAAAAAATGATTGGTTTAGTCAATGAACTTTTGAATGCTTCACGAGTTGAGCGCGGTGCGGTGACATTGGTATTTGAAGAGGGTGATTTGAATAAATTTACAGCCGCCATTATTAAAGAGCTTGACTGGAAAGCCAAACAGAAAAAAATTGATTTAAGCTTTAAACCTGCAAAGATACCACCTGTTTTTTTTGATGTTGACAAAATGCGTCATGCTATTTACAATGTTATTGATAATGCTATTAAATATACTGATAAAGGAGGGGTTGAAGTTGTAACTAAGTCAATTAAGGGCAAAATTCAAATTCGAGTGAAAGATACCGGTATTGGTGTGACTCAAGATGAAAAACAGAAGCTATTTAAACGCTTCACTCGTGGCGATGAGGCATTAAGATTGCATCCAGAGGGAACTGGTCTTGGATTGTTTTTGGTTAAACAAATAGTCGAGGGTCATAAGGGAAAAGTTTGGGTAGAATCTAAGGGGCGCTATCAAGGTTCAACTTTTTATATTGAGATTCCGGTTAATTTAAAACTAAAGAAAGTTTTAACTAAGATTTAGGTTTAATTTTAAATAGTTTTAGGATTTTAACAAGGTTTTGGTAAACGGGCAATTTATCTGGGACTATTCTTATATAGTCAGTTTCATCGTATTTGTGAGAAGCAAATTCGAATAAAACTGGGTTTTGTTTTGAGACAGAATAAATTAAATGATAAACGCCCGGCGGGATAGTAATTGCGGCAATTTTATTTTTGTTATCAATAGTGAGATTTTTAACTATAGAGTTGGTGATTGGTGGAGAGTTTTTTCCTACGAGAATATATTCTTCATTGTTTTTAGTAGGAGATTCTTTACGCATATCATAAAAAAACCATAAAGCAGTTCCATAAGGCACATAAGCAATATCAATGTTTTTTAAGTGATAATGTCCGCCTCTCCAAATGCCTTTTTCATTTAAAACAACCGCTAAGGCGCGGTTTTTTGTTGTTTGAGTAAGTTCGCATAAATAACCCCGATTGTCAGCAACGACTTTATAAAATCTTATGGTTAATCCCTTAATATTAGTTTTCATAACGAATGAATTCATAATTCACCTACAAAGGCGTTGAATTCTTTTTGTTTTTTTAAGACTCTTTGTATCCACCACTTATTTGAAGTATACCAAGAGATAACTTCCGTTAATTTTTCTTCAAAATTTACTTTTGGTTCGAAGCCTAATTCTTTTTTAATTTTAGTAATGTCAAGAGAATAACGGATGTCATTACCGGGTCTATCTTGTATGAATTTGATTAAAGTTTTGGGTCGTTCTAAAATCTTTAGAATTTTGTACGCAATTTCAATTACAGGAATTTCTTGTTTTGCAGCTATATTGTAGACTTCTCCAGGAGTACCTTTATGTAAAACCATATCAAGCGCTTGGCAATGTTCTTCAACATAAATCCAGTCGCGGATATGAGATCCATTACCATGTACAGGAAGCGGCTCTTTTCTTAATGCTCTAAGCGTCCAAAAGGGAATAACTTTTTCTGGATACTGGTACGGTCCATAGTTGTTAGTGCAGTGGGTAACAATTACCGGCGTTTTAAAAGTTTGAAAATAGGCTCGGCACATTAGATCGCCGCCAGCTTTTGAGGCAGAATATGGCACATTAGGTCTAAATGGCGAGTCTTCTGTAAAGCTGCGGAAATCGTTTATTTCAAGCTCGCCATAGGTTTCGTCAGTTGAGATATGGACGAAACGTTTTATTTTATATTCTTTAACCAATTCAAGAAGATTGGTAACGCCCAAAACATTAGTATTGACAAAATCTCTAACATTTGAAAAAACAGATCTACCCACATGAGTTTCCGCGGCAAAGTTAATAACATAGTCAATTTTATATTTTTTCGCCGTATCTGATAATTTTTGATAGTCGCAGATATCGCCTTTAATAAATTTATAACGAGATGAATTTTTTAAATCCAATAAATTATCCAAATTGCCCGCATAAGTCAGTTTATCGTAATTAATAATAGTATAATTCTGATATTTTTTATGAACGAATCTGATGAAATTGCTACCTATAAAACCAGCGCCACCGCAGACCAAAATGTTTTTGGCTAGATTTGTATTTTGCGCCTTTTCCTTAAAATATTTTTTTAATTTTTTATAATTTATTTCAGTTAAGACTGAAATTTCTTCTAAAGATAATTTGCCTTCTTCGTAAAGATTTTCGAGAATCTTGAATTTTTTGACAAAATCTGAAGAAATATTACCGAGCTGTAAAGTTTTTTGCAGTATTTTTTTAGATTCGTCTTTTTTCATAAAATAAAGTAAGCTTATATTTTACTTATATAGATTGGAAAATCAATATTGGCAACAAGACTTTAATTTTTTATAATAAATGCCAGTTCGCAAAAATTAACTCAAAAGGGATAATTGCGGTGAGCGAAGTTTTTCATCCGAACGCTTAAAACAACTTCACTTGAAACTATTGAGGAAATAGGTTTTAATCCGTTTCAAAGATTGAAAGAGATTACCGGAAATCCCGGAAATTGCAATCGTTTATTTTTTTGAGACGCATGATAAAAAAGAAGGAATCAAATTTTTTCGGCTTTAAATTTCATCATAGCGAGGTCAGCCTTTGATTTTGTTTTGCTGATATGTTTGAGGGTTTAAGATTTAACTACTATGAGATTAATGAGATTAATAAGGATATTTTGCGTCCGCTTTCGGCGATAGCCGAAAAAATAATTAAAAGTATCCTGGTGCCGTGGCATGTGGCATGAGGTAGTAAAATTTTCAGATATGATGATCCAGGCAGGAGTAGCTAGGCTCAAAGCTCAACTTTTAGAAGAAAGATATTAAAAGATTTTGCTAATAATCACGGAGGTTAATTTTACGGTAGACTAGCTTTAGTAGGCGAGTCTTTTTATATGTGTTCTTTTACTATATTAATCTTATATTTTTCCATTTCCACATATACTTTAAAAAGCTCATAATATGGACACGGGTATATTTGTTTAAGAAAATATCCGTTAAGCCTCGTTTAAGCGAAGCTCGGATATGATAGTGGGTGAAGACTGAATGTGGGTAGTATATAATCTTAAAGCCAGCTTGCTTAAACCGTTTTGCCCAATCAACATCTTCAAAATACATAAAAAATCTTTCATCTAATAAGCCAACTTTTTTGATATAGCTTTGTTTTGTCATTAAAGCTGAACCCATCAGCCAGTCAACTTCAAAGGGCTTTTTTAAGTTTTTGTTTTTATAGCTATAATAAGATAAAACTTTTTGGCCAAATTTAGTTTTAGCAAAGGCAGTGCGTCTAGCTAATATTGATAGTATTCCTGGTTCATGAAAAAAAGATTGTTGAAGCGTGTTGTCTACGTTTAGGAGTTTTGGCCCGATTAATCCTACTTGTTCGTGTTTTTCCAAATAATTAATTAGTTCAATAATTGATTTTTCATTTCTTGTTACGATATCAGCGTTTAAAATAAAAATATACTTACCTTTTGATTTTTTAATGCCGGCGTTTACTGACTTGCCAAAACCAACATTTTTTTTAGAACCAATATAACGAAAGTTGTGGAGATTTCCGTATTTTTCATTAAGAAGTTGTTTTGTTCCTTCTTGAGCTTCGGAATCAACAACAATAATTTCATAATCAATTGATTTTAAATTTTTTATTATTGAATCAATACAATTAATAAGGAGATTTGGAACTTTATAATGATTTATAACGACAGAAAGCAACATAAGAAAAACTTAAATATTACTTGAAGGTTTTTAATTCTTAACTTATTTTACCCATTTTGCCTTTATAGAAATCTTTTATACCTTTAATAATAGCTTTAGCTGATTCTTTTTTTGAAGGAATAATTAATTTTATAACTTGCTTTATGAATTTATAGGTTGCCCATAGATGAATGGCGAGTTTGCTAAGTAAGAATGGGGCATTTTTGTGAGCAAGGTAAAGAGCATTTCTAAAATGGTAATACCAAATAGTTGGGTTGCCTAAGGTTTTTGTAACGCTTGAAACTTTGTGATAAATGATTGCCTTAGGAACATAAAGACACTGAAAACCAACTTTGCGCGCTTGAAGATTATAATCCGTATCCTCATAATATAAAAAATATTCTTCTCGCATAAAACCGATTTTTTCAATTACTTCTTTTTTAAGCAACATACAGCATCCCGTAATCCAGTCAACAATTTTTGGAGATTGAGCCTCCAAAAATTCAGATTTTGTTTCAACCCTGTTGTAGTCTAGGTGGTTACCGCCTCCAAACCAAGAAAATTTGCCGCCGCCGAACCAAATTTTATTTGGTTCAGAATGATACATAATTTTTGGACCGAGTATGCCCACTTGCGGATTTTTTTCGGCTGCTTCAATTAATTTATCTAGAAAATCTGGCTTAACATTAGTATCGTTATTTAAAAGCAAAAAATAGCCAAAGCCATCACGAAAAGCTTTTTTGAGCCCAAGATTGTTGCCGCCAGCAAAGCCTAGATTATTATTAGAAATTATTAGTTCTAGCGGATATTTGAATTTTTGTTTTTTGATAAATTCTTTGATTTTTACGAGACTGTCGTCTAATGAGCCATTTTCGATCAGATACACTTTGAAATTAGGATAAGTGGCTTTATTTAAAGATGAAAGACAGGATTTTGTATCCTTAAAGCCATTATAATTAATGATTATTACAGCAACATTTGGCTTTGGTTCAAGCGTTGTATGCATTTATTATTTATAAACTTTTAGTGTTCTAGTGTTCGACAATTAATCTTAACAAATATATTATGATTACACCGACTAGAATTAAAACAAAAGGAGTAATTATATTTTTTGAAGGTAAATCTTTTTTTATTTCAGGAATTAAATCAGAAGCCGCTATAAACAGAAAGCCACCGCCGGCTATAGCTAGCATATAATTGGGCAAAAACTCCACATTTTTTAAAACAAAGTATCCGCTAATACAACCAAGCAAGCTAAAAAGAGCGGTTATAAAATTATAAAATATAGCTTTTGTCCAGCTTAATCCTGTAGTTCTTAAAATTGAAAAATCGCTTATTTCCTGTGGTATTTCGTGAAAGATAACCGAAATGCTTAAGAGAATGCCTATTTTTATATTAACTAAGAAAGCGATGGCTATTACAATGCCATCAATAAAATTGTGTAAAGAATCTGCCAAGAGAATTATTTTAGCTCTAGGTAATATACAATCCTTACATTTAATATCGTGATGATGGTGATGCCAAGTAAATCCGCGTTCAAGAGCAAAGAATAGCAAGAATCCTAGTAGAATTATTTTGCTATATATGTTTATTTGTTCACTATTTTCAATAAATAACTCAGGTAATATATCAAGAAAAAAAACGCCTAGCAATGTACCGGTGGCAAAAGAAATCAGAAACCTCCCATATTTTTTAAGATTTTCACTGGTAGTATTTTTGAAAATAAGACCAGCGATTAGAGAAGGCAAAGAAATTAATAAACTAAAAAAAATAATTAGGGATAATGTTGGCATTATATATAAAGATTAGTTAAAGGTAGTAAAAGTTAATTGTATAAGCTTGAAATTGATAAATCAATACTTTGGTAAAAAATTTTTCTGTATAGGCCTATATATAACATATCGTATTTATTGTGAATTATAAACGGAGGAGTTTCCTAGCTCCCACTTTTGATTGTCTTTATACTGCACGGACGATCAAGAGTCTGTATGGTTATGTCTCGAACACAGTTGCTTTAACTTTATATTTATTAGGCATCCTTCTGGAACGCTGTATATCTAAAACTTTTTCAAGATGATTCATCAAACGGGGTAAGTTTGGTAATGCGACTCCTAAAATCTTTGACTATTCGTGATAGGTAGCCTCAACGCCAATTTCATCATGATTGTTGGTGAGTTGTACCTTGTAATGTATCTGCAGTATGGCGATTTTCTGTCGGGCATCAAAGCGCGGCTCATTTAAAATTTTCTTAACGACAGGAGATAGTTTATCGTTGTTTACTATTGTCCCTTCCTTAGAGAAAGTGTCGTCGCTAGGGAATGCCGTACCACCTCCTCCCTACAGGGCAAGGTTATTAGGGCCTGCAGTATCCCCATTGACGGGGTAAAAAATCCAGACTAGAATGGAGAAAATAGCTAAGGGTAGGGTTAGCCAGGGACAACGGTTACGATATTCTTTGTACATAACTCTGTGAGTATAAATAGTCCAAGATACCTTTGCAAATACCTTCTGTCAGGTCTGCCAAAATGTCAGAAGTCAGCCACCTTGTTATCATTTTCCACGGCGAGCCGGTGATCGGCGCGCCCAGTTTTTCGTGGCGGCATTATGTCCGCTTTTTTTCTTTGATTATATTATGTGTATTGAAAGAATAAAAGTATATGAGAGAATACTTTATGGCATAAATACATATTAATACATATTTTAATTAACCTCTTAATTTTTTTAGAAAAAAATTTAGTGGTTTTAAACACTTTCTTGATTTTTGCTTCAGTATTTATTATACTTCTTAAAATCTTTTTTTAAAATATTCCTTTTAATTTTAATCTTTAATAATTGTTTAACAATCCAATAATAATGCCAATAATAATGAATGAAGATAATAAATCCCAACTTCTTTTTGCCAAAGAAGAAGAAATAAAATTAATGTTAAAAAACGGTCTTCATTATGGGCACAAAAGGACTTATTTACACCCTTCAATGAGACCGTATGTTTTTGGAATAAAAGACGGTATTTATATAATTGATCTTGAAAAAACATATGACAAGTTACAGGAAGTGTTGCTTCGATTAAAAGAGTTAAAGGAACAGAATAAGATTATTTTATTCGTTGGCACTCTGCCACATTTTAAAGAAATTATTGGCTCTTTTGCCGAAAAAATCAAAATGCCTTATGTAGTTGAGAGGTGGATTGGCGGTTTAATTAGTAATTATGATGTCGTTGGTAAGCGTTTGAAGCATTATCTCAATCTTAAAGAAAGCAAAGATAAAGGCGAATGGGATAATATGATTAAAAAAGAAAGGGTTAAGCTTGAAAAAAAATTTGCTAAACTTTCTAAACAATTTGAATCCTTGCGATTTATGACTAGACTTCCTGATGCAATTTTTGTTTTTAATATACGAAACAATATGGCAGCTATTCGCGAAGGCAAGGAAAAAAATATAAAGGTTTTTGCTATCGCCGACACTGATTCAAATATTAGTGATGTTGATTACTTTATTCCTGCCAATGATAATGCTTTAAACTGCTTAAAATATTTAATTTCTAAGTTAGAGTTAATTTTTTGATGTTAAAAATTGATTTAAAAAAAATAAAAGAATTGAGGGAGATGACTGAGGTGAGCATAGGAGAATGCCGGAAGGCGCTTGAAGAAGCAAATGGCGATCTTAACAAGGCTATCGCAATCCTCAAAACACGAAGCGCCCAAATATCTGAAAAAAAGTCTTCACGTACAACCAAAAGCGGTTATATTGGTTCTTATGTCCATACAAATGGTAGAGTTGCTTCTTTGGTAGTTTTAAACTGTGAAACTGATTTTGTCGCTAAAAATGAAGATTTCAGAAAGTTAGCCTATGAATTGGCTGTACAGGTTGCTGGTTATAACCCGCTTTTTATTGACAGCGAATCTTTAGATGCAAAACAAATAAAAGAACTAGAGAAAAAGTTTGCTAGTGATATTGATTCTAAAAAGCCAGCCGCTATTAGGCAAAAAATTATTGAAGGAAAACTTAAGAAATATTTCGAGGAGAATTCCTTAATGGAAGAACCTTATTTTCGAGACGAATCAATCAGGATAAAAGACCTTATTAATCAGTACATTCAGAAGTTAGGAGAGAATATAAAAATATCAAAATTCGTGCGAATTGAAATCTAACGGGTTTTGATGATTGAGATTTATATTACATTAGCGCTTTTGGCAGCTTCATTAATAGCGATTTTTTATTTTCATTATATTTCCTCCGACAAAAAAATTAGCTTTAAATTGCTGAAGTTTTCATCTTTGGCAGCCATTCGTAAATTTAAGTTAGGATTGGTATTAGTTTTACAGAGAACCTTTGAGGGTTCAAAATTTTTTATTCAGAAAGTAATGATAAAGCTTCCACTGATGCTTAATAAAGTTAAAAATTTTTTTAGTGGCGTCAAATTAATCAAAGTATACATATCTAAAATGAAGTTGCCAAAAATTAGCCTACCTACGATTCGTTTGCCTAAAATTACCTTGCCGAAACTGAATTTATCTTTTCCCAAACCAAAAAGGCGCGAAACAAGCGATTTTTTAAAAAGACTGCTGGATTTTAAAGAGAAAAGCAGCCTTGAGGTTAGTTCTGGCGAGACAGAAGGGAAACTATCTGAATTAAAGACAGAAAAAAAGGCAAGTAAAGAACCGGAAGAAATGTCTGAAGAAAGTTTTAGGCAGGTTGAGAAACAATGGATTGAGGCTATCATTAAAGATTCAAAAGATATTGTAGCCTATAAGAAACTAGCCAAACTTTATTATCTGCATAAAGATTATAGTTATTGCCAGGAGATATTAGATACCTTAAGAAAAATGGGATCAAAAGATCCTTTTATTGATAAGTATCAGAAAAAATTAGCGACAAAGTTGAAATCCTAAAACTCTTTTTGTTTTGCCTGGATAGCTCAATTGGTAGAGCAGCGGTTTTGTAAACCGCAGGTCGTGGGTTCGAGCCCCACTCCAGGCTCATTATAATTAGGAGCTGAATTTTTTTTACCTTTTGCTTTATAAAATTTTAAAAGACCCGAGTCATCGGGTCTCAGCTGTATTAGCTCTATTAGTAGTTTCTGGAAAGGCTAATCATTATTTATTATTTGAGCGATGCAGGTTTATATATAGATATAGAGCATTAATGAACGGTTTAACATTTGTAGGTTTTCTTTATTTTTAATTTCGGTTTTTTTTTCGACGCACCTGATGATATACTTTAACATCACGGCCAAAATTTCGAAAATTTCCTTTACACTTGAAACCCTTTTTATCAGATGTTGAATTTTTGGCATAATTTCTTTTATCGTGGCAATAAAAAGATTTATATATGCAAAGTTTTCTTCTGTAGGAATATTTTTGGGAAATGGAAACAAACAAGAAAAAGAATTCCAAGTTTCTTTAGAGGTATTAATACTTCTTCTAATTGCGACTTTTGAGTAGAGTCTAGAATACCCTTTTCACTAATTCGAGAACTTTAATTATACTTTTTAAAGTTTTGTCTAATTTTTGCCATTTTAGATTTCTCGTTAGCCTGACATCCGGTGTGAAACACACTTTTGATATTATAGAGACCTCCTTTTGATTTGATTAGATTACATTTATAACAAACTATTTTATAAAGTGCAAAAAAAATGTTTTTTTTGATAAACTCGCTAAATTTATAAGGCTAAGGTTAATAAATTTATAATATCGTAATTTTGCCAAGCTTGAATTTAAATATAATTTTGAGAGGTTTAGTTTTCTTGATAAAGTAATTAAATTCCGTTAGAATATATTTGTTTGCGGGGTCGTCTAATGGCAGGACAGCAGCCTTTGGAGCTGCATATGAAGGTTCGAATCCTTCCCCCGCAGCCAGTTTGTAAAGTTTAGGTTTCTGTTAAAGAGATAATGGACCTTTTGTTATATTTTACGAAGACATTTTTTTGAGCATATCTAGAAAAGTTTTGTTTTGTTTGTAAGTGTTTTTTAATAATTTTAGTTTTTCTTTTTCTGATTTGACTAATTGTTTTGGAGCTTTTTTTATAAATTCTTTGTTTGAAATTAATGCTTTTTTTGTTTTGATTTGATTTTCTAAGTTTAATAGTTCATTTTTTAGTCTTGTCTTTTCTTTTTGAAAATCAATTGCGCCTTCAAGGTTATAGTAAAGAGTTATATTATCTATTTTTTTTGTGATAGTTTTGTATTTTGAAGACGGTTTTTTGAAAATAATCTTGTCATTTATAAAAGATTTGATTATATGTTTGTTTATTTTCAAAATATTATTTTTTTCTACAATAAAAAGCTTGACTGGTGTGCGGATTGAATAGATGTTGTGTATATTTCTGGTAAATTGGACTACTTTTTGTATTTTTTGAAAATTTTTTGTCCAGTCATCTTTAATTAATTTTTTTCTTACTGGCGGCGGATTTTTAATTAATAATAAATCATTTTCATCTTTTATGCCGGCAATGTTTTTCATTTCGCTGTATAAAGCTTCGGTTAAAAAAGGCATAAAGGGATGCGTCCAAATTAAAAATTCATAAAATATTTGAGTTCCAATTTGGATTCTTAATGGTTTTAAGTCATCGTCTATTTTCATTATTTCCACATACCAGTCGGCAAAATTAGACCAAATAAAATTGTTAATTTTGTCAAAAGCGACGCCAAAGGAAAAATTAGCTAAATGTTTTTGAAGATCTAATTTTAATTTTTCAAATTCGGATAAAATCCAATGGCTGGCTAAATCAAAATTATTATTTTGCTGTTTTAAGTAATCTGTTTTATTGAAAACTATATTTTTTATAATTTGGTTTGCATAGGGATTACTTAATATAAAACGGCCTATATTCCAAATTTTGTTGATCAGGTTTCTTGTGCCGATAATTTTTTGTTCAGAAATATGTGAGTCGCCGCCTGGAGCGGTTTTTGAAATCAAACCAATCCGTAGGGCATCAGCGCCATATTTTTTTACCATTGACAAAGGGTCAACCACATTGCCTTTTGATTTGGACATTTTTTCGCCTTTTTCATCTCTAATCAAGCCGTGTAGATATACATATTTAAAAGGTACTTTAGAAGTAGCATAAATTCCGAGCATCATCATTCGGGCGACCCAAAAAAACAAAATATCATAGCCTGTTTCCATTACTGTTGTCGGGTAAAAACTTTGAAAGTCAGGAGCGTTATCTATCCAACCTAAAGTGTTGAATGGCCATTGCCCGGACGAGAACCATGTATCGAGTGTGTCGGGATCTTGAATTATATTATTTTTGTCGCCGCAAAAAGGACAAATTTTTGGTTTATCAATACTGACAAATAATTTTCCGCAGCCTCGAGTTTCTTTTATTTTGTTCATTAATTTTTGAAGCTTTGATAGTTGTGCGCTGCCGCAGTAATAAACGGGGATTTGCTGTCCCCACCAAAGTTGCCTGGAAATACACCAGTCTTGAATATTTTTTAACCATTGAAACATTATTTTATTGAATCTTTTGGGAATAATTTTAGTTTGTTTATTTTTTAAAGCTTGAATTGCTTTTTTGGCAAGTGGTTGCATTTTAATAAACCATTGCTTTGAAATCATTGGTTCTATAATTTCATTACAGCGTTCACAGTGGGCAATGTTGTTATTGTATTCTTCTGTTTTAATAAGTAAATTTTGGTTACGTAATGTTTCGATAATTTTTTGACGCGCTTCGTCTTTTTTTAATCGGGCAAATTGTTTGCCTTTAGCAGAAATAACTCCTTCGAAATTTATAATTTGGACTAATGGTAGGTTGTGTTTTTTAGCGATTTGGTAGTCAACTGGATCATGGCTTGGTGTTACTTTAACTGCGCCCGTTCCAAAATCTTTTTTGACCAACTCGTCGGTGATGATTGGAATTTCACGATTCACGAGAGGTAAAATAACGGTTTTGCCAATCATTTTTTTGTATCTTCTATCTTTTGGATTTACAGCTATGGCAGTATCACCTAACATTGTTTCTGGTCTGGTGGTGGCAACAGAAATAAAAGATTTTAAGTCGTCTTTTAAAGGATACCTAATGTAATAGAGTTTGCTTTTTTCTTTTTTATATTTTATTTCGAGGTCTGACAGTACTGTCTGGCAGCGTGAGCACCAGTTGACCATTCGATTTTCACGGTAAATTAAACCGTCGTCATAAAGTTTTTTAAAAATCGTGTAAACAGGTTTTAAAAATTTAGGGTCAAGTGTGAAGGAGTTTCTTGACCAGTCGCAGCTGGCGCCTAAAATTTTTAATTGCTGTTCGATGTTTTTTTTGTTTTCAAGAGTAAAAATCATACATTGTTTCAAAAATTCATCTCGTCCTAAATCAAATCGCGTTAACCCTTGTTGAGCTAGCTTTTTCTCGAAAGCGACTTGCGTGGCGATGCCAGCATGGTCTGTGCCGGGAAGCCATAAAGTTATAAAACCTTTTAGTCTTGCCCACCTAGTCATTATGTCCTCCAAAAAAACAAAAATAGCATGCCCCATATGCAAAGATGCGTTAGCATTGGGCGGTGGCATAATAATACTGAAATGTTTTAAATTTTTAATTTTCAATTTTAAATTGGAAATACAATCCGGATTGAAGTAACCGGCTTTTTCCCAGAGCGAATATATATATTGTTCATATTTTTCTTGCTGATAATTTTTTTCTAGCAAGACCATAGATAAAATTTTTAAATATCTCTTAAGATAAGTTATTTACGCTAGCCTATATTATATGAATGGTTCAGATTAAATACAAGACACTAGTTGAATTTTGATAATTTTAAATAAAACAAAGCAAAAAAAATTAAGCAAAATAGTTTAGGTCTTTTAATTTTAAGATTAAATTGTTAACCGCTTGGTGTCGATGGTTACATTTTAGATGTTCATTTTTGTTTAAATCCTGATATAGTTTGTTAAATTTGTCCACTATGAATAAGCAGCGGAAGGGGTAGCCGGGAGTTTTTAAAGGAGAGGCATTTAGGGCTATATGTCCTTGAATAGAAGCTTCAGAAAATATTTTTATGTTTTTATCTTTGTCTAAAAAGCAAATTACTACTCGTAACTTGCAAGTGCGTTTTTCAAAAGGCACGTTTTTTAATTTTGTTAAAGTGTAATTAATAAGTTCTTCATCGTTTACCTCATAACCTGGCCATCGTCTTGATTTTGCCCCGGGCTCGCCATTTAAAAAATCAATTTCTATGCCGCCATCATCAGCCAAAACCGGCATATCAACTTTATCAATATAAAAACTTGCTTTAACAAAAGCATTGTCAAAAAAATTTTGACCATTTTCTTTTGGTTCTGTTTTGAAATCGAAATCTTTGGGAGACAAGATTTTGTCAAAAAAATTTTTGAGCAAAGTTTGATATTCGGCTAATTTACCTTGATTATTGGTGGCAATAAAAAGATATTTCATTAAAAAAAATTACGTCGTTTAAAAATGTAAAACATAAATATAGCCACGATTAGCATTATATTAATAACAATCAAAAAATCGCCCGGCGCGCCGATAAAAGGCATTGATTTTGTTCGCATTGAAAAAATAGCCGCAATAAGCGTTAGTGGGAAAGTAAAAACAGCTATAATGGTCAAAATTTTTATTATCTCATTTGTTTTAATAGTTAAAATATTTTGCGCCGACATTTCTGCCGAATCAATTATTTCTTTATAATTTTTGATGTAAATAACCACTTCGTCAAATAGGGTTTTTAAGTGGTCGAAAAACGGCGCTTTAGTTGAATCATAAAAAACCTTTACTTTATTAATAAATTTCTCAAAAGTTATTTTTTGCGGTTCAATGATTTTTATAAAATCTAGAACATCGCGTTTGATAAGCGATATGTATTTAATTGTTTGAGTAGTTGGATTAGTTAGTTGATCGTTTATATTATCTATGTCAGCCTTAATATGAGTTAATTCTCGTTGTAAAAACTCCAGATTAATTTTGATTAAATTATATAAAAATTCAGGTAAATTTATTTCAGAAAAATATTGCTCAAAACTCTTATTCAAAAATTCTTCAATTGGTTCAAGTTTATCGTAAGATATTGTAAGCAGTCTGTTTTTATTAATAATAAAATCTATTTCTTGCGGGTAAACTGTTTTTTTTATTTCGCTATATATAGGTATTTCTAATACTATATATAGGTAGTCATTGTATTCTTCAAATTTTGCACGTGAGGACGGGGATTCAAGTTCGCGCAAATGAGCTTGATGGATGTCAAAATGTTTTTTAATAAACTGAAAGTCTTCTAAATGAGGCTTAACAATATAAAACCATGTAAAAGTTTTGAATCCGAAGACTTGGCGCATAGATTTTTATTATTAAAGCAATAATCTCTCGTTGAAATAAATAAAAATTTTGGTTTCTGAAAATCTAAAAACTGACTAACAAACTGACTGACATTGACTAACAAACTGACTGACATTAAGTGAAGTTTATGTTTTATTTTCAAAAAATTATTGACAATATTTTAGTAGTTTGCTATGATGGTAAAGATCAAAAACGCTCTCTTAAGCTCCTTGAAGAGTTTTCTCAAATTTAAAGCCTAAATTTGAAAACTGGGCACAGGAAACTTAGAGAGTATTTTAAATTTCTTTGAATCTGCTCGTGGAGCAACCTGCGAATTTTAGGGAGACCCTCCTACCTGGAATTTTGTAGAGTGGCTCGCGGGCAGTTTCGAGGGAGTATAATAATTAATGATTATACTCAGCCAATTTTAAAAAACTAGATATCTGATAATAATGAAAAAAATATTGAAAATTATTTTAGTTGCCGTTTTAGTTTTAGGGATTTCGAGAATTTTAAAAGCCAGCACTATTTTTAATTTTGATATTGAACAAATATCAGAGTTTGAAAATAGAGATTTGGTTAATGAAATAAAAAATAATGTTAACAACTTTCAGATTTATCGAGATGACAGGTTAATTGTCAAACTAAAAAACGAACATAATTTTCGTACTTTATCACTTTCACAAGGCATAAAAGTTTCAGAGGCTATTAATTCCTTGAGGCAAAATCCGGAGATTGAGTATGTTGAGCCGGATTATTATGCTTATGCTCAGTTCATACCTAACGATCCATATTATAAATATCAGTGGAACTTTAATAATAATGTTTATGGCGGAATAAATCTTGAGTCAGCTTGGGATTTGGCTCAGGGACAAAGCGTTGTTATCGCTGTAATTGACACGGGTGTAGCTTATGAAAATTACAATAGTTTTCGGCAGGCTCCTGATTTGGTTAATACCCAATTTGTTGCCGGTTACGATTTTATTGAAAACGATTTTCATCCAAATGATGACAATGGCCATGGCACTCATGTCGTTGGAACTATTGCCCAGTCAACTAATAATAAACTTGGCGTAGCCGGAGTTGCTTATATGGCTAAAATAATGCCTATAAAAGCTTTAGACAGAAAAGGTATTGGTTCTTATTCAGCCATTGCTAACGCCATACGTTATGCCGCTGATAATGGTGCACATATTATTAATTTGTCTTTAGGTGGACCAAGCCATTCGCAGGCATTATTGGATGCTGTCAGGTATGCTTATAGTAAAGGAGTATTTATAGTGGCAGCCGCAGGAAATGATGGCAAGGAAGTTATGTCATATCCTGCCGCTTATGATGAGTATGTAATGTCTGTTGGAGCAACCCGTTTTGACGAAAGACTTTCTTATTATTCAAATTACGGTTCATCTTTAGATATAGTTGCGCCGGGAGGCGATCTTAAGGTGGACCAAAATAATGATGGTTATGGCGACGGAATTTTACAGCAGACAATAGCGTCAAATAATCCCAGAAAATTTGGTTATTATTTTTATCAGGGGACCTCAATGGCTACGCCGCATGTCGCTGGTGTGGCAGGGTTAATCAGGTCATTAGGGATTTCATCGCCTCAGCAAATTAGGGATATTCTAATAGGTAAAGCTAAAGATTTGGGCGAGCCTGGGTTTGACAAATATTATGGTTATGGCAGATTAGACGCTGCTGCCAGTATAAATGAAGTTTTAAGATTAGTTAATATAACTACGCAAAATTCTCAGCCGAATTTACAGCTTGAAACAACTAACCAAACGAATTTCTTAGATTCTAATACTTCCGAGAATAGTGGTAAAAATTTTATCTCAAAGATTTCAATTACTGACATATATGTGTCAAATTTTGATGCAGGCCGTCGCGTTCGAGTAGGTTTTCGGCTAGAAAATGGCAATAGAGAAGCTGTAACTTTATTAGCCAAGGGGCAGATTTTAGATGAGGATAATAACTTAGTTTCTTGGGGAAATTTTGAGGATATGACCTTAATAATTTCAGGTAATCGTTCAAAAATAGCATGGTTTGAGAGACTATTTATACCAGAAAATATTGATACGCGTAATTATATTCTTGAAATAATTTTAGTTGATGAATCAGGAAATAGTGTCAAAACCTCTAAAGATCTTGCTTATCAGGGGACTCGTTTCAAAATTAAAAATTTTATTTCTGATTCCATTTTGACAAAATTTAATAAGCAAGTAAAAAATATATTGACAAATTCTGAAAGTGTAATAGAATTACTAAACAAAAAAATTTGACAAAATTAACTCGCCTATACCTATATTGATAAGTTGATAACGGAGGGTGGAGGGAACGGAGGGATAAAAAAGATGATAAAGTTAAGAAAGCTAACACAGTTCAACAATTTGCCAAATGTAAATAATGTAGCGAGGGGGCGAGTTTTAAATTTGGTTCAAACCTGCATTTTTTTAAAAAATGCAGGTTTTTAAATTTTTAAAGTGTTTTTTAACATAATTAATATTAATATCTAAATATTAAGAAGGTCGGTCTGTCAGCGGCAGACATAAGAATGTGCAAAGTTCATATTTTATTCAGACGCACATTCAAATGAAAGGAGGTGAAAAAAAATGAAAAAATTAATAGCAGTATTCGTCGCAGTTGCCACTTTGGGTGTTTACGGCTTTGCCGCTGCTCACCCAGATGTGACTTTTGTGGTTTCCAACAGTAACAATGCTAACGTTATAAATACTTTAGGATCTCTTTCTACTACTGGCAACAACTTAATTACCGCTGATCAAGATGTAGAGGATGGCGAAATTACTACTGGCAATGCCGAGACTGAAGGCACAGTTTCAAATGATATTAACCAAAACTCGGCTGGCATGGACGTTTATGCTGGTTCCGATGTATCTGTAGCTATTAGCAATGAAAATAATGCCACTGTAAATAATACTGAACTATTGGCAGCTGAAACAGGTGAAAACGAAATTTCAGCTGACCAAGATGTTGGTAGTGGCAGAATCACTACAGGCAATGCCAAGGCTACAGGTAAAATTGGTAGCGTAAGTGGTATTAATCTTAATGTGGCGGAGTTGCAGATTGGTGATCCTGCTTCTTCTTGCGATGACTGCACTGGCGTTGATGATGTAAGTGTCTCAATTGAAAATAACAACGAAGCAAATTTAGAGAATATCGTTGTTCCTGTCGGTGATACAGGCGAAAACTTGATTACCGCTGAACAAGATGTCGGTTCTTGCGATAGTTGTGGTTCAGGCGAAGCTACTATTGATACTGGCGATGCTGAAGCTAATGGTGAAATTGAGAATGATGTTAATCAAAATCAAGCTCAAGGTGGCATTTACGGCTCCAGTGATGTCATGGCCGTCGTAACTAACGGTAATGACGACCTTCAGTCGAATACCGTCACGCCAGTAGCTAATTCCGGCACTAATGAAATTTCAGCTACACAGGATGTCTCTGGTTCAACCATTACGACTGGTTTAGCCAAAACCACATTGAAAATCATTAACCGCAAGAATATCAGCATAACAGATTTCGACTTCTAAAAAGATTTGAAAGCTATTTCCCGGGATCCTGCACCTTCATTACAAATAAGAAGGTGCAGGGAATCCCGAAGGGACAAAATTCATAGGCATTAAAAATAATTTTTTCGAAAGGAGGTGAAAAAAATGAAAAAATTAATAGCAGTATTCGTCGCAGTTGCCACTTTGGGTGTTTACGGCTTTGCCGCTGCTCACCCAGATGTGACTTTTGTGGTTACAAACAATAACAACGCGCTGGTGACTAATTCGTTAACAAGCTTAGCAACTACTGGCGACAACACTATTTCAGCTGATCAGGATGTGGAAGACGGCGAAATAAGCACTGGCAATGCCGAGACTGAAGGCACAGTTGAAAATGATATTAACCAAAACGCGGCTCAAATGGAGGTTAATGCCGGCTCAGATGTAACGGCATTGGTTAGCAACACAAATGACGCTTTAGTTACTAACGACGAAACTTTAGCGGCAGATTCAGGCGAAAATGAAATTACAGCCGAGCAGGATGTAGCCGGAGGTATCATAACTACAGGCAATGCCAAAGCTACAGGTAAAATTGGTAGTTTAACTGGCATAAATATTAATGTAGCTAGTTTCATTATTGGTGATCCTACTTCTTCTTGCGATGACTGCACTGGCGTTGATGATGTAACTATAGAGGTTGATAATAGAAACGGCGCTTCTGTTGAAAATGGAATATTAAGCGATGCTGAAACAGGCGAGAACGAAATTGCGGCTGAGCAAGATGTTGATGGATGTAGTTCCTGCGGTGGCGGCGGCGC
This sequence comes from bacterium, assembly GCA_037444125.1. Lineage (GTDB taxonomy): Bacteria > Patescibacteriota > Minisyncoccia > JBBINA01 > JBBINA01 > JBBINA01. The sequence goes on from JBBINA010000005.1 coordinate 39,405, forward strand.
TTTGATTGATACGGGTGACGCCACAGCTGAAGGTGAAATAAAAAATGATGAAAATCAAAATGAAACTACGGGTAGTGTCTTTGCTTCAGGCGATGTAGATGTTGCGGTAGGTAATAATAATCTAGTTTTTGATTTTAATTCAGTTATTCCAGTAGCCGACACGGGTGCCAACGAAATCAGCGCCAGCGAAGATGTTAGTGATTCAACAATATCTACTGGTTTTGCAAAAACATTGCTTAAGGTGTTCAACCGCAAGAACATTAGCATAACTGAGTTTGAGTTTTAAGCCAGATTAATTTTTATAGGAAGAGGTGCAAGCCTGAATTAAAAGGTTATGTTGCCTCTTCCTAAAGGAGGGGAAAAAAATAAAAAAATATTTTAAAGGTATATTAAAGTATAAACGTTAAAAATTATAAAATGCGTTTGTCATCAAAAATTAGAAGGGTAAGTTTGTTTACGATGTTTTTTCTGTTCTTGAGTAGTATTGTCGCGGCAAAAAGCGTTGTTAATAATGATGTTTTTGTTTCTAGCAATAGTGGCGGCAATACTCTTAAAAACGGCAGAGTCATCGAAGGAAAAGAATTAAACAAAGTTGAGATTAATACGACTATAGACGGCAAAAAATTAGAGCCAATATCATTTACTCAAACGCAAGATAATAAAAAAATTATTGAAAAAAAGATTGATTATGTTTCGGAAGATGGTTCTGTTCAAGTGAAAAATTCTGTTAAAAGCGAAATTGGTCAAACAGAGTTTTTTCAGGGCAATAATTTTTTTGAGAGGAAAAACCTGCAAATTACAGAAATTGAAGTTAAAAAGAGTCTTATAGAACAATTAAAAAATTCAGTTGCTAATTATTTCGGGTCAATAAGATTAGTTTTAAATGTTTTATTTAATAATCTTGTTAGATAAGGTGAGAAAATTTGTTATTTTGTTTTATGCTTTATGGATAGCATTTAATCCGGTAGTTTTGGTTTTTGCTCAAACTGCTAGCACTACTGACATCACCGCCCAGTTGCAACAACAAATTATTTCACAAGTTCAAACACAGACTGCTTCTTTGCCAACTTCAAATTCTATCGTTACTAATCAAAAAAGTTCAAATGTTAATAGTCAAATTAATAATCAGATAAGTGATGAGTTGGCTAAAATTGAACAAACTCAGCAAGAAGTTCCGATTGAAACTCAACAAAAAGTAGATGAAGCCTCAAAAGAGGCCGCTAGCAAATTAAACGATAAAAACGCCACAGGTAATAACACTAGCGATAATGAAGCGAATAATAATAACCAATTGCCGTCTTATGCCTATGATGGACCGATAAATCAAAGTTCAGAAAGTGCTAATTCCAATACCCAAGTTCAAAATTCCAATAATGAAAATGTTAGCACCGTACCTTCGCCAATGGATAGCGATAACGCTCAAATCTTAACTAACGCCAATATTGATCCAGTGCAGACTTCAGTTGGCGATGTACAGATTTCTGGATCAGTTCAAACTGGCAATAATGATGGATCAGTTAAAGTTCAAACCGGTAATGTCAAGATTCAAGGCGAGGTCTTCAATCAAGCCAATACCAATACTGTCAGCGTAAACCAAACTCATCACAGCAATACTTTGGTAGAAAATAAAAACAAAAATCTTGTGGTTAATCTTTTTGATTATTTTGGCAGTTCAGGGCAAAACACAATTGAAAAAAATGACGGCCGAGCTGAAATTGATACCGGTAATGTTGATATTAGGCTTAATCTTTTGAATTTAACTAATACTAATATTACTAATTCAACCTGGGGTCAATATTTCTATAATTCCGAAGTTCCTTTAAATCAGGATATTAATATTGAAGAAGCTTGGCATAAAGCCGCGCATGATGATTGCAAATTTGGCGAGTGTGCCGGTGAATTCAAGGTGGTTAATATGAATGAGTCAACGGTGCAAAATAAGGTTAAGGTGCTGGGGATTTCAGGACAAAATAAAATTAAGGATGCTGACGGTGATGGCATAATTAGAACAGGCGATGTCAGAGTGGCTACAAATTTAATTAACTTTTTGAATACTAATCTTACAGGTTCAGAGTGGGATTTAAGCGTTATTAATTTATTTGATGATTGGAAGGGGGATCTTATTTTGCCCGGCAAGCAAAAATACGATAGCAACAAAAAGAACTACAAGCTTTTCCCCAATACAGTTATTGATAATAAAAACGATGTTTTGGTGTCTAATGAAATAGTTCTTGACGCTAATACCGGCAATAACCTAATTGATAATAATGACGGTGTTTCGAAAATAAAGACCGGCGATGCCCTGACTAAATCCAATATTCAAAATGTCATTAACGCTAATTTTCAAGGCGGAGATTGGTTTCTGGTGATTATTAATCGCTTTAATAACTGGGAAGGCAAAATTTTTAATAAGCCAACTGAAATTGGGGAACTAGTTCAAGACAAAAGTTTGATTTTTTCGTCATTTTTATCCGACGAAATGCTAAAAAATTTGTATCATAATGACGATGAAGCTATTTTGTCAGTTACTAATAATAATCTCGGTGAACTTCGTAATGAAATTCTTATACAAGCTATGACAGGTGGCAATGAAATCCAGGGAAATGATGGGGATGCTGTTATAGAGACAGGCAAGGCGTTAATTCTGGCAAATGTTTTAAATATAGCTAATGTTTCAATTGCTGGCGGCGATTGGCACTTGGCGGTTATTAATGTATTTGGCGATTGGCATGGTAATATTTTCTTTGGTAAACCCGACCTTAAAGTAACAGTTGAGAGTAATAAAACAGAGCTGTATCAGCCCGGAGAAATGGTTGAATTAACAGCGATTTATTCCAACACCGGTTCAGCTGACGGCGATAACGCTAATCTCACTATGAGTTATGATTCTGATAATTTAAAGCCGCTTTCTTCCACAGATTTAACTCAAAATAAAGGAAAAATCACTTGGGACCTAGGTAAGGTGCCTCAAGGAACAACTAAAAAAATAACTCAACGCTTTGAGTATATTGGCAAAAATCCAACAGAAACAACAGCCGAAGTTAATGTGGCAATTGCAAGTCCGGTGCCTGATCTTAATATTGCAGATAATACAAAAAGCTTAGTTTTGGTTTATAAAAATAATAAGCCAGTTCAAAATCCAAAAGAAAATTCGAATAATAATGGGCAATCGACAAATAATGATAATAACTCAAGCCAAATGAGCAATAATTCAAGCAATAATCAGCAAAGCAATTTAAACAACAATAACCAGCCAAACTCATCAAATAGTTCGTCGGGTAGTAATAATGGCTCAGTGTCCGCCACTACTAGTAATTCAATATCCAACTCAAACGCTAATAACATCAGCGGTAGTTTTGGCGGTACCTCAAGTTCCGTTTTACAAGGACCAGTTGAAATTAGTAAATCCAACTCAACTAAAGGTTCAGTTAAACCAGGAGAGACGGTTAGTTATGTCATCAGAGTTAAAAACATTTCTGTAAGTAATATATATGGTTTAGTTATTACTGATACGATGAAAAATAGCGCTGGTACTATTATTACTTCTGACCGTTGGGAATTTGAAGAAGTAAAGTCAAACAAAGGTTTTGAAATTAAATACGATGTCACTATTTCTAATGAAACTCCTTCAGGCATATATACTAACTATGCCAAAATTGAAGGTTTTGATTCTCGTGGTGTAAAATTCACGGCTGCGGCCCAAAGCGTTATAACAGTGGCAAACGAAACATTATTAATGACTACTCTTCAAAACCAAAATCAAACAAATCTTCAACAAGCTATGATGACAACGCCAGTTATTAAATCAGATATTCCTGCGGAAAGTTTAATCATTAACAATCAAAAACCTTCAAAAATCCAATATCATCAAAACCTTGCCTATGAAAATACTAACCTTTTGCCTAGCAACATAAACAGCGTAGTTAGGAGGGTTAAAGAAACTCTTGGCAAGGTGGCTAATTTTGATTCTCCCAAACCGACGAAATTAGCGAATGGGACAAATGCTACTTTTACTCCACGGTTTATTAAGAAGGATAGTTTTTATGAAGAAAATGCAAGTGAAGGTATGTTGTTAGCTTCTGGTTTATTAGATAAATTGACTAATAATTACCCAAAAATTTTAATCTTATTTGTCGTTATAGTTTATATATCAACATTCCTAAATTTTGGAGTAATATATGAAGGACGAGCTACCAAAAATCGAAAACGGAAATAAATTAACAGTTTTATTTAACAGGCTTACATCTTTTGCTATTATTGTTTTAGTTTTTTTTATAATTGGCGGGTCAATTTTGGCTATATCTAATAGTCGAGATTTAAAAATAAAAGCTAATATAAATCCAGCTATACAAGTTTCGTCCGGAGAAATTAATTTTAATGACTTAACTTCGGGTCAAACCAGCACTCAGGAAATTGAGATTAAATTAAGCGACATTTTTAATGAAACCCAGCCGGTAAAATCAGTACATTATGTTATTCATAAATTTAACCAACCCAAAAATTCGCAAGACCTTACTTATTGCCAGAAAACGACTAATTTTCCTGATATTAGAAATTGGAGCAATTATTCAGCTGAAGATTGGCAGGATTTTATTGATTCAGCCTATTTTGAAAAATGCAACTTATCGCTTTGCCCCTTTATTTCTATTAAAAAGTCAACTAATGAGATGTCAGAAAACGGAGCTTTATTTGCGGCTCGTCCTCAGGTAGTCCAAAATGATTCTGGTTTTTTAGATGTTTTTGTTGAAAACAATGTTCAGAATAGAGACCCCAGTTCTATATTGACAGATACTAGAAAAAGTGATAAATTTGACTATGGAGTTGATGCCTTTAATTATCCAAAAATAATAGATAATACTTTTGAGTTTACAAAAGCCAAAGGATATTTGGAGAAAAATACGGATTCTAGCGATAAATGGCTTGTAACTTTAGAAGCGCCCTGTTTTAAAAATGACTCAAACTGCAATGCAAGGTACAAGGAACTTTTTGACAAGATACCCAACGAACTGGCTAATCAGAATTGGGGTTGCTCGATTTGGTACGAAATAATCAATATTGAAAGATAATGAATTTTTTTAAAGGCAAAACAGAAAAGAAACTGTTTTGGACAGGAATTATTGTTTTTATAATTGTTTTTATTGTTATTGTCATTTCAAGACAAGTGAGTTTTGATATTTATGTAACAGTAATACCCTCAAAAAATGTTTTAGAAGTTAATTTTGATTCTCATCACATTAATTTCGGAGTTGTTAGCCCTGGATTTGTTGCGCATAAATATATTGATCTTAAGAACGATTCTAAATTGACTAATGTTTTTTACATAAAAATTAAAGGCGAGATTGCCAGTTGGCTAAAAACTGATAATAGTCTTTTTGCCGTGAAACCTGAATCATCAAGACAAATACAACTTACCTTATCAGTTCCTAAAATAGTAAAATTTGGGACTTATAAAGGCGTGATAAGGCTTTATAATTTTTATACTATTTTTTAATGCGCGGTTTTTTTACACGCAAAATAAGCTTATGTTTAGTTATGGCAGTAATAGCTGTTTTGATATGGCCTAGTAAAATTTTGGGTTTTGAAGCTTATCAGGTTAGAATAAACGCGGTACTTCGGCCTCAAGACCAGATATCTCCTCCGCCCCAACAGCAATGCGAAACAGTTGTTTTAGAAGGCAATATGAATATTGCTAGTATGACTTTTAGAAATAAAAGTGTTATTTTAAAAACTGGCAGCGTTTTAGTTCCTAAGCTGTCAAATATTAATCTTTATGTGGGATGCGATTTTATAATTGAAAGAGGCGCTTCAATTGATGTCAACAATGCCCAAGATGGTTTTATCCGTTTGATAATAGGACAGAATTTAATTTTAAATGGTAAAATTTTAGCTAAATCCAACGGTACACCTTCGTCTGTTCGAATTTCAACTGGAGCAGACGCTCTTATTAACGGCGAAATTGATAGCTCAGGTTCTGCTTCTGCCGGTATGATAAGAATTGATAGCAACAGAAAACTTGTAATAAATTCTCAAAGCATTAGAGCTAATTCATTAGACGGCACAGCCGGAGAAATTAGACTTAATGTACTTGATGATTTAGAAATTAATGGGAAATTGGAAGCTAAAGGTATTAATATTAATGCTTCAGGTGGTTCTATAAGAGCTGTTGTTGAGGGCAAAGTAGCTATTGCTGGCGTTATAGATGTATCAGGCAATCAAAAAGGCGGCAGTATTAGAATTTCTGCTGAAAAAAACATTAATTTAGAAAACAGTGGTCAAATTAATTTTTCTTCTCAAAATGGTAATGGCGGTATAGTTATAATCAATACGGGTAAAGATTTAGAAATTAAAGGTTCTTTGATTGGCGATGGTTTAAGGTCTGGAGGGTCGTTTATAGCTACAATTGATAAAGACTCTTTAATCACGGGTATTATAACGGCAAACGCTTTTGATCCTAGTTCAGGAGAAGGCGGTGTTATTGGTTTAAATGCTAGTAATGGAAATCTAATAATTTCAGGCAAGCTTGAGGCTAAAGGCAAAACAAAAAACGGATCAATTAATTTAACTTACTGTTCTAAAAATTTTTCGGGCGCTCAATTTAATCCTTTACCCTCAGAAGTTGATAATTGTCCTAATATTCAAAGTTTAACAACTGAAAATTCGCTTTATACTCCAATTCAAACTAATACATTTTTTATGAGCCAAATTGACAGCCCTTTGCTGAATTATTTTAATATTTTTATAAAAAAATAATTATGCCAAAATTTGCTATGGTAATAAAATTAATCTTGTTTTTTATGCTTATTTCGGTAAGCAGAATTTTTGCTCAAGATATTTCAATTTTTACGATTTCCACAGACCTTATTGATTTGAGCAATATTTTTGCTGGAGAAAAATTTACAAGGACTTTTAGGGTTAGTCTTGACCCTGCAGTTACAAATAAAATTCTAAATTATAAAATAATCCGTCCAACAAATAGCCCCTTCTGCAATAGCATTTTATTTAAACCGGAAGAGCAAAATGATGCCATTAATTCCAGTTTTTTAAGTGCGTCTAGCGACAGAGAAGATATTTGGGAATTAGTTATAGAAGTTCCGGAACTTGAAAATAGTACTTTGGCCAGTAATAAGACAATGATTTCTGCCGGTAATTATGAGTGTAATATTCAGGTTGAAGCAATTTCAGTGCAAGATGAGACTAGCCAACCATCGCCGCCAAGTAATGGTAGTGGAGGTGGTAGTGCGCCAGGCAATGATGTTAACGTTCCCTCGCAGCCACAAGGTCAAAGCGGTTCTGGAGGAGGCGGTTTCTTAATAGTTTCTCAACAAACGCAACAAAAAGGCGAAGACTTTCAAACTAATGCGTTTGGTCTAGTCGTAGATAATGTTCCTCCTAAAATCACACCCCCAACTGAAGATTTATTTCTTATTAATGAATCTTTTAAGATTAAAGAGATTGGCAGCGATTATATCATTATTATGTTTAACACATCGCTGCCTTTGTATGTAAAGGTTGTTTATGATGTGAAAAGCCATGACCCAATTGAATCCGATAAAAAAAATTATGGTTATGCCTCCTCGACGGAAGAAACAACTAGCAGTGGTTCATTTTTTGAAATAAAGTTAGTTGGTTTAAATCCCGACACTGCTTATTATTTTAGAATTGTGATGAGAAATCTTAACTTGATAAAGCCAAGCAAAGAGTTTTATGTGAAGACTTTAACCGCGAGAAAGACTCCCGAAGTAGCTAAACAAACGGTTACCGCAACAACGACGCAGCCAAGAGGTGATAAAGAAGAAGGACAAGAGCAAGAAGCTAACGGGCTAACACCAAAATTTTTCAGCTTAGCCAATCTGAAAAGTTTTTTAAGCAACTTGCCAGTGGAAATGTGGTTAATAATAATTTTGGCTTTAATTTTGATAATAGATTATATAAGACGAAAAGTTATCCAACGGATTAAAAAATTGAAAAAGCATTCACTATTTACAAGATTAAAAAAATACTTTATAGTGTTAATATTTCTGTTGTTAGGTAAAAAAAAGAAAAAGGGTAACAGATTTAATTCTTAAAAATTATTATGTTAAATAAAGCCAAAAAACTTTCTATTTTATTAAGTTTTTTAGCTATTTCTGTTGGGATAGGGTTATCTTTTAAAAGTTTAGTCGGGGCGCAAGATAAGCTAACTATCGAGCAATTTCTTGTGCGCGAAACTGAAGCAGGTGCTTTGAGTGGGATTTCTCTTGAATTTATTGTTAAAGCTTGCGATAAACGCGATTCTTCGATTGCAGCAACATTAAATTATGGCGATGGCTCAATCGATACATTTAGTATTCGTTGTGGTGAAAGTATATCTAAAATTCATACCTATAACTCTAGCGGTCGTAATATTATTACTCTTAAGGTTAAGAATGCCTTTGGAGAGGAGTTGAGGCGACAACTTGAGGTTGATGTTAGAAACTTTCCGCCGGTTATTCGCGAATTTGGATTAAATCCATTGAGCAATTTGGCGGCTAATCAAATGGTGTTGTTTGATATTTCTGTTTGCGATTCGGCTAAAGACGTTATAAAAGCGCGGTTGTTGCCGGGTGACGGTCGGGAAATAGTTATTGATCCTAGCTGTGGTTTAAGCACTTACTCGGTTATTTATACTGCCAATGGCACTTATACAGCTAAAATTATAGCTGAAGACTCTAATAACCAAAGAAGCGAAAAATCGTTGAATGTGACTATTGGCGGAGTGGCTACAACCATTCCTATTATTCCGCCAGCGCCATCTGATTTAAGGAGAAAATTAGTGCGCACCAATGAAAATGGCCCAATTTATTATATAACTGAAATATTAAGAAAAAGAAAAATACCTAATATGGATGTTTTTCATTCTTATGGTAATAAACTTTCTGATGTTATCTTAATTTCGGAGTCAACTTTGCAATTATTTCCTGATGTTAAATTAATTCATTTAGATAATGAAATGCCTTTTCGCGTTTTTTTGTTAGAAAACAATGTTAAACGGTGGATTACCACTTTTGAAGCCTTAAAGCGTTTAGGTATGGAAAATGAACCAGTAGCGCCGGTAAACTTAACTGAGTTTATTACCTATCCAACCGGACAACCTATTTTTTGAGGTTTTAAATTGAGATTGAATTAGTGCTGTCTTTTTGATAAAATAAGTTTAATAACTTTTATAATTATTAATTTTAGGTCAATGGATCTAAATCGTTTTACTACAAAATCCCGTGAAGCCATAGAGGAAGCACAAAGACTTTTGCAACAAAAGAACCAGCAGCAGCTTGATGTGTTGCATTTATTTTATGTACTGCTTAAGGATGAGACCTCAATTGTCGTTACTATTTTGGAAAGATTTGGGTTTGATATTCCGTCTTTACGCGATAAACTTTATCAAGAATTGGAAAGGGTGCCGGTTTTTTATGGCGAGTATTCATTTGGTCAAGTTTATATTACCCCTGAACTCAATCGAGTGTTAAATCGTGCGATGGAGGAATCTAGAAAAATGCAAGATGAGTTTATATCAGTTGAACATATACTTTTAGCTATTATAGATACACCTTCTCGCGCTCGCGAAATAATGTATGAAGTTTGGCAATTACAAATGTCTTACACTTCCCAAGCCGACGAACGCCTTATGCCTAATTATGAAAATATTCTTAAAATTTTAAAGGAAATTAGAGGCTCTCATCGCGTAACAGATCCTGAACCTGAAACTAGCTATCAGGCTTTGCAAACCTACGGCAAGAATCTTACGCAAATGGCGCGAAATGGCCAGCTTGATCCAGTTATTGGTCGCGAGAACGAGATAAGACGGATTATGGAAGTTTTAGTAAGGAGGAAAAAAAACAATCCGGTTTTAATTGGCGAAGCTGGTGTTGGTAAAACCGCCATTGTCGAGGGACTTGCTCAAAGAATAGCAATGAAAGAGTGTCCAGAAATTTTAAGAGAAAAAGAGATAGTTCAACTTGATCTGCCTTTGCTTATTGCTGGCACTAAATATCGTGGAGAGTTTGAAAAAAGGCTTAAGGCTGTAATCAAAGAAATAGAGGAGTCGAAGGGAAGAGTGATATTATTTATTGACGAATTGCATACAATTGTTGGAGCAGGTGCTGCTGAAGGAGCGGTTGATGCTTCTAATATTTTAAAACCGCCATTAGCTCGCGGAGATATTCATGCTATTGGAGCAACCACCTTGAAAGAATATCAAAAATACATTGAAAAAGACCCGGCTTTTGAAAGGCGCTTTCAACCTATTTATGTTAAACAACCTTCTATTGAGGATACCGTTTCGATTTTAAGAGGCATTAAAGAAAAATACGAACTTCACCATGGCGTTAGAATTCAAGATAAAGCGCTAATTGCCGCAGCGGAACTAGCTTCTCGTTATATTCAAGATAGATTTCTACCGGATAAAGCAATTGATTTAATTGATGAGGCGTCTTCTTCGTTGCGACTTGATATTGATAGCTCGCCTGAAGATATAGAAAATTTGAGGCGCGAGTTACTTAAATACGAAATTGAAAAAAGAGCTTTAGAAAAGGAAACCGATAAAGAATCAAAAGAAAGAATGAAGAAAATTATCGCTAAACTTAACGAATTAAAAGAGGAATATAATAAACGTTATGCTATTTGGGATCAGGAAAAAAAGACTATTATGCGCATGCGTGATTTAAAAAAAGAAATGGAAAAACTTAATCTTGAGGCTGATATTAACCAAAGAATTGGTAATTTTGAAAAAGTTGCTGAAATAAGATATTTAAAGATTCCGAGATTAGAAAAGGAATTTGCTGCCGTCACAAAAGAACTAAAAAAGTCAGAAAAAAAGAATCCAATATTAAAACAAGAAATTACTGAAGAAGATGTGGCTAAAGTTGTTAGTCGTATTACGGGCATACCAGTGGCAAAAATGCTTGAGGATGAAAAAAACAAATTATTAACAATGGAAGACGAAATAGGGAAAAGAATAGTTGATCAGAAGGAAGCCATAAAAACAATTTCCAACGCTATCAGACGAAACCGAGCTGGCTTGACGCCGCCAAATAGACCATTAGGCACTTTTTTGTTTATTGGACCAACTGGAGTAGGAAAAACAGAGTTGGTTAAGGCATTGGCAGAATTTATGTTTAATGATGAAAATGCCTTGATTCGTATTGATATGTCTGAATATATGGAAAGGCATTCCGTTTCAAAATTGGTGGGGGCGCCTCCTGGTTATGTTGGTTTTGAAGAAGGAGGTTATTTAACCGAACAAGTGAGGCGTCGCCCTTATTCCATTATTTTATTTGATGAGATTGAAAAAGGTGCGCCTGATGTGTTTAATCTATTTCTTCAGATTTTTGATGAAGGTCGTTTGACCGATTCCAAAGGACGCACAGTTAATTTTAAAAACACAATTATTATTATGACTTCAAATTTAGGCAACGATGTTATTAAGGAGTTCAAGCCAATAGGTTTTGACCCTGAACATCAAGAAATAGATGACAAAGAACGTTATGTTTTGATGAAAGAAAATATTCAAGCTAAAATAAAAGAATTCTTTAAGCCAGAATTTATTAACCGTATTGACGAGATAGTTGTGTTTAATTATCTATCTAAAGACGATTTAAAACAAATAGTGGAGCTTGAAATTAAAAAAATTGAAAAAGATCTAAACAAAAAAGGTATAACTATAAATGTTTCTGATACTCTTAAAGAGCATTTAGCTCGGGAGGGATTTTCGCCTGAATATGGAGCTAGGCCATTAAAGCGGCTTATACAAAAAGAAATTTTGGATAAATTAGCAATAAAACTTATCGAAGAAAAAATTAAAAAAGGCGAGAAAATACTTCTGGATTTTTCTAAAGACAAAAAAGAAGTGCTTATAGGTGCTAAAAAAAGTTAATTACAAATGTTCAGGATGATTTGGTTGATGTTCTGACTGCGTCTGTTGACGATGTAGTTTGATATATTCATCGTAAATAGCCAAAATGTCGGTTTTGGCTTTATATGGATTAGGAATGTTTCTGAAAACAAAAGTTTCATTGGTACCGGCTGTTTGAACTGATAAGTTGCCGTAATTTAACATAGTTGGAATAAATCCAGCTACTATTACATTTATATTTTGAATTTTTGATATTTTAAATTCAGAGAAATCTCTAACGAATAAACCTTTTTGCTCAATATCGATTATACGATCATTTGTCACTAGCCAGGTGTCAAGCCAATAATCGACAAAACCTATGCAAAATGAAATGAATAAAATAAGGATAATAACTGAGGAAAAAAACAAAGCAAGCATTTTATATTCATAATTAGGCGACTTAAAAAAAAATACTAACGCGCTAGCTATAGTTATAATAATTGCTGTGCCGAAAGAAATAATCTCCAGAAATAATATAAACCAATGCCGTCTATATGTATTTATTATTTTTTCTCCTGGATTTAGGGCAATCATTTTTGATGATAAGTTATTAAAGAAGTTTAATGGCAATTGATTCCCAGGGGACAAGAATAAACAATACGAAACTAATGATTATTAATACAATAGCAGTAATATTAATAGATTTGGTAATTTTATTATCAAGTTTAGGGTTAATGCCAAATTTATTAATATGATAATTAATAAAATAAAGACTAATTCCCGTAAAAAGACAAATAAAGAAGTAAATTGAAACGGCTATAATTCTAAACATATATTTTATAATATTATAATTATCTGCATTATTTTAATCTGTAAAAATAAATATACAAGTATTATTGACAAAAATGCTATAAATATTTTAAAATAATAACAGTACGTTATATCACTTTAGGAGGTAATTATGCGACATAAAGCTATTTTATGTCTTTTTATATTGTTGTTAACTTTTGTTTCTGATGGTTTTCTCCTTGGTATTGAAAAAGGGACGTCTACCTTAATACTAGTCAACGGCGATATTGGTTTGCAAGAACCTTTCGTTTCGCGGTTAGTTTTTCTGTTGGCTTCAAGATTTAACGAAACATCAGTTATTGTTCATCTGGATAAATTTTCCCAAAGTGTTTTAGATTTAATGGCATATAATCGAATTATTTATTATGGATTGGATTATAGAGTCAGTAGCTTGTCAATGGATTTAGTCAATAAAATTAACGCTTGGCTAAAAGGCGGTAGTAGCAAGATATTTTTATGGATAGGTTACAATGGCCATAGGTTTGATTTTGAACAGTGGGGTTTTACTGTTGAAGAAGAAAATAAAATGCATACCGGAAGACTTTATTATTATGGAAGAGATGATAGGTTGATTGTTTTTAAGATTGGGAATCCGGATGTGTTTTTTGTCAATATTTTAAATCCCGAACAAGTAAAAGTGGAAGCATTAATTGAGACAAATGACGGCATTAAGCCGATAATTGTCAGGGGAAGAGCCTTAAATGATTCTTGGGGTCGGGTTATATATATAGGATATCACCCAACTGCCTATGTTGATAAATTATCTGGCCTTATTCCATTCACCGATTTACTTCATGAAGTTTATGTTTACCCTCATAATAAGAAACTGCTTTTCCTTAGATTGGAAGATTGGCATCCTTTAAGTGATAACAGCAAATTTAAGTCAGTTGTTGATTATTTAGTAAATCAAAAATTTTACTATACGCTTTCGCTTATTCCTGCGTATGCGCAGGGGGATAAAATATTGGAAACTATCAGGACTGAAAATATAAAAGAAAATCTTTATCATCTTTTAAAAGCGCCTTATGCTTCGGTAGTTATTCACGGTTATACTCACCAATTAAACGGCACAACCGCCATTGATTATGAATTTTATGATGAAAAAAAAGATGTTTATTTAAGCGTTGAACAGACAAGAAAAAGGGTTGAAAAAGCGATTGAGCTTGTTTTTGGGGCTAATCTAGCTGGATTTATCGCTGGTTGGGAAACACCGCATTACAAAGCAAGTCCTGAAGCGTATCAAAAAGTATTTGAGAAAGAGTTTACGTTTATTTTTGAAGATTGTCATCAAGATAGCCTTTGCTGGTACTTGCCATATTATTTAAAAATAAACAAAACAGGATATCTTAATACTATACTAGGATATGTTAGGCAGCCCTTAGAAGAGATTATAAATGAAATTATCGTCTATGCCGAAATACTTTCAAATTTGAGATATGCAGTTGAAATTGGCTTATTTTATCATCCGGATGTGTTTGGCTTGGATTATTTACCGCAACTTATAGAAGCACTAAAGACTCAAGGATGGGAGTCAATTAGCCTTTTTACGCTCCTAAATTATTGAAAATGGCGAGAGTAACTCTCGCCATTTGAATTATTGACACAAAAGCATTCTGGCTTCATTTTCTGCTTTCTTGTTAAGAGGGCTATATCGGGTAAAACCTGTTTCAACCGGCACTTGATTATACTGAGCCACAAAAATACTGTATCCTTTGATAAAGTCTCTTACGTTCCATACTAAACGTAATGCTTGATAGGCCCGGTATTGTTCTTCTTCGTCTTCTTCGGTGGCTAAAAGAAAATTCCAAGGATATATGGCTGTTTCGTCTTTACTTTGATAGCCGGTTTCCCAAAATATAATTGGTTTATTGTATTTATGATAGAACTTGGTTATATCATTGACAATATTTTGATTATGCCGGTCCTTAAACCAACCGTTAATCAATTGATATGTTAGGGCTTCAGAATTGTCTGTGATTTCAAAATATGAATTAAGGCCAATGTAATCTACGCTGTCCCACGGAAAATTATCACGTGCGCGCTTATAATTCTTTTCATTCCACCACCAGTTGGTTTGATAGCTAATTTTGCCACTAAAGACTTGTTTCACTGATGAGATTAAGTTATTCCATAAATCTTTGTATTCCGGTTTTTCCATTGAAATAAGTTCGGCTCCAACTAAAAATACATTGACTATACCTGACTCTTGTGCTATTTGAGCAAAGTACAATAAGGAATTTTTGTAGTTATCAAACCATAAAGCCGGGTTTGACGGTTGTATTTCTCCTGCCCAAGGCGCCATTTTCTCATAATTTTCTGGATCTACCAAAAGCGTCGGCAAAATATCAATTTTAAGATTGTATTTGCGCGCTACTTTGAATATTGTTTGAAGAACCTCTTTTGAGACGGTGCGTTTGTCAATATGTGGTTCGTTTGAAGCAAGATTTTCCTGGTAAATATTAACTGGGATTAAAAGCCGATTTAAACACTGTAATTTTGTAACCAAAATTCTGATTTCCTTATTGATTTGCTCTTCGTTGCCACTGCCATAGTTCCAAAATTCATAATCAGCATAGCGGATGCTCCTTGCTTCTAGAGTAGCTAATGTCGCGGCGGTAAATTTAAAACTAAAAACTGACAAAGTCAGGACGACGAGCGCAACTGCATAGAATTTCCGCTTAAGTTTCATTTTTTTTCAACCTCCTTGGTAAGTTGATGGGGCAGGAATAGCGCTATAACGTTCAGTTTTAGCCCAGACAACGTTTTCATTTCTTAATTCCGAAAGACAACCTTTTAAAACCGGCCAAAACCAATGGTAGCTGTAGAAAGGAGTTAATAAGCCTACCAATATTGTTTCTTTTAATGTATAACCGCCAGTTTTCATACCTACAAAGACTAAGGGTAAAAAACTAAAAGAATTTAACAACATTAGCCAGTAAGGAAAACTATTTTGAATATATACATCAAAATATTTTCCTAAGAAAATAAGCGGTAAACCAATAATAATGGTTGCGCCTACTATAATTGGTATTGTCCAGAAAGTCAAGTAATAAAAGATTGTCACTTTTTTGGAAAAGGACATTGGACTAGAGTAGAATTCAGGATTTAAGATAAACTGTCTAAATGCTTGAATTGTTCCGCGCGCCCATCTTTTGCGCTGTCTAAAAAGTGCCTTTATTGTTTCTACACCTTCTTGAAAAACTGCATAATTGGAAAAGCCGATTTTTGCTCCAAGCATATGGAGTCTAATTGAAATATCCAGATCTTCTGTTAGTGCGTTTTTATGCCAGAAATAACCGTTTTTTTTATAAAGTTCTAATAATTTTTTGAAGGTTATAAACTGGGCATTGCCTCCAAGAAACACAGTGCCGTCTAAATATTCTCTTACCCTTTGAACTAGTTTGGAAAATGCCAGAAATTCAGTGTCTTGAAATTTGGTTAACATAAGATGGTTATTTTTTATTCGGACAGCGCATTGTACAGCGTCGCAATTTTCTTCATTGAACTTACGCAATACATCAACGAATAATTCTGAACTGTATTCAGCGTCTGCGTCAGAAACACCTATAACCCAGTTTTTTGGTTGTCGCCATAGCAAGAAATTTCTTAAAAATTTCGCCCCTTCATTTAGCGTTTCAGCTTTGCCTTTGCGCGAATTACTACCCTTTCTTTCGACTAAATGTATTTTTTGCGGAAATTCAGACATTAAAGCTTTGATTATTCTATCAGTGCCATCAGTGCTATTGTCATTGATAATCAATATATCGCATTCAATATTTAATTTTTTATCGCTAGTTGATTTCAAGATTGACCTTACAGTGTTTTTTAAAACTTTTTGTTCATTGTAAGCCGGTATCATCATTGTAAGATGAGTAATTTTTCTTTCTTTAGTGCTGAATTCAATTTTTTTATCTACTTTTCCTTTAATTAACTGTTTTAGTCTTATGAAGTTGTAAACAGCTATGATAAATAAATTTGGAATCGTACAATAAACAATAAAAAACCAAGTCAACCAATCAGTTGAAATAATCATAAAATAGTCCTCCATTAGATTGTTAGGGTACTTGCAATATTCTAAGATAAAAATATTCTTATGTCAATAATTTATAAATTAAAAAAAGTTTGAAGTTTACAATATAGAAATTGAAATAATTGCAAAATAAGAAACTTGTCGTTATAATGAATATTAAAGTTCAAATATTAAAAAATGGTGGCTGTGGTGTAACGGCAGCACTAGGGCCTGTGGAGCCTTCAGAGCGGGTTCGAGTCCCGTCAGCCACCCAAAATAGAAAGCTCCGGTTTAAAGCCGGAGCTTGATTGAACTTATCGTACATAACCATAAATCATCGCTACAATTAAAACCGCGGCGATACTAAGAATTAACACTATTTGAACTGAAGGATCGATTTTGGAAAAATCAATTGTATGAACGACTACTGTTGACGGCACCATAATCCATCTTTCAACGATTAGATATTCAATACCTGAATATGTAACCGCCTTTACCATCACATAATATTGACCAGGCGCGGGATAAACATGCGGTAAGCGAAGTTCGCGAGTTCTTTTAATAGTTCCATCTCCAAAATGCCATATGTATTCTTTGACTTCATAAAAAACTTGGGTTTGTCGAATTTCAAACCAAATTGTATTTGAACCTGATGCGTGCCAAAACAAACTAGTTTGTGTTTGCGAAAAGCCTTCTTTGTTGGGTGTAATAAGTATACTCGCTACAGCTATGACTAGCCATAACAAATTTTTCATCTGAAATCATCTCCTTAAAAACATAAAGGTCCATATGGCGCGATATTACAGCTAAACGCTACCATAAATTTTATGATAGCAATTATTAGAACTATTCCAGAATGTTGCTCAATTTGCCACTTTACATTAATAACTTTTGCTGTTTCGTGACAGCGGTTATCTATTGTGCAAGAGCGTAAAAAAACTCGATAAATTCCGCTTTCTTTATAGCGATGATTTACTTGTTCGCCCGCACGTATGTAAGATTGAATGCCGTCACCAAAATCCCAAATATAATAGGCTGGTTGCGATGCGATAATTTGGGGTTTAAAAATAATATTGTAACTCCTTGATTCTTGCTGGGCTGAAAAATTTACCAATGGACCTGGTCTTTGCGTTTCGTCATAAACCATTAAAGCATAAATTGCTTCAGCTGTTCGATTTTCTTTATCAACAACACGTAGTCTTACTTTAACAAGTCCTATCGATTTAAAAACCCATGTGCCAAATGGAAAATCTGTTATTTGGTCGGTGCTGCCGTTATTGTCGT
Organism: bacterium; assembly: GCA_037444125.1. Lineage (GTDB taxonomy): Bacteria > Patescibacteriota > Minisyncoccia > JBBINA01 > JBBINA01 > JBBINA01. The sequence continues at coordinate 57,392 of JBBINA010000005.1, forward strand.
AATCCCAGTAATAATATCGTATTTCTCCCTTTGAACTGCGGGCGTCAAAAACAATCTGTTCGCCTTTTATAATTTTGAAAGGACTATGAGTAAAATAAGCGATAGGAGCTTTTGTAGGTCGGCTTCTTTGCGTTTGGGCAAAAATTATCGTACTATTGTCAATTAACAAAATCGTTAAGACAAATAGAAAAAGCGAAACCCATATCTTCCCAAATTGGTTTTTTTTTAACATCGTGTATCCCCCCTTGGATACAAAGGTTCATTTATATCTTAACACACTAAAGTTATAAAGTCAAATTTTTATTGGGCCTGAGTGGTTGTGTTCGTGATGTTTGAGTTTTCTAATGTTGGTTGTGAAGTAGTTGGGGCTTTAAGGGTTTCATTAACGATCGCTTCATTAAGGGTTTCCGTTGATGTTGCTTGTTCCGGCATTGATTCTTCAGGAGAGCTGGTGATATTATTTAATTCGGTTTCTGATTTATTTGGTTCAATATAGCGGGTAGGCAGATTATGATTAATAATCCAGTAATCAAAATTAAGCACCTTAACGCCATCATGGCTAAAACTGATTTCAAAGCCTTCTCCTTCTACTCTTTTTGATATCCACCAATTTGACATTGGGTCATTTAAAAAAGTAATAAAAATAATTGAATTTTCCTTTACAAAGGGTTCGCGTATAAATAGAGCGTTTGAGTCAAGTAATGTTTCTATGTGTCCTGTTATTTGATTTTTTAATTGCGTATTGGAAGTTTCAATAGAATTGGTTGCTGTGCTAACGGCCTCATTATTAAAAAAAGTTGAAGTTGCAAGTTGGTTTTCAACAAGTTTCTCATTTAACTTATCAATTTTTTCATTAAGTTTAATAAGTTCAGCTAGGATAGTTTTAATTTCGGTAAAAATGGCACTTATTTTGTTTATTAAATAAACAAATAAGTTTTTTATACTTGACCAAAAACCTTCATTTTGCTCTGGGGTGCTGGTGGCTTGGAGGCTTGAGTTTAATAAATTCATTTTCATTTCCTCGGCCGCAGCTTTTAAAGAGTCATTTTGTAAAGGTTCGGTTTTTAATTCTTGGAGCACTTTTTTTAAATCATCAGTATCAAAAACGAGAATAGCATTAGTGGCATTACTTAAAAAATTATGCTTGAGAAGTTCGGTAATTAAATTATCTTCTTCTTTAATTTTTTGCTCCTGCATAAATTTTTCCAAAGTAATAATCCTACGGCGAGGAATCATTTCTTGGTCCCAGTTTAGTTCATCAGTCAAACCGCCTACTGAAAGTGTGAGATAATAGTCTTTTGCATTAAAATCAAAGTTTATTTTATTGTATCGTCCCAAAATAACTTGAAAATAGCCATCGGTTCCAACTTTGACTTTATGGAGGCCAACAAACATCTCTTGCCAAACCAAATTGCCGCCAAGTTCTTCATCATATATGAGAAATTTAAAATTATATTTTCCGGCTGGCAGTAAATTTCCCTTGTTATCAGTCAAAGTTCCTTTAAATAAAATTCTTAAAGACTGGCTTTCTTTTTTAAAATCAACTTGCGCCTTGGTTATAGATATTGTCAAAAATAATAAAAATAAGAATAAGAAAACAAAGACTATTAACTTTTTATTTAATTTCGCCATCTGTCAATTTTGATTTATAGCTTCTTTTGTAAATTAAATATAAAAGCGTTATTAAGAGAGAAATTAACAGAATTAAATTTATAACCACCAAAATATTATCTGGATCCTGATACCAATAAATATAGGTAATGCCGATTTCAATATTTTTATTAATAACCCGGTCTACTACTTCAAATGGTTCAGTTTCGTATTTTTCATTTGTAGGCTGATTAACTGCTTCAAGATAGTAAATTCCAGCAGGAACCATAAAGCCATATTCGCCTCTTTCGTTGGTAAATTGAGGATTTTTTTGGTCATAATTATAGCCAGGCCACATTTCAAAAATATTTTTATTTTTGTTTTTATGATAAAGAGTTATTTTGGCGCTTGAAACCTTTTCTTCTTCAAATTTTTCTTGAAGCGATATAATAGTTAATTTTTTAAATAAGGCTATTTTCTGACGAATTATCCGGCGATAAACATAACCATAAGGATCAATAAGAATTTCACCCACTTCAACTAGATCAACGGAGCCATCTTTATAGATAATCATTAATTTTATGTTATATTTTCCTCCGGCAAATAGAGGCGTTTTAAAATCTACTATGTAATTTCGGTTAGAATTTTCATATCTAAATAAATGTTCTTCAAGGTTAGCAAATGAAAAGATAATTTGAGTCGGTTGTTTCTTAAAATTCTGCTTGTTTAAGGTTATCTTAACTTGTTGGTTGGGAAAATAATGGATTCTCAATTTCTTTAATTTCTGCACTTTTGGCGCTTCGCCAAGTTCAAGCCTTAATTCACCGTTTTTTATGTCAACTTGAGCATTGTTAAGTAATAACTTTTCTGTTTCTTTGACCGACACTTTTAGTTCTTCACCCATTCGTTTAATTGGTTTTAAATTATCAATGATATCATAGGAAGGAAAAATTATTTTTAAAATTGTGCCGCTTGAAACATTACCACTTGTATCAACACTGAATAATGTGTAATAAAAAGTTTCGCCTTGAATAATATCTTCGTCAATAAAACTTTCGTTGGTGCCTTCGTAAATTTTTCTGCCGGAAAAAGGACTTGTTGGAGGCTCTCTTGTGTCTTTTAGCAAAATAACATTACTAAAATCGCTATCTATTGGGTTTGACCAAAATAAATAAATACCTAAACCTTTTATTTCAGCGGTAAAATTTGAAGGATTGGCTGGAGGTTCGTTGTCTTGCTTAGAGAGTGTGCGAAAATTAAAAACTTGCGAAGTTATTCTATTGCCTTGATTGTCTTTTGCGACTATTTGATAGTAATAGAGAGTATCTTCTTTTAAGTTTTGAAGGCTAAAGATATGTTCATTTTGGAACGAATTATCCCATATAGTTTTATCGAAGTCATATGAAAAGCCGTAATTTAACTCGCCAAAACTATTCTTATTAGTCGTAAATTTTATTTTTAAAAAATTTGCTCCAATTTCAAGCACTTCAATATTAATAATCACAAAGGGTTGTTGTTGATTAATCATTATTCCTTGTCCGCCATTTCCTTGTATTAAAGGCGTTGTTGTTGATTCAGGAGGCGTGCTGGTTGTGGTTGTGCTGATAACTTGCGCAGTAATAACCAACTCCTGAGTTGAAGTTGCGGCTACTGCATTTATTTTTTTAGTGAACAGAAGGACACCTACAGTTATTATCCAAAAGAGTAAAAAAAAAATTACTAAAGAAAAGTTTTTCATTGCACATTATTTATTTTATTTAAGTGCCGATTTATTATCCATTGATTGTATCGCTTGATGCCAATAAATCCTAATATAATCAGCAAAATAATTATTATTGCGCTTGTTAGTAAAAGCTCCCAGGGTAATACCCAAAATGTTAGCATATCGTTAGCCTGTTTGCCGTTTGAGCCGTATTCAAGGGTTAAGTAAGCTGAATATCTACCTAAAGCAAAATTGTGTCTTTCATATTCAAGCCATTCAAAAAAGTTTTTTGGTTGTTGATTTTGAATTTTTGAATTTTGATTTGCCTGCCAAGCGACATTATATTTTCTAATTGAACCTCGTAAAATATTACCTTTAAGGGGATTAGCTTGAAATAATATAGTTGTCCGTCCAAGTAAGTTTTTTATTTCAATACTTCCTTGAGGTTTTAAATGAACATTACCAGAATTTTCAAACCTCCAGTAAAAATTAATAGGTCGCGCTTTATATAATTTTTTATTCTGAAACAAACCAAATTCAAGAAGCCTACCCTCTTCTTTTATATCGCCAGCAACTTTTATTAAAACTAGTGCGCCAATTTTGCCGCTAATAGAAACACCGCTTCCGCCAACATCACTTGGTGGTTGTGTGCCTAAAAATATGCCGCCGTAATGTCCTCCGGCTGAAGCAGTTTCAGGAATTTTTATTTCAATGGGTATTTCTTTGCGTTCGCCCGGTTGAAACTCAATTGGTTGATTATTTAAAATAAACCATGAAGCCATTTCGCCTTCTTCAGTTGTCTCATAAAAAAAAGGTTCGCCTCGCTCTTCTTCTTTAGCCTTAAAATTCATTGTTGATAAATAATAAGAGCCAAGTGAACTTGATTCATTAAAAACTTTGAGCGTGATTATTAATTTATCGCCGGGATTGCCTTGAAGTTCAAAAACAGGCGGTGAAATAGTAAGAGCATAACTTCTAAGAGGCAGCGTAAAAATAAATAAAAGTGCCCAGAATGCAAATTTTCTAAACATAACAATCAAGTTTTTAAATATTCAAAAATTCAAATTAGTTTTTCGCTATTGCTATTACTTTTATTAGAATGTTCCTGTTGATATTAAGGTAACAGTATGGCTATAGCTTCCTGAAGGCGTTGTGCCGTTAATTGAAGCCGCAAAGCACAAAGTAACTGCATCTGTAATTGGCCCAGTTGCTCCGGCAAAGGTTTGTGCTGTTCCGGTAATTGCTGTGGCTGGGTTGCCATCGCATACACCTGTTTCTTGAGCTATTGTCTGGCCTGAGTCACTTGTTGATACTCCATATTCTTCTGAGCCAGCAGTAACTATGCCGTCGCTAACATCATTTATATCGTTTCCGTCGAACCTTAAATTGCCGTCTTCAAGTATAGTTGCCGAATATCCGCCGGCCGCGTTAGTTGTTGTAGTAGCGACAATTGTAGTTGTTGCTACTGCTGAGACAGATAAGGTGCCAAGGTTAGCGCTACTTGCCGAAACAGTAAAAGTGATGGTTGGATCAACGGTTGCCGAAATGGTTACTTGATCTGGGCTAGTAATAGCCACAGCTAATTGGCCTGAATCTCTTACAGTTGAACAAGTCGCCGGATCGTCAGTGCAGGTTTTAACTGTAATAATCTTTGAACCGCTACTGCTAGGATTAGTTATCTTGTCGTTGATGATAGTTACAGTGCTAGTCGCATTAGCTAATGAGGCGCCTGTGCATAATTTTAAAGAAATATAAGAGGTTGTTGTGGCTAAATAAAATTGGTTAGATGCAGAACAGGCCGATGTGCTTGTGCCGGTGAAGGAAGTTGTTCCATCGGTCATAGTAACATCGTCGAAAGTAAGATTTGCATAGGTAAACCCAGAGTCTAGCTCAAGTCTTACTCCTCCGCCAGCCGGAGTGGTTTGCGTGGGCACAAATTGTATTGTATGGTTAGAGGTTGCGCTTGTTTGTAATCTAGTCATTGTGTCTTTAAGATTGCTTAAATTTCCTGCATCTATCTCGAAAATCGGGGGTAGATATATAGATAATAAAGAAATTGTTAAAATTATAGTTGTCAATTTTCGGCTAAATGAACTAAATGATTTTAATTTATTATAAATTCTCATCCTCATATTTATTTTTTAATATTTAATAATTAATTTATATTTTATATTATATCGAAATATTTTATTTTAAAATTTTACTTATCTATAATAAAATTGCAATATAATAAATTGTGGATAACTTTTAGAGGCCGCACCTGCAAAAAATTTCAATAGGTGCTGGTGATAATAAATGTTAGGGTGGTAGAATAAACGCCAATTTCAGTTGAATTAGAGATATTGGCCATATAACAAATAGTAAAGGTAGTCGCGGCAGAGGGTTCTAAAGCTGAGGCAATAGTATTGCCAGAAACAAACTTAAATTGATTGGCGGTTCCGTATTCAGAGGCAGCCGTGCCTGAACCGCCTGAAGGATTGGCGCCGCAGGCAGGCGAAGTATTAGCCACAAGGTTAATGCCGAATTGCTCGGTTCCGGGGTTAGACCCTGTTGGAGTTGAAAGTGCGTTTATAGTATAAGAAGGGTTTACGGTATGAGTAAGAGTATTGCCTGAAATGGTAATAATATAACCTGAAGCTCCGTTTGTGGAAGCTGACATTGTCATTGTAGAAGTTGAGACTGAAAGTGTCGATAAGGTCCCAAGGTTAATAGCGTTTGTACTTAAGGAAAAAGAAATCGAAGGCGTAATGGTAAAACCGTCAGAGCTTACATAATTAGACGCGGTATTTGCGTTGTTATATGCTCGTACTTGAAAATAATAAACCAAATTTGGAACTAAAGTCAAACCACTTAAAGTTGTGGAAGTAGAAGTAGTAAAAAAAGTGAAGCTTGAAGCTTGCCAAGAAGCGCCATTCCAGAAATAATTATCAGACTGCCTCCTGAAAGAATATTCATAAGTATTAGTTTGGCGAAGGCTAGATTCTGCATCAGAAAATCCTGACCAATTAGCCGAAG
>JBBINA010000006.1:0-56618 GCA_037444125.1 bacterium
GACTAGATGTTAATGGTGACATCAATCTTCCTTCTACTGGTATTATAAGAATTGCAGGTTCAGCAGGTTCTACAGGTCAAGTCTTAACTCGCACTTCTACTGGTATGGCTTGGCAGACAGCAGCAGGTAGCCTTCCTTCAGGTACATCAGGTCAAACATTAAGACATGATGGTACTAACTGGTTAGCCAACAGCAATATATATAACAATGGAACTAATGTAGGTATTGGGACGACTGGGCCAGGCGAAAAATTACATGTGGAAGGTGGCAATATTCGCATTCGTCAATTTCCTGCAAATGATACAACGCCATCATTAACAAGTCTTCAGTTATGGAACAGAGGAAGTGGTGGAACTAATTTTTATTGGAGTTTATACACTGCTGCGGTAGGTGGGGGTTTTGGTGTTTATCCAAATGCATTTGAAATTTGGGAGTATCCTGCTACGCGAAGAAGATTTCAAATTATATCTGGTGGGAACACGATTTTAGTTCCAAGCGGCGGTAATGTAGGTATTGGGACGACAACGCCCACACAAAAACTTCATGTAACGGGGTATATAAGAGGAGATTCAGGATTATGTATTGGCACAAATTGTATAACAACATGGTCATCGCTAGGAGATAACCTTGGAAACCATACTGCCACGACAATGCTCAATATGAACAATAATAACATAATAAATGTTAACAAAATAACTCTCAATAACGGCGGCGCCATTGACCCAGTTTATGAATTAAACGGAAAAAAATACTCTACCTATGCGCCTTTTATGTTGGGAGTTAATGAAGAAATAACCGGAAAGGGTATTTTAAAACAAAATGGTGAAAGTTTCGAATATTCGATTGATTTCTCTAAAATAAAAGAAGGTTCTGATCTATGGGTTTGGTATCAAATTGTTAAATTTTCGAAAGACACAGTCGAAGCCATTGCCACTCCCTACGGAACATATGCAAATATTTATTATGTCATAAATGGCAACAAACTAATATTTTACGGCGACAAACCAGTAGAATTCTCATACCGTTTAACCGGCAAAAGAAAAGATTATAACAATTGGCCTACCTTAATAATTGATGACAAAAATAACCAAAAGTGATAACAACCAAAATATCCACCAAAAAACGAGAATCTTTAAAATAACAATTTGGTTAATATTATTACTGATTTTGGCTACAAGTGGATGGTTGCTTTATTTAAATAAAATTAAAATAAAATTTCAACAAAGACACATTCAAAATTATATGCAGGCCAATAAAATAATTAGTCCCCCATCTCAAGAAACCATTTCAGTTGAAGAAAGCTCAATAAAAAGACAAGATAACGAATCAAGTAAATTAACTGACCGTTCCCAAAAATTTACTATCAGCACTAAACAAAAAACTCCTTTTAAAACCGTGACATTGGATCCTTATTTTATAAAAGAAGGGGGAAATATGTTAATTGAAGTTGAAACCAACAAATCAATACCCATTAAAGATTTAGTAGCCGAAATATTTAATGACGAGGGTGTGGACATCATCAAACTTTTAAAAATTAAAGATTTGCAAAATAATAATTATGATACATATTTAGCGAGATGGAATTCTCATTCTATTAGCGAAAACAAAGCTTACAAAATTATTTTTCTGGCACAATCAACTGAAAAAGAATTTAATCTAGAAATGTTTTTTGAAACTCAATAATAAAAATCAAACTTTTAATGAATAAACATTAAAATGAACGGAAATTTAACACCTGACAATAATAATCAAAATACATCAATTTCCCAACAAACGCCAAAGCAAAGAATAAAAACAAAAGCTCTTTTCTATAGAATTATTTTAATTATTATTGGAGTAGCTACAATTACGGCGGGAGGTTTTGTTATATTTAAAGAACTGAAAAATGAAGCAAAATTGCAAACATCTACAGAAAAAATAACAGAAACTAACTTAAACAGCCTACCTAAAGAAACAGTAATTGCAACTATTGGCACATTAAATATTACAAAAGGCGACCTTGATTATAAAAAAAAGATTGAAATTGGTTACTCTGGCAAAGAATCAGAAATAGATATTGCCCTATTAGAAACCATCCACGACAAAATATTTGAAAATATTCTTTCTAGATACAGCTTAACCATAACTAAAGAAGAGATTGAAAAAGAAAATGAACGAATTCATAAAGAAACCCTTGTACCTGAATCGCTTAAAAAATTAGAAGATTCCTTTAACAATAAAGAAGCTTTCCTTGAATTTTTCGTAAAACCTGTATTAATAAAAAGGACGCTTAAACAATTTTTCGAAGATAACCACGATAAATTTGATCCTAAAAAAATAGAAATCGCTAAAACCCTTGAAAAACTAAAACAAGGTGAGCTATCAATAAAAGAATTGAATGCAGATACTATAAAAAGTATCTTTGTGTCTAAAAATCCACCCAAAGAAAATATAATTAATTTACAAACCCAAGGGAAATTAGAAACTACTATTTTTTACGATCCAAAACTTCTTGAAGCTATCAGAAATTTAAAGCAAAATGAATTCTTGGACTATATTTATAATGCTGGTCCACATTTGTATGCATTAATAAAATTGGATTCAGTGAAACAAGATGGATTTAATATAACCGCAATTCTATTTAGAAAAAAAACTTATGATGACTGGTTGAATGAAGAAATCGCTAAAACAAATATCCAAATTTTAAACACCAAAATTAAGAAATTTTTACAACAAAGATTTCCGCAAGAAACTATCCTTAAATTTTAAAATAGTCAAAACAATGAAATCTATCTTCAAACTTTCATCGTTAATAATTTTTCTAGTTATAATAAATGTTATTAAAACAGAGTTTTTTATTGCTGATGCGCAGAATTATTGCGACTTGCCTCAGGTCAATAACTATGAAATATCCGCTTCGTGTATCACAACTAGCACCACGGCTGTTGAAAACGGCAATTTAACTATCCTTGGCTCCACAACTACTTTTCAAATTTCCCCTAATTCAACTTTAATCTATAATCCCAATAATTCAATAAACCCTCAAGAAGGATATATTATCTTTCCTTCTAGCTCCTCTCAAATCAAAAAGGGTTACTTGTGCGTCCAAGATCAAGATAGAGACGGCTGTTTTACTAATCCTAGTTATTCTATCAATCCTATGTGCACGGATCCAAATATAAGATATCTCAATTATACCGCTTCTTATACCCCCAACTATTTTGGAGATTGCGATGATTCAACTAATAAAAGATGCTATTTAAAAGATGAAATTTGCGGCGACGAAATTGATAATAACTGCAACGGCGTAATTGACGAAGAGTGCGGAAAATTTAGAACTTTTCATTCTGCTTTTATAAGAAATAATAAAATGTATTTATATGGCGGAGGTTTATCTGTTCCAGAAATGATAGAAAGTTGGATAGAGATAGAGCCAGGTTACGGATTTACCACAACTGTTCCTTATATCACTTATAAACCATACCACAAAGATTGGTTAGTATTTGACCTAAACCAAGAAAGATGGATTTCAAATCAAGAAAACCTTTCTCAGTTTAAAATCATAATATATCAAGGCTCCTCTTATCTTGACAATAAATTTTATATTCTAGGAGGAGTAACCAAAGAAGAACTTGATATAACCTCTAACCCTAGTTTTTCACGTCTTTACACTTTCGATTTTGCCAATAACCAATGGTCAACACACCTTATTCCTACTGGATACGTATGGTGCAACTATACAAGAGAAGGACCCGGACTATTCCCAACATATCAGGTCACAGCTAGTTATCGCTACACCAGCCCTGCTCCTCTTTATCTTTTTCGAAACGAACAGCTTTTATCTGTAAATATCCCCCCAGGCTATAATCAACAAGGCGAATATAGCGAAACCCTTTCATCATTTAATCCTGATAATACTTTTTATTCTTTAAGATTAGGTCCGTCAGTAAGCTCTCCTTTAGTAAGTACGCCACAAAACTGCAATCAAACTTCAGACGTTAGCATATTAGATTACTTGTGGCTTAGTCATTATTTCAAAGAAGGAATTCTCGCTTATAAATACAATGGTCAAGATATGATTCAAGCAGGCTCTCAATTCAGATTTAACGCCCAACAAGAAAATGCTATCCCTACTTCAACTCCACATTGCCAGTACGACTATTGCCCACCAGAGTCTAGTATTAATAATGAAGAAACTAAATCTTTGTTTCAATTAGGCAACTCTATATACTCGACAACAAATAGCGGTTATGCGATTGGCACTATAAAATATGATCTACCAAACATCTTTGGTAATAAAAGAACTATTATAAATTATGATCCAGCGATAGCCAGAATATTCCCTTTTTCCAACCATGGCATAGTTCTTCATAATAATAAACTTTACACTATTCAGATGTATGGAAATCAATTTTTTGGCATGACAGAAGGTTTGGTTTATGACCTATTAACAAATCAAATTGTAGACGAACCAAGTTTTAGACAATTACCATGCTCAGGAAACTCTCAGCCTGCTATTTTGGATTATTGGCACTATGTACCTCATTTTGGCGCTTCTCTTGTCGCAAGTAATGAAAAAAATAAATTATATGTCTATGGAGGAAACTTTAGCCAAGAAAAATGCATTACAATGCTTCGCATTTATGACTTCAATCAAAGAAGATGGTATTTTGGCCCTAACCCTTCAAACTAATTAATTTAAGACAATTTGACGGCTCTTTTCGCATAAGGATGCGAATAAACGGAATATTACGACTTTATTCAAAAACTGACCGAAGTAAATTCATAAACTATGACGAGCTTGTCCGACGTTTAAAAATTTTATCCGGTCTTGATATAGCCGAATCACGCCTGCCACAAGATCGACATTTTTGAGTTTAACGACAAGGCAATTAACCAGAAATACAATATAAGAATCTCAACAATGCCAATCATTAATAAAGAAGCTATCGCCTTGAGAATTCTTAACAGAAAAGATTTGGTAATGGAAATTGAAAAATTAGGCTTTAATAAATTCCAACTTGAAATTATTCGTTCATTAATCAAACGGGGAAGCACCTGTATTATTTCTATGGACCAGTAGGTTCAGGAAAAACAACTTTACTTTATTCTAAAATCAACGAGCTCAAAAGCACCGATATTAATTTCTATCTTAGAAGATCCGGTTTAATTTGTTTTTTTCAAATCTTAGACAAACACAAGTCAATAATAAAATCGGCCTTAATTTTGCTGCAAGCCTACGTCATTTTTTAAGACAGTAGCAGAGATTATATTTAGTAGGCGAAAATAAGAGAAAAATAAACAGCCGAAATCTCTAATCTCTATAAGAGATTCTCTTACCGGCCGATTTGTCTTAACCACACTTCACTCTTATAAAAATATAAGGATTTGTGCTAGATTACCTAAAATGAAAAATAGGCAAAGCGTCTTTAGAGCATGCGATAAATGCAATCATCAACAACAGATTAGTACGAAAAAACTGTTTTTTATTTTCTAAAAGAATATAGCCCTACTTAACCACTTGCTTAAACATTTTAATATTACAGCTGAACAGATGAATATTTTTAAAAAGTGAAGGATGTGAAAAATGATAAAATGCTGGCTATATAAGCAGAATAGCAATTCATGAAATTTTGGTAATAGAAGAAGAAATAAAAACTGTCTCATTGAAAATTTAAAATATACTGAAATTAAATAAAACTCATCAATAACGCTCTAAAATTAGTCTTTGAAGAACAAACTACTTTAGAAGAGCTTCAAAGAGTTTTGGGGTGATTTCACAAATAAGAAGGGTTTTTTTCTTTAAGAAATTTTTGCGCCGCCTCTTTTCGAGCTAATGCATAAAAAAAACTTGATAATCGATTAATATAAGAAAGACAATCAAGGGGCATTGCGTATCTTTTTTTCAATACCAATAATACTAACTCTGTGCGGCGAACTACAGCTCTTAAATAATCAAGCCAGGCAGAATTTTTATTGCTGCCCGGTATTACAAATTTTCGCTGAATTTTAATTTCTTTTTCAATTTTATCAATAATCGCTTCAAGATTTTTAATTTTCTGCGATGAAAATTTGGGCGGCTTAAACTTTGGATACATAAAATAAGCTACATTAGCTTGAATAATAAATAAATCCTCTTGTACTTGTAATAAGTGTTTATTTATTTCTTTTGAATTTATGTAATTTCGAGCAAGCCCAATCAAAGAATTAAGTTCATCAAGAGCGCCTACTGCCTGAATTAAAATTGAGGTTTTATTAATTTTTTTGGAACCTATAACACTCTTACCTTTGTCGCCTTTACCTGTGTAAAAAATAGCCATAAAATATTTTATAACTTAGAAAGCTTTGAAAAAACTAAAAAAAACTGGTGGAGAATCAAGTAATGTCTCTTCTGAACCGCTCCAATCATGGGCAGCTTTTATGATTACTTCAAAGGGATAAAAATAATTTTTGCCGCGTCTTGTCACAGGATCGTTCGTATAAAAACCCTCATCATCAAAACCCTTTAAAAGCAACATATGATATACTAGACCTGGCAGGTGTAATATGGATTATTAAGAAGTTTCCCAGCCATTCCTGCTACGACTAAATTGCCATTGCTTATCTCTTTTTTTAAATCTTCAATCGTCGGATTTTCAATTATTCGGGCATTTATATTATAAACTTCTTTAGCCATTTTAGCCACCTCAACGGCTTTAGAGCTTTCAGGCGACCCTAAATTTAATCTACCCCAACTCGCCAGCTTTTTAATTTCTGATTCGGCTAATTCTTGAGTTAGAGAAATATTATTAAACCAAGCGTAAATCATTACTAATATTGCCTCTTCGCATGCTTCTTCATGAAGCGCGTCCCAAATCGCATAAGGCACCTGGCTGGTAAACTCAATTTCGTGATTAACTGATGTCGGCATTATAGCTATTGAGGTTTCTTTGACTTCTTCTTTTTTGTTTTCAAGTTCTGTTTCTATAATTATTTCTTCTTCAGCCTTCTGATCTGTTATTTGTCCTATATCTTTTTCTGGATTTCCTTCAAATTTAATAATGTCTGCAACAGGTTTGTTAATTCCGATAATAATTATTTTATAACTTACCTGCAATAAACCAACAAATAAAGTAAAAAAAATTATTAATAAAAACAAAATTCTCATAAAACTTTCAATATATTACAACTGCTTTGTTATTTAAAAGCTTCCACTCTTTTAAGAATTTATCTTTATGAATAATTATCCGCCCGTAAATAGGGTCAAGAAACAATAAATTTTTTTTTCAATAGTTCCGCTAAAACCAGCAAGAACTCTAGTATGCTCACCGTAAATAGCCTTCACAAATTTGCCATCTTTGATGTTCCACGAAATATCTTTACCAGAAGCAAGGGTCCCCCAGATAATAACAGGATTACCACGACTAAGTTCAGTTAAAATGTCAGTTAGGGTGGCATTATCAATTATCCGTGATGGTCTATAAAGTTTGGCAAGGTCAGTTATTGGCCCTTCATAAACTCCATAACCTTGATCGGGAATTTTGCCATCAATATTAACAACAAATCCCCTATCTGGATCGCCCCATATGTTATCAGAACCACGAGGCTCTTTTGTATCAAAAGGTAACCTCTTTAAAAGTTCGTTTTCGCTTATGTTTTTTCCTTTAAACATAAGCGCCCTTTTCAAAGCCGTTATCTCACAGGACAAGGCATGTTCTTGTCTATGAAAAGGTATATTCAATTGCACGGTCATTTTCTCTTTTTTAAGAAAAGCTAAACCAAACTGCAGTTTATAAAACAATTGCTTCTGTAAACGTTTAATCCTATCAAGAATGTTAACCTCTCAGGATATACAAAAAAGACTAGATAATGCGATCTCAAAACTAATCCAATAAATACCAATAAAAATACGGCTAAACTTATTACTGCAATTGCTCTTCTCATAAGCTTAAACCTTTAACTTTAAATAACGCCATCTTTTATATTGATCTTGATAAAATTCGCAATGCTTATAATAATTATAAAACTTAGTTAAAAATCTGCTAATTGATTCTTTTTGCTCAGACGAAAACTCCATATAAATCTCGCCTTTTTTCTTTAAATATTTATACCCTTGACTTAAAAAATCTTTAATAATATCCAAACCACCATAACCACCCACGAAACTTATACGAGGTTCAAATTTCTTAACTGATTTTTGTAAACTTTCAAACTTCTCTAAAGCCACATAAGGTGGATTAGCTAAAATATAATTGTATTTTGATTTAATATCGCAAAAAATATTGGATTTAATAATACCAAACCGTTCCTTAGTAATATTATTTAATCTTAAATTGTGCAAAATTTGCCTAAGAAATTTTGGCTCTATATCGGCAAAATCAACATAAGAGTGAGGTATCTGTTTTAAAATGGCAATACCAATGCAACCAGAACCAGAAAATAAATCAAGGCATTTAATCTTCTTTCTTTTATCCTTTTTTAAAGTTTTTTCAATAATCTGACTTACCCAAAATTCGGTTTCTACGCGAGGAATCATAGGTCTAAAATTTAAATCAATTTTTGCACCGCAAAACTCAATAAAACCAATAATATAATCGATGGGTTCACCATTTTTAAGTCGCATAATATCATTACACAAACCCAGCGCCTCTTTGTCGCCGTTATATTTTTCCCTAATAATCCAATCAATATATTTATTTTTATTGCTAATTGATGGCATAAAATTTAGCTAAAGCTTTTATGTAAATACTCAGCCATCGCCTCTTGCCAAGGTCTCATTTTTTTAAACTTAGTGTTAATGAGAATACTTTTACGAGGTCGCGCAGCTGGACGCGCCAAATCTGCCAACTTAATTTTATTTAATTTAACTTCCTTTTTGAAGTTCTTATTATTTTTCGGCAAATAATCATAAATAAAATTGCCAATCTCATACCAACTAACCGAAACTTCATTAATAAAATGGTAAATGCCATAATCCGGCTGGCTTTCAAATAATAAGTAAATATGTCTAGCTAAATCATAAACATAGGTTGGCTTTCCAAACTGATCGGCTACTAAATTTATTTCTTTTTTTGCTTCAAGCTCTTTCAAAAACCAACTTACAAAATTATTGCCCTCACCCCACAACCACGAAGTTCTTACAATATAATGCCTTTCATACACTTCCTTAATCAACTCTTCACCAAGTAGTTTTGTTCTTCCGTAAATATTAAGCGGGTTTGGCTTATCATTTTCAACATAACCTTCAGGTTTCTCTCCATCAAACACATAATCAGTCGAAAAATGAATTAAAACCGCATGCAATTTCTTGCAAAGCCGGGCTAAAAAACCAGGCACCTGTCCATTTAATCTATAAGCAGTAAGCTTTAAATTGGAATCAGTTTCGCAACCATCAACATCAGTAACCGCAGCACAATTTACAATACACTTTGGCTTTAAATCTAGTATTTTCTTCTCAACTAGAGGAAAATCCAATAAATTGAGGTCATTAAATCCCCATATTATCGGCTTTAAATTAAACAAAGTTTTTTCTAAAGCTGTAGCTAGCCTGCCGCCTTTACCTAAAACTAATATTTTATCCATAAAAACTTAAAAACTATTGAAAAAATTAATTGATAGTGGTATTATAAAAGGTTGTATCTTTTTTTAAAAAGGGGTGATAAGTTCTCTTATGTGCAACATCAAAAAGGGTTTCGATGTGATTGAGCGTGCCGAGGATGGAGTCGTCTTTTTCTTTAATAAACCGCCGCACTTTAAACTTCCGCAACAAACTGCTTTTGGCGAAAAAAAGAAATATAGCCTTCCAGATCTTGCCAAGTCAATACGTGTTTTAAATTTAAACGGCGAGTCTGTAGAAATTAAGTCGAAAACAGTCTCTATAAAAAACAAAGATGTCGCCAAAGCGTTTTTTGAGCTTTGTAAAAAAGGGGGGGTAAACCCTACTACAAGACAAAATAACGATCAGAAACGAAAAACTACAGGAGGACGGATCAAGAAGTAAAGTAATAATCTTTCTTACCGGCAGTATCATACTGCCGGTTTTTTAATTACCTTGTTTCTTTATGTACAATATGTTTTCTACAGGACGCACAAAATTTGCTAAAAGCTAGTTTTTTTTGTATGGTTTTACAATTTTTGCGCGTCCAGTAATTTATATTACCGCATTCAGAACATTTCATCTTAATTAACTTTTTCTTTTTTTTAGCCATAGATTTTAAATTATTTAATTTCCCAACTCATTTTATCTATATTATATTCATAAACTAACTTATCTTTATCAAAAAATAAATCCTCCCCAAAAATTAAATCCCACATATTTCTACCCGGCTTAAAATGAGCAACCACCTCATAATTTTCCTTTTTATCAGATTCCCCTTTAAGTCTAATCAGAATTTTTCTTGTTTCAACATTATTAGTATATTCCACATAAAAATTATAACTATCAACAAAATAAAACCTTAAAGGATGCCAACGTTTTTCAGATTTACCAGCCTCAGGAATAATATCATTTAACCATAAAACAACATTTCTTATTATACTTTTAATATTAGCCTCTTGTAAAGTAATTTCCGCAGGTTTTGAATCATTAGACAAATTAAATAACTTCGGATTTAAAACCAAACTATTGTACAATCTTGAGGCATAAAAAAGCAGAATAATAAAAGTAAAAACAATCGTTAAGAATAAAACGACTTTAATAGATTTTACCAACTTATCATGCGACATATTAAAATTTTCTTAATGATGGGCATTATAAAATTTCCTTTAAATGGACCTCTATACTAGCTACGACAAAGGTAAAATAAGAAAAATAAGCAAAGCTGTTTTAGCTTGCCACAATCTCTTAATGTGCTGGGGGAGGGATTCGAACCCCCGTAGCCTTGCGGCGCCAGATTTACAGTCTGGTGCAATTGTCCACTCTGCCACCCCAGCAAAAAATTTTAAACAAAACAACCAAAAATCAAAAAGTGTTTTGGATTTTTAATGAAATAAATAACTCTGCCAATTACTCTCATTAATTTTATTTAATTTAACTGAATTTTCAAGTAAATATGGTCCTATGCGGGTACGTCTTAAATTTTCAAGACAAGCCAAACACCCAAGCTTCTCTCCTATGTCATGAGCAAATGAACGAATATATGTGCCTGAAGAAACACAAAGATTTAATTTTAAACGGGGTTTCTTATAAGAAAAAACCTCAACATCATAAATTTTAACTTTTATAGGTTTTAAACTAAATGTTTCTCCACGCCTAGCAAGCTCATACGCTTTTTTACCTTTTATTTTTTTAGCTGAAAATGCTGGCGGTACCTGCCAAATGTCGCCCCTAAAGTCAGCCAAAACTTTTTTTATAGCTTTTAAGTCTGGCAACTTTCCATAATAATAATTAACAATTCTACCAGTTATATCATAAGTATTCGTTTCGATACCCAAAATTATAGTAGCTACATATTCTTTGTCAAACTTTAATAACTTGGGCTGCAATTTTGTAAAATCGCGACCAATAAGAATTAATAATAAACCTGTAGCTAAAGGGTCCAGTGTGCCGGCATGACCTATTTTTTTAATCCCAGTAATTTTTCTAATCTTAGAAACTACATCATGCGAGGTTATATTTTTTACCTTATCAATTAATAAAATTCCTGAGGCTGGCATAGTATAATTTCTTGTTAAATTAAAAATGACTCTTTTAATCGTTTTTAAAACAAAAGTCCCAGATATATAAAGATATTACTAAAAAGGTGGAGACTTGACAATCCCACCCCTGTTTAATGACCTTACTATAACTTTTAATTCTAAAATATCAATATGAATTTTTCTTTATTTTATTTTTGAGATAAGTCTTAATATAACTGATAATCTCGGTGCGAATCGTCTCGTCAACCATTGAAGCAAAAGCCATCAATATACTTATCAATCCAACAACAAATAAAATATTACCCCAAAAAACTAAATCCCCTTCGCTATGCGACATTGGCAAAACAAAAAAATAAAGAACTAAAGCAACGACCAGAATAAAAGCAAAACCAACAAAATTATAAACTAAAAGATCTTTGCTCAAGTTTCCCTCCTTTTGAAAGAAAAAATTTTGATATATTTAGAATATAAAAGATTATAACAAAAATCAATAATTGACGCCTTTATATCTTGAGTTTTAAAATATTTAAGCTACAATTTAATTTAGATTTTAATAGTTTTTTATTTTTGGTGAATGCGTTCCAACTAACGACTTTATTTTTTATTACTATTTTCTCCGGGGTTACTTTCTTCTTATTTATTAGTTGGACAGACCCAACGCGTCTAAATAAATTCAGTTTTTTTATTTTTTATATAAGTCTTTTTCTTTTCGGATTTGGAGGGCTATCAATTATTGGCTTATTAATACGAAGGTTTTTGGCTAAAACTTATATAAGCCGAAGCGTCTTTGTTACAAGTATTAGGCAAGGCTTCATTTTATCTTTATTCATTACAATATCATTATTCCTAGAATCAATTAATAAATTTAATCTCATCATCGGCTCAATATTGTTAATAATTTTGCTCGCCTTTGAAATTTTAACCAATTATTATGGAGGACAAAATTAAAGAATTAAAACGGGAATTTGAAAAAGATATAAAGGAAATAAATAACTTTAGAACCTATTTTAATATTCACAAAAAATACCTTGGTAGAAAAGGTCTTCTCAAGGCACTTTTTCAGCAATTACCTCAAATAGACAACCAAAATCGGAAAAGGTATGGAACTTTAATTAATCAACTAAAGGAAGAATTAACCCAAAAACTTAATAATTTAAAAAGCAGTATTGTTGAAACAAAAGAACAAGCTGATTTTATTGATATGACCTTACCATCATTAAACATAAAAGGCAACTTTAATCCTCTACAAGAAATGGCGCATAAAGTTCAAGAAATTTTTTTGGAATTAGGGTTTTCAATATACGATTCGCCTCATATTGAAACGGACTATAATAATTTCGGCTCGCTTAATATCCCCAAGCTACATCCTTCAAGAGATATGTGGAACACTTTTTATCTAGAAACTAAAAAAGAAGAGCTTCTTTTAAGAACTCACACCACAGCCTTTCAGGCCCGAGTTATAAAAAAATTTAAACCGCCCTTCCGCTTCATTAATGTGGGGCGATGTTTCCGCTATGAACCAATAGACAGCACCCACAATATAGATTTTTGCCAAGTCGATGGTTTTATTGTTGACCAAAATTTGAACTTATCACAATTTCTGGAAATTCTTGACAAACTTTTTAATAGTATATTTAATACTAAAATTGATATTAAAATATCGCCTTCTTATTTTCCATTTGTAGAACCTGGTTTTGAGGTTGCCATCAAAAGACCAAATGACAAAAAATATTTAGAAATTATGGGAGCAGGTTTTACGCATCCCAATGTTTTTAAAATGGCCAATCTTAATTATAAAATATGGCGCGGTATTGCTTTCGGGGGAGGCATAGAACGTTTAGCTATGATTTATTACAATATTCCAGATATAAGATATTTTTATAATCAAGATTTAAGAATTTTAAAAAATATCAAGCCATGAAATTTTCTCTAAATCTTATCAACCAAAATTTAAAACCAGCTTTAACTTTCAAGTTAGCCGAAAAACTTCTCAATAATCACCTTTTTGAAACTGAATTAATTGGCAAAACCAGCTATGACTATATATTAAATGTGGATATTCTCCCTAATCGTGCTTTTGACCTTTTTTCCCACTATGGCTTAGCCAGAGAACTAGCCTGCTTATTTAAAATAAAAACTGGCAAACCCATAAAATTTATTGAATATAAACCAAAGAAACTAGCTTTAACTCCTAAACCTACTATCCGCTTTATAGACCAATCAGACAATAATTTACTCCGTTATTCAATGCTTTATATTAAAAATATTAAAGTAACTGATTCGCCAGCTAAAATAAAAAATTTGCTCCTTTCGCTTGGCATCAAACCAATTAACCTTCTGGTTGACTTAACTAATCTTATTATGGTTGAAACTGGTCAACCATTACACGCTTTTGACGCGGATACATTAAAAAACAAAACTATCATTGTTGGTTTTCCTCTAAAGCCAGAAAAATTGGAGACCTTTGACGGAAAAGTATATAATCTCGATCCATCAATTTTAACTATAAGAGATGCCGCTAAACCACTTGCTATAGCCGGCGTCAAGGGCGGCCTTGAAACAGGCATCAAAGCTTCAACAAAAAATGTGATTATTGAATCGGCTAATTTTTCTCCATTGGCTATAAGGCACACAGCCGCTTGTCTAAAAATCGGCTCAGATGCTGAAAAACGATTCAAAAACGGCCTTAACCCACAACTAACCAGCCTAGCCCTGGCAAGATTTCTGGAATTATATTTTAAATACGCTCCTAAAATAAATTTTGAATATTATGACTACCAAAATACTTCATTAATCAATCAAAAAAAACCTAAACCAATAAACATATCATTATCAAGTATTAATTCTTTGTTAAATACAAGTTTCAAAAATCAAAAAATCAAGCAAATCCTTAAATTACTTGGCTTTAAAATTATCAAAACAAATAAAAAAAATCTAACGGTCCTACAGCCATCATTTAGAAATGACTTACAAAACGAAGAAGATATTATTGACGAAATCTTTCGTCTAATGGACTTAAAAAATATCAAACGCGCCCCCTACTTTTCTGAAATTAAAAAACCAATGGATTTGGCTGGATTTAAAATAATTAGCCAGATGAGAAATTTATTACTGGATAATGGTTTTTCAGAAATCGTTTCTTACAGCATGGTTTCCAAAAAATGCCTGCTTGACTTCTATAACGAAAACCAATTTGCTGACTTTTTAAAACTAAAAAATCCAATCTCATTAGAATTCGAATACCTAAGACCAAATATTGTTATTTCTTTATTACAAGCTGTGTCAAAAAATATCCGTTTCTACGATGAGTTTAAATTATTTGAAATTGGCAAAATCTATTATAACAACAAAAATTCAATACCTGTTGAAGAAAATTGTCTTGGAATAACCATTTACCATAAATCCGAAGATAAACTTAAGCAAATGAGCACGATTCGAACCTTAAAGGGACTAATAAACGCTATGGTAAAATCTTGGGGAAAGCCACAATTTATTTTTGACCAAAACAAAGAATTAAGAATCTTCTTGGACTCTATTTTGTGCGGGAGGATAACTTACTTACCTCAAAACATTAACCAAAAATATAAAATTTTAGGTAAAACCTTGATGGCTGAATTGTTTTTGGATAAAATTATAAGATTAAAACCAAAGGAAAAACGCTTCCACGCTTTTAATAAATATCCATCAGTTAAACGAGATATATCTTTAATCGCTGACTCGTTAAGATACGATGAAATTATACAAATCCTTGATAATCTTGAGCTAGAATATCTTCAAAATATAGAATTATTTGATATTTATACTGATATGGCAAAAGGTTTTACCAGTTACACTATCCATTTATATTTTGGAGCAAAAAATCGCAGCATTACCCAACAAGAAGCTGATAACGAATTTCAAAACATAATAAATATTCTTAAAACCAAAGGCATAAAAATTCGTTAAAACAAATCAACCCCGTTATTTAAATCAATAAGAAACATCGATGTCCAATAACAACCCAAAAAATAATAATCCGTCAAGCTATACAGAACAAGATATTTTTGTGCTAGAAGGTCTTGAACCAGTGCGTAAAAGACCAGCTATGTACATTGGCTCAACCGGTAAAGAAGGCTTACACCATTTAATCTGGGAAGTTTTAGATAATGCTATTGACGAAGTTATTGCCGGTTTTGCTGATGAAATTTATGTTATTTTGCATCCCAAAAATTTTGTCAGCATTATTGATAATGGACGCGGCATACCAGTTGGTATCCACCAACAAACCAAAAAATCTGCCCTAGAAACAGTTATGACTCATTTGCATGCCGGAGGAAAATTTGGTGGCAAAGTCTATAAAGCTTCAGGAGGACTTCATGGCGTTGGCGTTTCGGTAGTCTGCGCTTTATCTAAATTTATGTTTGTCTCGACTATACGTGACGGCAAAATTTACTCACAAAAATACTCGCAAGGCAAAACTATCGGACCTGTATATAAACTAGGCAATGCCAAAGTCACTACTTATGACAAGATTTTTTTCGACGAAGAAAGTTTTATGGCTGCCCCACTTTTGGAAAAACTTTCTAAGTATCTGCCGGCATTTGCGCAAGGAACATGCGTTACTTTTTCTCCCGACAGTGAAATATTCAGAAATATCGAGCTTGAAAATAAACGAATACTTGAACGAATCCAAGAAGAAGCTTATCTTACAAAAAAACTCAAAATTTCTTTCATTTCTTATAGCGAGGACGGTTTGTTTGATTTAAATTCTTATTATTTTGAAAATGGAGTAAAAACCTTCTTGCAAAGCTTTACTAAAAATAAAACCCCTATTCACTCAAACCCATTTTATCTGCACAAAACAACGGAAAACGCAGAAATCGAAACCGCGTTTTTCTATACTGATGATATTAATTCAAAAGAGCTAAGTTTTGTTAACAATATTCAAACTATCGATGGCGGAACACATTTAACCGGCTTTCGCAAGGCTATAACCAAAGTTTTTAACGAATATGCCCGCGATAATAATCTTATTAAAAAAAATGAGGACAATTTTAACGGCGATGACATAAGAGAAGGACTATATGCCATCATATCGATTAGAATTTCTAATCCTGAATTTGAGGGCCAAACTAAAACAAAATTAGGTAATCCTGAGGCACGCGGTATTATTGAAAGACTAGTTACCGAAGGATTGCAAGAATATCTTGAAATTCACAAAGACGACGCCAAACGCATTATCGCGAAAATTGCCCTTAATCAGAAAAGTCGACTTATCGCCATAAAAGCTAAAGAATCAGTTTTACGGAAAGGGTACCTTGAAGGCTTATCACTGCCGGGCAAATTGGCTGATTGTCAAACCAAAAATCCCGACGAAGCCGAACTTTTCATTGTTGAAGGCGAATCAGCTGGCGGAAGCGGAAAGCAGGGACGAAATCGCTATAACCAAGCAATTTTAGGCATTAAAGGTAAAATCTTAAATGTAGAGAAAGCACGACTTAATAAAGTCCTTGAATCTGAAGAAATAAAATCCTTAATCTTGGCTATTGGCACTTCCATTCTTGATAGCTTTAACATAAACTCTATTCGCTATAAGAAAATAATTATAATGTGCGATGCCGACTCCGACGGACATCATATTAGGACTTTACTTTTAACTCTTTTCTTTAAATATTTTAGACCAGTTATCGAACAAGGATATCTCTATATCGCTAATCCACCTCTTTATCGCATTACTAAAAACAAGATAACTGAATATGCTTTTGATGATGAAGAAAAATTTCGCATTATCCAAAAACTAGAACAGGACACTTCAAGCAATGCTAAAATTGAAGTCCAAAGATTCAAAGGTTTAGGCGAAATGAATCCGGAAGAACTTTATGAAACCACAATGAATCCTGAAAAAAGAATTTTAAAAAAGGTCAGCATAGAAGATGCTAAAGAAGCAGAAAGATTATTCGATATTTTAATGGGCAAAGAAGTTTTCTCTCGCAAAAAATTTATTCAAACTCACGCTTTACAAGTCAATGAATTAGATGTATAATCTATAATATCCACTGCCAGGGTAGCTCAGTGGCAGAGCAGGCGTTTCATAAGCGCAAGGTCGAGAGTTCGATCCTCTCCCCTGGCACAAAAAAAACAATTTACTGAAAGCCCCCATAGTTCAATTGGATAGAACGCAGGCCTCCGGAGCCTGAGCTTGGAGGTTCAAATCCTCCTGGGGGTACCTTTTAGAAAATTTCAAGATTCAACGCGTCATCTCAATAAATTTGTTTATCGTTTATATTAAATTTTGTACTTAAAAACAAATTAGCAATTACAGCTGAAAACAAAAAAATCTTTAATAAAGAAAGGTTTTAAAGATGCCTCAAAACCTTGGTTTTTTGATATTTATATTAACTCGGTTAAATAAGGAAATATAATACGCGAAAGTATAGACAGCTCACGCTATTTGATTTTAAAGAAAAGGTACTTTTTATTTTTAGAAGCTTGAATATAAAATAAAGCGTCATTAATATTTACCAAATTAATTATTGAAATAAGATTTCAAATCGCTAAAATTATATCTCTTTATGATAACAGTTAAAAAATTAGAAAATAATAAAATAAAAAACAGGAAGTCTGGAAGATATAAAAAATAATTTGCCTGTTTGGGTTGATTTTGAAGAACCAAATGAAACAGAACTTAAAGCGCTAGCTGAAATCGTCAAAATGTCCTTAAATGAACTTAAGTACCAACTTGATCCTCAAAAAAGACCAATGATTTTTGACCGAAATGGTTATTCTATTATCATCTTTCAAACGCCACGGATTGCCGACAATTACAGCACTACCAAAAACCGTGATTTTTTTATTTCGCACTAAAAAAACGATTTTATTAGCGTTCATACTCTGCCATCCGGCGCCATCCGCCGAGTAAAAAATTACGACCCTCAACAACTAGCTTCAATATTACAAACAAGAAGACACAAGTAAACTTATCTATACAATTCTTAACGAAGCTGTTTCCTTTTTTTTATCATATTTTAGATGCTATAAGCTACAATATAGATAAGCTTGAAAGAAAACTTTTAACTGCCACGCCGGATAAAGAAGTATTAATCAATATTCAAGTAAACCCTTATTTACTTCCACAGAGCCTTAGTGGCTAATAGCGATGTAGTAGCTCCCATAAGCAAAGAATATCTTAAACACATAAACATGCGACTAGATTTCATTCTCTACACATCGACATACTGCAAATGATTGAAATCGAAGCCACTTACCGAGAAATATTAACTTCGGCTTTAGAAATACACCTTACTCAGATTTTCAATCACCTTAATACCATTATGAAAAAAATTACTAGCTGGGGTGCTTTGATACTTGTAACTTCGCTCATCGCTGGCATTTTTGGTATGAATTTTAAATACATTCCCGAAGTCAATGAACCATTTGGCTTTTTCTTTGCCATAATCTTAATGCTTGTTTCGGTACTATCGCTTTATTTCTATTTTAAAAAGCGCGACTGGATTTAAAAATAAAAACTCTTGCTGGGTCTTTTTTGTTTTTCCTTTTATGATAAAATTTAGCTTATGCCTATAGAAAAAATTTACAAACTCAAAGAAAGCCAACAACATTTTAAGATTAACTATCATCAAGATTTAAATCCGGTCCAACTTGAAATTGTAAAAAATGCCGATGGTCCCTGCTTAGTTATTGCCGGTCCTGGTTCAGGCAAAACAAGAATATTAATCTATCGAGTCGCCTACCTTATTCAAAAAGGCGTCGACCCCACTCATATAATGCTCGTCACCTTCACTAATAAAGCGGCTCGCGAAATGCTATTCAGGCTGGAAACCCTTCTAGGCTATTTTCCAAAAGGTATCATCGGCGGCACTTTTCATCATATTGCCAATTTAATCTTAAGAAAACATGCGGTTGAACTTAATTTTAAATCTAACTTTACTATTATTGACGAAGACGATTCAAAAGAGTTGTTAAAAGAGTGTATCAGCTCTTTAAACATTGATACAAAAACGCAATTTTTCCCTAAACCAGAAATAATCCAAGATATCATCAGTTTTGCCCGCAACTCATCAAAAACTCTTAGAGAAACTATCGAAGACAAATATGAACAATTTAGCCACATTATTGATAATTTAATTGCTATTTCCAATTTATACAAAAAGAAGAAACAAAAACTCAATATAATGGACTTTGATGATCTTTTAATAAATCTTCTCAAATTATTAAAGGAAAATGAACAGCTCAAAAAAAATATTTCGCAAAATCTCCATTATATATTAGTTGACGAATTCCAAGATACCAATATTATACAATCCGAGTTAATTTACACTTTAGCCCAAGAGCACCAAAATATTACTGTAGTAGGCGATGACTGCCAAAGTATTTATTCATTTCGCGGCGCCACAGTCCAAAACATTCTTGAATTCCCTAAACGCTATCCCAACCATAAGATATTTAAATTAGAAGAAAATTATCGCTCCACAAAACCAATTTTAAGAATCACTAATCTAGTTTTAAAAAACATAATCAATAAATTTGAAAAGAAATTAATCACACGCAAGTCATCGCCATTTTTACCTAAAATAGTCCGCACTCATGATGTCAATGACCAAGCAAAATTTGTAGCCCAAAGAATTCTTGAAATAAGAGAAGAAAATAATGTATCGCTAAACGATATTGCTGTTTTGTTCCGATCCAGCTACCAATCTATGGAACTAGAATTATTCCTTAACCGCTTCGGCATACCTTATATTAAAAGGGGCGGGTTAAAATTTTTCGAACAAGCACATATTAAAGATATTTTAGCTTTTCTAAAAATACTGCTTAATAACCAAGACCAAATTTCCTGGCTAAGAATTTTTAATTTATTTGCCGGCATCGGCCGCCAAACTGCCCTCAAAATCTGGACACAATTACTTAAAGAAGGCAAAGAAAATATCAAAAATTTCATCGCTATTGACTTAAACAAAACAAACTTTTCATTATTGGCTAAAGCTAGCTTAAATAATTTATTTAACATCTTAAAAGATTTATTGTTAATTAAAGAACCGGCACCAGCTATTAAAACTATCTTTGATTCTTTTTATAAAGACTATGTAACTTTTAATTTTAAGGACGCCGAAGAACGATTAAGTGACATAAAGGAACTTATCAGTTTTACTTCCGGCAGAAAATCGATAAAAAAATTCGTTGAAGAAGCCACACTTGATGAAAATTTTAAAGGCGAAACCTTGCTTAGTGAAAATTCAGAGACTAATGATGAAAAAATTATACTTACCACTATTCACCAAGCCAAAGGCCTTGAATGGAAAATAGTCTTCATAATTCATTTAAATGAAGAGCATTTTCCTCATGCTAAATGCATTAAAAATCCCGATCTACTTGATGAAGAAAGACGACTTTTTTATGTGGCTACCTCGAGAGCGCAAGATGATCTATATATATCACGATTTGAAACCTATAAAGATTACAAAGGTTATCGTGTTTTTGCCAAACCGTCGCGCTTTATAGAAGAACTTGATCAAGACGCATACGAAGTCTGGAATGTAAACTAAAAAATGTTTATCATTGTTAAATTGAATTTAATCGACTAACAAAGTATTTTTTTAAACCATTACAACCAGTCATCTCAAGGATAAACTTTTCATATTCTGAAGATAAAAATTACTTGCTTTTATTTTAAATTCAGATGACTAAAATTATTTAAAGGAGGGTTAATTGTTAAGTTTTAAAATATGCGTAGCCACGATTTAATCGATATAAGAATTCCAGAAAAACATTTTTTGAAATATAAAATTTGTGTTTCTGGAGCAGCTGAAACAACCCACTGCGCTGAAGGCGCTCTAGAAAAAGCTAAACAACTAGGCCGTGAAATAGTTAAACATAATGGCATATTAGTTACTGGAGCGACTACTGGCATCCCATACTGGGCAGCCATAGGCGCCAAGGAGGCCGGAGGTATATCAATTGGCTTAAGTCCTGCAGCCTCCGAAATTGAACATATAAAAAAATATCGTTTACCAATAGATTATTTTGATTTAATTATCTATACTGGTTTTGAATATTCAGGCCGCAACCTGTTATTAACCAGATCTTCAGACGCTGTCATTATAGTCTGCGGTCGAATCGGAACTCTCAACGAATTCACTATAGCTTTTGAAGATAAAAAACCTATTGGTGTATTAATTAAATCGGGCGGCCAAGCAGATATAATTGAAAAAATTGTTCAAATAGCCCATAAAGGTCAAGGAAAAATTGTTTATGACGAAGATCCACATCAATTAATACTTAAAGTACTTGAATTAGTTGACAAAGAAAAAATTGTTAAAATTGAAAGGCCTAAAAAATAAAATAATTCGTAATTTTAACAATGGAGGCATTAACATTTGCGCAGGAACTGCGCTATGTTTTAGATCTAATTTTAGCCACGATTTTAGGGGCATTAGTCGGTCTTGAACGTACACATCTTCACAAAATTGCCGGCTTGCGGACTTACGCTTTAGTCACTTTAGGAGCCTGTTTCTTTACAATCATATCCTCAGCGGTGTTTAAAGGACCACAGCTAGCTTCTACTATAGTAACAGGCATTGGTTTTTTGGGCGCAGGTTTAATCATTCATCATGGAGCAAAAGTCGAAGGCATAACCACAGCCGCCGCTCTCTGGACAACAGCTTCAATTGGCGTTGGGGTAGGTAATCGGTTATATATATTATCTCTTGTTGGAACTATATTATTAATTAGTATAATGGGGTTATTAAGAACCTTAGGTGTTGAAGAAAAGCTTGATGAACTCTTTTTTAAAAAAAATAAACAATCCTGAACTGCACGCGATTGCTGTCCTGTCAGGCACTATTATTGGCGTTGGAATTTTCGGTTTACCTTATGTTTTTCAAAAAACGGGGCCATTACTTGCTTTTATAATTTTTACCGCCTCGGCTATTTTAGTTTGTATTACTCATATCCTTTATGGAATTATCGCTGTAGAAGGCGGCAAACACAGGTTAGTGGCTTATGTCGACTTCTTTTTAGATAAAAAGTTCAGAATACTGCCGCTTGCAAGTTCTGTAATTGGCATTTATGGCTCGCTCATCGCCTATGTTTTGCTTGGCGGCAAGTTTTTGGCAAATATTTTTCAGTCTAATGATATTCTCGTCTTTCAAATCCTTTACGCTGGAATTGGAACAATCATAATCTACTTAGGCTTAAAAACGATATCATGGATAGAGTTAGGATTCATCGCTTCTATATTCATAACCTTAGCCGCCATCTTCTTTATGAATCTAAAATTCTTTGATATTTCAAACTTGAATATTACTCATTTTGACTGGAAATCTCTTTTTTTAATTTATGGCGTGTCTGTTTACGCTTTAACGGGTATTACGGCAGTACCCGAAGCAGTAGAAATTCTTGCACGACGCAACAGAATTCATAAACTAAAACCTGTTATACTCTGGGGCAGCTTTCTACCCTACCTTTTTTATTTGTGCTTCATAATATTCGTTATTGGTTTATCAGCAAAAGGAGTTTCTATAGATTCTATTAGCGGTCTTAATGGCAATTTTGGAAAATACTTAGTCTTAGGTGGTTCAATATTCGGCTTCTTTACCACTTTTACTTCATTTCTTACCATAGGCTCTTATATGCATAAACTTCTCAATTACGACTTGATGATTAATAGAATTATTTCTATCATCTCCATATTTTTCGTACCGCTGATAGCAATAACAATTGGCTTATTTTCCACTTATTTAACTATCATTGGCATTGTTGGAGGAATTTTCATAAGTCTAGAGCTAATTCTGATTCTTCTTATTTATTATAAAAACAAAGAGATTTTTGCCAGAAACAATAAAATCAATATGAACATACCCACACCTTTAATTCAAATATTGCTGCTCATGTTTGTTATAATTATTATGTATGAGATATATTCATTTATGGCTAGAAAATCTTGAACTTATACTTTTTTACGCCTTCATTTTCTTCCTGCCATTCAATATCAAGAAATATCTAGGGGAATTGGCGCCAAACAATTTCAATTTTGAATCAGCTTTTTTGTATTTATCTGATATCCTCATAATAGTAATGTTCCTGATTATTTTATTGAAATATAAAGAAGTTTTAAAAAAATTATTTTTAAAAAAAGAAAGTCTTTTTTTTATAAGCTTTATTTTAAGCGGTTTTTTAGTATTTATTAAAGAAACCGAAATTAATGTTGGATTATTTTTATATTATTTTGCGCACTTTGTCATCATTTACCTTGTCTTTTTAATAGTTCAGGTATTCCTTCTGATGAATATCGTTAACCTAAATAAAATAGCCGGAATTTTCATTTTATCTATGTTTCTTCAAGCCCTACTGATAATCGGACAATTCTCAATGCAGAAAAACATAACAGTAAAAGCCATTGGAGAATCAATAATTTCTCCATTAATAAATAATGTTGCCAAAATTGAGATAAATCCAATCAAATATATACGCGGCTACGGCACTTTCCCTCATCCAAATATGGCTGCCGTCTATTTTCTAACGGCTATCATATGGTTACTTTCTCTAAAACAAAATTTTCTCGGTTATCGTCGGTATTTTTATTACCTTAATCTTGGAATACTTTTTATTGGCCTTTTTTTTACATTTTCAAGATTAACAATTATTTTGACAATCATTGCTAGTACTATTTATCTAATTTTTTTAAAAAAAACCGAAACTCTCCTATTTTTATTAATTATCTTTAGCATAATAAGTTATTTTTTATTACCTTTTTTCCTGGCTAGAATATCTTACGAGCGCCAAAATAATTTTGACTTGCGACAATTTCTTAATAAAACTGCCCTCACTATCATCAAAAACAATTTTTCTACGGGTATAGGTTTGGGACAATTTATTGAAAATATAAAAAAATATGGTCTCTCCTCTGAGATAAAGCCATTTATGCTTGAACCAGTACACAATATTTATCTTTTAATTTTTGCCGAAACTGGATTAACGGGCTTAACGCTTTTTTTACTCTTCATTTATATGATGCTAAAAAAATGCAAAACCTTATTAAAAAAGGCACCTATATTTAACTTGCCCCTAATTTTCCTGTCGTTTTTAACTATTGGCTTATTCGACCATCACTTCGTCACCCTACCGCAAGGACAGCTCATTTTCATACTCATTAGCGGCATAATTTCGTCAAGAAACTAAAATATATACCCAATATATATTATCTATTATCACCACTACCTTGTATTTTACCTCTATTAAGCCGTGAATATAATTTTTCAATATTGCCTAGAGCCACCTTTTCTAAAGACAATCCAAATTCTGTGGCTAGTTGCGCTAAATACCATAATACATCGCCTAATTCTTTTTCTATTTCAATTTTTTTTGTTTCAGTTAACTGAAAATTGTCATCGCGAATAATTTTTTTTATTTTTTCTATTACTTCGCCAGATTCGCCAGCCAAGCCCAAAGCCGGATAAATAAAATTCTTACCCACATCAGGATAATGAGCTGTTACTCTAGATTTTTTTTGATACTCAGCAAAAGTCATCTGTTTATAACTACTATCGTCTTTCTCATAATTTTCTAATTTGGCTTGCAAATACCCGGTCTTCATCAGTAATTCCTCATATTTTTGCCAAAGAAAGTCTATCGTAATTAACTCAGATGGCTTTGAATCTCTAAATTTAGATTTTAATTTTTTTTGAAATTCATCTATATCATCTTGATTAAACATTAATGCCATACGGCTACCATGTTTAATATTCTTAGCTGGCAACTTGCCCTGCTTGACATAACGATAAACTGTTCTCTCGCTTTTGCCTATTTTACTAGCAACTGATGCAATTGAAAGGTTGTAAATTTTGTTTTTGTCACCAGACATAATTACTAAAATAAATGTCAAAATGTCAAAATTAATTAAATCATAATAAAATATAATTTATAATCAAGATATATTTTTCTCTATTGATAAAATAAAAAAATATTATTATAATAATTTAATCACTACAACAAAATCAAAACAGAAAGGAGAAAATATGAAAAGAGTAAAAAGAGTAGTAGTGGTCTTGTTGGTGTTATCTGTTCTCTATGTGTCCGGCTCAAATAGTTCAGCAGTAAGCCAAAATTTCGATGATAGTTTACCACTATCTTTAACTATTAAAGATTTACTTACGCCGGATTTGCCACTTTCTCTACGTGTCAGCTTTTTGCTTCAGCAACTTCCAGAATATCTGCAATTACCATTTAGTTCGCTATCTGTTTCTAAACTTTCGGCGAAACTAAAGTAGCTTCGCGCAAACATCTCCAGGGCCGGAGTCTTTCAAACCGGCCTTTTTAAATTTAAGCTTAAACTGACTAACCCATTTTTTGACTATTTGTCTATACTGACAAAAGTCGCAATTTTCTGAAGACGGAGGAATTTTGTCTTCTAATAAATACTTCTTAATTTTTAACAAGATTCCTTCAACCCAACTATCATCACCCTCATAAGGGATAATTTGTATATCGAATTCAAGTTTGGCGTCAAAAACTTCTTTATCTGTCCTGGCATTACAATAAACAAAATAGCCAATTCTAGAGACCTTAAAACCGTTTTGCCGAAATAACCATTGATAAACCTCTATCTGCCTTTTATAAATTTTTTGCCAATCAGCATCAATAGAAAGAACGCTATTCTTTGATGTCGCTTTATAATCAACAATAATAAGTTCATTGCGAGGATTTATCCAAACATCATCTACTCCACCATAAATAATAAAATTCGTTAGTTGATGATGAAAACGGATACCTACTTTAGGATTACGCCATTCATTAATTTTTGGGTGCTGAAAAGGCACCGCCCCAATCTTGAAACGCTTCATTGCCGGATGTGACAATCCCCTAGCTCGATAAATATCAAATTCTTTTTTAAGCAACTTATCAACGGCTACATTGAGAGTCAATGGAAAAAGAGGTGGAACCGCAATACCAAAACGAATATCCAAATAAAAACAAAAAGGGCAACTGATAAATTGTTCAATTTTATAACGACTCAATTTATACGGTGCCTTGGATTGAGGATCGTATAAATCATAAGATCGTTCAGGATTATAAAACTTGCTCATAGAGTAAAACAATAATTATAATTATTTAGGTAGAGAATAATCACCATATTTACTTTATTCACTAAAAACGCTTGCGACGAAAATCTTATAACCTTTGCCACAGACTAATTAAGCCTTTGGACGATAAATCAATCAATAGCTTCTTGATAAGTTTTTTTTGATCAACAAAGGCGATTCTATCAAACTGTATTTGATTAAGATCAAAATATCTAAATTCTGCCACATCATCAGAAATTTTAATTTTACCCGGTTTAAGTTTAACTAAAAAAGTAATAGGTAAAAATGAGTATTCTTCAAAACGTTGTTCGTCAAGATAATTTTGATATTTATCTTCACCCACACTATATAAAAGCATTCTTTCAATATCCATATTAAGTTCTTCTCTTATTTCTCTACGCAAAGCCTCTTCAGGTCGTTCCCCATATTCCATAAAACCGCCGGGCAATTGCCACAACCCTTTAAATGGGTGCCAATTCCGTTTTACCAACAGCAACTTCCTATTCTTCAGAATAATAGCGCCAACTGTCGGTTTGGAATTCAGATATAAAACATACCGACAATTATGATTACTGCAAATATATTTTTTGTTAGTGTAAGTATCCTTTATTGCCTCCTTTTTATAAGCAACGCCGCAAACTGGACAATATTGATAAAAAATTTGATAAGACATAATAAAAGATTTTAAAACAAAATAAAAAGAATTGGAATATAAAAAACCTTCCTAAAAACAAACAACTTTAAGGAAATGACATCTTAAACATCTAAAATCACAACAAAAAATAAACATAATCTTTTATTTAATAAAAAATTTTTGGCTAAAAATTGTCTTAGCTTATTCTGTTGAAAATTTCTAAATGAATGCTACAATCAAAGACTATGACGAACCAAGAAATTGTTAAAATACTTAAAGAAATTGCCGCTTATTTGGAAATGGAAGGTATTCAATTCAAACCTCGCGCCTATGAAAAAGCGGCTTATGCTGTAGAAGGATTACAAAAAAGTCTAATAAATATCTATAAGAAGGATGGAATTAATGGCTTAATGCGAATACCAGGCATAGGACCTTCAATAGCCGAAAAAATCGAGGAAGCTCTCACAAAAAATAAGGTTGCTTATTTAGAAAAGTGGCGAAAGAAGTATCCTATTGACCTATACGAACTCATCTCAATAGAGGGTGTGGGGCCGAAAATGGCTAAAAAACTATATCAGGAATTTAAAATAAAAAATCTAAACGAACTTAAAAAACTAGCTAAATCGGGAAAAATTCGCCGTCATAAAGGCTTCGGTGAAAAAATAGAAGAACGTATTCTTAAAGGAATAGAATTCTATCGACAATCAAAAGGCAGATTTATTCTGGGTTATACAATGAATCTTATTGAAAACATCCGCGATAAGCTTAAAAACTTACCTCAAGTACAAAAAATAGAAATTTGCGGTTCCTACCGTAGGCGTGAAGAAACCATCGGCGATATTGATATTTTAGTGGTTTCAAATAAACCTAAGGAAGTTATGAATTATTTTATTAATATGCCGGAAGTAAGTTATATCTACGCACAAGGCGAAACAAAAACAAATGTACGACTTTCTAACGGCATAGATACAGACTTGCGTATTGTATCCGCTAAATCTTGGGGAGCAGCTCTACAATATTTCACCGGCAATAAAGATCACAATATAGCTTTAAGAATAATCGCTGAAAATAAAGGTTACAAACTAAATGAATATGGCCTGTTTAAATTGAAAAACAACCTTCCCGTTGCTGGCCAAGACGAAAAAAAAATCTATACAAAACTCGGACTACAATATATTGAACCAGAACTACGCACCAACTGGGGCGAACTTGAAGCAGCCAAAAAACATCTCCTACCAAATTTAATTCCCTATGGCTCACTAAAAGGCGACCTCCAGACACAAACAACTTGGTCAGACGGACAGGAATCAATCGAACAAATGGTTAAAGCTGCTATAAAAATAGGACTTGAATATATTGCCATTACTGACCATTCTAAAAGTTTAGGTGTAGCTCATGGATTAAATGAAAAAAAACTTTTTCAACAATTTAACGAAATTGACAAAATCAACCAAAGTTTAAAAAAGAAAAAAATAAAATTTAAAATCCTAAAATCATCAGAAGTAAATATCCTTAAAGACGGAAGTCTAGATTGGTCAGATGAAATATTAAAGCAAATGGATATTGTTATTGCGGCTGTTCACGATAATTTTGGCCTTTCGGAAACAGAGCAAACCGAAAGAATTATTCAAGCTATGCGTAATAGTTATGTTGATATCATTGCCCATCCTACTGGAAGAATTATAAAAAAACGTCCAGCTTATAAGCTTGATATAGAAAAAATTCTTAAAGCGGCTAAAGAAACCAAAACCATAATGGAAATTAATGCTTTTCCAGAAAGGCTTGATCTTGATACTCAAAATAGCCGCCTAGCCAAAAAAATGGGAGTAAAATTAGTCATAAATTCAGATGCGCATCATTCAAATCATTTTAATTTTCTTGACTTGGGCATTGCGGTCGCAAGACGAGCTGGCCTAGAAAAAAAAGATATTTTAAACACACTTGAGCTCGAAGCCTTTCTTAAAAATCTACCTAAAAGAAATTAAACATTATGAAAAAAAATCTTTTAAAAAGTGCAAAAATTATACAAGAAAAAAGCGCAGGTTTGGTAATTTTTTACAATGACGGAACGCAACCTCTCTTCTTACTACTCTGTCAACCTAAAATGCAAAAATCCCAAAAGGCCGAAATGCTTAAAAACGACCAGCCTTGCTTTTATGGATTAGCCAAGGGACATATAGAAAAAGGCGAAAGTGAAATTGAAGCAGCCCTACGCGAAGCCAGAGAAGAAACCGGGCTTAAAAATTTAACTATAATTGACGGTTTTAAAGAATCAATGCAATATTTTTTTAAATTTAAAGGAAAACTTTATTACAAAAGAGTAGTATTCTTTCTAGCCGAATCAAATACTTTGGAAATAAAACTCTCTCAAGAACATATCGATTATAGATGGTTACCTATTAAAGAAGCGTTAAAAACAGCAACATTCAGCAATACAAAACAACTGCTCAAAAAATCTTTTGCTTTTATAAAAAAAAATGTCCAATAAAATTATTGGTTTTCTTGAATATTACCTACCATTTATTAATTGGTTAATAATTATTTTCGTTTTTTCTCATATACCCCAACTTCAATCACCATTACCTGGCACATATGGTTATTTGTTTCGGAAAACAGCTCATTTTATTGAATATTTTATCTTATCCTATCTTAACTATAGACTTTTAACTAAATACCATAAACTAAACTTAAATTTATCGCTAATCATAACATTTATATTCTGCTCAGCTTACGCTGTCGCCGATGAATATCACCAAACCTTCATCTATGGCAGGAACAGTAGCCTATGGGATGTTTTAATAGACACGCTAGGTATTTCAACATTCATCTTCGGCATATTTTTATACAAGAGTTTGAAAAGAAATAAAAAAAGTCGGGTATAATGAGTAAAATTACCCAATGGCTTTTAAAACTTAAGGTAAAAAGTTAT
The DNA here is from genome assembly GCA_037444125.1 of bacterium. Taxonomy (GTDB): domain Bacteria; phylum Patescibacteriota; class Minisyncoccia; order JBBINA01; family JBBINA01; genus JBBINA01. Next base: position 30,236 of record JBBINA010000006.1, read on the forward strand.
TGCTAAATTATTAAAATCGCAAGGGAACTTAATTAAATATGTTTTTAAAACAAATAAAATTAGTTGCCGAAAAATTAAAAACCGTTTTAGAAGAAAGGAATTCTTTTATTGTTATAGACTTAGGTACAGCCAACACTCTTATTTATGTCAAAAACAAAGGTCTAGTCGTTAACGAACCTACTATCATTGCCATTAACAAAAAAGTAAACAAAGTAGTAGCCATAGGTCATGAAGCGAGAAAAATGAGCGGCAAAACCCCTCCTCATATTGAAGTAATCAAACCTGTCGCCTATGGTGTCATATATGATTTTGAGGCCACCAAACGATATCTAAATATGCTTATAGAGAATTCCTTTGACAGGCAATTCTCAATTTTTAAAAAAATAACAATCCTAACAAGCTGCCCGCCATCCACAGATGATGTCCAACTTAAAGCCTTAGAAGATGTTTTCCATGAGCTTGAATTTGAAAAAGTCATCATCATCAAAGAAACTTTCCTAGCGGCTATAGGCGTTGGCTTAAAAATAATGGAACCAAAACCAAATTTTATTATTGATATGGGTGGCGGCACAACCAATATGGCACTTATAAGCTTAGGCGAAACAATAGTGGAGAAATCCCTTAAAGTCGGCGGCACTAAGTTTGACCAAAACATTCAAGAATACATTAGAGAAAAATTTGACCTGATCATCGGTGAAGAAACAGCCCAAAGAATAAAACTAGCCATTGGCTCAACCGTAGAACTAGAAAAAAGGTTTGAAATAAAAGTCGCTGGCAAACTCCAAGATACGCTTTTGCCCGGCGAAGTTAATATCAATGATATTCATATTCGTTCGGCACTCTCTGAATCAATTGATTATATTATTGAAGAAGCGCGAGATTGTATTAAAAAAATTCCGCCTGAACTATTAAGCGATCTTATAAAACAAGGCATCTATTTAACCGGCGGTTCATCTCTCTTAAAAGGCATCAAAGAACTATTTGCCAGAAAGCTTGGATTTAAATTTCACCAACCTCAAAACCCTTTTGTCTCTATTATTAACGGAGGAATTGAGGTGCTTAAAAATCCAACTTATTGGCAGTCACTTTTTCTCAATAAAAAATGAGTTTTAAAAAAAGAACTGACAAACTTAAAAAATTATCAATTTTTCTTATTCTAATTACACTTATTTATGTATTTTTGTTAAAAGGTTTAAAACTGTCTAATAGTCTGAAGCAAATACAAATAACACCAATAAAAACTTTCCTTTTAGCCAAGAAGTTAATAATAGAAAATCAAAAATTAGCTGAAGAAAATCTGCGGCTCTCTATTGAAAATTCTAAATTAAAAAATGACAAAGCCTTCATTTTAAACGACCAGCTAAATAGCCAACAAGCCTTTATAATTTTGCGTTTATCAACCCACCAAGGGCAATATTTTATTATTAACGCAAGGTGCAACAATATCCAAAGCAATAAAACAGTAGTTACTTATGATAAATTCCTAATCGGCAGAGTTGTTAAGTGCAATCAAGATATTTCTAAAGTTGAGCTAGTCACTAATAACAATTTTAAAGCCAGTGTAAAATCCTTAACATCAAATATAAATGGTTTATTTGAAACTGTTAAAAATGAATATCGCATCACAATTAAGGATTCTAATAAGGAAATAGAAAATGACGAACTAATTGTTACTTCTGGCCAAGACGGCCTTTATCCTGCTGGTCTTATTATCGGCAAATATAAAAAAAATCGTAATGCTGTTGAATTGCTTGTTGACTTAAATAGTATCAGTAAAGTCTCTCTAATTAATATTAATGTTGAATAAATATATAATTATAACTCTAAGTGGCGCAATATATTACTCGTTTATCGTCCAATTTCAAACAAGTCAACTTATGCCTAATTTAATGTTGTTGGTTTTATTTTTTCTTGCCATATTTTCTCTTAATAATAATCTATTTGAACTTACGCTTATCTCTATATATACCCTCTTCTTTATTAGTCAAATCCAGATTTTACAACCATTAACTACAATTTTGGGCGGATTAGCTGCCCCATACACTATTTTCTATCTTCAAAAAAAAATCTTCAGAAAAATACATAGTATTTATATTATCCTAGCGGCGCTACTTTTCTTCTTAATTATTAATCTCAACTTCTTTCTAGCCGAAAAAGTGAATTTTACTTTTGAAAAAATTATTAAGACAACTCTGACGGATTCAGCTATTGCATTTGCAATTTTCCTTATTTATATATTTGTTAATCGGTATGCCAAAACCCAAAGAAAAATACATCGAAATAAGCCAGATTATTGAAACAAAACTCTTTCAAAACAACAGAACTCTTTTGTATTTTGAACCTAATCTTGATAGTCAAAATGTTCAACGTCTTTTATATATCATAGCCTTAATTTTGCTTTTTTTTATATCGTATATCGGTTATCTAACTATTTTCGCTAAGGATTTAAAAAATCTGTATTTACGCAATCTGCACTATTATGAAACAATACCAGCTCAACGAGGTTTAATATATACCCGAGACAAACAATTAATAGCTTTTAATGAGCCTATTTTTATACTCTACATCGAAAAGGCTGATTTTGACAAAATTCAAAATAAAGACATATTTAAAACAAATCTCCTTTCCCTTCTAAACACGGAACCTCAAATTCTAGAAGAAAAGTTATCAAACCTCCAATCGCAATCCCGTATAACTTTAGCCGAAATTCCTCAAACCCGGGCTATCAAACTAATGCCAAATCTAAAAATAAACTCAGAATTTCCATTAAAAACACTAATGGCTTTTAAACGCCGCTACGCCTATGATTATGAATTTTCTCATGTTCTAGGCTATGTCAAGCGCAACGAACTCCACTACACGGGCGTTGCCGGTATCGAGAAAACCTATGATACTATTTTAAACGGCCAGGCAGGAGAAATTACTTATTTAAAAGACGCCAAAGGAAATAATCTAAGGGTTTTAAAAACAAAGGAACCAATTAACGGACAAGATATTATTTTAACAATTGACTCAGAATATCAAATCTCGTCATACAAAATAATAAAAAATTTGTTAGCTAAAAATAAATTAGCTAATGCCGCCTTGGTGATTTCAAACCCTAAAACTGGCGAAATTTTAGCCCTCCACAGCTTTCCATCTTTCAATCAGAATAAACTAAATAGCTTTATAGATAAAAAAAGTTTGGAAGAACTGCTAAAAACCGAATCTCTCTTTAATCGTGCAATATCCGGCCTGTATGCGCCTGGCTCTATATTTAAATTATTAGTAGCCTTGGGAATTTTAAATGAGAAAATTATTGATCCTTACAAAAAAATTAGAACACCTGCCTCGGTCAAATTATCATCAAAATATGATAAAAACATACAATTTACTTTCAAAGATTGGAAGGACCACGGCTGGCTTAATCTAATTGAAGCCATCGCTCAATCATCTAATAGTTATTTTTATAAAGTTGGTTCTGGCTTTTTTGACGACGTGAAAGGCTTGGGCATTGATAAAATAATTAATTATGCCAAAAAAACAGTTTTTGGACAAAAACTGAATATCGACTTGCCGCAGGAAAAAGAAGGTTCGCTACCTAATCCAAACACAACTCGCGCGGGAGATGTTTTAAATATCTCGATAGGGCAGGGCGAAATACTTACTACCATTCTACAACTAAACACCTTAACCAACCTAATTGCAAACGGCGGTTATTATTATCAACCTAAAATACTAAAAACAGACCAAAATAAAAAAATTGAAACCAATATTGACAAAAACATTTTTAGTATTGTTAAACAAGGAATGTGTGACTCAGTCGAATATGGAACATCTCGAAGAATCAAAGAAATAGCGCCAAATACCTGCGCTAAAACAGGAACTGCTCAAGTTTCAAATAAAAAAACTAACTCTCTTTTTACAATATTCTATCCCAAAGGCGATCCAGAAATCTCAATCACTGCTATAGTTGAAGAAGGCGGCGAAGGTTCAGACTCAGCTCTTTCTATCGCTAAAGATTTTTTAAGTCGCTATATAACTAAAAATAATGGAAATAGAGTGGAAAATTAAAAAAGGTCCCCCAAAAAATTTTTTTGCCAAGTTTAAAAACTACCATCCTCTTCTTTTAACATTGTTATGGCATAAAAATATTGTCCAAAAAAAAGATATAGACAATTTTCTTTTTCCCAAATTTGAAAATTTCAAAAAAAACGACCCCTTTCTTTTTTCTGACTTTACAAAAGCGGTTAACTTACTAAAAGAAGCGCTTTCAAAAAAGCACAAAATTTGCATTTATGGTGATTTTGATTTTGACGGCATAAGCAGCGCTATAATTCTAAAAGCCTATCTTGATAAAATCGGCTTAAGTTCTTTTGTTTATATTCCAGACAGAGAAAAAGAAGGTTACGGCCTAAATATGAAGGCAGTTAAATTTCTTAAAAGTATTGGTATAAAGTTGCTTATAACAGTTGACTGCGGTATTTCCAATAATAAAGAAATACTTTATGCTAAAAAATTAAATTTAAAAACAATAATTATCGACCACCATCTAATCAACCTAATGCCAAAAGCTGATGCAATTATTAATCCGCATCGAAAAGATGACAAATATCCCTTTAAAAAACTTTCATGTGCAGGATTAGTACTTAAAGTTTGTATGGGGCTGGCAAAAACTTCCGAATTTAACAAACTTATCCCCAAAAATTATTACCGTGAATTTCTCGACCTTGCAGCCCTAGCAACTATAGCCGACTATATGGACTTAATAGACGAAAATAGAGAATTAGTTTTGCTCGGCTTAAAGCAAATCGTTACCAATACACGGCCATCAATTAAAGAAATATTAAAAAGAGCGCATTTAAATATGCCATCAATAAAATTCGACAGGACACGCCAGAGATTCTTTATCGAAGATCTAACTAGCGAAACGGTAAAATTTTTTATCGCTCCCAGAATTAACGTTGCTAGCCGCATTGACCATTCTGCCGTCAGTTATAAGTTTTTAACTGCTACCTCTTTGAAAGAATTAAAAAAATACGGCGATATTATAGAAAATTTTTTAAAACAAAGGCAATCCCTTGAAAATAAATTTTTAAATCAAATTTACCAGTATATCTTTAGACACAAATTAGACCAAAAATCGATAATAACCATACCAATCGAAAACTTTCCAATAGGCCTCCTCGGTATGATTGCTTCAAAGATTGTAGATATATACCAAAAACCTACGATTCTAATATCTATCAAACATTCTATATGCCGAGGGTCAGGACGCAGTACAGAAAATTTCAGTATTATAAATTTGTTAAAGAAATCCAAAAAATTTTTGTTTAAATATGGAGGTCATAGACGAGCATGCGGATTTGAACTTAAAGACGCAAATTTAAAACCATTCATAAAACATATTGATATCCTATCAAAAAAACTTTTTTCCTCAAACAACCAAAAGCGTGTCTTGGAAATAGATTATAAATTAAAACCTGAAGAAATTAACGAAAACCTATTAGAGGTTTTAAAATATATTGAACCCACAGGAGACGGCAACTCGGAACCTATATTTTTAGTACAAAACGCGGTTATTTTAAAAAAAACGGCTCTAAAAAATTACACACGCATATTACTGCAAATCACTGACTCAAAACAAAAAGTAAAATACCTTGATGCCATAATACCTCGACAAAAAATTATTAATCCTATTAGTCATAGGCATATATTGAAAAACAAGGCTTATAATTTAGCAGTCAAAATAAAAGAACAATCTCATCAAAATTTAAAAAATATTTTGCTTTATGTAATTGGTTTAAAACCATTATGAAAAAAATATTAATAAATCCGCATCCTATTCTAACCACAGCTTGTACTGAGGTCACAAACTTTAATTCAGCGGAAACCAAAAAAATCATCGCCCATTTGAAAGAAACCCTAAAAAACACTAAAAACGGCATAGGCCTAGCTGCTAACCAAATCGGCTATACAAAAAGAATATTTTATGTCAAGCTTACAGATTTTGAAAAAATCTTTATTAATCCTGAAATCACTTCACAATCTAAAAATAAGGCTCTTTTAGAAGAAGGTTGTCTTTCTGTTCCCAATAAAATCGGTCAAGTTGAACGCTTTAAAAAATTAATCGTTAAAGCGCGTGACGAATCAGGTAAAAAATTTAAATTAAAAGCCAAAGGTTTACTAGCACATGTTATCCAACATGAAATCGATCATCTAAATGGCATAATCTATGTAACCAAAGCCAAAAACCTCAAAGAGGAAATAAGATAAACTTATTTTAACTTAAGAAGTTTATTGATAATTGGCTTCGCTATTTTTTCCGTAGGCTCAAGTTCGCCCTCCTTAATCAATTTTGATTTAAGACTTTTAATCTTATTGCGATTAATAGCAAAAACCTTACGCTCGCCACGCGTTTTTTGTTCAAAATTAAAGAGATTCGCTTTAAACTTCTCAAGAATCTTGCTTTCTTTAACGGTTTCGGAGAATCTCCTTAAAAGCATATTGATTGATTCATTTTTTTTCCTTCTAACATAAACCATTTAACTACTCGCCTCCTTTCATTAAGACTGTGCTTGATTTTACAAACTTGCATAGTCTTAAGCCTATACAACTAGCATTTATGGTAAAAACATAGCATAGACAGACCTTTTTATATTTTTAAAATTTCCTTAGACAATTATATTATTTAATCTTATCTAACTACATTCTCATTTTTTTACCGGCTAAAAAATGAATATGAAAATGCTCTATAACTTGACCGGCATCCCTCCCGTTATTCTGCACCAAACGCCACCCATTTTCTTCTACATCTAAAATTTTAGCGATTTTTTTTGCTATAGAAAATACTTTACCCAACACTACTATAGTTTTATGGTCTACTTGATCTTTTAAAGGTTGGGTTATGTGTTCTGACGGGACTATCAAATAATGTATTGGCGCATGAGGATTAATATCCTTAAACACTGCAAAATCAGTATCACGATAAAGAATATCAGCTGGCATTTTGTTTTGAACTATTTTGCAAAATATACATTCCATATAATATTAATACAACTTATTTGCGAATAAATGACAACAACTCTGTGGTTTTTATCTCAGATTGAACTCCATTCTTAATGTCACGAACTATTACCTTATCTTCCAACAACTCTTTCTGCGAACATATCACTAGATAACTAATTTTGTATTTCTTTGCTGCTTTCAATTGAGATTTGAGCGTTGGTTTACCAAATTGTTGAATCACGGGCACATTTTTCTGGCGTAGTTGTTCAACTACCTTTAAGGCATATTTTCGACCTAAATCGCCCAAATGCGCCACAAAAACTTTACCTTCTGGTTTAGGAATATTTACTTTTTTACGGGACAATATTTCAAGCAACCTTTCAACTCCTAACGCCGCTCCGGTAGCAGAATGATCTGGCCCTCCTAAACTTTTTACCAAAAAATCATACCTGCCGCCACCACCGAAAGCTAAAGTCGGTTCTGTTTTATCATAAAACTCATAAACCGTTTTAGTATAATAGTCAAGTCCCCTTACTAATCGAGAGTCTAACTCATAATCAAATCCGAAATAATCTAAATAGTCCAAAATTTCCTCCAAGTTATTCTTACACTCATCGCACAAAAAATCAATAATTTGAGGTGCATCCTTTAAAATCATCTTAACCTTATCATCTTTCAAATCAAAAACCTTGAGAATATTTTTCTTAACCTTATCTTTCGCTTCTTTGGGTAACTTATGATAAAAAGGTTTAACATATTCAATTAGGTTTGAAAGATAATTCTGCCTACAATCAGTACAACCAACTGAATTTATATGCAGAACTGTATCAACTATACCTATATCTTTCAAAAAATTATAAATAAGATAAATCACCTCAATATCCGACATAGAAGATTCAGAACCAATAATTTCGAAGCCAAATTGCCTGAACTCCCTATAGCGAAGTCTTTGAGGTTTTTCGTGGCGAAAAAATGAACCAACATAATAAAGTTTAATCGGATGAGAAAGTGTCTTTAATCCATTTTCAATATATGCTCTAATCGTAGGCGCTGTTCCTTCGGGTCTAAGAGTCAATTTGTCGCCACCCTTAGTCGCAAAACTATACATTTCCTTTTCTACAATTTCTGACGCCTCGCCAATACTTTTCTGAAATAACTCAGTTTTCTCTATAATTGGCGTTTCGATATAATAAAAACCGTAAAACTGGGCTATTTTATCAAGCTTTTCAACAATATACTTATAACGATATGAATCTGGTGGAACAATATCATAGGTTCCTTTTGGTCTTTGAAATTTCATAAAATAATTAATATTTATTAAAATAAGCCTGGGCCTGCGTCACAGGCCAAATCCGCAAAACTACCCTCCCCACTAAATATTTAGACTTTAGCGCGCCCCAAAAACGCGAATCAAAGCTCTGGAGACGATTATCTCCCATTACAAAATATTCATCTTTGTCCATAGCTAAATCAACATTATCAACAGCAGCATTTTTAATGGATAAATACTTGTCCTCATCTAATAGAAATCCTTCAGGAAAAATGGTATTATAAATATAAATTTTGCCATTTTTTATCACTATTCGTTCACCTGGCAAACCGATAATACGTTTAACATAATACTGAGATGGATTATTAGGATATCTGAAAACAACAATATCATGTCGTCTTGGCTCTCTAAAACGGTAAGTAATCTGATCAATTATCAAATAATCATTTTGGTGCAAAGTAGGCTCCATAGACTGTCCCTTAACAATAAACGGCTGAAAAATAAAAGCTCTAATAGGAATTACAATGACCAGAGCTAAAACTATTATCTTAACCCATTCTAAAAAACCAACAAAAAATCTTTTAAAAAGATTAAACATTTTATAATTAATTAAAATTCTAATCTATTTTTATTTTAATCCAAAAATGGTCAAAAGTAAATTAACTTAAATATGGCTTCAAACATAACCTTATTATGAGATTTATAAAATTTATAATGGTTGTTATTTTTTCTATCTTTAGTCTTTTATTTTTTGCCACCAAATTTAAAAATACTACCACATTTAATAATGCTTCAAACAACAACCTTGATAATAAACTAAGTCTCGGTTCACAAATAAAACAAGTTTTAAAAGACACATTCAACTTGTCTAATGTACAGCTTAGGGGAGAAGATGAAAATCTTATTAAAATATTGTTTTTAGGCATTCCTGGCGAACCAAACCCTGCTCCACGCATGACCGATAGTATTATTTTAGTATTCATCAAAAAAACTAATGAAAGTTATAGCTCCAAAATTATTTCTATTCCAAGAGATCTAGCTGTCTATAATGAGCAATTAAAAGATTATGTTAAAATTAATTCTTTTTACTCGCTTTACGGCAACGCCGGCATTGATTTATTAAAAGAAAAATTAAAAGTTATAACAGGATATACCATTGATTATTTCGTTTTAATCGATCTATCCGTAGTAAAAGAAGTGGTTGATTATCTTGACGGCATCAATTTATGGGTAGAAGAACCAATAGATGATCCTTCTTTTCCTTTAGACGAAACGCGCACCGAACATTTTAGACTACCACGCGGCTGGCGCTATATCGACGGCGATACGGCCCTAAAATTTATCAGAACGCGTCACTCGAAAGAAGGAGACTTTGGCCGTATCAAACGGCAACAAGCATTGATTATGGCTATTTACAATAAAATGCGCAATAAAAAAATTCTTAATTCAAAAACCGCCAGCGATCTTTTGATTAAAATCAATCCCAAAATAAAAACTGATATTAACATCTTTGAAGGTATAAAACTTTATTTTATCTTCAATGCTTTAACTAAAGAAGACATAAACAAAACTTATCTCAGTTTTGATAATGTTCTTGCCGAAGGTAAGAAAAATATTTATGGCAATAATCAATTCATTCTATATCCACGCCAAGGTTTAGATAATTACGATGAAATTCGCAATCTAATCAATAAATTGATTAATAATTAACCATCACAATGGTATCAAATAACTCAACCTGGCTTATCTTTGGTTTAGGCAACCCCAGTGCAATTTACAACAACACTCGGCACAACATTGGTTACAAATTTATTGACAATTTTTATTTCTCAATTAAGCGAAATGAATTTAATGAAAAGGCAATCTTAAAAACAAATCTTTTTTCCTCAATTGCCAAAATAACATATCAAGACAATATTTTATATCTTGCCAAAAACACTACTTTTATGAATGAATCAGGCATCAGCGTTGACAAAACTTTACACTACCTTAAAATAACTTTAAACAAGCTTATTGTAATTCATGACGATATTGACCTCAAATTTGGCAAAATTAAAATATCTTTTGACTCCGGGTCTGCCGGACACAGAGGCGTGGCTTCAATAATTGAAAAACTCGCTTCCAAAAAATTTTACCGCGCTAGAATAGGCATCTGGAATCTTAAGATCAAAAAAACAAAGCAAATCACTCAAGATTATGTTATGCAACCGTTTAAGAAAACAGAAGAAAAAATTATTTTGTCTGATATTTTTCCTCATTTAATCAAAAACTTAAACAACTTGATAAAGTAACAGACTTAAAGATTAGCTTTGAAAACATTTACAGAAATAATTATCTTAAAACCCCATCCTCAAATTTTAAAAGAGGCTGGATTTTCTATTTCGAAAAAAATTAAATTTGACATCAATGCTAGAGAAAAATTACAATTTTGGACTCAAAATAACTGTGTGATGATTAAACAAACACAAAACAACAATACTTTTTGGCAAGAACATACCTTTATCTTAGAACTTAATCAAAACATCGGTTTCAATGCTTTGCTGAAAAAACTAAACGAACTTGGATATAGAAAAACCTTTTTTGTTAAAACACCATTAGAATATGCGATAAGAGGGTCAATAATTGATATCTTCGCCATCAATTATGTTAATCCTATAAGAATAGACTTTTTTGGCAATAAAGTCAACCAAATCAACTTCATAGAAAAATCTATCACCGCTAATTTTGACAATTTTGAAGAATATATATCATTTGACCAAAACTTTCTTAAAAGTTTAAAACCGGGCGACTATATTGTACATCTTGATCATGGAATTGGCGTATTTCAAGGTTTTGAAACCATAAAAGCAAATAAATATTACGTGATTGGCTACGCCCATAATGATAGACTACTTGTACCATTAGACAAAATTGACAAACTCACTCCTTATATTGGCTTCACCAAGCCCAAGATATCCCGTTTAGGCGGCTCACTATGGCTAAAATCAAGAAAAAAAGCTAAAGAGAATATCTTAAAGTTTGCCGCCGAGCTTCTAAAACTATACGCTAATAGATCTATAAGCCGCAGGTCTCTTTATCTACCAGATGACAGTCTCTTTAACGATTTTGAGGCTCAATTTGAATATCCCCTCACTCCAAGCCAACAGAAAACCTTAAACCAAATTAAATATGAACTCGAAAATAATAGTCAACCTATTGAACATATTATTTGCGGCGATGTAGGATTTGGTAAAACCGAAATTGCTTTTAGAATTGCCTTTAAAGCCATAGTCAACAATTTCCAAGTTTGTTTAATTGCTCCCACTACAATTCTAGCTGACCAACACTTTAATCTAGCTAAAGAAAGATTTAAAAAAATGCCGGTAAATATTGGACTTCTTTCTCGCGCCATATCCAAAAAAAATCAAACTCAAACCCTTCAGTTATTAAAAGAAGGAAAAATAGACTTTATTATTGGAACACATCGTCTGCTTTCTAACGATGTTTTCTTTAAAAATCTAGGTCTTTTAATCATCGATGAAGAGCAAAAATTTGGAGTCAGGCAAAAAGAAAAACTAAAAAAAATGAAAAGCTCTTTAGATGTCCTAGCGCTCTCAGCCACTCCTATACCTCGTACTTTGAACTTATGTTTAGCTGGCATAAAAAATATCAGTATTATAAACGACCCGCCACAAGGTCGCCAGCCTATTCAAACTATAATTCAACCTTTTTCTTGGAAAATAGTCAAAACAGCCATCAACAATGAACTTCGCCGCCAAGGACAAATCTTTTTCTTACATAACCGCATTATCAGTATTATTAAACCCTACGCAAAACTCAAACAACTATTTCCAAAAGCTAGAATTGATATTATACATTCAAAACTTCCAGAAAAAGTGTTGCTTAATAAAATCCACCGCTTTAGAAACGGAAAAATTGATATTATGCTTGCCACCACTATCATTCAAAATGGTCTTGATCTAAAAAACGCCAATACCTTAATTGTAGAAAATTCTCTGAAGCTTGGCCTCGCCGATCTTCACCAGTTAAGAGGTCGGATTGGACGTTCTGACAAGAAAGCCTTTGCTTACTTTCTTTACCCAACTAAACAACTAAAAGACAACGCAGTTTTACGTTTGAATTATCTTAAAGAATACTCCCAACTTGGCGACGGCTATAAATTGGCTCTTAAAGATTTGGAAATAAGAGGCGCCGGTAATATTTTAGGCAAAGAACAGTCTGGCGTCATTAACCGTATTGGCTTTAATTTATATTACGAAATGCTTAGTCGAGCTATAGAACATTTGAAGAGCACAAATCTTTAAAAATTTAAAATTAAATCCCTTGACTACATAATTAATTTTTTTTAAACTGGAACCAAGGTAAAGAAGTTCTCAAGTTTCCTACCAACAAAACCATACTTAAGGAGGTGGTTTTTTTAGTAAAAACAAAGGTTCTCAACAATTCAGATAATCTCCCGAAATCGGGATAAACTTAAAGGAGGAACAGCAATGAAAAGATATCAACGGCTCAGTCTCTCAATCGTCTGTATACTCATAGCTGGCTTATTTTTGACAGTCAGAGCGCAACAGCAGGCAGGCACCCTTATCCCGGAGAAATTGGTTATCGGGATGGTTCCATCTCGGCCGGCAGATATCCTAAAACCAAATGTCGAAGGTTTAGGACGGCTCATTCTTGACTATGTTCAAAAAAATGGCTTTCCACAAATAAAATCTGTGGAAGCAATTATTCCTGCCTCATACACAGCAACAGTTGAAGCGTTAGGCTCGGGCCAAATTCATATTGGACTAATGGGACCAACTTCAGGAGATCAAGCAAGGCAAAGATATGGAGCAATTGCTATCGTTGCTACCAAACGAAGCGAATCTTTACGCTACCGCGGCCAATTTATGGCACATCTATTTGGAGATTTTTCCAACCTTTTTGATGTAGTTGAAGCTGTAAAATCCGGAAAAACAGTCAAATTTGCTTATGGCGGCAGCTCAACATCTACAAGCGGATTTCTATTCCCGTGTAAAACCCTTAAAGATCTTGGTATACTTCCAGGCGAAAATAGGAACTTTAAAACTTTCCGTCCTGCTGGCGGACATCTTGGAGCAGCTAAAGCAGTTTACAGAGGCGATGTTGAGATCGGAGTCGGTTTTGAAGATGTAAGGCTAAGTCTCAACACAGAAGAAGTTAAAAAAGAGCTTGGCTGGAAGCCGGGCGACCCCGAACCAAGCACGCGAGTTATTGTTATTGGCTACACTGACTGGGTACCCAACGATTTTACTGTTGCCATAAAGGAATTGAAACCAGAGCTGAGGCAGGTAATTAAAGAAGCTTTCGTGGCAATCATGAAGACTGACGAAGGTAAAAAATTCGCCAAAGGCGCAATCGACGCAACTGATTTTGTAAAAGTTCCAGAAGATTTTGACCTTGATAAATTACTAGACACTAAAGTCAGACCGGTGGTTAATGAAATTGAACCAAATATCGCAAAATGCGAAAATCAATAACAAAGTAGCCAAAAGGGGAGTACGAATATTTCGTATCTCCCCTTTTTTAAAAGGAGGTAGTATGCTTAAAATAAGAGGACTTAATGTTGTCTATCCAGGCAATATTAAAGCGCTTGAAAATATTAACCTAGATGTTGACGAGGGAGAATTTATAGTCATAGCTGGCGTTTCAGGTTCAGGCAAATCAACTTTACTTCGCTGCATCAATCGCTTGGCTGAAAACGACAGAGCCCAAATTTCAGGCGAGATATTATTCAACGGCATAGATGTCCTTAAAGTCTCAAAGAAACAACTAAGAGAAATCAGAACCCAAATAGGATTTGTCTTTCAAGAATACAACCTTGTCGATCGTATGCCTATCATCACTAATGTTCTTGTAGGAAAAATAGCACATCTAAACACTATAGCGGCAATTTTCAGACGCTTTGGACGAGATAATATAAACCTTGCTCATCAAGCCCTCATAAAAGTTGGCTTAGGCCCACAACGCCATAACGATCGCGCTAGCAACCTTTCAGGAGGCCAAAAACAACGTGTCGGTATCGCTAGAGTGCTCCTGCAAAAGCCAAAACTTATCCTAGCCGACGAACCAGTCGCATCTCTTGACCCAATCACTGCCAACCATGTAATGAATCTCTTCAAAAGCATTAACGAAGAACAGAAAATAACAACTATTATTAACCTTCACGACCCTGTCCTTACTTTTAAATATGGTAAACGTATAATTGGCCTTAGACAAGGAAAGATAATTTATGACAAACCGGTTGAAATGATTAATCGCGAAACCTTTGAGGAGGAGATATATGGCAAGATCAACAATATTTAAGTGGTTGGGTATTTCTATCATAAGCGCGTTATTCATCTATGCCTCTTACCGGGTAAGAATATGGGATATACCCTACATAGTTAAAGAAAGTCACCGCTTCTTTAGACTATTAAATGAAATGTGGCCGCCTGACTTTACTAAATTCGGCCTCTTTATAAAACCGCTTTTCGAAACCTTTCAAATGGCTATTCTCGGAACATTCCTGGGCGCTATAATGTCAATACCCCTAGTCTGTTTTGGGTCCCCTCTTGTTGTGAAATCGCCTCTGATTTATACCCCCACAAGAGTATTAATGAATCTTATCCGAACGATTCCAGACCTACTCTATGCTATACTTTTTGTCGCAGCTATGGGTTTAGGTCCTATTGCCGGTATCCCAGCTTTGGCTTTTTTTTCCTGTGCCATTATATCAAAACTTACATCAGAATCTGCCGATAATATTAATAGAAAACAAATTGAAGCCGTAGAATCAAGCGGTGCCAATACTATCAAAATAATATCTTATGGCGTAATTCCGCAAATCTGGTCAGCATTCTTAGATCATACTATCTATGTCTTCGAACTTAATATCAGAGTTTCTACGGTTATAGCTTATGTAGGCGCTGGCGGAATAGGATCAGTACTTGTCACTGCTCTTGAGTGGTTCCATTACTCTCAAGCATTAGCAGTAATAATCACTATTTTTAGCCTAGTAGTTATCATTGACTTTGTAGGTAACAAAATTAGAGATGCCGTCCTTCAAGGATATCGATTTCCAAGGAGCTTCAAATATTTGACGATAATTTTTATTCTAACGCTTGTTATTTGGTCAGGAAGCGCTCTAGAATTCGATTTTCAACGATTTATTAAGGGTATCGGCTATTTTAAGAATCTAGTCTGGGTAATGATTTCAGAACCAGAACTACAAATACTTTCGCTGGCATTCGGACAAATGCTTGAATCAATCCAAATTGCGCTTGTAGGTACGGCTATCAGTTTTGTCATCTCATTTCCTCTAGGATTACTCGCTTCCCGCAAATTTACCGGAATTCCAGAAAAATTAGCCATCCTTTTTAAGCAAATACCTAATATTATCCGCGCTTTCCCCGAATTGATTCTAGCTATATTTTTTATCGCTAGCTTCGGTCCAGGAGCCTTGGCTGGAGTATTAGCCGTTGGGTTCCACTCAATAGGTATGTTGGGCAAACTTAATGCCGAAAGTGTCGAAAAAATTAGAAAGGAACAAATAGAAGCTCTCCAATCAACTGGTGCAAGTGGCCTTAAAATATTCCTCTATGGCATATTACCTCAAGCTCTCCCAGAATTTATAGCCAATGCTATTTACAGATTCGAAATCAATGTTCGCGCAGCATCTGTACTAGGCATAGTCGGCGCAGGAGGCATCGGTATGCTTATTAATGAAGCTATCGGATTATCTAAATGGCGAACGGTCGGCACCTGCTTGTATTTAATTGTTATCACTGTTATGGTAATTGATTATTTAAGTATGCGCATCCGTAAAAAACTTATTGAAGGGTAAATTAGCCCCGTCTCTATATATGACGGGGCCCTTTTATTTTAAATATCAATTAATAAAATAAGCCCTAATAATTTAGGGCTTATAAATTTTCATTGTATCTTCTAACGAAAAGGATTTTCGGCTCTTTTTTGTCAAAACTATTATCCAATATCATTAAATTCACATTAAGCTCTTTATCGAGAACCCCATAGTCATCGCTATTTAGCAACTTCTTTTTCTTGTCAAGATAAATTAAAAAATCTGCATCTGAACAATTTCTTTGCCAGCTTAATGCATTAACAAGTCTTTTTTTCACCACCTCTTCTCTACACTTTACATAAATTATCCATACTTCTTTAGAAAATCTTCTTGCTAAATCAATAAATTTTTGTCTTATTTTCGTTTCAAGAAAAGTACCATCTATGACTAGATTATTTTTAGAGCGAAGAGTATCTTGGGCTAACATATGCATATGTTCGTAAAGCTTCTGGTAATATCTTTCATCGTATTTCCTATTCTCGCCAAACAATATATATCCTTCATTATCTGTACTTAACCACAAAGCAAATATTTTAAGCACAATTTTCCGCGCAATAGTTGATTTGCCAACCCCAGGTAAACCGCAAACAATAATCGTCACGGGCTTTTTTGTTTTTACAAAAAAATCAAACCATTGGGAACTCATAATCCTTTCATCCTTATTTTCTCCAAATCAATATCGCAAAAAGACTCTATAATCCAATCGGCTTTCGCAAGATTTTCTAGTGCAGCAAAGTTATTAGGAATCATTATACACCTCATACCAGCTTTTTTGGCTGCCTCAAGCCCATTAATTGCATCTTCAAATACAAGACACCTTGAAGGTTCAACTCCTAAAAGTTCAGCCGTTTTTAGATATATATTCGGCGCAGGTTTGCCTTTTCCAGCCATTTCGGCAACCACTACGGCTTTAAAAAAATTGCCCAATCTAAACCGCTCAAATACAATATCAACCAGTTCCATTGGCGAAGAAGTCGCTAGCCCTAATAAATAACCTTTTTTAAATAAACATTCTATAAGCTCATAAACTCCACTCATAAGAGGAACTTCCTGAAATAAATCTTTCACAATTTCTATTCTTTCTTGACGCAAATGCATTATGTCATCTTTTAAATCAAAAAATTTTTTGTAAATTTCGGCGGCTTCCTGCTGGCTCCTGCCAATCAAAAATGGAACTTGAGTTTGCCTAAAATTAGTCTCTCTAATATTAATACCCCGACGGCGGATTAATTCCTCCTCGCTTGCCCGCCAAGCAGGTTCGCTTCTAACAATAACCCCATCCATATCAAAAATAACAGCCTCGCTACTCTTGAATAAGTCATATAGAGAGCTCTTCAAGATTACCTACCTCCTTGAACTTATTTGTGGCATAATAAGAAACCGATAGTATTTTAGCATTATTTTTTATCGAGTCAACAATCAAGACAATAATTATTTTTAGAGCAATTTAAAACCCGCCGAATCTTTCAGCGGGTAATTTTTTTGTAAATTTTCTCAAGTTCAATCATAAACAAACTCTCAGGAAAAAATTCTTTTTCAACAAAGAATCTATCGGTTATTGCTCTTACGCCAAACCATTGTTCAAGTCTATTAACCACCTTATCAACTGTTGCTGGAATAGTAGAGGCGCCGGCAGTAATGCCTATAACCTGAAACGCCTCAAGGTCATCTTTACGTAACTCCGATTCATTTAAAACAGGCATTACCCTTATCCCATCATACTGAGCGATTTCAAAAAGTCTCTGAGTATTAGAAGATCTTCGGATATCACCAACCAAAACTACAACATCAACATTGTGTCCCCGAATCATTTTAATCAAAGCGTTCTGTCGATTTATAGTCGCATAACATCTCCCTTGATAATCAGATATTCTCAAATTACTGAATCTCTTCTTAATTGCTTTACTTATCGGAGCCACATCTCTTTGGCTTAAAGTAGTCTGTAAAATAATAATAATTTCTTGTGTTCCCGGAAAGAGTTTTATATTAGCAACCTCCTCCTCTATCTCAACGCAAAATACACGCGGATTTTTTAAAGGACCAAGGTAACCTTTAACTTCTTGGTGATTACGATGACCAATAATCACAATGCTGGCATCTTCTTTATCAAGAGAGTGATGAATTAATTTATGATTCCGCGCCACCAGAGGACAAGTCAAATCAGCAACAATAACACCTCTTTTCTCTGCTTTTTGCCGCTCTTCTTTGGAACAACCGTGGGCGCTTATAAGATATATTCCCCCTGCAGGAACTTCATTAATATTATTTACCAAACCAATACGTAGACTTTTCATTAAATCAACAATTTCTTCATTATGCCCAATTGGATAAGCAAAAATTTGCGCTTTGGGCGACTGATGACGAATATTAGTGACTAAGTATTCCATTCCTTTAAGCGCCCATAAAATACCAGCACATTGACCTTCAATACCAGCCCTTATAATTTTTCTAACCATAAGCTAAACCTCCTTTTTTTAGGGTACTCTAAATAACATAATAACATAAAATTTATTTTCGTTGGCTAACTATGAAGCTTAGAAAATTTGACTAGCTTGATTTTACGATCGGCAAATCCCAAGATTAAATAATAAATAAAATGGAAGAAAAACGAGAATCACATAATTTACCTTAAAACAAACGGCTATAATTTTCAATTCTCGAAGTTTTAGTCAAAGAAAATTAATCTTATACTATTTAACCTTTGATAGGGCAGTATATTTTTTATAAAGTTGTTGAAATTTATGATTCTGGGATAAAAATTGCGCCTCCTCAATACACCATTCTGAATACTTGCCTGGATTATCTTTAATATCTTGCAAAAAATCTTGCCAACCACGCCACTCAATTGCTTCAACCTCCTGCGGGTTTGGACTGGCTAATTCTTTTGTAAATCCAACCAACACCGGGCACATTTCATTTTCTACCACACCGTCTCTTTCAAATCTATAACGATAGTTAGGTAAAATCACAAAAAGTTTAACTTTCTTGAAACCAAGCTCAAAAGTTAACCTTCGTTTAGCCGCAGAAATTGTTTTTTCTCCAGGCGCCGGATGACCACAACAACTATTAGACCAAGCTAGCGGCCAGGTTTTTTTAAAACGACTACGTTGTTGCAACAACAAATCGCCCTTTTGATTAAATAAAAAAACAGAAAACCCTCGGTGAAGCGGAGTATTGGAATAATGAACCTCGCTTTTTAAAGCTCGGCCAATAGGTTTGTTTCTTTTATTAACCAAAACTACAAATTCTTCAGCCATAATTTTTATTGATACTTATAAATTTAAAATTTTATAACAAATTATACTAAACGCAAAAAATTAAATACAACAGACTTTAATAATCTGTTGCTCAAACCTAGGCTAACAACAAAATACAAATTTCATCAAAACAAACTTACTTTATTATCAGCACCGAAAATTTTAATTTTTGTAATTAAAAAATTTTTAAGCTGTTCAACTATCTTTTCTCCAATAGTATAAGGGATACTTTCTTTAGAGTTTTTCAGTAAAAGTGTCTCTAACCCCTGTCTCCACGCTTGCCTTAATTCAGTGTTAATATGGATATTAGTTATACCCGCATCAATAGCTTTTTTAAAATCTTCGTCAGAAATTCCTGATCCGCCATGTAATACTAGATAGGTATTTGAAATTATCTTATTAACGGACTCGATTAAATCAAATCTTAATTTTGGATTGCCAAAAACCGAAACCCCATGGATATTACCCACCGAAATTGCCAAACGATCAACTCCTGTCGCTTCAATAAATTTTTTAACCTCCTCAGGTTTAGTTAAATACTCATCTTTCAATTCTATTTTTTCTTCTAAAATTTTGGAAACGCCCATAATATGCCCAAGTTCACCTTCAATCATAATATGAGAACCAATTTTGTTTCGATATTCAACAACTCGTTTGGTGATCTCAATATTTTTTTCAAAAGGCAATTCTGAGCCGTCAAAATGCACTGAATCAAACCCAAGATCAATGCATTTCTTACAAGCCTCAAAACTTTTATGATGGTCTGCATTAATAAAAACCTCAGCGCCGATTTCTTTTTTTAAACTTCGTACTAAATTAAAAGCGGTATACGCAGTCAGATATTTTTCTTCGCTCTCTGATACTCCTATTATAACTGGAGCTTTTGTTTCTTTTGCGGCTAAAACAATGGCCTTAACAATCTCAAAATTAGAAAAATTAAAATGCGGTATGGCAAATTTTTCAATCTTGGCTTTTTTAAAATAATCTTGAAGCGTCATAAAAATTAATTATAAAATTAAAAATGCCGAAAACAAGATAAAAATAACAAAAATGGCTAGCCCGCTTTATCATATCAGAAAAAACTATTCTCAATGGTTTAAAATAACATATTAAAAATATCAATTAATGATTTCAAAAGCTTAAACTCAAAAATTAATATTTTGGTCTTATCTTATTTTATAAAGTTAAATATCTTAATTTTAATATAAAAAAGGACTGTGTTGCCGTCCCTTATTCTCGCGCAAAACATCACCTCCACTCAGCGCTTTTACGCTTGAAATAACGAAAATCTCTTACTCGCTGACGATTAAGCTCTAATCGCCAATAAATAATATAAATGATGCCTGAAAAAACTACACTCCCATACAATATCCAAATGCCAAAATCATTAAGTTTAGTATCAGTAAATTTACCAGCAATAATTAGAAAAGTTGTGGCCGCTTCGCCTATACGCTCACCAATTGCAGCAAATAATCCCTTCTCTAACGCGCTTTTAACCAATACGGTCGCCTGAATAGGAAACCAAAATACGGACTTTATTGCGCCCCAAACCGCCGTAAGATAAGGATTAGGTAAAGCCATATCCTGCAATGCACCAAATGGCATCCCTAAAGCCGCTGTCAAAATAAACTTATTTAGCAACCATAAACCAAAATTTGAAAAACTGTCTTTGACATACTGCATCATATCTACCTCCTTTAAAGAACTTTAATCACCAGTATTATTTTAAAAAGTATTTTATAAAAAAAGTCAAGTAAATTACTTTGTATAAAATATGCCTTTTCAACAAAAAATCCAGCTTCTAAAAGCTGGATTTTTTTTACAAATCTAACCGACTATTATTTTTGCTCCTGGTTACCAAGCGCAGCCTTTAGAGCGTCCCGGGCCTTTTCTATAGCGACTTTAAATGCATCTTGCGCAGCCTGAATAGAATTCTTTTTGGTTGCCTTCAAAGCCTCAAGTTCTGCTTTATTTTTATCAAGAAGTGCCTGACGACCGGTTTTAAAATTATCACGTGCTTGCTTAATTGAATTTCTGAAGGTTTCGCGAACTGCTTTAGCATCAACTGAATTGGCGCAATCAACTTTTGCTTTATCAGAAGCGGCCTTGATTGAATTCTTATACTCCGTAATCAAAGCTTCAAGAGATGTTTTTCTAGAGTTTATCAAGTCATCAACTGCTTTTCTAAAAGCAGAAATCGCCTCGTCTATAGCTTTACGGCGTATTTCAAGAGCTGAATCAACAGCGCTCTTGAAGGTTTCAACAGCCTGTTTTTGAGTATCGGTCTTGGCTAAACCCTTAAGCCGATTATACCTTTCTCCAAAACTTTCATCCCGCAGGTCGCGCCTAGTTGAGCGTTTAGCATCATGCTCTGAACGCCTTTGCAAAAGCCGCATTTCCCGTTCTTGACGTCTATTATTAATTTTAGCCTGCTGTTCAATAAGTTTTTGGTCAATCTTCTCCAAGTTTCGAATAATAACCGTACAGAATCTCTCGGTCATCTGAGTAGTCGAAGTTTGCCCTATAACGCTAAAAGGTGTAGCTAAATAACCAAGAACGCCAATTATTATTATTCTCGCTATTAAATTTTTAGTAGTCATTTTCGTTAATTGATTGACCAAAATCATCCACTTCTTTGCTGTCATACTTAACAAAATCAACTTCATTATCTACCTCTTCAAGCTTTAAAACATCGCTTTGTGTATCTTCTAGTATAGAACTCGTAATAACATCTACCTCATTTGCTTGTTCAGCTTGACTCGATGTTTGTACTGACCCAACAATACTTTTCTCTGTCTCAGGCGCAGAAACAGTAGTTTCCTCGCTCACGGCAGTCTGCTGATTTTCTAAGACTACCTTATCCTGCACCTTCTTGTCGCTAAACCTTGTCACACCAAACATTACACCAATAAACAAAACCAGCAATACCGGTATAATTACTTTAAACGGTAACCCCATAAGTGTCTGAATTTGGTTATTTAAGAAGTTAAATAGCGACGCTCGACCTAACGTCGCTTTTTTGTCTTGATTTGCTTTTAATCTAATTTGGTTTAAAATACGGGCTGCAATTCCAACTGGAGGTTCTAATATTTTATTTTGCCTAACCAAAAAATCAATGGTTTTCAAAATACTAGCTATTTCCTTTTTTTCTTTCGCAAATAAAACTTCAATTTCGCTAATAGTTTTGCCTTTTTCTAATAAAATCAGCACCCTCTCAATTATGGCGTCTAAATTTTTTAAATCTTTCTTCATATTCATATATATCTTTCTTTGATAAGAATATCGCGCAAAGCCTTAATGGCTCTACACTGAATTTGTCTAATATTTTCTTCTGTCTTATTTAATATTTTAGCGATTTCATTGTTAGATAAATCGTTTATGAACTTCATTATTATCACCTCGCGCTGATCGTAAGATAATTTCTTCAAAGCTGAAACAATTAATTTTAATAGCCAATCTTTATCTAAATTTTCAAAAATCTTGCTGTCCAAAGACTCACGCTCAACAACCTGACCAATTGTATTAATTGATAATTCTTTGTGTTTTTTAAAATAATCAATCAAAACATGACGAACAATCATAAAAAGATATGCCGCTGTAAGCTTTGTTGTAGCATCACCTCTAACAAGCCGACGATAAATTTTAAAAAATACTGTCTGAACAATATCCTCGGTTTCATGCCGTAAACCTACCCTAACTAAAACATACCGATAGACAACGGCAAAATATTTCTTGTAAAAATCACTATATAATTCAGGTTTCTTCATATATAACGATATAAAATCGATTTCGTGACAAAATTAAAATGGCGCTATATTCCCAGCCCTCCATCAGACCGATAAAATTTCTTGTAAAACGAATTAGCCAAAGCGCCAAATGAACTTAAAGAGAAAACCAAACCAATAAACCAGCCAACAAAAGGTATAGAAACAACTAGTTCAAACACAATAACGCCTAAAATAACAACCGGCCAAGTTAATTCAAAATCTCTTTTTTTAAAAAATATCTTTGAAACAGCTCCAATAAATAGCATTCCGCTAAATACTTTTGAAATAATCATTATTAAAACATAAACCAAAATCAGTACAATTGCAGGTATAATACCTATTAATGTCGCTATAAGAATTACACTTGCAACCGGTATAACAACAAAAGCCACAAAACCTTTCAATAAATTTTGACCAAAATTATTAACCGTGGAATCAACTAGCAATTTTACGCCGGCTCGGAAAGCTAAATAAAACACTAAAGCGCCAGTTATCACAATTAAGGTTTTTATAAGCCAAAAAGTTGATAAAACGCCAACAAATCTTAACCTAAAACCTTCTTGTTTGACGTTTTTGGGTTCAAGTTTATGGAAATTTATTTTTCCGGAAACTATGACACTAGGTGAAATTTCAGCTTCTTCGGTTGAATAATAGTCTAAGTCTCCTTTTATCCGGGCATTTGGTCCGACTTTAATTTTGGAAGCTCTTATAATCAAATTATTGCCTGCAAATCCATCAAAAAAGACTTCCTGACCGCTTAGCTTTACTAAACCATTTATATTAGCTGCTATATGGATATTCCCGCCCAATAACGCCACATCCTTACCAATTTGTGTTCCTTCTAATAACATTATCTGGCCACCTACACCGATGAAATCGCCTCCGATGTTGCCTGAAAGATTTAAATTGCCGCCGACTATTCTTACATCACCGCTCACATTACTATTAATATTTACTGAACCGCCTGCCGCAATTATATCTTCTTTAACAGAGGCACCAATCATAAGATTGCCAGCAACAACAGCCAAATCACCCTGAACCTCGCCTAAAATATTCACATTGCCACTTAGAACATATAAATTTTCAGAAATTACTTCATCTTCCTTAAGAAAAAAACTCGAACCGGTCTTAAAACTTGCGGCCACAGTCAAAAAAGGGAACATAAATAACGCAAAAATAAGCGACGCCGATATTTTTTTAAACATAAATGCCACTAGAAGTTAAATTTCCTGCCAATAAATTATCTTACCTATTACTCATTATTCAAAGCTTTCGGGATTAAATTTTCGACGTTGTTTTTTCTTCTCAGACTTTATTTTTTTTAATATGAGTCGCTTCTCTTTTTCCGCTTCAGGAACTTGAGTTTGCTTTCGTTCAGGCGGAATTTTGGCGGCCTCATTAATCAATCTATGAAGTTTTTCAATTACCGTTGCTTTATTTCTTGACTGCGAACGCTCCCGCTAGGACGGAACCGTAAGCCTTCCTTGTCTATTAAGTCTGTTTTTTAGAGATTGAGCAACTCTTGCCTTATCCACATCGTTCAAAACAGATGATTTTTGGAAATTCCAAATACAAATAACTGTTACCTTCGTTTCAACTTTATTGACATTTTGACCGCCTGACCCGCCAGCTCGGCTAAAAACAAACTCCAGCTCATCTTCTGGAATAATAATTTCTTTAGCCTCGAATTTCTTTTCAACTGATTCCAACATAAAAGGGGAAAATCATTTAAAAAGTAACACTATTATTATACTCTACAAACATAATTTTGAAAACAAACCAAAAGACCGCTTTTGTTGCAGATACTGTTTAGCGGTCTTTTGGTTAAAAGATTCGCAAATTCACTGACTAATAATCATAACTAAAATGTGGTATTGTTGCATTAAATGATTGACAGACACTATTATAGATACTATCCCTAGCACAAATAAGAACTCTATATGTTCCAGGCGGTTTATCTGCTGGATAAGTAATACTAAAATCTGCAGTACAGAATGTTCTCCCTGGATTGCAAGACTTTGTTTTAAAGTTAATTACAGCTGGTATTGGTTGCAATGGGATGTCGTAAAAATAAACGGGCATCGGGAGACCCGAAACATAATCCACCCTTATTATACCTGACGCATACCACTGATCGCCCACCTTAGTCATAACTTTATCGCCGGGATTTGATACCTTGAAGATAAGGGGTGGGAACCCAACTTCCAAGGATATTGAACGGTAGATTGTCTTATTATAATCTATCGCATATGCCGTAATTTTAACTTCATATACTCCCTCCGGTGTTTCTGCCGGTACAAAAAACTTAAGGGTATTAGAGCACCATGATGTTCCTCTGCAGGAGGGGTTAGAATATGATATAAATTTTATTCCTTTCGGGAAATTCGAAGTAGGCGGCAAGAAGACAATAGCCGGATATTCATTTATAGGAGCAGTAATAGGCCTCGCTACTATGCGGACATCTATCATCCAGCCATTCTCAGTCTTAGACGTCCTCTCCACATCTGCATGCACAAATTCAAAATCGAAATCAGGACGTTTGGCATAAAGAGTAAAATATCCTTTTCTCGTTTTCTCACCGGTTGATCCAGACACTTCAATAAGGTAGTCTCCCTCAGTAATATTACTAGTTATTGTTAATGTAACTGTGCAGTCATTGCCGGGTTGAGGTCTGCAGCTTTTTGGAGAGAATGAGAAATATGCGTTTGGTACCACCGTATTGACGCTAAAATAAATATCAGTGGGCGTTCCGCTCATATGTCTTGCAATAATGATAACTCTAGCAGAGCCGTCTTTTAAATATACATCATCAGCAGTTAGTGAAAAATCAAGTGGAGATCTCTTTATAACAGTCAAAGTAAATTTTGTTATTCTAGTAATACCCCCACTACTTCCTACAACTGTTATGGTGTAATTACCGACTTTGATATCTAAAGCTTCAAAAGATAGTTGAGTGTTACATAGGCCACCGTATGAAGGCTTACAAGAGAGTGGATTAAAGTTATATTCCAATCCGATTGGTTTATATGTCAATCTGAAGTTGACAGTCTCAGGATAACCCGACTTATGGATTACCTGAATATTACTTATTACCTTCTCTCCTTGATAAACAGTCTTATTACCATCATTAGTTAAGGAAAAATCAAATTCTCCTCCGGGAATTACAGTAAGATAAAAAGAGGTAGTCTTTTTAATTTTCCAAGCCCTTGCCTCAACAGTTATAAGATACCTTCCTTCTTTT
>JBBINA010000007.1:0-54887 GCA_037444125.1 bacterium
AGCCCTTAATGTTGGTGTTGATGATTTATTGAAATAATTATGAAAAAACTTACTAAACAACAAAAAGAGGAGATTATTAAGAAGATTCAGGAAGATAAGCCGATTCCTGAGGAATACAGGTTTTTGATTCCGTTTGAGACAGAAAGAGAATATGAGCTTATTTATGCCGGCAAGGAAAGAAAAGAAGATATTCTGGCGGATACTTTGAGCGTGCCGTTTCAGCCGGTTAAAAAGTTTGGAGAAGTAAAAGAGAATGAATGGCACAATATGCTGATATTTGGCGATAACTTGCAGGCGTTGAAGCATCTTTTGAAATTAAAAGACGAGGTAAAATTAAGAAATCCGGACGGCAGAAACGGCGTAAAACTTATTTACATTGATCCACCTTTTGGGACTGGTGATATTTATGATGCAAAAGGAAATATTCCTGCTTATTCAGCAAAATTACAGGGAGTTAAATTTTTAGAACATTTACGAAAAAGATTAATCCTTTTAAAAGAATTACTAACCGACGATGGAATTATTTTTGTAAGAATTGATTATCATTTCGGGCATTATGTTAAAGCTTTGATGGATGAGGTTTTTGGTAAAGAAAATTTTAAAAATGAGATTGTGATTACAAGAACTAAAGGCAAAAAGAAAATAACCGATGCTTTTTCTCACATGAATGATTCTTTGTTTTTTTATTCTTTAAATAATAGAAAATTAAATGAAATATCTGCGTATACTCAAAAATTCATAATTATTAACGAGATTATAGATGGTATTAAAAATAGTCCTTACGAAAAAGAGAAATTAAAAGAAATTATTTGCGAGACATTATGGGTAGATTTAGATCATAGACCAGGAGAGAGATTGAATAATCAGGAAAGAGTTGTTTTAGGTAGATATTTTAAACCACCCAAAGGAAGGCATTGGATAAAATCACAGGAGAGACTTGATCAATTATATAAGGAAGGCAGGTTAAGATTAAGATGTAAAAATTGTGGTTTTATTAAAAATAAAGGGAAATGGGTTAATTGTGAAAAATGTAATAAAGATAATCCGATAATTCAAATAATGTTAGATTCTGAAATATTAGCAGATAATTGGACTGATATAGCTGGGTATTCTCAAGGAACAGGTTATCCGACAGAGAATTCAGAAGAATTATTATATAGGGTTATTAAATCTTCTTCAGGTGAAGGTGATATCGTTTTAGATGCTTTTGCTGGCTCTGGCACAACTGGCGCAGTGGCGGAAAAATTGGGTCGGAAATGGATAATGATTGATTCTTCAAAGCTGGCGATCTATACGATGCAAAAACGAATGCTAAATTTAAAAGCGGAAATCGGCAATAAAGGAAAGCCATTAAAGCCAAAGCCGTTTGTTTTGTATAATGCCGGGCTTTATCTGGACTCCGGATTTATTGAAAAGATGGACGAGGCAGATTACAGAAAGTTTGTTTTGGAATTGTTTGGCGCAGAGCCGAGCGACCATAAGATTAAAGGCGTTCAAATGCACGGAATTTTAAATAACAGGCCAGTAATGGTTTTCTCACAAAAAGATTATCTAACTTACGAATTTATTGATGACTTACATAAAACTGTCGGCAGCGGATTAAAAGATGAGATGTATATTATCGCGCCAATGAGTGTTGTGAGGTTTAATGAGGATTATGTAAGCAAAGGCAAGGTTCGTTATTATATTCTTCGCGTCCCTTATTCCATAATTCAGAAAATTCAAGACAAAGAGTATATTAGAGGATTACAGCCATTATCAAAAACAAATATCAATCAAACGATTGAAAGCGTTGGTTTTGACTTTATCTATCCGCCAAAAGTGGAGTGCGAATATTATCAGGGCAAAGAAGGCGGGCTTTTTGACCAGTTGGTGATAAAGATAAAGAAATTTGAACCGGTGCAAATCAGCAAAAAGCCGGTGGAGTTTAAGGACCCGAAAAAAGAGGCGCTATCAATGGTGATGATTGATAAAGATTACGATGGAAAAGTTTTTGATATGGACCACTATTTCTTTAATGATGAGATTGTCAAAAATGATTTTAAGGTTACTTTTCCGAAAGAAAAAGCCGGACCAAAAATAATGATTATTTATCTTGATATTTTAGGCAACGAAAAAGTAGAAGTGAAAGATATTAAAGATTTTAAGAAAAAGTAATGAGCGAAGAAGACAAAGAAACAATCAGCCCCAATGATTTAGTTTTACGGCTTTCAGAAAAAGCCAATAATTTTGATATTTCAAAATATGAGGATTTTATCGGCGAGCTTTGCGGCGAGCGGGAATATCAGATTGAAGCGGCAAGAAAGGTTTTGAAATTCTTTTTGAGCGGTGAATATAAAAACATAGCGGAGCTGGTTAGCGAGAATTTTAAGATAAACGAAGCAATGCGGGAATTTTTTAGAGACGAAGACGAATTGCTTAATGAGTTGCTTTTCAGGGATAAATTAAGTTGTACGATTGATTTAGCCACCGGCACAGGAAAAACTTGGGTAATGTATGCGGTAGCAAGAATCATGCTTTATGAAGGTGTAGTGGATAATGTTTTAATCGTTGGGCCATCGCGAACAATTAAAGATGAAATCTGGAAAAAGTTTAATAATTTTACAATCAAAACAAATCTGCAAAGCGCATTTCCAAAAGGCGGAAAATACAGAAACCCCGGCATTATTCAAGCAAATACGGCAATTAAAAAGGGCGATATTGTGATTGACAATATCCATAAGGCGTACGACCATGTTGGCTCATCAATAAAGGATTTAAGGGGAAAAGACAGAAAGATTTTGATAATCAACGATGAGGCGCACCATTTTATCAATGCTACCAGCCACACCAGCAGAACCGAAGATGAGGAAATGCTGGAATGGGCGAAGTTTTTAAGAAATCCCGAATATAACTTTGCTTACATTCTTAATTCGTCTGGAACGCCGTACAAGGGTGACAATTATTTTAAAGATGTTATTTACAGGTACCCGATCCGCCAAGCGATTGAAGACAGAATAGTGAAGGACATTAATTATCTGGAAAAAGACGAATCAAGGGGCTGGAAGCAGAAATTTAAGGCAATTTACCGAAATCATATTGAAAACAAAAAGAAATATCCGAAAGTCAAAAAGCACATTACAATCTTTGTTACCAATCAAATTTCAAAGACCGATAAAATCGCCGAAGAAATCGTGAAATTTTTGAGACAAGAAGAAGGAATCTCAGCCGAAGAAGCAAAGAAAAAAGTATTGCCGGTTACCTCAAGCCAGAAGCATGAAGCCAACCGAGAATTATTGAAAACTGTTGATGAACCGGAAAATCCGGTAGAGTGGATTGTCTCTGTTTCTATGCTTACCGAGGGCTGGGATGTAAATAATGTTTTTCAAATTGTCCCCCATGAAGACAGGGCGTTTAATTCAAAACTTTTAATCGCTCAAGTATTGGGTAGAGGACTGCGGGTGCCGACGGTATATCAAAATGATCCGAAAATTCATCCCCAAGTTACCATTTTCAATCACGACGCTTGGGGTCCAAGGATTGACGATTTAGTGCGGGATGTGGCAGAAATCAGCAAGAAAATTACGAGCAAGGTTGATAAAGAGTCAAAATATAATTTTTCGCTTTACTACATCAATATTGAAAAGAAAATTAAAACTGAAACAAAAACTCCTGCTCGCGGGAAAATTGAATTGCCAAAATCGTTAGGATTTAGCAGTAGAAAAGATATCACCGAACAGATTTACAAGTCGGTCAAAACACAAGAGGAGACAATCAAAAGAACTAAGATTGATTTAGAGGAGTATTCTCTCAAAGAAGCGGTGAACGAAGTTTTTAATAATATCTTGCTCTTGGATTTAACGCATAATACCAATTTCGCCGAAAAAGCGAATAGAAAATTTATTGAAAATCTTATTGAAAAAGAACTGAAAGAGATTGGCGAGAAGACGGTAACAGAAGCCAATCTCCAACGGGCTAAAGCTTCTTTCAATACACTTTACAGACAATTAACCGGTCAATCCCGAATAGTTGATGTGTATAGTGATCCGATTGAAAAAAACACCAAAGAAATGAACGCCTCTTATGTCAGCATTAGCGAGGTAAAGAAAAACAAAGGAATAATGTTTAGTGAGCAGTCGCTAGAATCATCTAAAGCAAAGGAGTTAGAGAATATCAAGGAAGCGCTTGATGAGATAAAAGGTAAGTATTCAATAAAAATAGACACAGATAATTACAAGTCGCCGCTTAATATTACGGTTCTTGCGTCAGAGCCGGAAATTGAATTTGCGAAAACATTGACAAGAAAAGAAAACGCGAAATTTATTGACTGCTGGGTGAAATCAAAAGACAAGGGATTTTATTCAATCCCGTATAATTATCGCCCCGGCACTCATCCCCAACAAAAACAATTCAACCCCGATTTTATTATCAAAAAGGCGAACAAAATTATTTTTGTGGAAACGAAACATGATGAAGATACAGATGTGAAGAACCGAGATAAGATAGCTGGCGCAACCGAATATTTTGTGGAATTGAACAACAAGATTGAGAAAAAGGGACAGGAGTATTACTTTTATTTTTTAACACCGGCGGACTATACCGGATTTTTTGAGAAGGTGATAAGAAATAATAAAACTTTTATTGGAGAATTGCACGCGGAGTTATTGAAGAAAAGTAGAGAGGAATTAAAATAATTGGTATAACAAAAATCATCGGCTCGCCCGCGAAGCGGGCAATGCGGGCGGGCAAATAGGAAAGGGTTTTAGGGGAAGGAATTTTGCCCGCCCGCCGGCGATTTTTGGCGAGATTCTGCCCGTTCGCCTTCGGCGAGCGGGCAGTCAGTCGGCATCGGGGTTTTGCTGATAAAAAGTTCTAACTTTGTCTAATAAGTTCCACCAAAGTGTATTTGCCTCGTTTTTGCCCCTCGCTTTGCTCGGAGGCTTGGACGAGGTAAATCCCACCTTTTATGCACGCTCCGCGGACGAGATGGTGATTTTTAATATAAGATAGTTTTAATATAAATTAAAAGAAGCATAAAGTACTGTTTGTTATAATAAATAACATATCCATAGCACTATATAAATTGCCCAAATTGTTAAAATTGTGTTATGATATTGAGGTAATTAATGGATAAACTACTTCAAAAACTTAAAAAAGTTCCGCCCAAGCCAGGGATTTATTTTTTAAAAAATAAAAATAATGAAATTATTTATATTGGTAAAGCCAAAAACCTCAAAAAAAGGTTAAAAAGCCATTATGAAGCAAAAAAAAGCGGAAATAAAGAACTCAATTCGCCTTTTGCAAAAAAGTTATATGAGGAATTTATTGATTTTAAGATTGAGGTTTTGAAATCAGAAATTGAAGCTTTAATTGAAGAGTCAAAATATATTAAAAACTTAAAACCAAGATATAATATACTTTTGCGTGATGACAAAAATTATTTTTATGTTGGTTTTGTCAATGATGAATTGCCTCACCTTTTTTTAACCCACCAGCCAAAAATTAAGCCAAATACAGAGTACATCGGCCCCTTCACCAATGGTTCTTCGTTAAAATATACATTAAGGTTGTTGCGACGTCTATATCCCTATAAAACCTGCAAAAATAAATTTGAAAAACCTTGTTTTTATTTTCATTTAGGCTTATGCCCAGCGCATTCCAAGACAAAAAAGAACTTAAAGCAAATAAAAGAGATTACAAATTATAATTTAGAAAAAGTAAAGCAAGTACTAAAAGGCAAAGGAAAGTCTATAATTATACGATTAAAAAAACAACTAAAAATCGCTTCAGAAGACCTTCAATATGAAAAGGCTGATGAAATATTGAAAGAAATTAAAGCTATAAAAAATATATTTGCTCACAAGAATATTATTACTGATCAGGAATATAGCGAAAAATATGAAGCGGCACTAGTAAATTTGCGGTCGATATTAAAATTAAAAAAAATTCCTGGCAGAATTGAAATATACGATATATCTAACTTAGGCCAGGATTATCTTGTAGGCGCAATGACTGTTTTTACCAATGGGAAAATAGCGCCTAATGAATTTCGATTATTCAAAATCAAGTATGATAGTTCTATCGGGGATCCTCAAAGAATTTATGAAGTAGTTTTGCGTAGATTAGCTCATAACAATGACACTTCAAAGAATCAATGGCCAAAGCCTGATGTTATTTTGATAGATGGCGGAAAAAACCAGCTTTCTTATGCTGCCAAAGCCTTAAATGACTCCAAAATCAAGACAAAGAATAAAATCAAACTTATCTCTCTTGCAAAACAAAATAATATTTTGTATATTTATAAATCCTTAAAAAACTTTTATAGAATTGATCTTCAACAACGACAGCTTAAAAATTTAGAAAATTTCCTTTTATTCTTAATTAATTCCGCGCATAAATTTGCCAAAAAGTATTTGAATAAAGTGCTTTTACAAAAAATTAAAATAAAGGATTAAAAAAAATAAATTTATTTCTAATGAGAAATATTCTATCAATTGTTCAAATTATTCTTTCAGTAATTTTGTTGATTCTTATTCTTTTGCAACAAAAAGGCGGTGGCTTAGGAATTGGTTTTGGTTCAGAAACTATGGTTTTTAGCACACGTCGTGGCTTAGAGAAAATCATTTACTACTTGACAATTATCTTTATAATTGCTATAATAGTATTATCTATTTTACGTTTAAATATTGCCTAATAAAGATTTGTTAAATCGACCTAAAAATTTTTTAAAACGCCTTTTTAAAACGGATTTAAAAGACATTTTACAAAAAATGTATCCGGTCTTTTTGGTAATTTTAGTTTATTCGGTCCTTTTTTTAATCATCAGGTCTTATCAATTGATTTTATGGAACGATATAGATAGAAAAACAATAACTATAGGTATTTTAGGCACATTTGAAAATTCTAATTTTTTTCTAGCTAAAGAGTTACCTGAAAAGATCGCCAGTAATCTTATTTATTGCGGCTTAATGAGGTTTGACCCTAAGAATCTTGCCTATAAAAATTTACTCGCGCAAGAAGTAAATTTTTCAAGTGATTTAAAAACCATTAATGTAAAATTAAAACCACAAGTATTTTGGAAACCAAACAAATTTTTCTCAAGCTCCGAATATGAAAATTTTTATAGCCTGATTAAAACAAATCAAGAAGTAAAACATCCTATAAAAATTAACTTCCAAGGCATAGATTTTAAAAAAATAAACGAACAAGAATTTCAGCTAAATTTAAGTTCTCCCTATTCTCCATTTTTTTACAACCTCACAATACCGTTAATTGAAAGTCTAGACACGAAACAAAGTAATTTCTGCGGTCCATATCTATTAAATAAGATAGTAAAAACTCAATTTGGCCAGGAATTAGTTTTCAGAAAAAATCTAAACTACAATTTAACTAAACCAGCTTATGACAGGATTATTATTAAAACATATCAAAAGGAGAATGACCTTATAAAAGATTTTAATCAAGGCAAAATATCATTAATCATAAATAACGAATATAGCAAAAATTTTAAATTTCTAAAGCATTCCCGTGTTTTACCGGTTAAAAACGGTACCATATACTTAACAATTTTTAACCTAGAGAACGCCAAATTTAAAGATAAAACAACAAGACAATATCTTGCTCAATTAATCAATAAGCGCTCAATCCTAAATCAAGTTTTGTCAGGATATGGCAATATTATTGAAGCACCTTTAAATTATAAATTTTATAAAATTCAAGATTCAAAAATTCAAAAACAAGACATTTCCAATTCGAACATTGTTAAAGCGCCTCAAGATATAAAACTATCCTACCCCCAAACTCAAATTTTTAACCAAATTGCCCATATAATCAAAAGTCACCTTGAGCAAGCAGGTATAAAAGTAAATCTTGACCCACTCGATATTAAAGGTAATTTTATTGAAACTTTAAAAAATAAAGACTACGAACTTATGCTCATTGGTCAAAATTATATTTATCCGCCCGATCCATATAGTTTCTGGTCAAGTTCGCAAATAAAATTTCCGGGACAAAATATAGCTAACTTAATTAACACAGATATTGATCAAATTCTCGATAAAATCAGAACCACTATTGAAGTCGAGGCAGTAAGGGATTTAGCCATTAAATTTAATTCTTTGATAAAAAATGAACTGCCGGCTATATTCATATTCAGTCCTGATTACATAGCGATTACTAATAAAAAGGTCTTTTTCCCTAATAATTTGCATGCCAACTATTCGGAGGAAATCATAAATTCTATTTTGTAATACCAGCCTTTAAATATTGTTTAAATATCATCTATCTGCCGGAGTGGCGGAATTGGGAGACGCACAGGCTTCAGGAGCCTGCGGTAGTAATACCATCAGGGTTCAAGTCCCTGCTCCGGCACAAAATTGATTTTTAAACTTTTATTATTATCGTGGACGCAATATCAATACAAAATACTTCGATGCAAAACAAAATTGAAGAAGAAAAAAAAATAACTAAATCAGCAAGGCATCCAGAAAATTTCGTCAGAGTCTTCGCTTTGGGAGGACTAGGCGAAATTGGCCGAAATATGTATGTAATTGAATATAAGAACAGAATTATTATTGTTGACGCGGGATTAAGATTTCCTGAAGAAGATATGCCAGGTGTCGATTACATCATTCCTAATATTAAATATCTCACTGAAAATAAAGATAGGAAAAAAGTGCTTGCTATATTTGTTACACATGCGCATTTTGATCATATAGGCGCCATTTCATATATTGCTGATAAAATTGGAAATCCACCTATATACGCTACTCCTTTGACTAAAGCTCTAATCCTAAAAAGACACGAAGAGTTCAGGGGCGCTACACCTCTTAATGTTATTGAGCTTAAAAAAAATGACTCAGTTAAAATCGAAATGTTTAACATAGAAACCTTCCATCAAAATCATAGCGTTTTTGGTTCAGTTGGGTTTGTCATAAAAACGCCAGTTGGCAATATAGTTAACACCGGCGACTTTAAATTTGATATGAACCCAATAGGCGACGAACCGGCAGATTTAAGCAGAATCGCTCAAATTGGACAAAATGGCGTTTTGCTTTTAATGCAAGATTCAACTAGAGCTGAATCTCCAGGTTTTAGTTTATCTGAAACTACTATTCAAACTAATCTTGAAGAAATTTTCCGAATAGCTAAAGGAAGAATAATTGTGTCTACTTTCGGTTCACTGTTAACTCGTATTCAACAAATAATTACTTTATCCGAAAAGTATGACAGAAAAGTTTTAATTGAGGGCAGATCAATGATTAGCGCGGTCGAAATTGCTTATAAACTTGGTTATCTTAAAATACAAAAAGATACTTTAATTAAAAAAGATCGTTTAATGCATTATCCTAAAGAAAAAATTACTATCTTATGCACTGGAGCACAAGGCGAACCAGACGCAGTTCTTATGCGGATTGTCAATAAAGACCATAAATATATAAAAATAGAGCCAGGCGATGCTTTTGTTTTTTCGTCTTCAGTTATTCCCGGCAACGAAAGAGCAGTACAGGCGCTTAAAGATGCCCTTGTTCGAGACGGCGCTATAGTCTTTCACAACCAAATGATGGATATCCACAGCGGCGGACATGCCCATAAGGAAGATTTGAGAATGATGTTGGCTTTACTCAAACCAAAATTTTTTATGCCTATTCATGGCAATTTCACTATGCTTGCAGCCAATCGGGATTTAGCAATTTCTATGGGAATTAAACCCGAAAATACGATTATTGCAGAAAATGGTCAAGTATTGAAACTTTATAAAGATAAAATTATCCTTACTCAAGAAAGAGTGCCAACAAACTTCGTGTTTGTGGATGGACTTGGCATCGGTGATGTCGGAAACATTGTTTTAAGAGATAGACAAACTATGTCCAAAGACGGGATGTTTGTAGTAATAACTGTTATTGATGCTAAAAACGGCCAAATAAAAGACGAGCCAGATATTATTTCACGTGGTTTTGTCTATTTAAAAGAATCACAGAAACTTTTAGACGACACAAGAGCACGCATTCGTAATTTAGTCCACTCTCATATTCGTGAAAACGGTACAATCAACTATACTTATCTTAAAAATTTACTACGCGATGAATTAGGAAAATTTTTATTCAAACGCACACACCGCAGGCCATTAGTTTTGCCAGTGGTAATCGAAGTTTAAAGTTTAAAATATTGACAAGTGATAAGCTACTATTATTCCCAAAAAAATAATGGCAATAGTATTAATAACCTTTATTAAGGGATTAATAGCAGGACCTGCGGTATCTTTATAAGGATCGCCTACAGTATCACCAATTACAGCTGCCTTATGCGCTTCTGAACCTTTACCGCCATAATTACCATCTTCTATATATTTTTTAGCATTATCCCAAGCGGCACCACCATTAGCCATTTGAAGAGCTACAAATAGACCTGTAATAATAACGCCTAAAAGAAGGCCGCCTAAACCTGTGGGACCAAGAATAAATCCAACAACCAAAGGGCTTAAAACTCCTATGACTGTCGGTAAAATCATTTGTCTTAAAGCCGCACTGGTCACAATATCAACAGATTTGGCATAATCCGGTTTTTGGGTACCTTTAAGAATCTCCGGAAATTCTCTAAATTGTCTTCTAACTTCATCAATTACCTTAAATGCTGCATTACCAACAGCTCGCAAAGCCATTGAAGAAAATAAATAGGGAATGGCCCCTCCTACAAAAAGCCCAGCTAAAACTAATGGGTTTTCAAGATTAAAATTATAGCTACGACCAGAAGCTAATTTCTCTAGTTCGGCTAAATAAGCCGCAAATAAAGTAAGAGCGGCTAAACCAGCTGAACCGATAGCAAAAACTTTAGTAACAGCTTTAGTGGTATTGCCTACTGCATCAAGAGCGTCAGTAACTTTACGAACCTTTGAAGCCAAATTAGACATTTCGGCTATGCCTCCGGCATTATCAGTAATAGGACCATAAGCATCAAGAGTAATAATTGAACCAGTCAAAGAAAGCATAGCTACAACTGAAATAGCTACGCCATACATTCCACCAAAATAATATGCTCCTATAATGCTTGCAACAATCAAAACTATAGGCAGAAATGTTGATTCCATACCGAATGAAAGTCCAGAAATAATGTTTGTCGCCGGGCCAGACTTTGATGCTAAAGCTAATTCTTTAACAGGCCGCCAATTTTTTGCAGTGTAATATTCTGATAAAATAAATAAACCAATAGTTAAAATAATACCCGATAAAGCCGAATAAAAATAAGCAAAATTGCCAAAAATCTGCTGAGTGGCAATGTAAAACCCAATAAGAGAAAAAATAACTGCAGCTCCAAGGCCTTTATATAAAGCGGCCATTATATTTTTACTTTTGCCTAACTTAACAAAAAAAGTGCTAATAATACTAGCAAATAAACCAATACTTGCGATAAGCAAAGGATAAGTAATATATTTTTGATCGAAAAGTAAAATCGAACCCAAAAACATAGCTCCAATTACAGAAACCACTTTAGTCTCAAACAAATCTGCCGCCATACCGGCGCAATCACCAACATTATCGCCGACATTATCTGCAATAACAGCGGGATTGCGCGGATCATCTTCGGGTATATTAGCCTCAACCTTACCCACTAAATCAGCTCCTACATCAGCCGCTTTTGTATAAATGCCACCACCAATACGCGCAAAAAGCGAAATTAATGAAGCTCCAAAACCCACACCTAAAATAGCGTTTAAATCCTTAGTAAAAATATAAAAAATACTTACTGACAAAAGAGCTAAAGCTGCCACAAACATTCCGGTTACAGCCCCTCCTTTAACAGAAAGGTTAAGCGCAGTTTTTAAACCCTGGCGAGCGGCCTCAGTCACACGAACATTTGTTCTAACAGAGACGCTCATACCGATAATACCAGCGATGGCAGAAAACAAACCTCCTATCCAAAATCCTACTGCTGTTTTCCAACCAATATTAGGTATAATACCTAAAATAATGCCAATAATTAGCGCAAAGACAAATATGGTTTTATATTGACGCCATAAATAAGCTTTGGCACCTTCTTGAATAGCGCCAGCCACTTTAAGCATTTTTTCTGAGCCTGTCGGCGATTTTAGAATCTGCCAAATTAAAAAAACGCCGTAGCTTAAACCCAAGAGAGAAGCAAATATAGATAAAAAAATATTATCCATAGCTAAAACTCAAAAATTATATAAGTCTATATTATAGCAAAAACTGCGAAAATGTCCATAAAAAACTAAAAAACTATTGACTTTTATGAATTAATAATTAATATTAATTATTAATTCTTTAATTTTATTTGAAAGAAGATAATCTTTTTAAGATTGACTTTTTTTATTATTAAATTAATTTGTAAACTATAAAACACACTATGGGAACTATGGGAAAAAAAATAATTATATCTACCATCGCTATTATTGTCTTTGTTTTATTAATTTCTGTTTCGCTTAAAAACAATAATCAAATTGATAATAATCAGACAGCAATAAACGAGCGAAGTTCTGCAGATAAAAACGACAATCAATCAGTTAAAGAATTCTCTATGGAATCATTTACTGAGATTGTCGATGGCAAACCAAAGCCGCAATTTTCGCTCAAAGAAATAACTGTTAACAAAGGGGATTTAGTAAGAATAAAAATATTCGTTAAAAACGGTAAACACGATTTTAAAATTGATGAGTTTAATGTTTTTGCTGATACGCCGACCGAACAAGAAACAATAGTAGAGTTTACTGCTGATAAAGTTGGAGAATTTGTTTATTATTGCAATCAACCTGGCCATCGAGCTGCAGGACACTGGGGAACATTAAAAGTAGTTGAATAAAAATGTTATAAAAATTAAATTGGGCTTACAAAATGCTTTTAGGCATCAAAAGCCGTAAAATACTATTAATAAGACATATTTTTACTGGTTTAATTGCTTTATTGTTGGTTTATATTTTTTGGCTGTCAAAGAAAAATTTGGCTTTTGATGCCCGTATTTGGCGGGCTCTGGGGGATACAGCATTTATTTTTTTATTTATTACTCTTTTAATCGGTCCTTTAGCTAAATTATGGGAGCCCGCTTGGCGACTAATTACATGGCGGCGCGAGACAGGAATTTGGTTCGCTATTTTATCTTTTAGCCATTTTTTAAAAGTGTTTAATTTCTCCTTGCAGGAACCAGGCATTGAATTACCTAGACTTCTTGGCTTAATCGCATTATTTTGGACCCTTATCTTGACTATAACTTCTTCTGACCGCGCGGTTAACTTTCTTGGGATTTGGTCATGGAAGTGGTTACATTCAATGGTTT
Organism: bacterium; assembly: GCA_037444125.1. Classification (GTDB taxonomy): domain Bacteria; phylum Patescibacteriota; class Minisyncoccia; order JBBINA01; family JBBINA01; genus JBBINA01. The sequence goes on from JBBINA010000007.1 coordinate 13,267, forward strand.
ATGTTATTTTCTATCTTGTATTTGCTCATGCAACTTATTTTTTGTTTTGGCGGTATCCGGAATCAAATTGGTTTCGATTTTTATTTTTAAGCCTGGCAGTAACTATTCCCCTTTTACAAATCAGTGCTTTTATTAAAGAGGTACGACGACAAAAAATAGGTAACGCCAGTATTCCAAACAAAAAATTAATTTTGCCAATTTTAAAACAAAAAATAATAGCTGATGAAACCTATGAAATTTCCTTTAGTCTTTTGAATAAAAAATTTGAATTTTTTGCTGGCCAACATATATGGGTAACGGTTCCAAAATTATTATTTCCTGATCCTAAAGGTAACGCTCGCGTTTTTTCAATTGTTAGTTCGCCAAATGATAAAGAAAAATTAGTAATTGCTTTTCGCAATTCTGGTAGTGGCTTTAAAAAAACCTTGATAAAAATACCAATAGGTTCACAAGTTGAAATCGAAGGACCTTATGGTTACTTTACTCTGCCTAAAGACAATTCTGAACCCCTTGTTTTTATAGCTGGCGGTATTGGCATCACGCCCTTTTTAAGTATGATAAGGTTTGTTAATGAAAATAAATTAAAATATTCCATTATATTACTTTATACCAATAGAAACAAAGACAGCGCCGCTTATCTACAAGAACTTAAAAATATATCAAAACAAAATCCACATTTTCAATTAAAAAATAAGTTTGGTCGCCTCGATGAAGACTTTATAAGAGAATCTGTTGGAAATATATTATATCAAGTAAAGTGGTACATTGTCGGGCCTCCGCCTATGGTGGCAGCCGCAAAAGAAATCCTCAATAATATAAGCGTAAGCCCTGACCATATATTTTTTGAAGAATTTATAGGTTATTAGAAAAATATGAAGTACATTAATAAAATATTAACGGCAGCAAGTTTTTTATTAATTATTATTACTAGTGGCCTAATTTTTAAAAATAAAAAATTTTTTTCTAATCAATTTTATAAACCATCTTCACAAACAATCAGTGAAAACACAAAAATGAATAATAATAATGAAATAAGTACTTGGGAAATTGTGGCTAAAAATTTAAACATACCCTGGGAAATAACCTTTTTGCCTGATGGAGATATGCTTGTTACTGAAAGGCCGGGCACACTTAAAAGAATCGGTAAGAACCAGCAAAATTATACAATTAATGAAGTAAAGCACATTGGCGAAGGTGGCCTTTTGGGGATGGCTTTACATCCAGATTTTTCTCAAAATAACTGGATTTATTTTTATTATACTACAGAATCAAAAGACACACTTAAAAATGTGGTAGTTCGCTACAATTTGGACCACAAGGGATTAACTAATAAAACAATAATTCTAGACAATATTCCAGCCGCCAGAAATCACAATGGTGGGAGAATATCTTTTGGACCCGACGGTTATCTATATATTACAACTGGAGACGCCCAAAACCCACAACTTGCTCAAGACATAAAAAGTTTAGCTGGCAAGATTTTAAGAGTTAAGGACGACGGCTCAATTCCATCAGAAAATCCGTATAGCAACGAAGTTTATTCATATGGACATCGCAATCCGCAGGGTATTGCTTGGGATAATCAATTCCGCCTTTGGGCAACCGAACATGGTCGTTCAGGGTTTTACTCTGGTTTCGATGAGCTTAATTTAATTCAAAAAGGCAAAAATTATGGTTGGCCAATTATCCAAGGTAATGAAACTAAAAATAATATGGAAACACCGGTAATTAATTCAGGTCCTAATGAAACTTGGGCGCCAGCAAGTTTAACGTTTAAAGATAATTCCTTATTCTTTACAGGTTTACGGGGCGAGACTTTGTACCAAGCGACTATTTTACCTGACAATAAAGTTTCTTTGCAAAAGCATTTTTTTCAACAATTTGGACGATTACGAGCAATAACCTTAGGACCTGACGGCTATCTTTATATCAGCACTTCTAACACTGACGGCCGTGGATTTCCTAAAAAAAATGATGACAAAATAATTAAAATCAATTTAGATTATTTTAAAATAAAAAAGCGCATCTAAAAATTGATACTGGAGCAGGTGACGGGAATCGAACCCGCGTATCTTGCTTGGGAAGCAAGCACACTGCCACTGTGTTACACCTGCTTATTACTTAAAAAAATATTCTAACCATTTTTTCGGATTTGACTTTGTAATTTCGTAAATATCTTTGTCTGACGAGGCTTCTAAACTTAAACCGTCTTTATTAAGTATTGAATAAACATTCTCGCCTGGCCGTTTAAGATTCAAAATTTCTTTTATTTCTTTTTCCTGAAAATCCTGATTGCTGGAAAACTTTAAATATTTTTCCAATTCGGTATTTTTTTTATTAAGTTCCGTAATATCCTGCCTGATTCTCTCTAAAGCACTAACTAACTCCTGTTTAATCATAATATTTTTATAAAGAGATAGCCCCAAAAAAATGACAATAGTTAATAAAATAATTGTTAAAATAGGCGATCTTATTATTCTCTGCCAAAAAAAAATTTCAGACATAAGTTTTAAAATCTTATTAACGGCGCGAGCAAAAACAAAATCATACTTAAAGCTATAATGATAGCAAAAATTTTACAAGCAAATTCCACTTTGCGTCTATGTTTACCGTAGAGCATCATATATAATTTAATCTAACATATTTTAGCAAAAAATCAAGCTAAGATAATCTGTAAATCATCATCATCGCTTGTAATTTTTTTGACATATTAAAGTTATTATTGTATTATTTTGAAAAAAACACACAAAATCATATCAAAGCTTTGTTCTTTAATAATCCGGCAGTTTTGTGATAGCTATGGAAACTTTTCGGTGTCTGCTCGCTAACAACCTGCGGAATTTTAATTTATTTTGTGGATATTGCGTTTTAAATTCACAAATTATTTCATAAGGACTTAAGTAGATATAATAATTCTTCAAACCAAGCGCATTGCGATAACTAACGAAACCTTAATGCTTAAGGTTAAAATGAGCTAAGCAAGCGCTTGGTTTTTTTATTTGCAATCGCTTGTGCTTGAGTATCAAGTTTGCTATAATTTTATACCGGGTAAGCAGTTGGGTCGCTCCGTTACATAACTAACGGGGAGGAAAGTCCGAACAGCATAAAAAGCCCACCGGAGAAATTCCGGCGTATTCTGAATTAGCAAGTCGGAATATAGGGAAAGTGCCACAGAGACGATACTACTAAAAGCATATTCTCTGCTTTTAGGAAAGGTGAAAAGTGAGAAGTAAAACTTCTCTCTATGTATGAGTAATCATACATAGCGGTAAACCCTGCGCGCTGCAAGAACAAACCAGACGCATAAAATTTTATGCGACCTGGTACAAGTAGTTCGCAACTCCGTCAAAACGAGATTCTCGTTTGATGGGTAAGTTCATAAGCAATTATGAACTTCAGAGTAATGACCCTTAAAACAGAATTTGGCTTACTCGCTTACCCGGTTTTAACTTGAAAAACAAAATCGAAAATATTACACTCTGAAAATATGACTTACTTAGAAAAACTTTTGTCTTTTCTAACAAATCTTTTAATGTCTTTAACGATTTTTCTAGTTTTTTATTTACTTGCTTATTATGGCAAAAGGTGGTTGAAGAGGTCGCTTATAAAAATACAGATAAAAACTGAATTAACCAATTTTGCAGCTGACACATTATTCTTTACTATTTTAACTATAGGTATTCTACTTGGACTTAATATTTTAGGCATTAATACGAATGCTATTATCGCTAGCCTAGGCCTTGGCGGTTTTGCCATTGGTTTTGCTATAAAAGATATTATAGCCAATGCTGCTGCAGGTTTTTTGATTTTAGTAACTAAACCATTTAAAACTGGTGACCATATAAAAATCACAAATTTTGAAGGCACTATTAAAAGTATTAATCTTCGATATACAATCATTACAACCAAAAACAATGAAGCTAATGAAAAAATTATGATACCTAATAATAATCTTCTAACTAATATTTTGATAATTAAGAAAGTAAAATAACAACATCTTTATAATTTTTAATAATATCAATGGCCCAATTAAAACCATTACCTTATAAATATAATGCTCTCAAAAGTATAATTTCCGAAGAAGTGGTACGATGGCATCATGATACCCATCAGGCAGGCTATGTTAATAAACTCAACGAAATCGAGGAAAAATTAAAAACATCCGACAGAAAATCGGCAAATGCTAATTTCTCAGAATACCGTTCGCTTAAAATGGAAGAATCATTCAACGCTTCAGGAATAATTTTACACGAAATTTATTGGGATATTCTTAACGGTGATGGAAAATTTAATAAAAACTTGCCTTTAGGTAAAAAAATAATAGAAACTTTTGGTTCGTATGAAAATTGGAGAGAAGATTTTATAGCCTGTTGCAAAACCGCTAGAGGTTGGGCAGTTCTTGCTTATAATTTATACGACGGAAAAATCCATAATTATATCTGCGATTTCCACAATGTTGGGATAGTTTGGGGCGCAATACCAATTATGGCTATTGATGTGTGGGAGCATGCTTATTATCGAGATTATGGTCCCGACAGGGTCACATATATCGATGGAATATTAAAAATTATTAATTGGCAAAAAGTAAATGTAAATTATCTCAATATCTTTTCGATTAAAAAAAGTTAACAAAGACTTATAAATTATCTCCTCCCGGCGTACCGTAGTTATTACCTTCTGTATCCCAGTAAATAGTATCATTGCAGCTCTCATGTGTACAGGTATGCCAATTTTCAGATAGTAAACCATCACCTGGAAGACTATTTCGTCCCATTGATTGTTTTAGCTCATCGCTATTAGTACCTGCCGGCCATGCTCCTAGTGGTGTTCGGTCAATTATAGCACCGTTTGCATCTTTCAAAATTAATTGCTCGCCGCTATTTGAGAGGGATAAATTAATAACCTTGTTAGGCACAATTGAATTAACCAGACTTGATGAAGCATTAGATGGCTGAAAATTAGTAATAAGATAATAACCTCCTGCAGCTATAATGCCTTCAAGTATAATGCTAGAAGTGCCGGTCCCAGCGCCTTGAATTAACCAACCGTTTAGGTCTACGGTTGAAGTGCTTAAATTTTTCAACTCAATCCATTCATCAGCAGTTGAAATATCTGAACCCATCCACATTACCTCATTTATTATAACTTGAGCACTTGCCAATGGTTGAGATGAAGCCGAAGGGATCTCGATAACATATGATTCGGTCAACAAACCACTACGGCTATTATTTTGTCCACAAGCCACAGCCTTTAAAACAGAGTCATCATCAATCAAAATTGGCTCAATATATAAGTTGCCGATTGGTAGACATGACGGATTCTCTCCATTAAGAGTATAGTAAATTAACGCCCCACTCTCACTGCTACTAAGATTAACAATCACTGAAGTATTATAAACTCCGCCTGACGGTATAGCCACTGGCTTATTGTCGCTTATCTTAACTGTCACATTAACAACATAAGTCTCATAAGCTGAAACAAAAACAATATGCAAAACAAAGGCTATAACTATTAAACTTGCATATTTTAAACTGCTTCGAAACTGCATAAAATTATAATGATTTACTATTACTACCTAAACCTTTAACCAGTATTGTAATATTACCCAATAACGGGATTCTTAAGGGCTTATTGTGGGATAGCATCACAACTTCGCCAATAACATCACTAAAATTTATTGGCTCATCGCTGATATTGTTGGCATCACCCTTAGTTACTAAGATTTTTTTTGAATTATCAATCTTTTCAACGCGATGAATAACAAATCCATTCTCATTTTTCCAAACCACGATATCTCCAGACTGAACTTGTTCCAAGTCAACTTGTTTTATAAAAATCAAATCGCCTTTTTTAAAAATTGGCCACATTGAATTGGAGGTAATTGCCGCTAGAGGATTTTCAGTTTTTAGAAATTTACTCATTATCAACGGAAACAAAATAGCAATGACTACAATAACACTTATATAAATAAAAATATAAAACATTTTATTTAAAAAATATCTATTTATCATCATAAAATTGGTATCTTCAAAATCCAGATATAACCTTTATACATTTTAATCGGCGCGGAAGGCGGAATCATAATAGTATATTCAATCTCTTGAGAGGTCCCGGGCGACATAACAAAAAAGTTTGTGTTTGTTTCTATTAAATCGCTTATTTCCCCCACTTTAAAACCAACTACAAAAACCCGAAATCTACCTTTGTTTTCTAATTTAATAAGTCTTTTAGCACTAGTGTTTCGAGATAAATCTCCAAAATCAAGATTAATAGGTAAAGGATTAAGACCCACTTTGCCCTCACCTTCAATCACATTCACAATGGCTAGATGCTTGTCGGCATTAAATAATTGAACTAACAAAAACCATAAAAAAAATGCCAAAATAACAATAATTATTGTTTTTGTTCTTTTTTGAAAATCTTGCACTCCCATAATAAAACTAGTCAACTAAACCTTTAAATAATATAAAAGGAAAATCAACAATAAATGGACGTCTTGGTGGTTTGACTACAAACGGCTCTCTGGGTTTAGTTATACTACGCGTTATTACTTTAGTTACCTCAACGCTAATTTCGCATTCAATATTTTGTCCTAGTAAATTGGCATTTAAAGAAGACGGCAATCTCCCCAGAAACTCTTTAACTAAATATTCCTCATTACAATTACCTTTGTAACAGGGCGTTAAAAACTCTATTAACCAATCATCATCATTATCGCGAAAAAAAGTCAAAGTACCTTTAGCCGATAAACCAGGTTCATAAGGTGCAATAAGCGAAGTATCGCCACTCTCAGTTGTTTTAACGCTAAGATAAGGGCATAATTGAAAAGAATTTTCTGCAGTTACTTGTGGCGTTATAGCATATTGAACTTGTTCAACTTGACTAACGAGCGGTATACGGCTTCTGTCTATAAAGTCTTGGCTACTTAAAGCCACGACCAAAGATTTTTGCCTTACTTCTTGCGGAAAAGAAGGTCCAAATTCAATATTTAAAGGCACAACTTTTAAAATAGGCAAAACCTGCGCTGAGACGCTAGTTATTTTATTTTGGACAACTGAAAAGATTACTCCGCTACCAGTTAACAAAATAAACCAAAAAAATTGCTGAATTATTTTTTTTGTTTTTATTTTTATTTTCATAATTACCTTATTAATATTCCCGAGAAAATTTCTCGGGAAGATAAAAAAGTAATTATACTATACGCCGTTTGGACGCCCGCCATTAATGCCAGTTACTTCAAACCAAAGATCGCAACCAAATTGTTGAGATTCAAGTGCAGGATCAAGATCAAATAAATCAGGATTGGCATTCGGATTTTTTGAGGTCACAAAACCTGCCCAATCCTCTGAACATTTTCCTTCAAAACAAGGAACCGCCAGGTCAATTATCCAATTATCCACCTCATCGCTTCCTTTAATAAGCTGACCAGTAGCCAAAGGGTTATTAGTAACGGTAAATCCATTTCCTGTTGGTGTCACGATTACACTGTGAAAAGGAGGTACACTTGTATCATTTTCGCTGGATTCTTGGGTTGTCTCGGTTTTTGAAATATAGGGACATAATAGTGGCATCCTTTCATGACCAGCTGGACAAGTAAGAATAGGCTTACCGTCTTCATAGCCAACCACTATAACAGGAAGAATATGTCCATTCTCATCTATACACTTGGGCTTCTGTTCTATTTTATAGTCAACAACCGAGACACGATCTTGCCCCAAGAAAGATACGCTAAAACCAATACTCACATTATCAAAGTTAAAATACTCTTGCGGAAATACAGTACCAAAATCAATGGCGCCATTGTTAACATTAGGACCATTAACGCTAAATGATAAAGCATTCTCAATTTTGGCTGTAACATTAACAATATGCGCCTCGAAGGCGGCAAATAAAGATGCGCCAACAAGAGACAAAACTATCCCCGAAACAGGGATTAATATATATTTAACAACATTTTTCCACATATTATTATATTATTAAAGAATATTAGAGAAAAAATATAAATTATAAAGAATTGTCGACCCGCTGATTTTTAATAATCAGCTAAAATTTAAAATAAAAAGGGGGGCTGTCCCCTTATGATACTTGCTGTATCTTGATTGTACTAAACTGAATTCATATTCCTCTATTTTACTAGACCTTTAATAAAACAACTTATAAAAGCAGAATTAGCTTGTCAATATGGAAAATTAAGGAACAAATTACTTCTAATTATTACTTATATATATACACTCGATCGCCAACTGAAAAACCATATTTTGAACTTGTGCCGGCAATTACCTCAAGAACCATATTGGCTTTTGAGTTAGATGAATAAAGCTCTAAATCGCTATCTTGATTTTGTGGATGCTTAACCTTTTCTTCAATATAAACAATAGTATCGTAGTAAATCCAAATAATATCAATATCAAATTTCATATTCTTCATCCAAAAGCTATGGTATCCGGGACTATCAAAAACAAACAACATTGCTTCTTCTTCGCTCATTTTGAGACGGCCAGACAAACCAATTGTTCGAGCTTCAAGGGTATTGGCTACTTCAGCCTTAAATTCTTTATTCTTTATCCTAACAAATGCCCTTTTTTCGCCTAGTAAATCAGCGTTGGTTAAACCGGGAGAACCATCCTTAAATCTTATTGGTTGCTTGGCTAAAAGTATTTGCGCATTATCTTTTTTGTCAAGGCGGTAAATTTGAATAAATCCGTCACGAAGTATTTTATTACTCGCTGCAATTTTAACAAAATTAAGCCAATAGCCATCTTCTAAATACAATTGATCTTCGTAGAGTAAATTTGCCTCTAAATCGTAAACTTTCACCTTATACACACTTTCTAAACCATTGTTAATTTTCACCTTAACCAAAAATGGATTATTGACTTCCTCGTTTTCTAAAGGCGTGACAAAACTAACTAAAACTTTATTAGGGGTATTTTTCTCCATAACAAACATTATTTTTTTATTTCCAAAAAAAACTAAAAAAACTATAACTACTATTAAAAAAATAAGAAAAACAAAACTAAAATTTTTCTTTGTCATATATCCTTCTTACCTTGTTATAGATTGTTAAACTAAAACCTATAATTGAATAAAATAAACCTGACACTCTATAAATTAAGGGAATCAAAACAGCATAGAAGCTAGCCAGTCCATAAACACTGAAAAAAACTAATTGCAATGATTCGGCTATGCCAATAAACATAGGAATAGGAGCCACCGCTGACAAAGACATCACGGCCCTTAAAATAAAAATATCTTTTATATTAAAAGGCAAATTTAAAAATTTAATCAAAACTAAAATTTCTATAATTTGAATGACAAATAAAACAAATGAGATAATTAAGGTTTTCCAGAAAAAATAATTTTCTAGATTGAAAAAACTGATAAAACAATTATCAATTGCTTTTATATTACGAATAAAATTAGTATTTTTAAGTCCTTCGATTCTTTCCAATTTTTCGAGTAAAACGCCCAAAAATTTTTTCTCACGCAATAATTTCTTTAGAACTAAAAATAAGACCATTAACCATATTAATCCACTTAATATAGTAATAAATTCTGCTTTCCGACTAAAAACAAACTCGGAAATAAAATAAAAGGTAGCAAAAACCATCATAATACTCTGAACAAATATTTCAAAAAAACCTTCCAGCAAAACAGAACTCCAACCAACTGAACTTTCGATTTTTTTTTCTTTGGCAAGATAATATACTCTTAAAGGTTCTGAACCGAAATAGGCAGTCGGCGTAAGAAATGTTAACGGATAAGTTGAAAGTTTAATTCTGAATAAATAACCATAGGGCAAAATTTTGCCAAAATAAGCTAAAATTATTTTCCAACGATAAGCATGAAAAATAAAAATAAAAAAACCAACCAAAACAAATAAACAAGTTTTTAAAATTCCAAATCTAGTTAGCTCAAAAAACAAATCTTCTTTTTTAATCAAACCAAAAGTTATATAAAAAAGCAAGCCGCCTACTAAAATAGTTAAAAATGTTGTCCACTTTTTTTTAATCAGTCTTACCACTTATTATTTTATTTTTTAAAAAATCAATATAAAACAAAAAAATGCCAGCAGCAATCGCAACATTAAATGACTCTTTTTTGCCATACATAGGTATATGAACAACTAAATCAGCTTCTTTTAAAATACTCTTTCTGATGCCCTTAAGTTCATTCCCAACAACAACAGCCAAAGGAAAAATTGGTTTAAAAGAAAAAATCGGCTGAGAAATTTTCAAACCATTCTCTAAACAAACAATCCTTATTTTATTATTCTTAAGTTGTTTTACGCACCTAAGGCCATAAGTTATATGTTCCCACAATAGATTCTTTTCGGCACCTAATGAAGTTTTGGTCACTTTTCTATTTAAAGGTGTCGGCGTATAACCTGTTAAATATATCTTTGAAACTCCATAAGCCTCAGCTGTCCTAAATATTGAACCGACATTATAAGCGCTTCGTAAATTATCCAAAACCATAAACAAGTGGCATTTTGAATTCATCTTAATATAATATTTTTAAATATTTAAAAATTTAAAATAAATATGCAAGAATTTTACACACAAGACATCAAGCAAGTATTTGAAATGTTAGAGACATCAATTAATGGACTATCCCAACAAGAAGCCAAAACTAGACTTGAAAAATTTGGCTACAATGAAATTATTATACCTGAAAAACCTTTAGTATTCAAAATAATTTACTTTTTTTTAAAAGCTCTTAAAAATCCAATCGCTTATCTCTTAGGAGTAGCCGCTTTAATTGCTATTTTAATCGGTAAAATAACTGATTCCTTTCTTATTTTACTAATATTATTTCTCAACGGCTTAATTGAGGTTTATTACGATATCAAAGGCGAAAAACAAATGAAAGCAATTGAGAAACTAAATATTGTCAAGTCATTTGTTAAAAGAAATAATATCACATACGAAATAGATGCTCGCGAAATTGTACCAGGTGATATAGTTATCCTCAAAGAGGGAGATAAAATAACAATTGACGCTCGAATTATCGAAGCCCACAATCTTGAAATAGATGAATCTCACTTAACAGGCGAGTCAATGCCTGTAGAAAAATCTTCTGAAACTCTCAAAAATAAATGCGACATACATGAAATCAAAAATATGGTATTTTCAGGAAGTTATGTCGCAAGAGGATACGGTGAAGTAGTGGCCGTAGCCACAGGAATGAAATCATATTTTGGTTCAATTGTTAGAGAAATACAATATATTAAAAGAAAAGAAACCAGCACCGAATTGTTATTTCGAAAATTGGTTAATTTTATTTCTTTTATTGGCATATTAGTCGCAATTTTAATAATTTTTTTAACCTACAATAAATTCGACAGTTTTACGCATACTTTTCTTTTCGCTGTTGCAGTCTTTGTGGCAATGGTTCCTGAAGGTCTTCCAGCTTCTGTTGGTCTTGGTCTTGGACTTGTCTTAAACAAATTAGCTCGTAATGGCGTAATTACAAAGAACTTATCTGAAATTATAACTTTAAGCGCCATAGATACTATATGCGTTGATAAAACAGGGACAATAACCGAAAACAAAATGACAGTTGAAAAACTTATGATTGGCGACAATTTTATCAATATTACCAACAAAACCTTTTTTAAAAATAGTGAAGTCGTAAATCCGATTGAAGATTTAAATATCAGAAAATTCTTAGAAATATCGCTTCTAAACACAAACGCGGTTTATCACATACAAAATAATAAATTAGTAATTTCCGGGGATCCAACAGAAAAAGCTTTAGTAAGTTTAGCTTTAGAAACAGGTATTGACACTAATGAACTTACAGCAACATTTATAAAAAAAGCAGAACTCCCTTTTAATTCCATTAGAAGAATGTCAGCTACTCTCTATACATTCCAATTTGAAAGCGAAACTCCCAAATATAAAGAAATATATGTTACCGGCGCTCTAGAAAATGTTATTGAAAAATCAACGAGTTTTATTTATAAAGGACAAGTTTCTAAATCTTATCATCGCCGCAAAGAAATATTAAATAAAATAAAAAAATTTGAACGCTACTATAGAGTTATAGCTATCGCTTATAAAAAAACTTCTCTTAACAAAGAACATTTAGAAGAAAACGACCTTAACGAACTTACCTTTGTAGGTGTTGCCTTTATTAGCGATCCCGCAAGAAAAAATACTAAAGAAACTATCCAGAATTTTAAGGACAGCGGTATCGAAGTTAAAATCATCAGCGGCGATGCCCTTGCCACAACTGAAAACATTGCTTATGAAATAGGACTAATTGAAGATTTAAATGATAAAAATTATTCAATTACCGGTTCAGAATTTCTTGCCTTAAAAGCCCAGAAAGCGCTAAAAATGATTCCAAAAATCAAAGTATTTGCCCGATCTTTGCCTGACCTTAAATTAAAAATTATAGAACTGCTCAAAAAAATCAATAGAAAGGTTTTAATGACAGGTGATGGCATTAACGATGTGCCAGCTTTAAGGGCGGCAGATGTATCTTTTTCAATGGGAGAATCTGGTACTGAACTTGCTAGAGAAGCCAGCGATTTTATCTTAGCTGATGATAATTTTGTTAATATCCAATCAGCTATCAATGAATCAAGGTTATTTCACCAAAACATTAGAAAGGTGGCACTTTTTTTATTAATGACTAACTTAGCCGAAACTTTGGCTATTCTCTATTTTGCCATTATTAAAAGTACGCCGCCCTTAACGCCTGTTCAGATTCTTTGGATTAATTTAATCTCTGACGGTATACCTATTTATGCACTTTTACACGAAGAAATAGAATCGCCCATAAAAACAAAAAAACCGCCTTTTTTCCGTCATAATCTTTTTCAAAAAAAAGATTATGTCTTTCTGGCAGCAATAGGTTTACTTTTTTTATTTACTGTAATAATACTTACCCACTTTTATAACGACAAAAGTTTTGTTTACTTAAATACTCTTATTTTTGAAACTTTTGTCATTGTTCAAGTATTTAATATGTTCAATGTAAAGAAATTGGAAAAAAATGCAAACTTAAGTGATTTGTTAAATAACAATAAATTGTTTTTGCCTATTTTCGCTATTTCTTTACTATTCAGTTTAGCGCTGCCTTTTATTGATTTTGGCAAAAATTATTTAGCCCTAACGCCTCTTAAAATAAATGAAATAATGATTCTGGGTGCCATCGGTATTGGCTTTGTCATAATCGGACAAATTATTAAAAGAACCGTTAATAAATTAATTAAGGAATAAAAACAGCCGCAGAAATAACAGTAGTCCAAATGTTTTCCCTGCTACTACGAGCGGACTGGGTGATATTAAATGTTTTAATAATTTGCCCTGAAGCTTTATAAACCTGCTCTCTCTCGTTCCAATTTTTTTCAGGATCAAATTCAATACCTAAAATACTAGCCAACATCGTAGCCGCCAAATCTTCGGCATACTCTCCTGTTTTCTCATCAGTTTTGCCAAAAGCATGCGCCTCAGATATATAACCATGCATTCTTTTATCTTTAGGCAAAGCGCAACCTATTGAACACGAGATTAAGCGATTTGGTTCGTTAGTTGAATTCTGTGAAATCACACAAAAAACTACTTGTCCATCTTTTAAATATTTAAAACCTTCTTTAGACGGAATTCTTTTGCAATAAGGCGGGAAAATACTTGAAACTCTTACCAAATTATATTGGGCAATCCCAGCGTCACGAAGGGCTAACTCGAAAGAAATTAACTTTTCTTTATGGGCTCCTATACCTTTAGTAAAAAAAACTTTACTAGGAACCCAAGAATATATCATCTGAATAAATTAAAAAATTATTGTTCATTAATTGAAAAAATTTCGTTTCGCCGAATAAAAGACCGGAGTAAATTTTTAAGCCCGGGAATTTTAAGTTGGGTTCTATAAAAACTAATGGCTCTTTCTTTTTGCAATTGCTCATCAGAAGTTAAAAATAAATTAACCCAATGCCTATCTTTTTTTAAAATACTTTTGACTGGCAATATATAACCATCAGGAGCATAACGATATGGCCTTGGAAACCTATAGTAATGGATCAAATATCTCAAGTGCGTAAGATTTTTTTGTTTGATTCGTTTGCAAATCTGACCAATTATTTTATGATCACGATTACCATCAAGCCAGTGGGGATATATAATCACATCAGGTCTAATATTATTTATAATATTTTTTATTTCTATATCAAGATCTTTTTTAATTCTATACAAAAAACCGTCGCTATAATCAAAAATTATCAGATTATCCCTCTTTAAACCTAGAATTTCTGTTGCGTCATAAAATTCCCGCAATCGCGTTTCTTTTGCGCCTAAAACTAGTTTTTTGTTGCCCCCCTTGGTTAAAAGCACTATATAGACTTTGTTATTTTTTTTAAGAAACTGTTGAATAATGCCCCCACAAGCAATACTCTCATCATCAGGATGAGGAGCAAAAATAACTACCTTTTTATTTTCTTCCACTACAAATTCTTTCATAATATCAACAAACTGTTGCGGCAAGACTTTATGAAAATTAATATATATAATCAAACTAATCAAAATTATTGTGACGATAACTAGTCCTATTAAATATTCCATAAAAACATATAAAATTAAACCAATTGCAAATTATGTTAAAATTTTTTAATAATTGCAATTAAATTAATTTTTAAAAATCTATGCGCGAAAAAGCCTTAAAACTTATTAATCAATATATAAATAACATAAATTTAAAACGCCATCTACTAGCAGTTGAAGCTGTAATGAAAAAGTTAGCTGACTATTTTAACGAAGATCAAGAAAAATGGGCTTTAGCGGGTTTATTACATGATTTAGATTGGGAAATAACCAAAAACGAACCCCATAAACACAGTTTAATTGCCGCAGAAATTTTAGAAAAGGAAGGCTTTGCCCCGGAAATAATTGAAGCCATTAAAATACATAATCATATGCATGGCCTTGAGCCCAAAACTCTACTGGAAAAAAGTCTCTACTGCGCCGAAGAGCTTACTGGTTTAATCACCGCTTGCGCTTTGGTAAATCCACAAAAAATTGCCTGCGTAACTAAAGAATCTGTCTTAAAAAAATTTAAAGAAAAATCTTTTGCCCGCGGTGTTAATCGCGAAATAATACTTAAATCAGAATCATTGTTGAATATCAAGCTTCCTAAACTCATTGAAATAGAGCTTGAGGCAATGAAAACAATAAAGACAGAACTTGGATTATAAAACAAAAGCCCTGCATACCTCGCAGGGCTCAATAATGCTAAATTCTTATAGAAATTGTTTCCCAACCTCTACCGCCGTCATCATCAATAACTTCTAAAAGAACTTCACAGACACCTCCCTTATCAAAAGTTCTTTCAATTTGTTTACCTTCAAAAACAAGACCGTCAGAAAATCTCCAAACATATTTTACTATCGAACCATCTTCATCAAAACTACTTGACGCATCGAAAACAAATGGGCGGGAAACGATTATAATATCCTGAGATGTAAAATCACCTTGCGGTTTTAACCAATAATTAATTCTCGCCACAGGATTGCGATTATCCACTGAAACAATCGCCCTTGCTTGGTTAATCATATAATCATCATCGGTTAAACTTAGAACAACTTGATAATCCCCCTTCTTAAGATAAGTATGCTGCACCACTACGCCGTAAGTTACTGCTCCATCGCCGAAATCCCATTTATATTCAATAATTTTGCCTCTCGGCTTAACAATAATACTTGCCGGATCGTAAGAGGCACTAGCATCAAAAGTAATCGGCGTTAAAGTAAGCGAAGAATTACGATTTACTATAAAATTTACTACTGGCGCAGGATTATATACAAGAATCACAAAGTTAGCAAAACTCCTGTTACCAAAAACATCCTCAGCCACAACAACTACTTGATAACCCTCATTAAATCCATCATTATTATAATCCGAATCATCAAAAAATGTATGGCTTACTGCTAAACCACTTTCAACTAATTGCTCTTCGACAAAATGCCAACTAATTGAAAAAGAATCGCCATCAATATCATAAGAATTGGAAGCATCGAAAAAAACTGTAAAAGGAGCGACCCCTTCGTTAGGAAATGATTTTACAACAATAACAGGTGAGCTATTTGATATTAACGTTAACTTCAAATCGGAACAACCCGCCACAAAAAGCAACGATACTACCATAAACAACACTCCCATTAACGACTTAGCTAGATAAAACATTTACCATCACCCCTTTGTTCTGATGGATTTAAAAAATTTAATTGTTTCTTTTAAGCCATTCCTTAATGCATAACGCGGAATAAAACCAACAGCCTTCTGGAACTTACCTATATCAAGACTATTTCGCCTACATTCTCCCTCATTAGGTTCATCGTAAATAGGTTTTTTATTGTACTGTAATAACTCGCTGATTATATTATACAACAAATTTATAGAAACTTCAATACCTGTACCAAGGTTAAAAGCACCAGTCACATTTGACTCAAAAGCTTTTAAAAAACCATTTGCTACATCTAATACATAAATAAAATCTCGTGTCTGGTTACCATCGCCAAAAATATGCGGAACTTGCCCTTGCAAAATTTTATGAATAAAAATCGCCACCACGCCCGCTTCACCCTTATAATCTTGTCTTGGACCATAAACATTAGACATACGTAACGAAACATGCTGAAATCTTTTTCTGCGCGCGTAGTTGGCAATAATATGTTCCGACATTAATTTCGATATGCCATAAATAGAAAGCGGCTTTTTGGGATGCGATTCTTTAACAGGTAAATAAAGCGGATTGCCATAAATAGCGCCTCCGGAAGAGGCAAAAATGAATTTCTTTAATTGGATATCCTTTAAAGCTTCCAAAAGGTTAACCAGTCCAAAAACATTTACCTTAATATCTGAAAAGGGATCATCTTGAGACTTACGAACATTTATTTGTGCAGCTAAATGAATAACGGCTTGTGGCCTTATCTTATCAATTATATAAAATAAACTTTTATCAGTAATATCGAGTTGATAAAAAACAGCTTGCCTGTTTAAATTTTCTTTTTTACCAGCTGACAAATCGTCAATCACAAAAACCTCAAAACCTTTTTCAATAAATAAATCAACTAGATGACTACCAATAAAACCAGCGCCACCGGTAACAAGCACCTTATGCATACCATTTATTTAGCTTTTAACTTAAATTTTTTAAAAAATGCCGTTTGCAGTCCTTGAAGAGACAATAGCAAAGCGGCATTTCTCAAGGAAGTTTTATGCTTTCGAGCTAGTTTTGAAACTTTCAAAAAAGCTTTGTTTAGTTTTTCATTAAGAATCCTAAAAACTTCATCTTTGGACGGCCTATAATTCTGAATATTACTAATCCATTCCACATATGATGCCGTCACTCCGCCAGCGTTACATAAAATATCAGGTATCACAATTATTTTTTTTGTCGTCAATTTCTCCTGCGCCTCTTTTGAAATACCTCCATTGGCTAACTCCACAACAATTTTAGCTCTAACCCTATCTACATTATCCCTATTAATAGCTCCTTCAACTGCGGCAAGAACCAAAATATCAACCGGCGAAGATATAAGCTCTTCCTGGCTAATCGACTTACCATATGATAAATCGCAAACAGAACCAATACAATAACAACCACTCAACATACCCTTTTCCTTCTTGCATTTAAGCAAGAGTTGGGGATTAAAAGAATCGCCATATGGGTTTTTCATTAT
This sequence comes from bacterium, assembly GCA_037444125.1. GTDB lineage: Bacteria > Patescibacteriota > Minisyncoccia > JBBINA01 > JBBINA01 > JBBINA01. The sequence goes on from JBBINA010000007.1 coordinate 30,953, forward strand.
GCCACCGTGCGAATCTGAAACTGCCACTATTTTATAACCATTTCTATAAGCAAAATAACTAAACCAATATCCAACATTACCATAGCCCTGAACAGCAATACTTAAATTTTTTTTATCAAAATCTAAATTTTCAACTAATTTGTTCAACACAACTACTCCTCCATAACCCGTAGCCTCTTCGCGCCCCCTTAAACCACCTTGACTGAGTGGTTTGCCGGTGAATGAGGCTCTAATGAGATGTTCAGGCACGGCACTTTTTTTCCCAAGTTTCATGGTTTTAGCAAATTCATCCTTCATCCAGGCCATAATCAAGTCATTAGTATTAATATCTGGCGCTGGAATATCCTGAAAGGGTCCAATATCATTAGCTATTATACTTGCATATTTACGACTAAGACTTTCCAATTCGTCGCGGCTCAAACTTTTGGGGTCAACACAAACTCCTCCTTTAGCTCCGCCAAAAGGTAAATCTACTAAAGCGCACTTTAAAGTCATCTCCAAAGCTAAAGCCTTTACCGTATCTAGATCAAGATTATTCACAAATCTTATACCGCCTTTGTAGTAACCTAACAACGAATTATGTTGTACCCGCCATCCTTGGTAAATCATTATTTTATCCTGTTTTGTTATTGGTACAGAAAAATTAATTATTTTGTCATAAGTAAGTAGGTAGTCTATAAAACTAGTGTTCATTTTAAACTCTAATCCTAAAAGTTTAATAAAATCTATAACCGATTCCAAATAAGTCATAGTAAAAGTTAATTATTAAAAAATTATAATTTATAGAGATAAATGTTCTTATCAATTACCTTAAGAGGTTTAGTGCGATAAAAAGGATTACTAAAAGAAACGGCCCACAGGTTTCTTTTATTCTCTGTTAAAATTTTTTCCTCAATTTTTTCCATCATTTGACGCTGGGCAAAAATGGTAATAGCGTCAACTAACGGCAGAGGTTCTTTAAAATAATCCCTAATAGATACCTGAATACGGCTATGAATATCAGGTCGCCTTAAAGACTTTAGCAAAATTAAAATCTTGGTATACCAAACAAGATAAGGATTAATCTCATAACCAATGGCTTTAAAACCAGCTTTATATGCCTCAAACAAGATTCGCCCATCACCTGAACCAAGATCAAGAATAACTGCTCCTTTTTTGAGGCGATGCCTTAAGACCTCAATTATTTTTTGTACTTTTTTCCTATCAGCTGGCGCAAAGGGAGACCCACCGACAAAAGCGGCATAAAATGCAAAAAAAATAAAACCGATAGCTAAAATAGTTATAATCATATACAACCAAATCATAAGTTAACTATAAAAAACAAGAAATAAAAAAACAAGCTATAATATAAAAAATAAAATAATAAAAAAATTGAAAAAGTTTAAAAACCATTGTTTTTTAAAGATAGCTTGGCTATAATGACTATTATAAAATTATGGCGTTTTTGAGCGAAGAAATAGAATCCAAAACAGATATTGTTGAATTTATTTCAAATTATCTCGCTTTAAAAAGGGCTGGTTCTAATTTTAAAGCACGCTGTCCCTTTCATAGCGAAAAAACGCCCTCTTTTTTTGTTTCGCCCGAACGTCAAATATGGCATTGTTTCGGTTGTGGACTCGGCGGCGGAGTTATTAAGTTTTATATGTTAATTGAAAATGCAAGTTTCAATGAGGCTTTAGAGTATTTCAGTGAAAAATTAGGGCTCAACTACCGCAAAACAGAGAAAAAGGTTTCGCACCAAAAAAAAGAAATTTTAGAGATACTTGAAACTGCTTCTAAATATTTTGAAAATCAACTATTTAAAAATCACAATCAGGAAATTTTAGATTATTTAACAAAAAAAAGAGGGTTAACTATTGAAACAATCAAAAATTTTAGACTAGGCTACTCACTACCATCATTCGATGAGCTTAAAAAATACCTTCTCTCGCAGGGATTCAAATCTGAAAACCTAAAAACAAGTGGACTTTTTATAGTCAAAGATGACGGCAGTTTTTACGATCGATTCCGCAATAGAATAATGTTTCCGGTCTTTGATATGCAAAATAGAGTTGTTGGTTTTAGCGCTAGAGTCTACGAACCACGGTTAAAACCGACTAATAATCAAGATGAAATTGCCAAATACATCAATACCCCAAATACCTTGATTTACAATAAATCAAAAGTCCTATATCTCTTAAACTTCGCTAAAAAAGCTGTCAAAGAAAAAGATGAAATTACTATAGTCGAAGGCAATATGGACGCCTTAATGAGCCATCAGGCAGGAATAACCAATGTTATTGCCACCAGCGGCACCAGTTTAAACAACGATCACCTTTTGCTTATCAAAAGATTTACCAATAATATAATATTTTCTTTTGACAATGATACCGCCGGCAGACTAGCTAAAGAGCGCGCTATTAAGCTTAGCTTAGCAGCAGGTTTTAATATTTATGTTTTAAATCCAAGTTACCAAAAAGACCCTGCTGATATAATTAAACAAAATCCAAGTCAATGGCACGAAATTGTCAATAACAAGAAGAAATGGCTAAATCATCTATTTGAACAGAAACTTCAAGAATATCCAATTAATTCAGTTGACAACAAAAAAATGTTTGTCAAAGCTATCCTCCCCTATATCAAAGTTTTACAAAATCCAGTTGAAAGAAGCGAATGGATTAAAACTATCGCTGATACTGTTAATGTTGATGAAATTTATATTCGCGAAGCTCTTAAAATAGTGCCACGAAGTGACATAATTGAAACGACTAATGAGTATGCTTATAACTATAAAAATAGCTCTAGACCTATACATTACAGAAAATTTAACAAACGCGAGATATATGAGAAGTATTTGCTTACACTCATATTAAAATACCAAACGATTATAAATCATGAACTACTGCAATTATTAGATCCTAATGACTTCTCCTACGAGTTGTTTCGGCAACTTTTTAACGAAATCAAAACTTCAGTAACGAAAAATAATTCTTTCTTGATTAATAATTTAAGCAAAAATATAAAGGAAAAAATAAGTTTCTTGCTAGTTGAAACAGAACTGCTAAATTTAAAAGAAAGTAAAGTGAAAGAGGAATTTGAAAGCACGGTTATTAAATTAAAAAAAGAAAAAATACGTGATGAAATAAACAATTTAAGACAACTTATCAAAGAATATACAAAAACACAAAAATTTGAAGAACAAAAAAAGGCCCTAATTGATTTAAATCAAAAAATTAAAGAATTAAAATTTAAATAATTATAATTATGCGACCTAAATATAAAAATAAGAATAAGCGACCAAGGAAAAAATTCATTAAATCCAAAAAAATGTCAAAAAAATCAAGAAAAAGCAAAAAAGTTAAAAACATGCAATCCAAAAAATCAATAATTAAAGCACAAACAAAACTTAAACAAAAAGAGGTCGAATCTGTTAACAAAGTAGAAAAGATAAAAAGAAAGCGCGGTCGTCCACCTAAAAGGCAAAAACATCTTCAACAAATTATTGCAGAAAAAGAAAAAGGCTTCGAGAAGCTAAGAGAAACTCTTTCATTTGATAAAGCATTAAAGATTCTTATTGAACGCGGCAAATCTCGTGGTTTTGTTACTTACAGTGAAATCGCAACCTTTATACCTAAAATTGAGGTTGACGTTGATATACTCAACAAAGTTTTTGATGAGCTAGAAAAAGAAAATATTACTGTCTCTGAAGAAAAAATTTTTAGAAAAGATATAAAAAACGAACAAGAACCGGAAAAAAATATCCTAAAAACAGATTTATTAAAAAAAGAAGCTATTATGGATATACCAGATCCTGCAGCTTTTGACGCGGTTAAATATTACCTTAAGGAAATCGGTAAAACAACACTTTTAACCCGAGAAGAAGAAGTAAAGCTGGCTAAGAGAATTTTAGCCGGCGATATTGAAGCCAAAAGAAAACTTATCCAAACAAATCTAAGACTAGTCATTTCCATAGCCAAAAAATACATCGGCCGCACGCCTCACTTAACATTTCTTGATTTAATCCAAGAAGGCAATATGGGACTCATCAAGGCGGTTGAAAAATTTGATTATAAACGCGGTTATAAATTTTCAACTTACGCTACCTGGTGGATAAGGCAAGCTATAACTCGAGCTCTCGCTGACCATGCACGCACTATTAGAATTCCCGTGCATATGGTTGAAGTTATCAATAAATATAATCAAGTAAAACAAAGTTTAGTCGAAGAACTAGGTCGCCCACCTATTCTTGAAGAAATCGCTTCGGAAATGGGCTTACCTTTAAAAAAAGTCATCAAAATAATGAAAATTTCCCAAGACACTATTTCCCTTGAACAACCAATAAGTGGCAGTCAAGACGAAACCACTACTATAGAAAAATTTGTAGCTGATCGCCGTGAATTATATCCCGATGAAATGGCTATAAAGGAGTTAATTAAGCATAACATAAAGGAACTACTTCAAGACCTTAATGACCGCGAACGACGTATTTTAATATTGAGATTCGGTCTTGAAGACGGCAAAATTTACACCCTCGAAGAAGTAGGAAAAATTTTTAATGTCACTAGGGAACGAATCCGTCAAATTGAACTTAAAGCCATTGATAAACTTAAGCGCAACCCAAAAATCATAAAATTAAAAGATTTAGGTTAAAAATAATAAAAATTTTTAAAACAAGTAAGCAGAATTTGTGTTTTTAAAAAAATAAAATAATATTGAATTTTTTTGGAATTAACCTTAAAATTTAATAATAAATTAAAAATTACCATTAATGCCCTAATTCCCCGGTAGCTCAGCTGGCAGAGCGGCTCGCTGTTAACGAGATGGTCGTAGGTTCGAATCCTACCCGGGGAGCAAATTAGAACACTTTGAGATTTTAAGCACCGTGTTAAACGGTGTTTTAAGTTCAAATTGGAGCTTTTTGCCGTCCAAATTAAGGTTCTGAAGTAAGAAATTGAGAAGTTGTCTTTTTTCTTCTATTTCAGAACTTTGGAAGATTTCGTAAGCCTTTTTAGCCAGATTTAATACCATATTTGCCGTTAAATAGAAGTTTTCGTCAGCGTCAGTATATTGTCGCATTTTCACTTTAATTTCAGCTGTTTTTCTTTATATTCTTTTAGCTTTTTGTTAAACATCTCTTTAGTAATTCGCCAGATGGAAAAAATAAGATAATAATATAGATAACGAATATCAGTTAATGTAACTATATTTATATTATAGAAACAATACAAAATTAGAATTGCAAAATTAAATAATATAAATAAAATATAATAAAAATCTTGTTTTTATTATAATAATAAGCTATTATATTAAGGATGTAAGCTTTTTTTATTTAAAAAGGGCGGTCGGTTTACTCATTAATCCATTAAAGTAAAACAAAAATAATAATTATGGCAAAAAAATTATTTATAGGCGGCTTGTCTCCTGAAACAACTGAAGAGAAGCTAAAAGAAACTTTTTCTAATGCAGGTGTCGTGGAATCAGCCAATATCATTAAAGATAAATTCTCCGGACGACCCAAAGGTTTTGGCTTTGTTGAAATGTCATCCGAAGAAGAAGCCAAAAAAGCCATTGAAATGTTCAATGGAACTGAAATTAACGGCAAAAATGTAACTGTAAATGAAGCAAGGCCTATGGAACCACGACATCAAAGAGGCGGATTTAACCGCAGTAATCGCGGCAGGTTTGGCGGAAATCGAGGTAATCGTTGGTAATATCAAGGATAAAAGCCTTAAAGAAAAGCCTCTTAATATGAGAGGCTTTTTCTTTATAATTTATAAATAAGATCGTATACTGCCTAAACGATTAAACAAAATTTCATACATTCATTTATATTCTCAATATTTAAAGTAGCAAAAATAAACATACCTTTTTTATTAAAAAGGTTGTGTATTATATGCACAACCTTCATCTTCTGATTTGTAACTATTGAAATATTTCTTCATCAAAATACCTAGAGATTTCAATAATCTCGTCACGTTCTGGACCAACCGAAATCAACAACACCGGGACCCCAATCAGTATTTCCAAATACTTAATATACTTCCGCGTGTTTACGGGCAAATCTTCAAATTGTCGCATTCCTTTTGTCGAAGATAACCAACCGGGTAATGTCTTATATAGCGGTTTAATTCATCTAAAATAGCCGTACAAGCAGGAAGTGTATCCAATAAATTACCTTTGTGCTCGTAGCCGTAGCCAATTGAAGCGTTTCTAAGTTGTCAAGTACGTCAAGTTTAGTAATAACAATGCCCAAAAGACCATTTATACGCGCTGCGTATCGTGCTAAAACTGCATCAAACCAGCCGCAACGACGGGGCCTGTCAGTAGTAGAACCAAATTCATTGCCACTTTTACGAATTTTTTCTTCGGTGCTTAAATCCATTAATGTCGGAAAGGGTTTTTCATCTATCACTTGCGTGTTATACGCCATAGCCACTCCGATAACCGCATCAATTTTAGTCGGAGGAATACCGGAACCTGCACATAAACCTCCTACACTTGTACGCGACGAAGTGACATAGGGGTAAGTGCCAAAATCAATATCAAGGCCAATACCTTGCCCTCCTTCAAAAAGTATATGCCGATTAACATCAATCGCCTGATGCAGTAATACAATAGTATCAGTAACATAAGGTTTTAAACGGTCCTTATAGGGATGTTCCTGTAAATTCATTAAATCACACACGTGTAATCCAATCCGGCCAACTTTATCAATGTAGGTTGGACGGATACCGCGATGTGTGCTGGTACCAACAGAATCTGACTCAAGATGACGAAGTAAAGTTACATGGGCCCGGTCACTTATCTTAAGTCTCTTCTGAACAGAGATACCCTTTTTCATCAATATATCAATTTCCTTAAATAAAATTTCTAAATTAAGAACCGCGCTATTACCAATAACACATTCCGTATGAGGATGAATTATGCCGGAAGGAATCAAATGTAAAACAAATTTTTCATCATTAACAACTACTGTATGGCGGGCATTTGCCCCACCCTGACAACGCACCACAATGTTTGCCCCTTTGCTTAAAAAATCAATTACTTTACCCTTACCCTCATCCCCCCATTGGATTCCAACAACGGCAACAACCGACATAACAGTTTCCTCCTTTTAAATTTAAGATATCTAAATTTCAAAGAACACCCTGTTCAGTTTATCAGAGAAATCAATAGATGTAAAGTTATATTATCAACTTATTAAAACAAATATGTTGCAATTGTAGAGCTATGTCTTATTATGGTTTAAACGACTCTGTTTAACGATTATTTTTATTTTTTGTCTGTTCTAAAATACGCGAGACCAAAAGGGTTCCCATTTTCCTCAATCGCAAAGAAACATTTTTGCCCAGCCTACCACCCATATTTGAAAATGAACCATTCAATCGACCTTAAATAAAACTCAATAAAACTACCCAAAAAAGGCCGCTTTTTTATATTGACTAGAGAACTAACATATTGAGAATACTGCGAAATCGTTGTCTTACCACCGCTTAAACAATATACAACAAAATGCTCGCAATTATTCTTAAATAGCCTATAAGGTAATTTTTTATTAACATGCGATAAGGCTATCTCAATAATTTTTTTTACTGGTACCTTTTTAATATCAGGGTACTCCCACATCTGAGGAGCCATATTTGCAAAAAATTCATTCCAACTTGTTTTTATAATCTTACCGTTTGCCTTAAAATGAACAATTTGATTATTACCGACATATATACCGGTATGAAAGCCGCCACCAAAATAAGCAGCATAAACTCCTCCTAAAATCTTGGGCAAATTCGTTGTAGTAACTAGACGCCATAATAACTTTTTTCTCATTTTATTATTCAAGATAGTAATTACTACAGAAACCCCATAAAGAATAAGCTTTATACCGATTAAAATGCCAATAATTTTCAAATTGATATCTGCTAATTGCAACGCCGCGCCCAAACCAAGCAATACTATAATAATACCTGTAGCAAAAAGAGTCATTCTATTCTTAAAAGAATCGGCAGTCAAACCAGCAATTATTTGCAATATACCATCAACAACAAACAAAAACCCTAAGATTGAAGATAAAATATCGACTGAAAAATTGAAATAATTAATCAACAGAAATCCTAATAATATGTCAAGAACTGCTCGAACTAAATTAAGCAAAAAGTTCCATAAACCAATCTTCTTTTTTATCAACTTTTTTATCAATCTTTGCGTACCCTCAACCAATTGAAATATCCCCGCTAAAATAACAAATAAGCTTACAAAAACGAGTACCAAGCCCAATACCACAAAAGGCAAAAAAATTGAAAATATGCCTGCAATTATAAAAAATACAGCTCCCAATACTATCCACAATTTTTCTTGGCGAAATAAAAACTGCACCTCGTTAAATTTATAATATTGGTTAGAAACCATTTAAATTTGCCTTTAAGAAAGTTTCTTGATAGAGTCAACTGGATATATCCATATCTCAACAGTCCTCTGGCGAACTGGATTTTTACCCGAACCATCCCGCCCATCAAACTCAAACACGGCTACTTGTTGATACTTTCCCAGCTGCAACGAACCATTTCTAACCGTCAAAACAACAGAAGGTTGGGAAAAAATAAGAGAACGGATATGACTTGCTGCATTATAATCTTCGTCAACTTCATCGCAATAAGGATTATCCTGACACCGATGACGATACTGACAAACAGGATATTTATAGTCCTTAGTGACACTAGTTGAACGTTTGTCTTCAGGCACGCTTTCCAAAGAATAATTTAAAATGTCGCTTAAAAGATTCTTTTCGGCTACCTCTTGCACAATTATTCCCATAGTGGTGTGCTTTGAAACCACAAAAACAAAACCATTCTTAACTTCTGATTTAACAAGCGCCTCCTTCACATCCTCAGTAATATCTTTAATACAAGTTTTTTCTTTAGAAATAAATTTTAATTCCTTTAAATAAGCCTTCATAAAATTCATAAAAGAAATAAATTTTAAGAATTAAGCGCCTTGGCTATAATTTATCAAACAGCAATTTGTTAAGAAAACCTTACAGTTAATAAATAAAATTCTATATCTATATCAACTATTAGACGCTTATATGCCTAAAATACCACATCAAATTCAAAAAACCAAGACACCCTAAAGCTTTGAACTAATTTATTGTAAATATTGTAAATCTGCTTTTCCCCTAATGAAATTTTTATTGCGCAGAATAGACGGCGATTATGAAGCAGCAGAAGAAATTTTCGCCGACACATTCCTTTCTACTTGGAAAACCCACCACCCTTTTCAACGCAAAAATCAGTTTTTTACTTAGCTCTATCGCATCACCATCAATAAAATGGCTGGTTATTACCTGAAACAAATTAACAAAAAAATCACTCTTTATTGCGCCAAATTTAGAAAAATTGGCAATATCGAAGACTATCACAACTTGTCTACTCAGGAAATGATTGCTTTAAAAGAACTTCAAAAATCTATAAAAGAATGCCTTAAATTGCTCCCGCCGGAAAAAATATTATATCTAAGATACTGGCATAACTTATCCATAAAAAATCACTAAACTCTTTTACGCTACTCCTCGCGTCATTGAAGGCAAAATCTACCGCTATAAACTTATACTTAAAAAAATATTTCAACCAAATATCCAAAACTCATATCCTAACTCCAACATAATCTCAAGATAGCCCCTTCTATTTTATTTTAACATAATATCATATAGCTCTGAAAGTTGTCAAAATTAAAAACAGAATCATATTAATCAATCTCAAAACTGCTAGAAAGTGAATCCCATCAACCCGCCCTTTTTGAATTATTTGAAAATTTTTCTCTTCTGACAGATAATAAATCTCTCCATGATTAGCCTTAAAGAAAAAGTTTATAAAATTGTAAACCAAATACCTCAAGGCAAGTTTTTAACTTATAAAAAGGTGGCTGAATTAATTGGCAAGCCTAGGGCTTTTAGAGCTGTTGGAAATATTTTAGCCAAAAACAACGACTCAACTGTTTTTTGTCATCGGGTTATTAGAAACGACAATTTAATAGGAGGTCTTGGCGGAAAATATAATTTAGACTGGAAAAAAGCGGCTTTGCTTTTAAAAGAAGGGGCAACAGGAGTCATACCGACTGATACCATATATGGAATCTGTGGCTCTGCCTTTAATAAAAAAGCTGTTAGCCGAATTTATAAACTTCGCAGAAGAAATCCCAATAAACCATTTATTGTGCTAATTAATAATATCGCTGAATTAGAAAAATTTGATGTATCGCTAAATCAATGGCAGAAAAAAATACTTCTAAAAATCTGGCCTAACCCAATCAGCGTAATATTAAGATGTTCGTCTAGAAAATTAACCTACCTTCATCGAGGAACAAACACAATCGCCTTTCGTCTGCCAAAAAGTAAAACACTTAGAAATATTTTATCAATTTCAGGTCCCTTAGTTGCTCCAAGCGCCAATTGGGAGGGTTATCCTGCGGCAAAAACTATTAATGAGGCTAAAAAATATTTTGGCAATGGGGTTTTTTATCTTTCAATTCCAAAACAAGCCCAAAATAAAAACCCAAATACATCACCTTCTACCCTCATAGATCTTACAACCAACAAAATAAAAATTTTAAGAAAGGGTTTAGGGATTACCTTAATAAAAAGACTACCGCTATCAACGCAGTAGTCTTTTATCTAATCGCCAAAACTTCTTAAAAAATACATCCTCTATGAAATCCTCGCCCATAAAACCCCATACCAAACTTACCTCTAGCTTGATTCATCTTTGACTCTATAAATTGAAGCCGCTGATTAGCCTGTGTTTGATTAATCACACCTTTATTTACCAATACCTGAAGCTGATCTTTTATTTTTTGCAATTTTAATTCTCGAATTTTTTGTTGAAGCTGATCCTGACTAATGCCTTTTTCTTGAGCAATATCCCAAAGATTTTTCCCTTGTACCCAAGCATTTTTTATCTCCTCCACGCTAATACCCAATATTTTAGCCTGATCTTCAAACATTTTTTGATAATATTGGACCAAATCATCAGGAACAAGATTTCTACCAAACCAACCATGGGCTAATGTCATATTAACACCAGCACTAAATAAACCTAGTAACAAAACCAAGAAAATTAAATAGTTAAATATTTTTTTACTCATCATATGGTATTTATTAGATATTATTTCTACAGTCATGACTGTTTTATTATTATTACAATTTATTGATTTTTTTATTTCATTTCAGTCGCATCGGAGGCATAAAAAAATGAGATTTCTTTCTTAAAAATGGCTTATCAAAAAACAATTCATCGCCAATTTTACGCACGCCAAAAGCTTTGACCACACTATCATCACGTTCGCCCAAAACAACTACATTGTCACCTATATCAAAAATAATTCCTGAAGGTAAACGTGTTTCAGAACTAACTATAACCAATAAATTCTCACCCAAATAATTCTCAATAATAAAGCCTTCATCTCTGATTTCCTTAATTATACCCCTATGTATATCTCTGAATTTTCTTAATCCAAATTGACGATACATATGACTAGCAAAAAGCAATTTATTCTCATAGGCGCGACGGAAAAAGTCTTGATGAAATCCTGCTCTAAACACAAAAAAACTACCAAACAAAATCAACACTAAAATTCCTAATAACGAATAAATTAAAGGCCGCTTATAAGCAAATGCGTATTGTTTAACCATAAACTCGAGTAAAACTATAAAAAATAACCCTACTACAACAAGCATCCATGGTATTGAAAGTAAGTATACCTTAATACCCTTAATTCCAAATACCGGCATAAACCAAACACCGGTATAATGCAAAACAAACAAAACAAAACTCACTAAATATAATGTCATCAGCAAACCAATGATTATTAACATCAAAAACAAAATACCTCTTAAGACAAAGTACCATCTCGGCTTCATTTTAACCTCACCCGTCTCTATTTTTTTTAAAACATTGTCTAAAACTGAGTTTTTAATTTTACGCATTTTCTTTTCCATAATTTAATTTATTATAAATTTCACGCAATAACTCTTTACCACGATTAAGCCTAACGCCAACTGTAGAAATGGGAATATGCATTACCTCAGCTATCTCTCGATACGACATTTCCTCAAAGTAATACAACAAAAGCGGTTCGCGATATTTAAAGTCAAGTTTATCTAAACTTTTATCGAGAATATCCTTAAGATAACGCGCATCAAAATCTTTGACTATATTGGTTTCAGCTTTTTCATGATAAAAATGAGGTAAAAAAACATCTAAATCAAAAAATGATAATGGATTGCGTTTTTGCTTTTTAATAGCATTAACAAAAACATTATGGGCAATCCGATAAAGCCATGGCGAAAATTTCCGCCTATAATCAAAACTTTGAATATTAACAAAGGCTTTAAGAAAAACCTCTTGCACCAAATCTTTAACATCTTCGTAATTTAACAAAAATTTTTTAGCGTATCTTGTTAATTTTGACTCATATCTTTTTACTAAAATACCGAAGGCCTCTTTGTCGCCATTCTGAACAAAACGAGCAATTTTCTCATCGGAGATTTCGGACATGACTTTTAATTAGATTATATTACTACAAAAACTTTAACGTCTAAGCTGAATTGAATTAGCAGTTAAGCTTCCATCTGAATTAGCAACACCAAAGACAACAATATTCTTTCCAACGACAAGATCGCTTAAGGTGCCACTGGCAAACTTCATTATATCTGTTGAATCAGGAACAAAGACGATCCGCGAACCGCCGTCACGAAGTTTAATAGTTATACTTTTATCATCTTTGGAAATAATTTCTCCGTTCAAAAAATCACTTCCCCTTAAACCCATTTGTTGTCTCTCTCCAAACGGAAAATTGCGTATATTTTGTTGGCCTACCTGAAACAATCTTGAACTGGAAATTTTACTCTGGGCATATTTCATACCGCCCCAAAAAGCACCACCACCAAATAATAATATAACCATTGTTATAAGAGGGATCAATTTTTTCATAGTTTTCATTTATTAATTAATTTTTGTTATTCATATCTTAAGGCTTCTATTGGACTTAAAGAAGCCGCACGTCTAGCCGGATAATAACCGAAAATAATACCAATGCCAACCGATACTCCAAACGCCAAAAAAACGGCTGATAACGAAACTTTGGTGGCAAGACCAGCAAGATTAGAAACCAAAAAAGAAATAACCCAACCCAAAACTATACCAATCGTTCCGCCAATAAAGGTAAGCGCAACAGCTTCACTTAAAAATTGCAAATTAATATCTTTTTTTCTAGCGCCAATGGCTTTACGAAGCCCTATTTCTCGCATTCGTTCAGTAACGGTTGTCAGCATCATATTCATAATGCCAATACCGCCAACAATTAAAGATATACCGGCAATAGATGCCAATAGAATTGTCATAGTATTAGCAACTGACGAAGCTGTTTGAACTATATCTTTTTGATTCAATATTTGAAAATCAGCCAATTGCGGATTTAATATATTATGTCTCTCCATTAATAAATCAGTAATCTGCTGTTGAATAATCGTCATAAAGCTTGGGTCTTTTGCTTGTACGCTGATAGAAGTTACATAAGTATCTCTCGCCAAAAATTTTTGAGCAGTAGAAAGCGGCACAAAAATCATATCATCTTGATTAATAAAACCTGTCCCACCTCGAGCTTTAGTGATGCCAATGATTTTGAAATCAAGTCGGTTAATGCGAATTGTTTGTCCAATAGGGTTTACATCTTCACCAAAAAGATCATTTCGTGTAACCGGCCCAAGCACTGCTACTTTAGATAAATTACGTACATGTTGATCAGTAATAAATGATCCTAATTCAATTTGAATATTACGCACCTGCGGATAAGAGGCAACCGTACCAACAACTTGAGTATTTGTATTTTTTCCTTTGGCTGTTACTTGATACCTTCGTGAAATTTCAGGAGCAACTACTTGAACTAAATTAATTGTTTCCTTGATGGCGTCGGCATCACTCTGTTTCAATGTAGTTGCCGATCCTCTACCGGTGTTAACTGGTCCTATTCCAGCACCTCGTTGAAAACCGGGCATAACCAGTATTAAATTTGAACCAATCGACTGAATATTAGCCTGAATCGAACTTGAAGCGCTCTGACCAATAGAAATCATCGCCACAACTGAACCAATACCTATAACAATCCCAAGAACAGTAAGACCTGATCTAACTTTGTTGGCCGAAATACCTATATAAGCTTCATAAAAAATATCTTTTAGTCTCATAAGCGTATCTTTTTATGATTTAACAATCTTCGGTTTTTCACCCTAACATCATCTAAAATACTACCATCACGAATATAAATAATACGCTCAGCGTGCTCGGCGACATATTGCTCATGAGTAATTAGAATTATTGTCCTTCCCTGTTCAATATGTAACTTCTGAAAAGTTTCCAAAACCACGCGACCAGTTTTAGTATCAAGATTACCGGTTGGTTCATCGGCTAAAATTATAACTGGATTATTAGTCAATGCCCTCGCAATGGCTACCCTTTGCATCATACCTCCAGAAAGCTCATTTGGCCGATAGTTCCAAAATCGTTTGGGAAAAGCTGAAGATTCTAAAACTTTAATTGCAATTTCTCGCCGTTCTTTTTCTAATTTTTCAGCATAAATCAAAGGCAATTCGACATTTCTTAAAACAGTAGCACGGGGTAAAAGATTAAAAGATTGAAAGACAAAACCAATTTTACGCCGACGAATATCAGCCATTTCGTCATCAGACATACATGAAACATCTTTCTTATCAAGAAAATACTGACCACTTGTAGGTGTATCAAGACAACCCAAAATATGCATTAGAGTTGATTTACCGGAACCGGAAGGCCCCATAATAGCGACAAACTCACCATCTTTAACAGTAAGAGAAATGTCTTTTAAAGCGACAGTCTCTATATTTCCATTTTGATATATTTTGCTAATATGTTTACATTCAATCATAATCTATAAACTTTTTAAGCCTTCAACGACCAAACCTTTGGATTCTAAATCCACTACCGGTTAGCCCTGGAATTTGTAAACCGGCGCTTCCTCTAGTTTGGCTCTGCGAAGTATTATTGGTAATTAATTGCGTTATAACTTTATCACCTTCTTTCAACCCGCTTACAATTTCTGTCAGGGTATCGTTAGAAAGTCCGATTTCAACAGGCTGTAATCGCGGTTTTTGATTTTCGCCAGCAAATATTTCTACATATGTATTACCTTCTTGCTGCTTTATAGCAACATTAGGCGCAACTAAAACATTTTGTTTCGCTTCAATAATGATAGCAGCAGAAACGCTCATTGAGGTCTTAATCCGGTCGTCATCTGTATCAAAAGCTATTTTAGCAGTATAGGTTACAACTCCCTGAGAAACCGTCCCCACCGTATCAACCTCAATAACTTGACCTGTTAATGTCAAGCCAGGAATAGCATCAAAAGTAAGCGTAGCTTTCTGACCTATTTTTATTTTAACTGCATCAACTTCGTTCAAAGAAATTTCAGCTATCTTTTGTTTACTAATTAATGTAGCGATCGTAGTACCAGCCGAAACAGTATCTCCTTTACTAACATTAACTTTAGAAATTACTCCAGCAAATGACGCTCGAATATAGTAATCGGCTAATTTTTGTTTTGCAGTTAATAAAGCATCCTCTTTTTGTTGAATCATAATTTTTTTAGCACGTATACTTAGTTCGTCAGCGCCCTCTTTTATTTTAGCTAAAACAAGTTCTTTTTCTTTAATGACTCTCTCAGCATTTATTATTGCATCTCGTGAATCTTTAAAAGACCTTTGTATGACAAGGAGGTTTGCAAGTATACTATTTACTTTATTAGTGTAAGCACTAATATTAGATTGATGAGTAGAAACTGCCTGAGGAACATTAAGATGTCGCAATTCCATAACATCCTGAACAAAATCAATATAATTATCAATATTTTTAATCGCATCTGAAATAAGTAAAGTGGTATTGTAAGTCTCCGAAACCAATGCCTCTATAACTTGCTTTTCTGCGCTTCTTGAGGTAATTTTATAAGAATTAAAATTTTTTTGATAAGCTTCGCGCGCCTTGGTATAGGTATTATAAACCTCGTCTTTATAGACAAGGGCTTTTTCTCTTTGACCATCTTGATAATCAGTTTGATTAACATACCAAGAAATATTTTCAAAACTTGGGTCAATAGACTTGCCAAAAAGCAAATTCTCTAATCCTGACATAATTCCAGGTAAATCAAGAAAAGTAGACGAAACTGCATTAAAACCATCTTCATAAACCTCAATGAGATTATCTTCGGCTTTTTGTCTAGATTCTTTTGCCTGAACCAAAGAATTTTCAGCTTGAAGTAATGTAAGTGCGTCAGCTGGTTTAAGAAGTTCCTCTAATTCAAGCCTAGCTGTCTCAAGGGCGGTTTCAGTATCACGAAGTGTCCTAAATACTTCTTGCGAATCTATGGTTGCCAAAAGAGTGCCTGCAGTTACTTCCTGACCTGGTTTGATGTAAACATCCGTTAACAAACCGCCTATTTTGGGCTTAACATCAACTTGATTTAAAGCCAAAACTAATCCACTTCCAGAAACAGAAACAATCAAAGTTTCTCTTTTAATGTCGGTCGAGATATACTTTACCGAACTATCATCGCGAAAAATAGTTTTAAATATCAGAAAGCCGCCAAAAAGAAAAAAGACAACAGATAGTCTAAAAATAATTTTATGTTCTAATGCAAAACTTATAACCCGTCCAATCATAGACAGAGATTTCACAATTTATTATTACTACATTCAAACAAACAAAAATCTTTCATTGTCAAAATCAAACTTTTTTGTTAAAATTAACTAACAATTACACCAAAATATGCTAAAAAACCAATTCCAAAGAATTTCCTGGTTAATTATACTTGCTTTGCTAATCGGCAGTCTTGCTATGTATAACTTTTTTGCAGCACAAAAAACAAATTTAAAAAATGTCCAAAACAAAAACAACTATATTAAAGTATATTACCCTCAACCTAACCAAGAAACAAATAGCCCCCTAGTAATAACCGGCGAAGCGCGCGGCTTTTGGTTTTTTGAGGCTACTTTTCCAGTGAAACTAATTAGTGAAAAAGGAGATTTAATCATTCAACATTATGCTCAAGCGCAGAGCGATTGGATGACAGAAAATTTTGTTCCATTTGAAGCCACATTGAATTTTAAAATTAGTAAAGACCAAAAAGCTTTTTTGGTCTTAGAAAAAGATAATCCTTCAGGATTACCTGAAAACGCCGATGAAATCAGGATACCTGTTTTTTTGAAAGCAAACGAAACCCCTCAACAAACCGTAAAATTATATTATTATAATTCTAAACTAGATAAAGATAATGCTGGAAATATTCTTTGTAGTAAAAAGGGTTTAGTTCCAATCGATCGACAAATCCCCCTCACAAAAACTCCTATTCAAGATACAATTAAATTATTACTTGAAGGCAAACTCACTGAACAAGAAAGATCTCAAGGAATTAATACTGAATATCCACTTGAAGGTCTCGCCCTCAAAGGAGCTTCTTTAAAAAATGGTATATTAACATTAGAATTTGATGATCCGAAAAATAAAACCAACGGAGGTTCATGCCGAGTTGGTATATTATGGTTTCAGATTGAACAAACCGCTAAACAATTTCCTGAAGTCAAGCAAATAAAATTTTTGCCTGAAGAACTTTTCCAGCCATAAAAAGTCTTCAATTAAAAAATGAAAAGATAATTCTTTTATTTTTTATTGCAATCTCACAATTTGATAGATACATCTACATTATACATTAATAGAACCGAAATTATCACCAATTGCCTAAGTTGAAAATAATCAAACAAATTCTGAACGCAATAGCAATTTAGCAAGACAAACGCCGTAACTTCTTGATTTATTCACTTTAAATTTAAATATTGATTATTTTTTTATTTTATAATAAAATAATATCGAATTCTTATTAAGTACCATCCACCAACCCACCCACTCACGTCCTGTTAGGAAGTCGTGGCGACTAAAATCGCACAGCAAAGGTTTTGCTGGCTTAGCTAACCTCCCTAAGCCAGATTTTCCCCTAGCTGTAAGACTTAACTAACAGGACGCCTCTCACCACTGGGCCGGGATCCAATCCTGGCCCCTTTTTTTTAATAATATATTTTAAAATCAAATCTATTTTGCTAAAATATAAATATTTTTATGGAAGACAGTAAAAACAACAAATTTTTGGACAAGCTCATAGATAAAAGCCTTTTTATATTTCATCATATCTTTAATTTCGTTATTATTATATTAACAATAGCCATTATCGGCGCTATTGGAATAAAACTTTATTCTCTTTTTACTAAAAGTATAGCTGTAGCTAATGTACGGTTCATAATTGATGACGTACTTTTTGTTCTTATTCTCGTAGAACTATTCATAATCTTAACTATATACCTAAAAAAGCGCTCCATTAATGTTCAAAGAGTAGTAGAGGTTGGCATGATTTCCATAATCAGAGAAGTGAT
This sequence comes from bacterium, assembly GCA_037444125.1. Taxonomy (GTDB): domain Bacteria; phylum Patescibacteriota; class Minisyncoccia; order JBBINA01; family JBBINA01; genus JBBINA01. Next base: position 49,428 of record JBBINA010000007.1, read on the forward strand.
TTTCGTTATATTCGAAGTCGAACCTTTAAAAATATTATCTATTTCAGGCCTACTTTTGGTATTTGGAGTGATTTTCTTTATTGAACAATGGTTCAGTAAAGATCGTGATTAAATTATGTCACAATTTTTAACTTTATTCGTTTAGTTTATAGATTAAAAATATTAAATTTAATTTTTGTTTTATATATAATTTATGCCGCAGGATTGGAAAAATAAATCAATAAATAGTCTAAACGCCATTATAATTTTGATCGGAGTTTCTTTTTTCACCTCTATCATTATAATAACTCTCGGACGATCTTATTTTTGGGGATTAACTGATTCAACTAATAATCAAAATTATAGAAATCCTCCAATAAATAGACAGGTAATACCAACATCCAAAGAAAATAAAATAATTAAATTCGCTTCTGATGAAGATTTTAAAAAATACATCACCAATGCCCAAAATATGACTGATTTCTATGGCCGCATTGATTTTACAAGCGCTGATGTTATGGTGGAACGCGCTATGCCAATGGTGGAATTAAGTACCGGCGGTGAAACGGCTAGCCCAAAAACAGCGACAACTCCAAGCCGTATTTCAACCACCAATGTTCAAGTAATAGGCATTGACGAACCGGACATCGTTAAAACAGATGGCAAAAAAATTTATTTTTCTTCTGATTTTCCTTATAAAATCAGGTCGCAATCTCAACCTATGACTACGCCATTCGTTGAATCAAAAATAGCACCTCCCTATTATCGGCCTTACGGCGAAACAAAAATTATCAATGCTTTTCCACCCGAAGATTTAACCGAAGATTCAAATATTGATAAATCCGGTACCTTATTATTAGATAATAAAATACTTCTAGTTTTCGGTAATGACAATAAAATATACGGCTACGATGTTTCTGACTCGAAAAAACCTATAGAAAAATGGAAACTAACTTTAGAAGAAAGAACAAGTTTAGTAACTGCCCGCCTTTATAAAGGCAAAGTTTACACTATTACCCGTACGGGTATAAATTATAAAGAACCTTGCCCCATTATACCTTTACAATTTAATGATGCACCTATCAGAATTCCTTGCACTGAAATTTACCACCCAATCGCTCAAATACCAGCTGATATTACTTATTATGCTTCAATAATTGATCCAATCAACGGAAAAATTGAAAATAACATTTCTTTTATTGGTTCATCTAACGACTCAGTTGTTTACATGTCAAACCAGGCTCTTTACATCACCTATTCATATCAAGGCGATATAGTAACTTATTTTTACAATTTCCTTCAGGAAAAAGGCAAAGATCTGGTAGCTGACTGGGTTTTACAACAATTAAAAAAATTAGCGAGTTACGAGTTAAACGAATCCACCAAAATATCTGAAATGGGCGTAATACTTAACAAATATTACAACTCGCTTACCCAAGATGAAAAAACTAAAATTGAGAATGAACTTAATAATCGTATGAACGACTATGCCAAAGCCCACTTAAGAGAACTCGAAAATACTAGCATAATAAAAATCGGTCTTGATGAATTTAAAATTTTAGCCAATGGAACAATCCCTGGAAATCTTCTCAACCAATTCTCGCTTGATGAATACAATGGCTATTTAAGAACAGCCACGACCATTGGCGAGCGATTGCGCTGGTGGGGATGGGATTTCGGCGCTAACACTCAAAACGCCAATGATATCTATGTATTAGACGCTAACTTAAAAATTGTCGGTATGGTTAAGGATATGGGTTTAACTGAAAGAATCTATTCAGCTAGGTTTATTGAAGATAGAGGCTATTTAGTAACCTTCAGGCAAACAGACCCCTTCTATGTGCTTGATCTTTCTAGCCCTATAAACCCGCAACTCAAAGGAGAGCTTAAAATTCCGGGTTACTCCTCATACTTACATCCCATTGCCAAAAACAAAATCTTAGGCATAGGTCAAGAAGGTTCGCAGGTAAAGATATCGCTTTTTGATATTTCCGACCCTCAAAACCCCAAAGAAACTAGCAAGTATTTACTAAAAGAGTACTGGACTGAAGTTAATAATAACTTCCACGCCTTTCTGCTTGACGATAAACACAATATTTTTTTCCTGCCAGCTGGCCAAGGTGGATATATTTTTTCCTATACCAACGATAACATTCAACTAAAACGGGCAGTTTCGGGAATTTACGCCCGACGCGCTATCTATCTTGACGACTACCTTTATGTTATCGGCAACGAAAAAATTGTAGTCATCAATGAAAACAACTGGGAAAATATAAAAGAATTGAGCTTTTGATTTTTTCTAAAACCTACTCATCTATAATTAGCTGAAACCTTCTTAGGTAATTTCAAATTTCAATAACTCTCTTGACAAATTGGCAAAAATATGTATAAATTATAGATGAGTTCTTATAAATCAATCACTCTAAGGAGGTTATATGTATATGAACCTCAACAGAAATGGTCGCGCCCTAAACAGGGCGCGTAGCTTTGTCAAGCGGAGCAACTAAATTATTAAATCCTCTTACTGTTTAAAAAAGTAATGCTAAAATGATTTACAACTTTCACATAACAAAAAAAATATAAAAAAATGCGTCTAAAACTTATAACCACAACAATATTATTATTTTTTTTTGTAGGTTTTCTTCTTTGTTTCTATGCTAATGATAGCCTAACAACACAACTGATAATAAATGTACCGCCAAATAAACTCACCCCAAAAAACAACACAGCAAGTATTATGCTAGACTTTGAAGGCGGAACAGTTAAAATACTTAAAGATAATTTTATCGATGGCGAAACTCTTTTTAATTTTTTAAAAACTCTTGCTGAAAAGGACAAAATTGAATTTAAATATAAAGAGTATAAGGATTTAGGAATTTTAATCGAAAAATCGGTTCTAAACAAAATTGGTAAAAAATAAATACTGGCAATACTGGGTAAATAATACCTATGCGCAAGTTGGGGCGAATGCCTACAAATTTAAACCAAATGATGTATTTTTGTTTAAATTTACTAAATTTAAACAGTAATGAAAAACAAAATCAATAAAAAAACAGCAATAATTCTGAGCCTAATCTTAATTATTTTTGTTATCGCAGCTAGATTGCTGCCTCATGCACATAATTTTACACCCATAAATGCCATTGCCATTTTCTGAGTTTTTTATTTAAGAAATACAAAAAGTTATTTAATTGTATTGCTGACTATGTTGCTAAGTGATAGCCTGATTGGCTTTTACGATCCGAAGTTAATGGCTGCAGTTTAATTAAGTTTTTTTATATCTAATTTAATCGGCATATCAATAAAGAAAAAACCGACACTATTATCGTGGCTTCTTATGCTGGCATGAGCTCCATTTCTTAAAAATATGCTAATTGCTGATATTTTTTATTCAATCGTCCTGTTTAGATTATATTTTTGTGCCCCTGTAATAAAACAATTTTTCTTATGGCGCTCTTTCGTTCTAGACCTAAAGGGGACGCAAGTTAACCTTTGATTACTGCCACTGGTTTAAGCTTAACCACTTTTTTAGCAATACCTGCCCTAGCAACCACCTCAACCACTTCATCTATATCCTTGTAAGCTTCCGGTGCCTCCTCGGTTAGTCCAAATAAAGAACCAGCTTTGACGAATATATTTTTCTTTTGCAAACTAGCTCCAAGCTCTTGAGCATTTATCAATATACGCGACTTTGTCCTTGACATGCGCCTACCGGCACCATGACAAGTCGAACCAAAACTTTGCGCCATTGATTCTTTTTGACCTATAAGTACATAAGAAGCTGAGCCCATACTACCGGGTATCAAAACTGGTTGATTAGCAAATGACCTTGTAGCTCCTTTTCTATGGACAATAAGTTTTTTAACCTGACCATTAATTTGATATTCCTCAATTTTAGCAATATTATGCGCCACATCATAAACAATTTCCAAATCACCAACATTTGAGCCTAGCGCTTTTTTCCAGGCTTGACGAACTTCAAAAGTAATCATCTGACGATTAGCAAAAGCAAAATTAGCCGCTGCCGACATTCCTTTAAAATAATTCTTACCTTCCGGCGAATTAAACGGAACGCAAGCAAGCTCACGATCAGGAAGATTAATACCGTATTTTGGCATCACACGCATCATCAAACGAATATAATCAGTCGCCACTTGATGACCAAGTCCTCGCGAACCTGTATGAATTAAAATAACCATTTGTCCTTTAAATAAACCAATTATTTTTGCCATTTTTTCATCAAAAATATTTTCTACTACATCAACTTCAACAAAATGATTTCCGGCTCCCATTGTACCTAATTGATCGCGACCGCGAGCTTTTGCTTGAAGCGAAACTAAAGAAGAATCAGCGCCTTCAATTTTCCCATTTGACTCAATATGATTTAAATCATCAGATTTACCATATCCCATATCAATAACCGCCTTTGCTCCATTTAATAAAATTTGGTCAAGCTGAGCGTTATTTAACTGAAACGCTCCGTCACGTCCAACTCCAGACGGTACTTCTTTATAAATAATCGAGCCTAAATTTTTAAGGTATGACTGAATTTCCACAATATTTACATCTGATTTTAATAATCTTACGCCGCAATTAATATCATATCCAATACCACCAGGCGAAATAACACCTTCATCTAAATCAAAAGCTGCCACACCTCCAACAGGAAAACCATATCCCTCATGAGCATCAGGCATTGCAATGGCATATTTTTGAATTCCAGGTAATGTAGAAACATTAACTAACTGCCAAAGCGTACGATCTTTAAAAATATCCTCAAGAGTACCTACAGTACTATAAATTCTAGCAGGCACGCGCATATCAGAACGATGACTTTGAGGTATCTCCCATAAATAATCGCTTATCTTGATTAAATCTCTTTTACTGAACATAACCCAATAAATTAAGTTTTTAAATATCAAAAACTATCACTGTTTCCAAAATTCCTTCCTTATTTTGTTTTATTTCCGCTTCATGGTAGGTCACTGCCTTTATTTCTCTCATAAAACTAACGCCTCTGGTTCCTTTAATTTCCGCTTTTAGAACTTTATCGCTTAAATAATGGAAAACAATATCTCGATACAATTCTCCCTTAGTATAAGAAAAATATAAAACTTTATTTAAAAAAACAATAAGTAAGTCTGTTTTATCAATACCGGTGATATGCATCCGTCGTTTTACTATATTTTTTTTAAAAAAACTAATTCTACCCTTAGGCTTCATAAACGCCATCATGCCTAATAACGCATCACGGAAAACATCAGTTAAGGTTTTATTTTTAACTCGCATTCTAATATCAGCCGTATGTGGTAGTATAATATAAGACATAGTAATATGTAATATTTTATATTTATTTTACCCCCTTGACTTTCCAATTCAACTTTTTAATATAAAATTTAAGAAAACAGATAATAGCATTAGTTGAGAGTTTATTATTTTGAAACTAGACTTTAGATATAGATATGAACTTTTTAATAAAAT
>JBBINA010000008.1:0-54386 GCA_037444125.1 bacterium
ATCTTATAACTGTTGAGGCAAGCGCTTCGAAAATTAAAAAGACTATCTCTTTTTATCTTACTGTAATTCCCGGAGGAGAATTTGATTTTTCCTTAACTAATGATGGTAATAAGACTGTTGCTAAAGGAGAAACTACTAGAAGCAGTATTCAAGTAAATTTAATTTCAGGAATGCCTAAGGCAATTAATTTTCGAGTTCAAGGAGAAGTTAGAGGACTTGAGTATCGATTTGATCCGCCCTCCTGTACGCCACTTATTGAGAAGGGAGGTAGCTGCAAGACTGACCTTTACCTTAATACTGCAGTGATGGAAGTAGGTCAGTATCCGATAGTAGTAGAAGGACAAAGTGAAAACTTAATCAAAACAACCACTTTTATTTTAACTGTAGAGAAGGCAGTATCATTTGATTTTTCTTTGACAAACGATGGCGACAAAGAAACAGCGATAAATAAGTCTGTTACTTCTATTATAACCGCTACATATCTTAGGGGTTCAACCCAGCCAGTTAATTTCTTTGCTGGCATAGAAGGAGATTCTGAAATTAGTAAATATTTTAACTGGTCATTTGAACCTTCATTTTGTGCTCCTAACCCAACTTGTGCAACAAAACTTACGATGATGCCTGTAAGCGGTATTAGACCTGGTACTTATAAAATTGTTATTACCGGAAGAGCCGGCAGTACGACTAAGACTACAGCTTTCCAGTTAAAAATAAGCGAGATATCAATATTTGATTTTCAAGCGAACAATATAGGAGATACTACTATAGTTAATAAGTCTGGCGGGCCAGCTAATGAACCTTATTTTTTGAATGCGATCACGGTTCTTGCGAGCAAGGAGCCGACTCAGATGACTGAAGTAGGATTTAAAGCTTCTGGCATGCCTTCAAATATGAAATATTGGTTTGAGCCGGCTAAATGCCAGCTTAGCCAAGAAAAAGATGAGTGTACGACTATCCTTAAATATTCATATACTGGTGTTGTGCCAGTAGGTAAAAAAGAAGTGACGGTTACGGCTACTTCTGGAAATATAGTGAAATCTACAAAGTTTAATGTTTATGTTTCAGGTCGTTTGTCAACCGATTTTAAGTTAAGCAATGGCGGTAATAAATCCATAACTCAAGGCTCCATATCAAATAAAATAGAAGCATTTGTTAGCGGAAAGCCAACTAATATAGCTTTTACTCTTATGAATGCTCCAGAAAATCTTATTTGGTCCTTTAGTCCCGCATCTTGTACGCCGACCAATGCCTATTGCTTGACCAATTTAACTATGACTATTGATAAGCCGGGTAAAGTGAAAGCGGGTATTTATTCTTTAACTGTTATAGGCAAAGCGGATAATTTAGTTAGGGCCACGACTTTTAATTTAGAGGTTATAGATACGCCTACTTATGATTTTACAGTAAAGGTTGATGGTGATAAGATAGTAGGCGTTAACTCGGTTGTATATGCTTCTACTACTGTAGCCACGGAATTAGGTACTCCCGGCAATGTCAACCTTGAGTTAGTTGTTCCAAAAAAATTAATTAATTATATAGAGTGGTCATTTAATCCATCATACTGTGTTCTTGGGTCAAAAGGTTCAAACATTGGCGTATGCAACTCTATTCTTTCAATAAAGCCATTATTGGGCGCTCTTCTTGGAAGGTATGAGTTTAAAGTTTACGCCAAAACTAAGACATTAACTAGGATTGCAAGTTTTAATTTAACCATAGATACTGGTTTTGATTTTCAGCTATTTAGCGAAGATAATAAAGTTATTACTATTCATGAAAGGAAAAAATGTGAATTCGGGGGGAAATATTGCCGAATATATTATACTGTTGAGCGGACGGTTAACAACATTACAATTAAGACTGTAAAAGGTTATACTCAGCCAGTGTCGTTAAGTCTCGTAAATCCTCCCCCAAAATTGACATGGGAATTTCAAAATTATTTAAAAAAATGTGATGAATCCACGCTGAGCTGCACAGTACCGCTGAATTTAAGCATGAGCGAAAGTGATTTAATGCCAGAAGGAACTTACAAAATTACTGTACAGGGCGCCTATGAAGATATTAAGAGGACAACTGCCTTTAATTTAATAGTAAGGAAGCAAAAAGACTATTAAATTTAGGTGAAGTTAAGAATATCAAACCAAAAAACGGCTTAATAAAAAACCGTTTTTTGGTTTAGGTAGAATCATTAAATATTATAAGGCTAGCATATATATTTTACGATTTCTCTATTTAATAATTTATTTTTTCTCTTGTTGTTTTGCTATAATAACAAAGTTATTTAAATTGGTAGCTAACGCTACATTAGTTAGTAATTCTTATTAGTTTTAAAAACTAAACCGACTCTTAGTGGTTTGTATTCGTTAATTAGATGTCTTGAGGCAATTATGATGCCCTGTGTTTTTATTTCTTCGCGTTGAATATTTTTACACCCTTTACCTCCAGCAATGATAGCGCCATCAGGATTTCGTATTTATGGTGAAATTTCTTTAATATTCACTAAAATCCTATGAGAATAATCAAAATCTATATTTTTAATATCAACTAAATTTTTTGAAGGTATAATATTATTAATTTTCGCAATAACTTCACAAAAATGAATCGAAATCAGTGGCGCAGGCACAACAGAAGAAAAAATCGTAAATGGAAAGATAAAAAATAACAAAGTCAGCAAAAAAATTTTATGAATTTTATGAAATGGCTACATAAGCTGTTTAGAAAATTTAGAAAATAAAAAATGACTCAATTGAAAGAAATGGGGTCATTTGATTTGATTAACTTCAGACGTTTACCAATGTATTCGTAAATCTTTCACCTCGCTTCGCAAGAGAAAGGGATAAATTATAGTTGCATAACCGCTTCGGTTAATTGCGGTTATGCGATTTACTCCTTAGTTTTCGCTTAGCTCTAAGTAACATTTGTCTTTATTTTTTCCCTTAATTACAGCCTTGACTTTTTCTAAAAATTTTTTCCAGTGTCATCTTTTCAAAATTGTGCACGTTCCTATTTTTTCCTTCACGTTAAAAACGACCTAACATTATCCTGCTTTAGAAATTTATAGCTTAATATAAGGCAACCTTCACATTTCTAACGAGGTAAATCTGAGGGTGGAGAGGACTTGGGTCGTAAAGTTCGGCACTTTCCTGTACCAAAGAAGTTCCATTGTAAATACATATCTTGTCGTCGATATCGACAAGCTTAGATTTCATTTTTTCATTTTATTAAAAAACTTGATTTTCACTCTCTATTTTCTTAATGGGAGCGATGACCGAAGACCGAAAGCACTTCTTTACTCGCTCAACTGAAAAGCAGATGGAATTATTTCATCAAGCGATACCCATCGGAAAAGACGAGGATCATCTACAGTATAATAATGTGATCCTCTTAAAGAAATCTTGAACCAGTCATTTCTATAAAGAAAGTAGATATCGTAAGCGCATCCTAAATCACAAAGGCTAGTCTTGATAGCTGGTTTCCCCCTTTTAAGGTATACTTCTTTTACTCCAAACACCCCGCCAAAAGGAGACTGTTCAGCAGCTGCTTTTAACATAGATTCTTTAACTTCTTGATAAGAATATCTTTTGGTTCTCTCAGGATCTTTGAATACCATCACAAACTCTTCTATAAACCCAATATTCCCGCTAGGTTCAGGTGTTTCTAAGCATTCCAATAGCAAACCATCTGATGGCGAAATCCGCCCGCCCTTCATCATCTCATCAATATTTCTGCAAGGAGTAGATCCTGGTGGCACTTTAAATTCAAATCCATAAGTCTCATTGCGGTAGGTTTCCCAATCAGAGGTATCAATTGTTTCTGGTTCTTTGATTTCTGGCTCTGTCACTTCAGGTTTTTCTGTTTTTGGAATTCCTGTGACAGGTTTCTTAATTTTTTCCGTCTACCAATCAGAAGTATCAATCTCAAATTTTTCGGGTAAGGTTGCTACCTGCTCCTCCTGCCCCATTTTTTCAACCCCTTCTTGTCTTTGGTGGGCGATGTATGTTGCAGCTCCTGCACTGCGATGATGACAATGACCAAGAGCGCAATGATTACGATTTTCTTTTTTTTGGCATGATGGCTCTAATGATTCATTGTCCGAGCTTTCAAGCTAATTATATAGCACCTCGGCCTGGAAAGGGAAAGGGCCTGATGACTTCCCTCCTTGAGGAGGGAATCTGGGAGAAGGAAAACCAATCAAAGGAAGGTAGAATGGGATTCGGCGCTAGTCGGCAAGACCGCGAAAACGGCTTCGAGGGAAATTCCACCCGCCCCGCTTTGAAGCGGAAGCAAAAATTGCAATTTCAAGTTTTTTAAGCGTTAATCTGCTAACAAAATCTTTTACAAATTTTGTTCTTCAGCGGCGAATTCAAACATTTATTTTGGGAATCTAAAAGTAGAAAAAATCTGTTCGCCTTGAGAATTAACAGGAAATTCTATCCTATAAATATCACGCCCGTTTGCTACATAAACAACATTAAGCGGATTCTCAACTCAACTATCCAACCAGATCTGTAGTCATGGTTAACATTGAAGCACCAATTAAATGATCCCTTTACAGTGAAACCATACCCAGATCCATTATAAAATTGATAAGTCCTCATTTCGCCAACTTGCTCGTTTTGGATATTTTTTTCCTGTTGAAGAAAATTAATCTCTCTGGATAATCTTGCGACCTCTTTCATCCCACCCTCCTTAAATCCTTTTTCTAAAGCATCTACATCGCCGTAATCATTGTCTATAGTCGTCCACTCAGGGGTATAAAAAACATCAACGGTAAAAATAGGGCCAGAACCTTTTTTTGATCAAAGAACTACCGAACTGTCCAGGCTCAGAACCCATTCCGCCATTTTCAAAAATTTCGTAATCCTGTGACTTAGGATATTGAAAAGAAAATTTGTGAATTGGATTATAATAGGTTTCCCAATTTTGCGTCTCTACTTCGGTAATTTTATTTTTAATTATGGATATTTCATTTTAAGTGCAAATATCTCCTCGCTTAAATTTTTTTGCTCTTTCAAACACGAATTATTTGAAACAAAAATTACTCCACTAATAATTAAAGCGCCTAAAATAGAACTGATGATACCTATAAAAATTAATTTTTTTACCTCTTCACTCTTTTGTTTCGACTGACCAAATTGTTTTTGATTCGTTTCTTGTTCCATATTTTTAGCTGTTGACTAACGCTACATTGGGGTGTAATATGTTTATTATATGAATATTAAATTACATCGTAATGCTACCACAACCTTAGCCATAAGGCAAGCTATTAAGGAAAGTTCTTTATCAGCTTACGCTTTAGCTAAAAAGTACGGTATTTCTCAAACAACAGCGCAAAGATGGAAAAAAAAGCCAAAGTGTTAACCGATAAATCCTGTCGCCCTCATCAATTAAACACCACCTTAACTAAAATTGAAGAAAGCAGTTTAAAAAGACAATAGAAGACACCTTCTTTACCTTAGAAAACAGCATCCCCAATCTTTATCCAATGAAGATATATCGTTGTTTAAAAAGGTATAACTTAGAGGTTTTGCCAGATGAATTTGTAAAAACAGAGAGAAAAATCAGAAAGTTAAAGAACAGTTAAAATTCATCCTTTTGTGATAAAATCTGCAAAATAAACAGAATTCAACACAGAACTATTAAATTTAAACATCCTTGGACTAATGGTATGGTAGAAAACTTTAATAAGAAAATCAAGAACAAGATATTGAAAAAATACTTCTTTGATGATATATTTGCTTTAAATGAGAAGCTGATTGAATTTGTCAAGGATAAATCAACAAGAAAGCTTTGCTTATTAGAAACTTTAATTGTTGTGGTCTCAAAATCAGAATCAGAGGTAGGATTTAGGTAGCAGAAAGAAAGTTTATATTTATTTGACTAGAGAAGCACAAGGCAAGATAAATTTTTTTTGATTTTCGACGTTGCGTTTATTACTCGTATCTTAGGGCTTCAATAGGGTCTTTTTTGGCAGCTTGTTGTGCAGGATAAAGGCCAAAAATAAAACCAACTGAAGCTGAAACTAATAAAGCGATAATATTAGCTTGAAGCGGGAAAGTAAATTTCCAGCCTATTGCTACGGTTTGATTTAAAACAACGGTAATTAAAAAAGAAAGAGATACGCTTATAAAAATTCCAATGATACCGCCTATAACTGTTAGAATGACCGCTTCTAGGAGAAACTGAAACATTATGTCATAATTAGTGGCACCAATGGCTTTACGCAATCCAATTTCACGCGTGCGTTCTGTAACTGACACTAGCATTATATTCATAATGCCGATTCCGCCGACTACTAAAGATATGGCAGCAATAGCTGTTAAAAATAAAGTTAGAACATTGGTTATGATTCCAAAACGTTCTACTATATCTTTTTGGGTATGAACAAAAAAATCATCTTTTTCAGGGTCAGTGATATCGTGAGAAATCCTGAGGACTCGTTTTATGTCTTGGGCCACTTGATCGACATTTTCTTCTGTATCGGCTGCGACAAATAAACGATGAAAGTGTTTAATGCCGAAAATATACTGTTGAGCAGTGGTATATGGGACAAGGACAACGTCGTCAAAATTAAAAAATGACACCTGACCTTTTTTTGGCAGAGTGCCAATAACTTGGAAAGAGCGATTTTTAATTTTTATTTTTTTACCAATAGGACTAAACCCGTTAAATAGTTCTTCAGCTACTTTGTGTCCAAGTATAACTACTGAAGCTTTATTTTTTATATCATCATCAGAGAAGAATGTACCTTCTTCAAGAGAAAGGTTGAATATATCCGTAATTAAATCAGTTACGCCCATAAGAGTAAAGCGGTAAGTTTCATTTTTATAAGAGGCTGATTCCCCTCCGAAGACAATTGGCATAATTTTCGAGAGATTCGGTATTGCACCTTTTTTCGTTAAAGCATCTAAATCCCTTTTTTTTAGAGAGTCACTGAAAATTTGAGCCACATCTGTTGGGCCTTTTGGTTCGCGGCCGGGTAAAACAGCAATGGTTTTAGAACCCAAACCTTCTATTTGTTGCAAAATTATGGTTTTAGCAGCATCTCCTAGTGAAACAATAAGTACAATAGCGCCTACACCTATAACTATACCTAGAATTGTTAGAAAAGATCTTAATTTATTTGCTCCTAAACTTTTAAGTGCAGTTTTAAGAGCTTGTTTTGGATTTATCATTATAACCTATGATTTTTTAAGATATTTATCAGAATCAATACGGCCATCTTTTATCTGAACAATTCTTTTCGCCCGTTCAGCGATTTTTGGTTCGTGTGTGATGAGGATAATAGTGTGTCCTCTTTTTTCGTTTAAGTTTTTGAGTATTTCGATAATAGTTTCGCCAGATTTTGAATCAAGGTTGCCAGTTGGCTCATCAGCAAAAATAACCTTTGGATTATTGACTAGAGCTCGGGCAATGGCTACTCTTTGTTTTTCGCCACCGGACAAGCGTGATGAATCTTGAAACATTCGATGGGATAGACCTACAGTTGCTATAACCTGTTTTGCTAGGTTGTCGTGTTGTGCCTCAGGGATAGGTGAGTAGATAAGCGGCATTTTTACATTTTCGAGGACATTGAGTCGGGGCAATAAAAAAAAGGCTTGAAAGACAAAACCAATTTTTTGATTTCTAATTTTGGCTAGCTCTTTTTCAGTATAGTCTTCAAATGATTTGCCTTCAAAGAGGTACTGGCCGCTTGTTTGGCGATCTAAAAATCCTAAGATGTGAAGCAAGGTTGATTTACCTGAACCTGATGGACCCATTATAGCTACAAATTCTCCTTCTTCTATTATTAAGGAGATTTTATTCAAAGCTCGAGTTTGTACCCCATCAGTGTAAAAAACCTTTTCAAGATTCTTAACTTCAATGAGTGGCATATCAATCGATTATGACTTTATCGTTTTCAGAAAGACCTTCTTGAATTTCTATATTACCGTCTATTCCCTTAATGCCGGTAATTACTTCGCGTTCTTGGATATTACCGTCGTTCATAAGCAGGCGGACATATTTTTGACCATTTTTAGATATAATTGCCTTTTGGGGTACGATAATAACATTTTCTTTTTTGGCTGTTATAATGTCAATATTAGCTGTCATACCTGATTTTATAAGGTGAGAGATATTATCAAATTTAAGGGTAACTTTATATGTTGTTACACCTTCAATGATAGTTTCGGCCGGATCAATATGATTGACAGTGGCTTGGAAATTATTATTTTCTTCAAGAGCGTCAAAAGTTAGCGTTGCTTTATCGCCAATTTTAATATTGATTATATCAGCTTCCGGCACATAAGCTTCAAGTTCAAAGGCACCTTCAGCCAATATTGATATAACTGGCGTATAGGCGTTTACTAATTCGCCTGGTTGTATATCAAGGTGCGTTACAATACCGTTGATTGGCGAGATAAGAAAGTTTTTGGCTAGTCTTAATTGCCAGCCGTAAAATTCTTGTTTAATTTGATTAATACGAGCTTCTTGAGCGGTGACATTAGCTTGGGCTTGTGCGACTTGAGCTTCTTGTGTCTTTATCTGCGTTTCAGGGTAACCAGCTAGTTTTAAATTTAGCTCCTCATTAATTTTTTCTATATTTAGTTTTTGCGAAGCGATGTTATTTTTGAGGGTGGTTATTGTATTAAGCGCGCTAGCTACATTAGTGCGGGCGGTATAAATGTTGTTCCTATGAGTATCTAGTGAGGTGTTGTTTAAAGTGCAGCCAGTAGTTAAGGTAGCGTAAGTTTTTTCAAGAAAGGTGTTAAAATCTTTTAAATATTTTTGCGCCTGGTCAAGTGACATCAATAATAGATCTTCCGTGGCTTCGTTGTTTTGAAGATTGTTTATATTTGACGACCATTTTTCAAGATTTTCTTCGCTGGCAAGCCTTAAGTTTTCTGCTTCGACTTTGGTTTGATAATCACAGGCATCGAAAGCTAAAGCGTAGGAGGCAGTTTTAGAACCTTTAAACATGGTTGATGTTTTGGTGCGAATTGCGTCATCCGCTTTAGTATAGGCGTCTAGCAAAGTATTTAAAATACTATCGTAATGACCTTGCAAATCTTGTTTGGCTTTGTTTAATTCTGTTCTTTTAATTTGGATTTCTTCGGGACGATTGCCGTTTTTAATTTCATCAAGCTTAGCTTTTTCTTTTGCTAAAACTGCTTGGTATTGAAGAAGTGTGGCTTGTTGGTTTTCTAGTTCAGCTATAGTTTTGTTAACTTGACTTTGGGTTTCAGCAGTATCTAATTCAATAAGGACCTGGCCTGATTTAACCTTATCGCCTGTTTGGTTTAATACTTTGACAACTTTGCCATTTATTTCAAAGGCTAAGTCTAAAACTGTCGGTGATTTAACTTTTCCAGTAACGTTTATGCCTTGAATTACATCTGCCTTTTTAGCCAAGACTAGATTATATTTGTTGCCTTGATTTTTAGAAGAGGAACGTTGTAGGGAAATTCCTACAACAGTAGCGACTATACAAATTATGCCTAGAATAGTTTTTTTAAACATATTTAAAATTATAATTTATTTTATATTACAAAGCAAATAATATTGCTCGTAAGTATTGCTGATTTCTTTTTATTGTTTTTTTAGATGATACATTTTCAAATTATATTGACTAATGGTTAAGGGATTTAATATAATAATAAATGAGTACGCTAAGTACTCTTTAAATTAAATAAGTAGTAGTGAAATAGCGTGTAATAGTCGAACGACTTTAGATATTATTGAGGGTTTTAGGCTTCCTAGCGATGCTCAGATTTCGCTGTTGAGTAAGTGTTGGAATATTGATTTGGATAGGTTGACTCGAGCTGTTTATTATGATTTTGCAGATTGGTATTGCGGCCTGCCGTGTCAGGCCAAACAATTTATACGTCTTAGAAGCGCTGGTATTTAGATTTAGATTTTGGGCCACGAGTACTCGTGGCCTTTATTTATAGTTAAATTAGTGTATGATATTAACTATGCCTATTAAATTAAGCGAGTTTCATATTCATATTGAAGGCACCGTATCATCAAAAGTATCATTATCAACTTGAAATCGATAGTTTGGTTTTAAAAATGGGACAAAATTTAGGCAGATTTTTTTCGCCATTTTGCTTATATTCTGGATTTGTATAAGGAATCAAGTGATTTTAAGATGTTGGCGCAGGACTTCATAGATTATTTAATGAGAAATAGGATTACGCAGGTTTATGCTTTTATTTCGCCGGGTAATTTTAATAAACGGGGCAAGTTTCAAAAGATTAAGACAGAAACAATTCTTGAGGCGCTAACGGCGGTTTTTCAAAAATACAAAAGTAAAATTAAGATTTTTTTGATTTTTGACGCTGATAGAGGTGAGGGGTTTTAACATTGTCAAAATGTTGCCCAACAAGCAGTTCGGTTTAGAGGTTTTGTGACGGCGTTTTCGTTGGGTGGTCCGGGGCCCGACAATTTTGACATTAGATTTGTCAAGGTATATGAATATTGTAAAAATTACGGTCTTGAAACAATTATTCACGCAGGGGAATCTAGGAACCCATCCTATTTATGTGATGCATCCGTTTTTTGCCGTTTAATCGTATTGCTCATGCTACTGCCTTGCGTTTTAGACCGGAATTAGCCGCTTTTATTAAGGATAAAAATATTGCTGTAGATCTTTGTCCGACTTCTAATTATCTTACAGGTACCATCGATAATTATAGAGATTTACCTGTTGATATTTTGAGGAAAAACAAGATCTAGTTTACTATTAATTCTGATGACCCTTTCTTTTTTAATACTAGTTTACAAAAAGAATTAGACTTGTATAATAAGCTGTTTACTTAGGTATTTTTGGGTATTCGTTGATAATTATTAAAATAATTCTATAATTAATATTATGGTTTATTTCCTAAAACCAATCTATATAGACAAAAACGAAGGGATAGGTTCTGTGGTATCGCGTTTGGAAAATACATCGGAACATCAAATTGCCTTAGTATTTCCTCCGGATAGTTTTGTTTTTAAAAATGTTTTGGAAATACAGTATTTAAAACGCGAAGCTGCCCGCTTGGCCAAAGATATTGTCATTATAACGCCAGATAAGGGGCAAGAAGAGTTGGCTAAAAGTTTTGGTTTAAAAGTTAAGAGCGATTTATTTGAAAAGTCAGAAGAGAGCAAGTTCTTAGAAGGATTTTACAGAAAACCAGAAGTGTCTAAAAAAATAGAAGTTAGCCCTGAGTCATCAGTAGCCGGTTTAGAAAAAACTTCATCCTCAGAAGAAGTAGAAAAAGTTGGACAAAATCAGGATTTGCCAATGAATAAACCCTTTTCAATGTTAGGTAATTGGTTAGATAAACTTGGCAAGTTACCTTTTAAGGGATATGGAGGATATCTTTATGGCGCTCTTTTTGTTTCGTTTATAGTTTTGCTTTATGTTGTTTCTTCAGTTATTTTAAGCGCCGAAGTGGTAATAAAACCGGCTAAGGTTAAAATAAATTATAAGGAATCTGTTAAGTTTACTGTTAATCCTGAAGAAGTTGATTTAGCTAAAAACACCTTGCCATTGGAAATTTTTACTGTGACAAAAGAGAAGTCAAATGCATTTCCAGCATCGGGAGAAAAAGAAGTATCTTTAAAGGCTAAGGGAGTTATTACAGTTTTTAATAGATACTCAACTGAACCACAAACCTTGATCCAGCGTACCAGGTTTTTATCTAAAGATAATAAGTTGTTTCGAGCTACCAAAAAAATTGTCGTACCCGGTTATAAAATTGAAAATGGCGAAATTAAACCAGGAAAAATTGATGTTGAAGTTGAAGCCGATGAACCCGGCGAGTTGTTTAATATCGGTCCAAGCACTTTTACCATACCCGGTTTCCAAGGTTTGGCACAGTACGAAAAAATTTCGGGAGAGTCTTTTTCTCCTATGAAGGGCGGCAAAATTGGCAAAACTAAGTTTGTGACCAAGGCTGATTTAGAAAAGGCTAAGAATACGCTTTTAACGCTTATAAAAAATGAATTAGCTGAAGATTTAAAAACTAATTTTCCTAAAGGTTACAGTTTTGTTGGGGAAATACGTTTTAAAGATATACAAGAGGAATCGGATTTAAAGGAAAACGAGCCGGGAGAGACTTTCACCTATAAGATTAAGGCTATTAGCGAAATTCCTGGCTATAAAAAAGATAAGCTATACGATTTTATTAAATTTAAACTTAAGGATGATCTTGGAGGCAGCAGAATAATCTTGGAAGAAAAAACAACTTTACAGTTTAGTGATATTAAATTAGCTGATGACGCCACGAAACTTTCCGCAGTTTTGAATGGTGAGATTTTTATTTCTTATGTTTTTGATGAAAAATGGTTAAAGGAAACTTTATCAGGTAAAGGTGAAAAAGAAATCGAGTCGTTTAGAGCTGGATATCCAGAAATCGAGAAGCTAGAAGTTTCCATTAGACCCGGTATCCCGTTAATCGGAACCAAATTGCCCAAAGATCCAAACAAAATTAAAATCATTATTGACTATAGCTTTTGATTGTCTTATAATGTGACGGTTAACAATGAAAAACAAAACCGTTATTCTCAAAGAAGGAGAAGTTATTGAAATGTTGCCAAATTCAACATTTAGGGTGAAGCTCATTGAAAATGATAGGATAGTTTTGTGTCATCTTTCGGGTAAGATGCGAATGAATTTTATTAAGGTTTTGCCAGGTGATAAAGTCAGGGTTGAGTTTACCCCCTATGATGCTTCCAGAGGCCGTATTGTTTATAGATATTAACTAGTATTAGTTATTAGATTGATTATGAAAGTAAATTCTTCGATTAAAAGAAAATGCGGCAAATGCAAAATTGTGCGCCGCAAATCTCATTTATATGTAATTTGTGACAACCCAAAACATAAACAGCGACAGGGTTGAAATTTTAAATTTTACTTTCTCAAATGGTTAGAATTTTAGGGGTCGAGTTGCCAGATGAAAAAAGGGTTCCATTTTCACTTATGCATCTTTACGGAATTGGTAGAACTCGCGCTTTTAAAATTGTTCATGATTTAAAAATAGATTCTTTCAAAAAGGTTAAAGATTTGACTGAAGATGAGAAAGATAAAATTAGAGCTTATATTGATGCTAATTTTAAAGTTGAAGGCAAGTTGCGCGAAGAAAAACTTTTTAATATTAAACGATTAAAGGACATAAAATGTTATCGAGGCATTCGGCATTTAAAAGGTTTACCGACAAGAGGACAACAAACTAAGACTAATAATAGGACTGTACGGGGTAATGTTAGAAAAACAGTGGCTACAGCTAAGAAACCACCGCCGGCGCCGAAATAATGTAGTTGACATTCAGGTCAATAAATCGTTAATATTAATATTTATTAACCAAGAATTACAACATGGGTAAAACTCGCGTTATGGCCCAAAAAAAAGAAGAAGTTATTAAAGAAATAGAGAAAATTTCCGAGAAAATCCAGAAGATTCAGATTAAAGGGGCCAAGAAGAAAATTAATACCGGTCGTATTTATGTTCAGGCGACTTTTAATAATACAATTGTAACAGTTACTGATGAAAAAGGTAATCCTGCTTTTCAGTCATCGGCTGGGGCAATAGGTTTTAAGGGGCCCAAAAAAGCTACACCTTATGCTGCAACCCAGGTTATAAATGCGCTTTTAGATAAGATGAAAAAAATCGGGTTACACGAAGTAGAAATTTATGTAAAAGGCGTTGGGCCAGGAAGAGAAGCCTCACTACGTGCTTTAGTTGGTTCTGGTCTTGAAATTGCCGGTATACGAGATATTACGCCTATACCATTTAATGGTCCTAAACCTAAGAAGCCAAGAAGAGTTTAAAAAATATTTATGTATAAACCTAAAGCAAAAGTTGAACGACGTTTCGGTATAAACTTACTTGTCAAAGGCGAAAGAAATTTGGGGCCTAAGGCTCCCTTTCGACGTCGTCCTTTTCCGCCAGGCGTTCATGGTAAAAAATACGGCAAATTTGGCAAGAAGTTAACCGAATATGGTCGGCAGTTTGCCGAAAAACAGAAATTGAAAATTTTGTATGGCATTTCAGAAAGGCAGCTTAAACGTTATTTTGCCGTTGCTGATCAATCAGCAGAGGCTACTGATATTATTTTGCTTAAAATATTAGAAAAGAGGCTCGACAATGTCTTGTGTCGGGCTAATTTTGCCGATACTAGGCATCAGGCTCGACAGTATGTTGTGCATGGGCATATAACGGTTAACGGTAAAAGGGTTAAGGAACCTGGTTATCAAGTTAAGATAGGTGATATCATTACTATTAGCAATGCCTCTAAAAGAACAACTCTTTTTAAAAACTTGGCTTTGAAAATTAAATCTCTTACGCCGCCAGACTGGCTTGAACTTAATAAAGACAAAATGGAAATTAAAGTAGTGCAAGAACCAACAGTTAAAGATTTAGAATTAATAATTGATACTCCTCTAGTTATTGAATTTTATTCAAAGTAGAAGGAAAAAACAAATTTTTTCTTAAAAAAAAGATGGGACATTGCTTATAGCTAATGGCCCTTTTTTATATGTTATCTAATTTAGAGATTTTTATACTAAAAAATATCTTGACCTTGAAAAAAAAAATATTATTGTAATATTTGCCTTAAGATGTTTTTATAATCGTTATGAGAAAAAAGGAAAAATTACAAACCGATATAGTTGCTTTGGAGTTCTTTAAAGGAGATGTGCTTAGGACGCGCACCTTTTTGGATAAATATGCGCTTAAGAATATAGCCGGCGAGATTTTAGAAAATGTGCCGACACAAATGTGGGAAAGAGTTGCGCGGGAAATAGCCAGTGTTGAGAGTACATTATCTTTAAAAAGAGAGTGGCAAAACAAATTTTATTATTTACTTGAAAATTTTCGTTTTATACCTGGCGGTAGGATTCTTTTTGCCGCTGGCTCCGAAAGAAAAAGCACTTTACTTAATTGTTATGTTATTCCGATTAAAGAGGATTCCATCGAAGGTATTTTTGATTTTGCTAAAGAAGAGGCGCGCACATATTCTTATGGCGGCGGAGTGGGAACTGATATATCAATACTTAGACCGCGCGGTACTATGGTGCATAACTCGGCTTTATTCAGTACGGGGGCAGTTTCTTTTATGGAGATTTTTAGTTTGGTTACTGGCACCATTGGTCAATCGGGTAGACGAGGAGCTCTTATGTTAACCATAAGCGTAGATCATCCCGATGTTATACATTTTATTGATATAAAATCAAAGCCAAATGAGCGTACTAAAGAAATGGTAGGTTATATGAGAGCGATTTTTGGCGATTATTTTACTGATAATCAATACCAGAAGATAGAAGAATTTCTTGGTTCTCAGCAGGTTCGTTATGCCAATATTTCAGTTAGAGTAACTGATGAGTTTATGAAAGCTGTTATTAATGATAGCGATTTTCAGTTAAGATTTCAAAGTCCTAAAACCGGAAGAGTCGAGATAAAAATAAGGGCACGCGAGTTGTGGGATAAGTTAATTCAAAGTGCTTGGAAAAGTGCCGAGCCAGGTATAATGTTTTGGGATAATATAGTCAAGGAGTCGACTTCGGAATACAACGGAATGAATGTGGTAACAACTAATCCTTGTTCAGAAATACCCCTTGAGCCTTATGGTTGTTGTTGTCTAGGCAACATTAATTTAGCAAGTATTGTTAGAGATCCATTTGGCAAAAATTCTCACATCGACACTCAAGAAGTAGATCGGTTAGTTGAATATGGCGTGAGATTTCTTGATAATGTTCTTACTTACGCGTATCCAAGGCATCCATTGCGTGGACAGGCAGAACAGTCCCTTAAAACGCGAAGAATTGGTCTGGGTTTTACAGGCCTTGGTTCAATGCTGGCTATGTTGAAGGTTAGGTATGATTCAGAGGAGGCATTAGATTTAGTTGATAGACTTTTTGAAAGAATAAGGAACAGAGCTTATCAGGCTTCAGCTGATTTAGCTAAAGAAAGAGGCACTTTTCCTTTATTTGATAAGGATAAACACTTAAAGTCAAATTTTATTAAACGCTTGCCTTTAGATTTAAAAAATAAAATAAAAAAATACGGCTTACGCAATGTAGCTATTCTAACAGTGCCGCCAGTAGGTTCGGGTTCTATTTTGGCTGGCGTCTCTTCAGGAGTTGAGCCTATTTTTGCGTTAAAGTATCAAAGGCGCTCTGAAAGCTTAAAGCAAAAAGAATTCTGGGTAGAGGATCACACTTTACAAAAATATCGCGAAGTTTCAGGCACTAGTATGAATGATGAAGTGCCGCCATATTTTGTAACAGCTCACGAGATTGATCCTTTCTTTCGAGTAAAAATGCAGTCTGTGATTCAAAAATATATTGACCATGCAATTTCTTCGACCATAAATTTACCTAAATCAATTGATGTCGGGACAGTTGAGAAGATATATATGGAGGCTTGGAAGTTGGGGTGCAAATCTATAACTGTTTATCGTGAAGGTTCAAGGGAGGGTGTGCTTGTGACCGAAAAGGAAATAAATAAATTTAAAGCTAATGAATCTAAACAAAAGCAAGTTGAATCTTCGGAATTACCTTTTATTTTGGACTCACGGCGATATCGTCTTAAAACAGAAGTTGGGACCGTTCATATTAATATTACAAGGGATCATGATAATAAATTAGCGGAAGTATTTATTGATGTAGGTAAATCTGGATCAACAATTAAAGCTATGGCGGAGGGTTTGGGTAGGCAAATATCTCTTAGTTTAAGGCGTGGAGTTAGGCCACTAGAGATTATTGATCAGCAAATTGCTATTAGAGGTTCGGTACCTATACCGAACAAAAAAGACTTTGTGTTTAATGGCAATCATTATTCTGTTTTGATTCCAGTTTTTTCGCTGAATGATGCCGTAGCCAAAGCTTTGCTTTTAGATATGTTTATTCATTTTGAATTAAAGGATAATGAGCTTCAGTCATTGGGTGGGATTAAACTTGTTTTAAATGGTGAAGATGAGAATACTCCCCGCATAATTAATAAAAGCGATCAGGAACCGGAAGCCGTGCTTAAGGGTAAAATCAGGGGCGAGTTATGCTTTCAGTGTGGTGGCGTTTTGGTGTTTGCCAATGGCTGTTATACATGTCAAGATTGCGGTTATAGTAAATGTGATTGAATCAAGAAGTAAATGCCGCGAACTCTTTTGCTGCACAAAATTATTTTAATGGGTTCGTTAGGTTTTATTGTTAGTTGTTTGGGCTTTTTTTATTTTATCGAAAATTATCAGCAAGTGATGGCTGGTTTTATCGTGGCTGCGTTTTTGTATTATGTTTTTTATGAAAGATTTGATTTGGCTAGAATAATTTTGATCTCTTTAATTACTTTATTAAGCATTTACCTTGCATTTACAAAATCAGTTGAGTCATTTACTAAGTATAGTTTAGTTAAAAGGAACGTTTCAATTATTAGATTTTCAGATATTAAGTTAGATGTTGTTAAAACAAAATGGTTGGGTTTTGAGTATGAATATATAGTTTGGTTAGACGAGTATAAGATATATGCTCTTTTTCGTTCTCAAGAGATGGTTGCAGGTAAGATTATAAGTGGCAAGTTGTTACCCTTAGGCAGAGAGGCCGGTTTTGATTATTTCTATATTCAAAATGTTTATTTTCGAGTGATTAGTCCGATTTTTAAAAACGACGAAGCCGTTAAGCATAAAAGCAACTTCAGATACACTTCATTACGGAGCAATTTATTAAGAATTATCGATCTTTATCTTTCTTATCCCCAGAACGAATTTTTAAAAAGTATACTTTTTAATGAGAGAGACAATTTCCCCAAGTATTTACGAACAATCTTTAAAGAAACCAATACTTATCATATTTTTGCGATTTCTGGACAACATATTACCATATTTACTATTATTTTTGTTTATCTTCTAATCAGTGTTGGATTAAAAAGAAAATATTCTGTGGTGTTCTCATCTATTTTTGTGTTTATATATGTTTTGATTGTGGGAGCGCCAGTACCAGCCATACGAGCATTGTTATTCAATTTTCTGGCCGTGGCAGGATTTTTTAGTAGCCGCAAGATTGATTTTAAAAAACTGCTTTTTTATGTAGCGGCTACCTTTTTATTTTTTCAACCTCATTTAATTAAATATGATTTAAGCTTTGTTTTTTCTTTTGGAGCGAGTTTAGGTTTAATTGTCTTTAGCGAACCGTTGTCATATTTTATCTACCGTCAGGATATAGGTTTTAAAACAAGGTTTATTTTTGACCCTTTGATAAGCACAATTGCCGCTTCAATTTTAATAGCGCCGCTTAATTTATTTTTTTGGCACAATTTTAATTTATTTGGCATTTTTATTAATATCTTGGTTTTGATGTTTATACCGCTTATTTTGTTTTTGGGTATTATGGTTATATGGATTTGGTGGTGGCATGGTTTAATGCTTGTTTGGGGTTTTGTTTTGGAAAAATTAGTTTTTGTGGTTGGATGGTTGACTCAAATGTTGAACCAGATAGAAATTTTAAAATTTAAATTCACGCCAAGCTTTTGGCACCTTGCTATTTATTATTTAATTGTAGCGTTTTTATTATATAGTTGGGCGATATATAAGAAGAAATATGTTTTGCCGGCCAGTGTCCTTAAATCAAAAATCCGGAAATAGTCTTCCGGATTTTTGATTTTGTTGCAGTTTACTTATCGAAGATTAACGTACTGCCTGGATAGTTACGCCAAGTTCAGCATTAGGTGCGGCTACAGTAATTCTGCCAGTGGTTGCATCACGGACGATAGTATATTGAGTGTTGTAGTCTGAGCATGAGTTGTAGCTAGCTCCTGGGGCTGAAGGATCAAACGGCATCTGGGCAAGATAGGTGGGAACCAAGCATGAACAGATATTTGCGGTTGAAGATGACATAACTGTGGGTGAAGTTGGCAAAGCGGTTCCGCAAGTAAAAACCCCTGCGTTCTCCACCATATTCTGATTAACTGCATTTAAAATTTGCAAAACGTCAGATCGACGTTGAGCGTTGCGTGCTTGTGCAAATTGACGGGCAGGGTTTAGAGCGACAATTGTTATAGCCGCTAATATTGCAATAATACCTATAACAATGAGAAGTTCTATTAAAGTAAAACCTCTAGCCCCTCCTTTTTGGATAATTCGCCTCATATTAATAAAGTTACAAATTATAAATCAATATTTATTATATGTATTTTAATCAATTAATCAAGTTAATAATCTGTGGACAATTTAGCTTATTTTTCAAGTACGCGCGTGATTTGATAAATAGGTGTAATAATGGAAATGGCAATAAAAGCAACAAATAAGCCTATAAAAATCAACATAACTGGCTCAATAATATTAGAGAGATTTTTGGTAGTTTCGTCGACTTCGTTTTCGTAAAAATCAGCGTTATAAAGGAAAATTTCTTCAAGATTGCCACTTCGTTCACCGACCTCAATCATTTTAGTCATAACTTTAGGAAAATATTTTTCCAGGTTGGTGGAGTGCCTGAAGAAACTTGAAATATCTTGTCCATTTTTGATCCATTCACTAATGTCAAGAACTATTTTTTTATAAACGAGATTATTTGTGCTTTCGGCTGTGAGTTTAAGTGCATTTTGCAAATGAATGCCGCTTTTTTGGAGTGAACCAATTGTTCTTGAAATAAAGGCAATATTATAGTGGATAAATATTTTTCCAAAGAGAGGGATATTTAGAAGAAATAAGTGGAACGTATATCGTATCCTATCGATTCTTTTAATTAACAGAGTAGACACTATTAGTCCTACGATCGACCCGAGGGTTATTAATATAAAATAGTCTTTAGTAAATTTACTTATCCAGAGGAGAATTTTAGTGGGTAGGGGTAGCTCAATTTTAAGTGATTGAAAAAATGGGATTAATTTTGGAAAAACAAAGAAAGACAAAACGGCGCTAACAGCGATACTGAGGCCGACGACTAAGGATGGATAAATAAGGCTGGAGATTGCCTTTTTGCGTAGGTTATATATTTTTTCATAAAATTGGGCTAGCCTGAATAAATTTTCTTCTAAAGTACCGGACCCTTCACCAATTTTAATAAAATTAATAAATAATCTACCAAAAGCACTTTCAAATTTAGTTAAAGCTATATGAAGGGAGGATCCTTTTTCAAGGTCTATAGTCACTTGATTTAAAATTTTCAATAGAGTGCCTTGACTTGATTCTTTAAGTGTTTTTATCGCTTCAAGGAGCGGTATACCTGAACGCAGCATTAAAGCGAGATTTTTGACTAGAATAATTTTATCAACTGTTTTTAACCCTCCAGCAAAAAACATAGTAAATTTTTACAGACTCGGAATTTTAAATTTTTTTATAAAAGAAGATACCTCCTTTTTGATAGATTCAGGTTTATCTTTTTTGACTAAAACTCGATAGATAAATTGGGCCACAAGTTTCATTTCTTTTGTCTTAAGGCCGCGTGATGTTAGAGCTGGCGTGCCGATTCTTAAACCAGAAGGATAAAAAGGAGATTCGTCGTCAGGTATGGTATTGCGGTTAGCAATAATATTAGCTCGTTCTAGCAATTTTTCAGCCGTAAAACCGTCTAAGTTAAGTTTTTTAAGATTTATCAGCAACAGGTGATTGTCGGAACCGCCAGAGACAAATTCAAAACCTAATCTTTTTAATTCTTGTTCTAAAATTGTTCGATTATCTAAAATTTGTTTAGCATAATTTTTGAAAGATTTAGTCAGGGATTCTTCTAGGCATAAACCGATGGCGTAAATAGTATGGATATGTGGTCCACCTTGGAGGCCTGGAAATACGGCTCGATCAAGCTTTTGGCTGAACTCTTTGCGACATAAAATTATAGCACCTCTTGGCCCCCTAAGAGTTTTGTGGGTAGTGTGCATAACAAAATCGGCTTCTGGAAAGGGAGAAGGATGAAGATTTGCGGCAACTAAACCGGCAATATGGGAGATATCAGCAAGGTGTAACGCACCTACCGCGTGGGCAATTTCGGAAATTTTTTTAAAGTCAATTAGACGTGGGTAAGCTGTAAAACCTGAGATGATTAGTTTAGGTTGGAATTGGCGAGCTAATTTTTCTATTTGACCATAATTTAGGATACCATTATGATTAACATCATATTGGATAATAGTAAATATTTTGCCAGCGAAAGTAACTTTGTGCCCGTGAGAGAGATGGCCACCTGAGTTGAGTTTAAGCGATAAAATTTTATCGCCGGCATTGAGTAATGAACTATATATTTCAAAATTAGCTTGGCTGCCCGAATAGCTTTGAACATTGACATGCCATTTTGTTTCATCTAGCCCATAGAGTTTTAAAGCCAGGGCCTTTGTTTTATTTTCGACTAAATCAACAATGTTATTACCGGGATAGTATCTTTTACCGGGGTAACCTTCAGCGTATTTAGTAGCAAAGATAGTAGCCAAACCTTGAAGAATCTTTCGAGAAGGATAGTTTTCGGAAGGGATAAGATTGATAGTCTCCTGCTGGCGTTTAATCTCGAGTTTTAATAAATCGGCAAATTTCATGTTTTACTCTATAATGGTATTAAAAATTTGGAAAAGCAATTTAGCTGTTTTTTCCTGGTCGTGTCGTATAAACGAACGTTTAGTGAAATCATGGGGGTTTTGTTGATATTCGATATTTGATATAAGATCAGCACCTATAAAATTCTTGTTTTGGCTAACAAAGTTACTTTTGGAGGGAAAGCTGGTATAAGAACCTTCAGTAGCATATTTTTTGAGTAATTCTTTAGATGGTTTTTTGTTGTTGAAAACGACAGTTTTAATAATATTTTTGTCAAGATATTCTTCAATTTTATTCACAAAATCAAAAACATCATAATTATATGTATGTTGATGATGATTCATCAGATTAACTAAATAGATTATATGGGCTTTTGTTTGTTTTAAAGCTTCTTTTACGCCTTCCACTAGAAAAATGGGTATTAATGAGCAATATAGATTACCTGGACCAATAATTATAAAATCGGACTTAAGAATAGTTTGGCGCGCCAAAGGATTAATTTTTGCCTTTTTATTAAGTAATACTTCTTTTATATGGGTACCCTTACCGTAGGTTTCAGGTAGCGAGTGCAGCTCCTTTTCGCCATATACTAGTTCATTATTAGTAAGTTTAGCCATTAATTTAATATTATCTAAAGTTACTGGTATAACCTCCCCCTTAATTTTTAATATTTTTTTTAAAAAAGATAACGCTTCATTTAGGTCGCCTTTTATTTTTTCGAGAGTTGAGATAAAAATATTTCCAAAGTTGTGGCCAGCCAGACCGCCGTTTTCGAATCTATAATTAAAGAGAGCGCGCATTTCTAAGGGCGCTTCCGAAAGAGCAACTAAACATTGGCGAATATCTCCGGGCGGCAGGACGCCAATTTCATCCCTAAGTCGACCGGTGGAGCCACCGTCATCAGCCATAGAGACGATTGCTGCTAAATCCAATTGGTCGTTTTTTTTCAAGCCTGAAAGTATCGTATAGCTGCCAGTACCTCCTCCCATTGTTGTCACTTTTATTTTACGTTTCATAATTAAATATTAACAATACTGGAAATGTTATAAATGAAACATTCTCCAATTTTATAATTGCGCGCCAATGATTCTCAAATGGCGGTTTCTAATTTTCTTTTTTCTTCTTCGAGTTGTCTTATTTGGTCCTGGAGTCTACGTCTTTCTTCTTCTAGACGATATTTTAGGTCGCGTTTTGGTTCTATTTCCATCTGCTCTTTTCTTAGTTTTTCATCTTCCCATCGCTCTATTTCTTGGTCTAAACGTCGTATTTCATTGTCTTTCGCATCTTCTTGTTGCTTAAGGTGCAAAATTTGATTCCTTAAGCTTTCGACGCGAGCACGGTTTTGTCGGCGTTGCTCATCGTTAATAGGTGTTGCCATAAAGCATATATTTAGAATTTAATAATTCATTAAGTTGTTTGATGAGCGGGAGACGGGAATTGAACCCGCGGCCTTCTCCTTGGAAGGGAGACGTTCTACCGCTGAACTACTCCCGCGATAAGCAAGAATGAGTCGTAGAAAACTTTTTTATATGAATATTTTATCGATATCATTTTACTCCAAGTTTTTATTTCTTACAACCTATAACTTTTTCCAGAGAAACTCAAAGATGTATTTTTCTGTTTCATAAAGGTTTGGATCTTCAATAATAGTGCCTATTAGTTTTTTGTTCATAAGCGAGATAAGTGCGATTTTATTATGGTAAATGATTTTGTAAGAAGGAGTACCTTCTTTGTTTTTATCTAACCATTTCCGTTGTGATAACTTTTGAATGCCGCCACCTTTGCCAATAGCTATTACTTTAACGAATAAACCATTTTTAATCCGTTCGGCTGTAAAGTTTTTGAATGACTTATAAAGATAGTTGCGAATGTTAGATGACGAGTATACATAGTAATTTTTCAGTTTGGCGTTTTTTATAGTTTCAAGAACATCTAATAAAATGCTTTTGATACCTTTGTCGCCTTCAAAGAACCTGGTTACTGGTTTATGAGGAAGTTGTTGATGTGATTGGAGTTGAGATATGATAATATCAAGTTGTGTATTCATTTTTTCAAGGTCAGCCACTTGGGTGCGATAAAAATCTTTTAGTCTTGATGGGCTTTCGGCATTAAACTGCCGTTTATTAGTTTTGTCGTAATAACTGACCAAACCTTTTTCAATAAGACTTTTTAAAACATCATAGCTTGTACCCCGGTTAATACCGCTGATCTTAGCTAATTCTCTAACAGATAAAGGACCGTTTTCAATTAAGGTAAGGTATAAGGCAACCTCTTTATCGGTTAGTCCGATTTTTTTAAGAGAAAACGCTAAATTGTTGTTCATGGTCTAAATATTAAGAATTAACTTATCCCCAATTTTATAAATTTATTATAGAATGCAAAATTTAACTGTCAATATGTTTTCTGCAATTTTTTGTTATAATGCTCGACACTTCATCTTTATAATTTTTTTTAGTTATAATTTTTATTTACAGCATCTGCAATTTGTTAAAATTTTTCCTATTGACAATTAAATTTGAATAGACTATAATAAAATATTACATCCTGAATTGATAAAAAGATGTTTAAAGCGATATTTCAATTGACAACAACTACTACAAGTCTCCTTAGGCCCGGTGGCTGATTTTTGTTTATAGAAATAATCAGAATTAACCTCCGGGCGTACGGAGGTTTTTTATTTCTTTATTAAGCTGCAAAATCTTTTTCTCGATGTTTTATATTCAGAAAGGAGGTGAAGAAACGAATGCTATGGTTGGTAGGGCTACACAATTTAGGTATTAAGAAAATTAAAGTAGTTTTAGAGCCGAATGTTATCGCTAAAAGAAAATCAATCTGGTATGGAGAGGTAAAACTATAGAAAACAAAGAACAAGATCTTCACTATTTTATGGTCTATTTTGAAATTAGTGGAGTTGCTAGGGAAATTCTGCTAGCTTTTGAACGGTTACGAGACATATTTGGCGATATGAGGATGATATTGATTTTGGAAGCGCGTTAGAATTAGTTAATGAAAAATTATAAGTAGCTCTGAAGGTATTATAAAAGATGTGACACATCTACCTAATTTCAGATAGTTACCCAAGTGGGTATTAACCCTGAAATTTTAGATGTTCAATTGAGTCCTCAAGGGGCAAGATTTATTTGAGAGATCTAAATTATTATGATAAGATTAAAAATACCCTTTATAATATTCAGTTAAAATTAATATGAAAGTGAAAAATTTAAATAATATCCGTCATTCGCTGTCCCATATTTTGGCTATGGCTGTCCTGGATTTATATAAAAATGTTAAGCTCGGAATTGGGCCAGTTATTAAAAACGGTTTTTATTACGATTTTGATTTGAAAGCGTCAATCAAAGAAGAAGAATTGCCCAAAATTGAAGGTAGAATGCGCGAGATTATTGGTCAGGAACTTGATTTTGAACGAAAGCTTTGGTCAAGAAAAAAAGCTTTAGCTTATTTTAAAAATCAGCCATATAAGGTTGAGCTTATTCAAGACAAAGTCAAAACGGGCAAAGTCCAGGTTTATAAAACAGGGGAGTTTTACGATTTTTGTAAAGGTGGTCATATTGAAAACACTCGAGACTTAAAAAATATAGCTTTTAAATTAATAAATGTAGCGGGCGCCTATTGGAAAGGTGATGAAAATAGACCGATGTTGCAAAGGATTTATGGCATTGCTTTTGCGACAGAGTTAGAGCTTCGACAATATCTTAAAATTCAACAAGAAGCACAAAAAAGAGATCATCGAAAAATTGGTGTTGATCTTGGATTATTTACTTTTTCTGAAGATGTTGGTTCCGGACTTGTTCTATGGCTTCCTCGCGGCACAGTTATTCGTCAAGTTCTTGAAAATTGGGTTATAGAGACTGAGGCAAAATGG
This sequence comes from bacterium, assembly GCA_037444125.1. Lineage (GTDB taxonomy): Bacteria > Patescibacteriota > Minisyncoccia > JBBINA01 > JBBINA01 > JBBINA01. The sequence goes on from JBBINA010000008.1 coordinate 25,357, forward strand.
GGATATGTACGGGTATCTACTCCCCATGTGGGGAAAGAGATACTTTTTAAGACCTCAGGTCACTTGCCTTATTATAAAGATTCAATGTATCCTAGAATGAAGCTAGACGATGCAGTTTATTATTTAAAAGCTATGAATTGCCCGATGCACCATTTGATTTTTAAATCAAAATTAAGAAGTTATAAAGAATTACCTTTACGTATAGCAGAGTACGGCGATGTTTATCGATATGAGAAATCAGGCGAGCTTTTTGGTTTAATGCGAGTGCGTGGTATGCGAATGAACGATGCTCATATTTACTGCACAGAAGAACAGGCCATTGAAGAATTCGTTAATGTTATTAAACTTCACCAATACTATTATGATATTTTAGGAATTAAAGATTATTATATGGAAATGTCGCTTCGCGACCCAAAAAAGAAAACCAAATATTTGGGTTCGGAAAAAATGTGGCAGAAAGCGAAACTTTTTATGCATAAAGCAATGGAGAAAAGCAATGTACCTTATAAGATAGTTCCTGAGGGAGCTGCTTTTTATGGCCCCAAAATTGATTTCCAGATTAAATCAGTAACCGGTCGGGTTTTTACTGCTTCTACTAATCAAATTGATTTTTTTATGGCAGAACGTTTTGGGCTGGAGTATGTCGATAAAGATGGTTTACGCAAGCGGCCTGTTATAATCCATCGGGCACCTCTGGGTACTCACGAAAGATTTATTGGTTTTTTAATTGAACATTTTGCTGGCAATTTTCCAGTTTGGCTTAGCCCGGTCCAGGTTTTGGTTATTCCAATTTCTGCTAGACATTTTATTTATGCCGAAAACATTACTAGACTGATGAGAGAATCAGGTTTGAGAGTAGAGTGCAATCAAAGTGACGAACCGCTTGGCAAAAAGATTCGTTCTGCTGAGCTTTTAAAAATTCCTTATATTGTAGTAGTTGGAGCTAAGGAAGAGGTTTCAAATACTTTGAGTGTTCGAGAACGACATTCCAAAGAACTGCATCAGTACAGAATAGATCAATTTTTGGAATTAATTACTTTTAAAATTAAAACTAGGGCTTTAAATTAAACCAAACCTTAACAGACGGTTTATCAGAAATTTTTATTGACATAATGTATGTAAATATGTTGTTATTAAATATAGTTCTCTATAGGAGGTGATTTTGCTGGAGAGATTGGGGCCAGACGGATTATTCGCTAGTACCAGGGAGTTAGTACCAAAGTTGTTTAGTAAGTTTTTAAAATCTTTTAAGAGTATTAAGCTTGATCAGGCTAGTTCATTCGTTGTTTCAATAGGCGTCTATAGTCTTTTTTTTAGTTGGCAACTTGCTGTGCTTATAGTGACAATGTTGTTTGTTCATGAAATGGGACATTTATTTGCCGCCGCCAAGATTTACAAGATGAAGGTTCGCGGCATCTATTTTTTCCCTTTTTTTGGAGCAGTAGCTATTACTGAAGAACAGTTTCCTTCGCGCAAAGCAGAGTTAATGGTCGCTTTAATGGGGCCCTTATGGGGATTTCTTTATGCGTTGGCTTGTTTGTTGTTGTGGCAAGTGACGCAAAATCAGTTTTTTGGCGCAGCGACAATTTTAGTAGCCATAATTAATTTATTTAATCTTTTGCCAGTTTATCCTCTTGACGGTGGTAGGGTTTTTCGTTCTATTGCTGTATCGTGGTATAGTCTTGGTGGACTTATAGTTTTAGGGATTGGGTTTGTTGTCGCCGTGATTGTCGCTTGGCAGTTTGGTTCTATCTTGATAGTTATGTTATTTATTTTGGGTATAAGTGAAATTTGGATTGAGTTCAAAAAGGCAAAATCTGTTAGTCGAGAGCATGAAAGTAATAGAAAACAATTTGAAGAATGTCAAAAGGAGATTGAGTTGATTAAAAATCATTTTTGTTCAGATGAGGGAACTGTATTTTTTGATCACGAAGGTAAGTCTTATAAGCTTGATGAATTCAAGATTATTAATAGTTATAGGACACATAACTCAAGACCTGTGGCTATAACATCGGCCCCACCGACGATCTTTGATTTATTAGGTCCAATGCCGAAAGAACTGATTTTTCATATACCAGCGCAGAGAATTTTCAAAAAAATTTCTCTAAACAAAATAAACTTTAAGAATCTTGAAAGTAATAGCCACCTGAGAAAAACTGATTTAAACGAAGTAGAAACTAAATATAGAAAAATTATCGAGTTAATTTTGACTGATGTGAAACTTGTTCTTTTAAAATATGAAATAGCTAAGAAACATTACAGAGATTCGTTAATGTATATGAATCCGATGACAAGAGGCGAGTGCTTGGTTGGTGGAATAGCTTATATTCTAATTGGTTTGGTTTTATTTCTTACATTCTATATTAGCGTAATAATGCTGGGAACTAGCGAATTCTGGGAATATTTTTAAGTAAAGTTCATAGGCCGCAAGAGGCGGCCTATTTTGTTCTTTAAAAATAAAAGGCAAATTTTCAAAAGAAAGTCAAATAGTATGCCCTTTAGCTTGCTGAAGAAAAAAAGCGAAGGGTTACATAGGCAACTAGAAAACCTAAGACGGTTCCGCCAAGAATGTCAATGGGATAGTGGTAGTTTAGGAGAATTCTAGCAATACCGTTGATTAACGCCAAGACCAAAAAAATCAGGCCCACTTTTTTGTTTTTTAAAAAAATAAACCAGGCAATGCCAAATAAAAATGAGGTATGGCCAGAAGGAAAAGAATCAAAACCATAGTTTATATCTGGACGGGGTATTTCTAAAAACAAGGCCATTAATTTTTTAATAGTTAAGGCTATTAACCCTGGAACAAGCGAGAACATATAATAGCGGCGATTTTTTTTACTTTCGGTTTTTAAGATAAAAAAGACGATTAGTAAGATTATAACATATACCAAATATATCGCAAAAAATTGCGCCATCAGCTCAATTTAAAATTTAATGCTTGAAAAACCTTTACCCAGTAGTTGATGAGGTGAGATAAAAAATTAGCCACTTCTTCAGGTTTCAGGTTTGGAGGTATAACAGCGTCTTTATTAATAACAGGAAGTGCCAAAAATATTACAAAAAGTAGGCTCAAAAGATAAAATAGAAATTTGGACATAGGTAATTTATTTAGTTTTTTAGCCGATAATACGAATTAATTCGTCAAGCGTGGTTAAACCCTTCAAGACTTTTTTGATGCCGTCTTGAAACATAGTCGTCATACCATTGCTAATAGCAGCTTCGTTGATTTCGTTGGAGCTAGCTTTTTTAATAATTAGTTCTTTGATTTTATCATTAACTTCCAGGACTTCATATATGCCGAGTCTGCCGTTATAGCCAGTGAAATTACAAACATTGCAACCTGTGCCTTTGAATAAGGTTTTGATTTTGTTTTCGCCGAAAATTTCATCCAAGTATTTTTTGCTAATAACTGCTTCAAAATTTTTTCTCGGAACTTCAATGGTTTTCATGCATTTTGAACAGATTTTTCTAGCTAATCTTTGGCCGATGACTATATTGACTGACGAGGCGATTAAGAATGGCTTGATTTTAAAATCTGCTAAACGCGGGAAAGCCGTGGCAGCATCATTAGTGTGGAGAGTTGAGAGTACCAAGTGGCCAGTTAGAGCAGAGTGGATGGCAATTTCAGATGTTTCTTCATCACGAATTTCGCCAACCATAATTATATCAGGATCTTGACGGACGATTGAACGTAAGCCACTGGCGAAAGTTAAGCCAGCCTTAGGATTAACTTGAATTTGGTTAATGCCTTCTAGTTCGTATTCGACTGGGTCTTCGATGGTTGAAATATTAACTTCCGGTGTATTAAGGATGCGCAAAATTGTGTAAAGAGTAGTGGTTTTGCCTGAACCTGTAGGTCCTGTTGATAGAATCATACCGTGTGGTTTTTCAATTGCGTTTTTAAGTTTAACAAGGTCGGCATCCATAAAACCGAGATCTTCTAAAAGCGCATTTTGTGTAAGATTGCGTAGTATTCTTAAAGCCGCCTTTTCGCCATTAATAGTTGGCAGAATTGAAACTCGAACATCAAAAATTTCATTCCGGTAAGACATCTTAAATTTTCCATCTTGAGGCTTTTGGTGTTCGTCAGTGCGTAGGTTTGAAATAATTTTGATGCGGGCAATAATAAGATTATTTAAAGCCTTAGGTAAAGTAATGATATTATGTAAAATTCCATCAATTCTAAAGCGAACAAAGAGTTTATTTTGATGGGGTTCAATGTGGACATCAGAAGCTTTATTGAGGGCGGCGTAGTTAATAATTAAATCAAATATTTTTATAATCGGTAGTTCTTCAGCTTCCTTACTTTTAAGTCCAGGTTCAATTAATCGATTTATTTGATCTTCAAAAGAAATAATTTCTTCAGTCAGGTTTCTGTCAAGAATTTTGATAATTTCATCTTTGAAGGTGAAATAAGGTACTATTTTTTTATTAAGAATAATGTGTAGCCAGTTGATTATTTGAAAATCATTAGGATTTGACATAGCAACCTTAGCGCCTTCCTTGTTAATTTGAAAAATAAGTAATCCTTTTTCGCGTATAGTTTCTTCTGGAATTAACTTGATAAAGCTTCGAGGAATTTGAATTTGATTAAGATCAATTTCCCTTATTCCGTAAAATTCAGCCAAAATTTTTCTTAAATGGTCCTTATTGATTAAACCATTTTTTAAAATATGGTTGACAAGTAATTTTTCGTTATTTTTGTATTTTTCAAGGTTTTCAAGGTCGCTTTTTTTTAAGATTTTTAGTTCCTCTATAAAAGAAAAAAGTGCTTTCATTAATTCTAGAAATCTTAAAAATTATTTTAAGAATTTTTTAATTTTTTTTACTACTTCGTTTATAGTAAAATTTGATTTGATTATAAAATCTTTAGCTCCTAGATCAATGGCTTTCTTAATGTCGTCTTCTTGCCCAAGGTTAGTCAAAATAATAATTTTATAATTTTTTATTTTGCCTGATTCATTAAGTTGTTTTAAAACTTCAAAACCGTTTAGTTCCGGCATAATGACATCTAACAAAATTAAATCTGGGTTTTCTGTATTAATAAGTTCAAGTCCTTGTTTGCCATTTTCAGCTGATTTAATTTCAAAGCCAGCTTTTTTCAAACCAAGTTCGTACATTTTCCGAAGATACATATCATCTTCAACTAAGACAATTTTGACAATTTTTTCAGTCATTTTTTAAGTCATTAAATTATTTAGTTTGAAGTATAGATTTGCGGACTAGGCTTTCAATTTTATTAGCCATCGAGGGTTCATTTTCTAGATATTGTTTTGCCATTTCAATACCTTGACCAATTTTTTTACCTTCAAATTCGTAGAAATTCCCCGTTCTCTTAATTACATTATAACGCACAGCTGTTTCAATAAGGTCCTTAATTCTATTAATACCATTGTAATTGATTTCAAGTTCAGTTGATTTGAATGGCGGAGCTACTTTATTTTTTACAATTTTTGCTCTTACCCTAGCACCGATAATTTCTTCACCTTTTTTTACTTGAGCTATTTTTTTTATTTCAATGCGAATAGAAGCGTGGAATTTAAGGGCTTTGCCGCCGGGCGTGGTTTCAGGGTTTCCGAAAAAGACACCGATTTTCATGCGGGTTTGGTTAATAAAAATTACCGTTGTCCCAGTTTTGGCTGCTACAGCTGTAATTTTACGAAGGAGTTGGCTCATTAGGCGAGCCTGAAGTCCAATTTGCAAATCGCCGATTTTGCCTTCAAGTTCTGCCTCAGGCACCAAAGCGGCTACGGAATCGATAACGATAAGATCAATACTGCTTGATTTAATAAGAGTTTCGACAATATCGAGTGCCTGTTCGGCGCTGTCTGGTTGTGAAAGCAATAGATCTTCAACATTGACTCCAATTTTTCTGGCATACTCGGGGTCGAGGGCATTTTCGGCATCGATAAAAGCGCACAATCCTCCCTTTTTCTGAACTTCGGCTATAATGTGTAGCGCTAAGGTAGTCTTGCCGGAAGATTCTCCCCCGTAGATTTCAACAATACGACCTCGCGGCAAGCCTCCAATACCAAGAGCAATATCTAAAGATAGGCTACCAGTTGGAATAGCATTGACATCTACTTTTCTGGTTTCTGAAAGCTTCATAATTGAACCTTCTCCGAATTTCGATTGTATCTCTTTGATGATAAGAGGTAAAAGCCTAGTTTCTTTTGCTGGGGACTTGGCATTATTTTTGGCGGGTCCTTTTTTCATTATTACTTATTAAAAATTAAGGAGAACTTTTTGTTTTCGGTAAATTCCAATATCGTTTTTTAAGACTATTTCCAAATGTTTTTGGTTTTGGTAATGAATTTTAGCTGATATTATGTCATTTTCATCTCTAATATATTCTCTTTCATCAATAAAAAGTCGTATATTTGGATCTAGTTTTATTTTAATGAAAATTTCATCACTATTCAATTTTTTAAGCTCAAGGATTTTTATTGGTCCTAAGTTAAATAATTTAAAGAGGTGATAAGATAAGAAACTAATACTAAAAATAAAAAACAAAAACCAACCAAGCGTAATTCGTTTAAGAATCTCCAGTTTAAACATGTTTAATTACTTTGCGGGGTTTAGTGCCTTCCTGGGGGCCTATTAAACCTTTTTCTTCTAAAAGATCAATTAAACGCGATGCTCGCATATAACCGATTTTCAATTTGCGTTGTAAGAGTGAGGTTGTAGCAAAACCTTTATCTAAGACTATTTTCCGGGCTTCCTCAAATAATTCATCCTCATTTTTATCAATTGAATGGATTTCTTGTTTAAATCGTTTAGCCAATTCCGAGGTGCTTTTAATTTTTTTAAGCACCTGGACAATATTTTTTACTTCCTGGTCTGACAAAAATACGCCCTGAATCCGTTTTATATATGAAGTTGAACCATCAAGATATAGCATATCCCCTTTGCTTAAAAGTTTTTCAGCGCCGCTTCGATCTAGTATAACCCTAGAATCAACTAGACTTGAAGTTTTAAGAGCAATGCGGTGAGTAATATTAGCTTTAATAAGTCCAGTGATAACATCTGTTGATGGTCTTTGGGTTGATAGGATTAAATGAATACCTACAGCTCTTGACATTTGGGCAAGTCTGATTACTAAAGCTTCGAATTCCTTACCAAATCTTAACATAATATCAGCTAATTCATCAATCATAAGTACAATATAGGGCATAAGTTCTTCATTGTTTTTCTTTGCCCATATATTGTAGGAGATGATGTCGCGTTGACTTTTATTAAGTAAAAAGTCATAACGAACATCCATTTCATTAACCAGCCATTTTAAAATAGGAATAACTTTTTCAGTATCTTTAACTACTTCGGTTAGAAGATAGGGGATATCGTCATAAACGCTTAATTCTACTTTTTTAGGATCAATTAAAATAAGTTTTAATTGATCTGGGCTGTTTTTGTAGAACAAATTAATCAATACATTATGTATACAAATTGATTTACCGGAACCAGTCGAGCCGGCGATTAAAAGGTGAGGCATAATTTCAAGATCTACACAAGCAGGTTTACCGCTTAAGTTTCTGCCCAAAGCAATAACCAGATTTTTATTTTTGTATTTTTTATATTCTTCGCTTTGGAGTAAATTTTTTAGCTTAACAATAAATGTCTTAGTATTGGGTACCTCAATGCCAACGAGTGATTTACCTGGTATGGGTGCCTCGATTCTAATTGGATGGCGTGCTAATTCCAAAGCTAGTTCATTAGATAAGGTTATAATTTGGCTTAGTTTTGTGCCTTCTTTTGGTTTCAATGTATATTGGGTGACGCGTGGGCCTAAATGGACTTCGTCCATTTTAACCTGAATGCCAAAGTTAAGTAAAGTTTTTTGAATAATAGCTGTAGCGGTATTGATTTCCTCTTCTTTTATGTCAATGCCTTTCCATTTTTCCTCTTGTAAATATTCAAGTATGGCTTTTTTCCGCGAAGTGTCCATACTATCTTTTGGTTGTTCAATGTCTTCAATTTTTTTAATTTCTTCAACAATAACAGGCATACCGGATTTTTTCCGTTGCGTTAATTTTAATTTTTGTAAAAGCGTGGCTTTTGGTGCAGTGGTTGAATAAAGTAATTTTTTCTCTTGTTGGCGTAGTCGCAAGGAATTATAGAATGATAAGATATGCTTACCGAAGATGAGCATCATACTTACGATAAAAACTGATAAGTTAAGAGTAATTGAGCCCCAAAAATCGAAAAACCGAATTAAAAAATTGTTCAACTTTTGTGTAAGAATTCCTCCTGTTGCATTTTGGCTGAGTATAGTTAATAGATTCAGATAGCTTAGAAAAAGGCTTAGCGATAAGAACACCTGAAGTGTTCTAAAAGCAGAGGTGGATAGTGCAAAAAGAGTAATTGAATGAAAAAATAGAAGTAGTACCAGTGGTATAATATAGAATGAACCAAAGATTCGCGTGAAAAATGAGTTAATAATCTCGCCCGCCACGCCAAATTTGTCTATGTAGCTTAATATCAAAAAAACATTGATTGAATTAAGTAGAACAAAAAAAATCAGGCGCTTAAGCGAGAGTTCATAAGGCACTTCGTTGGTTTCTGTGTTTTTATCTTTCTTTGTATGGTCCATTGATAATTTTATTCTACTGTAAAAAAAGCCGTCTTGCAATTCTGAATAAACAAAACGCCTCCAACAACTTTGTGTTGTTGGAGGCGATTCTCTGGTTACTTTTGTGGTTGTCTCTCGTATCCCCAGATGTAATATGGGACAAAAACCCAGTCAAGAAGGCAAAAAAATGAATCCGACTACCACGATAGGAGTATAAAAGGAGTATAAAGAGCTAGCTCGCTTCCTGGCGCGAATACGCCTATAATTGCGCCAAAGCCGAGAGAAACGACCGCAAAATAAAAACAAAAGAAAAAGTCAGCCCATCTTGTTAAGTCACCCTTTTTTCTAACCCTTGGTGTGATTGTAGCCACCAAATAGGTAATAAAGTATGCGAGTAGGCTTATATCTATCTAAATACAACACATTGCTTTCTCTATTGCTAATTTCAGAAATTTTGATTTTGTGAATCGTTAAGATTAATGATTTTTTTTTCAGTTCATTTAATTATGTCAATATTATTAAGAATGAAAAAGAGATGTTTAGTCCTTTTGGTATAGTTTTTTCTTTTGAATTTATAGTCCAAGAACTTCTTATATGTGTTCTATGGCGTATTCTTCGGCAACTTATCGAGCTATTTCTTTTTTAATTCTGTAAACGTTTTCAGCTGGGAGTTTAAGTGATAATTTTTTTATTTCTTTTTCAAGTTCTTGTGTGGCCCCAGGTTCGCCTTTTTTATAAGATTGAGCCTCAATGTTGACATACCGGCTATAAAGCTGAGTAAATTCTTCTTCTATTTTTTATCGTCACTTTCTTCTATATGTTCAAACTTTCAATCAGCATATGTTCTTTATTTTTATTTATCATTTTGAGGCAAGGAAGGTTTTCTTTAGAGTCGTAAGTTTAGAATTATTATAAAATTTTTGACCCGCTAGCTATAATTTTTTCTTTGGCTTTTTTCGAATATTTAAGACCTTTAAAAGTGTAGACGTTTTTTAGATTATCATTAGCTAATATTTTGGGAATGGTACGGTTGTTCTTGATAAGGCCTTTGGCGAGTAAAGACTCTTTTGATATTTCTTCTCCAGGTTTGAAATATTTTTCAAGCAAGCTGAAAGTTAGTTCAACTATTGATTTTCTTTTTATCTGACGCGCATCATAACCCCGTAGTTTTGGAATTTTTTTAATTAAATCTCGAATTTGCGGTCTGATTTTGCGGCCTGATCGGCCCTTTTGACCCTTAGTACCACGACCAGCAGTTTTACCATGCGGACCGCCCTTACCGACTATTTTCTTTTGCTTGCGTTTGTGTTTGGGTTGAATTGTGTGAAGCATTGCCATTATTATAGAAAGTGTTATATCTTAGAGCTAAATGTTTACAAGCAGCGACTAATGCTTTTAAAATAGCGATTTTATTTTTTGTTTTAGAAACAAGTTTGGTAGTAATATTTTTAATGCCACTTAATTCAAAAAAAACTTTAATAGGTCCGCCGGCAATAATACCTTGTCCGGTTTTGGCGGGACGCAGCACGAGGCGAACGCTTTTATATTTCATAAACAGATTATACGGTATTGTATCTCTTACTATGGGTAGACTAATCAGTTGAGAGGTAGCTTTTTTAGTTGCTTTTTCAATGGCTTGAGGAACGTCTACGCCTTTGGCTATACCAACGCCAACTTTGCCTTTACGATCGCCTGCTATAACAGTTGCCTGAAAGCTCATTTTTTTTCCGCCGCCAGTTACTTTAGCTGTTCTTTTTATTTGAATAACCCGAGATTCATATGGTGAATTTGGTTTTCTTACTGTAGCCATTTTAATTGTATTTAAAAACTTTAGATTTTATTTTTTTTGTTTGGGGTTGAGACTGTAATTTGAGTTTTTTGTTCCTTTTTAAGGTAATATTTTTGTCTAAATTTTTCGCCAACAGGGATTAGTCTTCCAATAATTACATTTTCTTTGAGACCGCGTAGATGATCAATTTTACCTTCTAGGGCTGCCCGAGTTAATACTCTGGTAGTTTCTTGGAAAGATATGGCCGATAGCCAGCTTTCACAGGTGAGGGCTGTTTTAGTGATACCTAGAAGCAAGACGCGTCCCTTGGCGTTTTTCTTACCATTGCGGATAAGCTTGTCATTAACACGATTAAAGTGATCACGTTCTGTAATTTCTCCCATGATAAAATCAGAATCGCCTGGGTCTATAATGCGAATACGAGAGAACATTTTTTTTGCAATGATTTCAATATATTTTTCATTAATGACAACGCCTTGACTAGAATAAACTTTACTTACTTCATTAATGATATAACGTATAGTTTCTTTTAAGCCTTTATATTGGTAAAGCGTGTGTAAATCAAGATCTCCGGAAGTTAGGGCCTGTCCTTTAGCAACTATGTCACCTTCTTTAATTAATAACTTGTTTTTTTGTGATAAAGTATACACCATTTTTTCATTTTTTTGTAGATCTTTGTTGAAATATTCAATTTCAACTTCAACATCCTTGCCTATTTTTTGAATGCGCTTTACTTTGCCGTCAATAGGCGAAACAAAAGCTTCGTTCTTGGGTTTTCTAGCTTCAAATATTTCTTCGATGCGCGGTAAGCCTTGAGTGATATCCTTACCAGCTACGCCGCCAATATGAAAAGTGCGCATAGTTAATTGAGTACCTGGTTCGCCGATTGATTGAGCCGCTAGAATACCCACAGCTTCGCCGATTTCTATGAGTGTGTTTTTAGAAAGATCCAAGCCAAAGCATAGTCTGCATAGACCATAACGTGTTTTACAAAAAATAGGTGAGCGAACAAAAACTTTTTCGTAATTTGATTTTTCTATCATTTCTGCCAATTTTTGATCAATAAGCGTATTACGAGGAATTTTTTTACCTTCTATTTCTAGGTCTTCATTTAAGACTCTGCCCCAGAGTCGATACTTAAAATCAAGATTAATTGCTTGAGAATCTTGACGGTCAATATATATACCGTCAAGAGTTTTACAATCTTCTTCTCGAATAATAACATCGTGGGCTACATCAACAAGTCGTCGAGTAAGGTAGCCAGCTACTGATGTTTTTAAAGCAGTGTCTGTGACCCCTTTGCGGGCGCCGTGCGTTGAAATAAAGTATTCAAACTCAGTAAGGCCTTCTTTAAAGGAGCTAATCACGGGAATCTCAATAAGATCGCCTTTAGGGTCAGTCATAATGCCTTTTATACCAGCCATTTGAACAGCCTGTCCCCATGAACCTCTTGATCCCGAGTCAAATATAGCAAACACAGAACCTTTACGGTCAAACGAGGTTGGTACAAGTTTTGAAATTTCATCAATGGCTCCAAGCCAAAGTTCGATGACCTTGAGTTTTCTCTCGGGTTTGGTAAAGTAGCCTTCTCGGTAAAGTTTGTCGATTTTACTGATTTCTTTACTGACTTTTTTAATAATTTGGTTTTTAGTCGGTACTATTACGAGATCATTCATACCCCAGCTTATTCCCGAGAGGGTGCTGTATTTAAATCCCAACTCTTTTATTCGTTCCAAATACTCAACAGATTGCTCGAAGTTATTATTGAGAATGATATCTGAGGTTATTTTCTGAAGAATTTTTTTATTAATTTTTTCATTGTAAAACTCGAATGATTCAGGTAGAATGCTATTAAATATGATTCGACCAGCAGTAGTTTCAATAATTTTGCCGTCAGTTTTGCAGACTTTTATTAAATCTTTTAACCCTATGTGGCCGAAATCGTAAGCAGCTAAGGCTTCATCAAAGCTGGCGAAAACTTTTATTGGAGGAGTTTCTTTATCAACAGAAGTAAGCCAGTAAATGCCTAGTACTATGTCTTTTGAGGGGTTTGTAATAGGATTACCGTTAGCCGGTTTTAATAAGTTTCGGGATGAAAGCATTAGATTTTTAGCTTCTTTTTGTGCGTTTTTGGAAAGTGGTAGATAAACTGCCATTTGATCGCCGTCAAAGTCGGCATTATAGGCTTCACAAACTAATGGGTGTATTTGAATTGTTTTATAGTCAGTCATTATAGGCTTAAATGCCTGCACTGAAATGCGATGTAAGGTTGGAGCGCGGTTTAGAAGGACTAACTTGTCTTTAATGACCTCATCTAGCGCGTCCCATATCACTGGTGCCTTATCTTCGATTAGCCTAGTAGCCATTTTTATATTTGAAACGAGCTCTTTTTGATAAACAAGGTAGCTAATGACGAACGGTTTAAAAATTTCGAGTAACATTTTTCTTGGTATACCACATTCATCTAGACGGAGCTCTGGGCCTACTGTAATAACAGACCTTCCTGAGTAATCCACTCTTTTTCCAAGCAAATTTTGCCTGAAACGACCTTCTTTGCCTCTTAAAAGATCCGCCAAAGATTTTAAGATACGGCGTTGACCACCTGTTTGACGAACCTCTTTACCTTTTCTTGCTTGATTGTCAATGAGGGCATCAACAGCTTCTTGCAACATTCTTTTTTCGTTTCTAATGATTATCTCTGGCGCTTTTATTTCAATTAAGCGCTTGAGACGGTTATTGCGATTAATAATTCTGCGGTAAAGATCGTTGATATCTGAAGAGGCAAATCTTCCGCCGTCAAGTTGTACCATTGGACGTAGATCCGGAGGTATTACCGGGATTACATCAAGCACAAGATCAGTAAAGTCTACGTTGTTTTTTATCAGATTTTTAACTACTCGTAGTCTATTGATATGACGTTTGCGTTCTTGACCTTTTGATTCTTTTATTGTTTGTTCAATTTCAAAAAGTGAGTCTTGGGGTTGTATTCGCTCAAGAATTTTTTTGATAGCCTCGGCTCCAATTCCAGCTTCAAAAACTTCACCGTATTTCTGAGAAAGGTTGATATACTCGCCCTCTGATATTATTTTTAAGGGTTTAAGAGCGACAAGCCTTTCTTTTTCGTGATCCTTCAAGGAAGTTAATTCTTTTATTTGTTGTTCTTTTTCTTTAGTTGATAATTCTTTATTACTTTTAATTTCGGCCGTTTTAAGATTAAATTCTTGTTCAATGCGAGAAAGAGCCTCTTTTTTTAATGATTCATCGACAGAAAGGATAATATAATGAGTAAAGTAGATAACTTTTTCCAATTCCTTTGAGGATTTATTTAAAATAGATCCAATTATAGAAGGACTGTGACGAACGAACCAGATGTGTGTTACTGGGCTGGCTAATTTAATGTGTCCCATTCTTTCACGACGTACAATGGATTTGGTGATTTCGACTCCACAGCGATCACAAACGATACCTTTAAAACGTATTTTTTTATACTTACCGCAATGACATTCATAGTCTTTAGTTGGCCCAAAGATTCGTTCATCAAAAAGACCGTCTTTTTCAGGGCTGAAGGTTCGGTAGTTGATGGTTTCGGGTTTTAATACTTCGCCGTATGACCAAGAAATGACATCTTTAGGTGTGGCAATGCGTATTTTAATTTTTTTAAAGTTAAAATTAGTCCGTGTTTCCATGTTGTTGAATATTTTTAGAAATTTGATTTTCAGAGGAAGCAGAACTATCTTTTGGATTATTCGGACTGCCGTTTAAGGTTTCGATGTTAAAATAAAGACCTTTAAGTTCGGCGAGTAAAACTTGAAAGGCAGCTGGAACTTGGGGTGGATTAATTTCTTCATTTTTAAGAATGCTTTCGTATGTTTTAGCGCGACCATAAACATCGTCTGATTTGATAGTTAACATTTCTTGCAAATTATAACTTGCTCCGTATGCCTCTAGCGCCCATACTTCCATTTCGCCAAATCTCTGGCCGCCAAATTGAGATTTCCCACCTAAAGGCTGTTGGGTAATAAGAGAGTATGGACCGATAGAGCGCATATGTATTTTGTCTTCAACCATATGAATTAACTTCATAATATACATAACGCCTACAGTAACAGGAGAAGCGAAGGGTTCGCCTGTTCTGCCGTCATAGAGAGTGGTCTTGCCATCTGGACTTAAGCCAACATTCATTAGCTCTTTTTTAATTTCTTCTTCACTGATACTAGCGAAAGGTGGGTAGGCAATATAGAAATTACCTTTATGGCAAGCCATACCTATGTGAGTTTCTAGAATTTGACCGATATTCATACGTGAAGCAATGCCTAGCGGATTTAGTATTATATCTACTGGTGTACCGTCTTCTAAAAAGGGCATATCTTCTAGAGGCAAAATTTTGGAAATAACCCCTTTATTGCCATGACGATTAGCTAGTTTGTCGCCAACTTCAATTTGGCGCAGTTGAGCTACATTGACCTGTATTTTTTTTATGACGCCTGTTTGAAGCTCGTCGCCTTTTTCAGCAGAAAAAACTTTTACACCTATGACTCTGCCTGATTTTCCATGAGGAAGACGAAGTGAGGTATCTTTTACATCTTTGGCTTTATCGCCGAATATGGCTCGTAACAGTCTTTCTTCAGGCGTTGGTTCGATTTCTCCTTTGGGCGAGATTTTTCCTACTAAAATATCTCCTTCTCTGACTTCGGCTCCTATTCGTACGATGCCTTGGGCATCTAGATCTTTAAGTTTTTCGTCAGAAACATTAGGGATATCAGGGGTGGTTTCTTCCGGTCCGAGTTTAGTATCGCGTACATCAATTTCATAGCTTTCAATATGAATTGATGAGAACATATCATTTATGACAGTTCCTTGAGAGATTATAATAGCATCTTCAAAATTATAACCTTCCCAAGGAAGAAAGGCGACTAATACATTTTGACCTAGCGCTAGATAGCCATCTTTGGTGCCTAAAGATTCGATAATAAGATCACCCTTTTTTACCAAGTCCCCTTGTTTAACACGTGGCTCTTGATGAATTAGAGTGTATTGGTTTGATTTGGCGAAGGTGATTAGGCGATAATCGCGGATACCCATTTTTTTGTATTTTATTTTGACACCGGTAGAATCAGCCATAAGAACTTTGCCTTCGTCCTCGGCGTAAACGCATAAACCTGAGTTTTTAGCTACTTCTGATTCTATACCGGTACCAACAAGAGGAACCTGCCGTTTAATAAGTGGAGTTGCTTGTCTCATCATATTTGATCCCATCAGGGCGCGACCAGCTTCGTCATGTTCGATGAACGGAATCAGGGAAGCGGCGATAGAAAGAAATTGGTTAGGATTGGGGATGATAAGGTCAACATTATTAGGTCTAGTTATTTCTATTTCACCGGCATGTCTGACTACTACTTTATTATTGGTAAGTTTACCGTTTGAGTCTGTTGGTTCTTGTGCTTGGGCAATGCGATATTTTTTCTCCTCATAATAATCAAGCCAAACAACTTCAT
The DNA here is from genome assembly GCA_037444125.1 of bacterium. Lineage (GTDB taxonomy): Bacteria > Patescibacteriota > Minisyncoccia > JBBINA01 > JBBINA01 > JBBINA01. Next base: position 41,210 of record JBBINA010000008.1, read on the forward strand.
TAGTTATGCATCCATTTTTTACTTTAAGATATGGAGCTTCTAAGAAGCCTAAGTCGTTAATTCTGACATATTGAGCCATATAATTTACTAAACCACTATTTTGTCCTTCAGGTGTTTGGATTGGACAAATGCGGCTGAAATGGCTTGAGTGAACGTCTCTAACTTCAAAACCAGCCCGTTCACGCATAACGCCGCCTGGACCCATAGCTGAAAATCTGCGTTTATGTTCAAGCTCAGCTAAAATATTGATTTGATCCATAAATTGCGAAAGTTGGCCAGTGAGAAAGAAGTCTTTAATTGGCTGAATAAAAACTTTAGAACTTATAAGCTGGGCTGGGGTTAGGGTGTCTGTATCTAAAACACTCATTCTGTCTTTTATGACGCGACTTAATCGATGAAGAGCTATTCTTAATCTGTCTTCTAGAATTTCGTCAATGCCTTTAATGCGTCTGTTGTCAAGAGAATCAATGTCATCCGGTATTGCTGTTGGATCTAAATTAAGGTTGAAAAGTTCAATAATAATTTCCAATAAATCTTCAATTGTTAAGTTGAGTCCCAGGGTTTCGAGTTGTTTAAAATCGTGGATAGCCTTTTGGTGTAGCCGTCTTTCTAGTATGTAACGACCGGCATGTCCGAGGTCGTATTTTTCATCTGAAAAAATAGATAAGGCGTAGCTGTAAGCATTATCATAGGAAGGTAGTTCGCCGGGACGTTGGCGTTTATATAGCTCGATAAGGGCACCCTCGTAATTGTCAGTAATGTCTTTTTCTAGAGAATTTTTGATAAATTTTTGGTGGTCCTTGGAGAATTTTTTGAAATAGGCAATAATATCGTTATTGTTTTCAAATTTATACTTATTTTTAGCGGATTTTTCATTAAGGTCGTATTTTATTTTCCAGAAAGCTTTTAAGAAAGAGGTAAGTGGCATTTTCCTTTTTTTGTCAACCTTAACACCAATATAGTAATTTTCATCTGTTTCAAATTCTAACCACGGACCACGTCGAGGAATAATTTTGGCATTGAAACGTTTAAGTTGTAAGTTTTTGTTTAAAGAAAAAAAGACTCCGGGTGAGCGGATTATTTGAAAAACAATTGTTCTTTCGACGCCGTTAAGGATGAAAGTTCCGCGCTCGGTGATAATTGGTAAATCGCCCATAAAAACTTCTTGTTCCTTGATTTCGCCGCTAATTTTATTAACTAGCTTAAACTTTACTTTAAACGGCGTCTCGTAGGTTGCGTTTCGTTCCTTAGCCTCGTATTCTGGCATTCGGGGCGCCTCAAGTTTATAATCTACAAAATAAAGCTCTAGTTCTTTACCTGTATAATCTTTTAAAGGAGAAATTTCATTAAAAACATTTTTAATAGTTTTTTTGATAAAGCGGTTAAATGATTCAATTTGGTGTTCTACCAAATTTATATTTACAACCTCGCGTTTGAGGAATTTTTTAAATTTCTTAAAATGATATTGGTGCATTATTAATTAGGTTTAAAAAATAAAAAAAGCCCAACAATACTGCTTTATAATACGACGCAAAGTTTCACTTGCTTAAGTATTAGCAGACACCCTTTTATATATTATTAAAAACCTTCAGTATTTATTTTAGTTTATTTTTTTATTTTGTCAATAGGGAATTTTTGTTCGAGTATAACAAAATTTTTGAAAAGCGTAGCGATACGTTTATTAAGAAAGCTGGCACTTTTTGTTTTACAGATACTTACCTTTTTGATTTGGTGTAAATCGATTTTTTCCTTTTCGAGTATTTTAATAAGTTCTTCGGCGAGACGGTGATGCTTTATAGTGTAAGTAGATGATTTGCTACCGTCATTGGTAATAATGGTAACTCCATCTTCTTTGATATCAAAGTGAATAACCATTAAGTTTAGAGAATAAGCGAGTTTTTAGTAAAAATCTTCTGGGCGAAATTAAGTCTTTCAAAAGTGCCAACATCAACCCAAAAGCCATTATGTATAAAGTGTTGAAGTTTACCAGCTTTAGCTAGGTTTGGAAATACATCGTGTTCAATAGAAAAACTTTCGCGCTCTATTGTGTTGAAAATTTTGCGATGCAAGATATAGAAACCAGCATTAATATAGCCGGATTTTGGCTCAGGTGGTTTTTCTTCGAATTGGAATACAAAATTTTTCTTAGTTTTAAGAAAGCCAAAATCTTGTGAGTTTTCAATATAATAAGACAAAATTTTGTAAGTATGGGTTGACCGTTGATGGTATTTAACGAATTCTGACAGGTTAGCGTCAGTAATAATGTCGCCGTTAATAGCCATAAAAAAGTCGTCAAGATCTTTTGAGGCAAACTTTAGCGCGCCGCCTGTTCCCAGAGGTTTATCTTCCAATATATATTCAATATCTAGATTGTTTTTCTTGATAAATTCAATTATTTTTCCGGCACCAAATCCGAGACAAAGCCTTATATCGTTGATGTTGTGTTTCCATAAATTTTCGAGTATATAGAGAAGAAGAGGTTTTCCAGCTATCTCTATCAACGCTTTGGGCGTGCCGGTTTTATGAGTATTAAGACGCGTACCTAAACCACCGCAAAGTATTAAAGCTTTCATATGGATCAAGCAAAAATTTAGAATAATGGTAATGCTATTGTACCTAAAGTATTATCGAAAGTGAAGTTTTAAAACTTAAGGCTTTTTATATAGAAATAGACTCTTTTTTTATATCACTATAGTTTAATTTAATAATTTGCAATCCCCTAGCGAGATGAAATAAAATATTAGTTAAGGCAAGGTCAATGATTCTGCTGAAAGGCCTAAGGATAAACATTAACGAACCGAGCAAACCGGCAATAGCAAAAGATAGGGCATTTAAAAACTTGGTTTTGCTGGAAGCGAGGAGATTTGAAACAATTTTACTTATGACATCTTGAGCAGTGTCGCTTGGAGAGATTACTATGGAGAACTGAGTTTCTATCGAAGTTTTTATGGCTATGACTTCATAAACTGAAGTTTTATGGCGATAATACTTTTCCATAATAGCTGATATAGCTTGAAAGTAGTTGTCTTCTGCTTTGATGCCGAAAGATTTAGTAAGTACGGCTGTAGTTATGGTTTGCGCTTCTTCTTCGGCATTATGAACAATATTTTCCTTTTGTTGATCGCTTAGAGTTTCAATTCTAAAGTAAGTAAAGCTACCCAGCATAATTATTAAAAAATAAAAAAGATAATGTTGGCTGAAGTAATAAATTTTGTTAAGGTCTATTTTTACCAGCGCTTTTGATAGGTTTTTAACCCGGACTTCGAAAATAGAAATAAGAATAAGGCAAATTGCGAGAATAAGCATAATTTTATTATTAAAAAGAATTAATTTATTGAATGAAACAATATAAATCAGGAATATAAGCACTACATTAATCTGCAAAAATATAAGATCAATTACAAGTGCACTTATAAAATAAAATGATAGAAATAGGGAAAAAAGAATAAGAAATGATATAAGATCAAAAAAAATATTTTTATTAAACTCAAGGTTAGCAAAGATTCGATTAAGAAAAAGGAAGTTTAGAAAAAATAGGCCCGAGTTTAGTAAAATAATTATTCCTTCTTTAAGATATTTCATTTGTATGTTTAATAATTTATAGTAGCAACTAAATTATAATTATAATAAAAAAAAATAATACTTGGCGAGAGTATTTTATTGACAAGTGTTTTGTTTGTGTTATATTTAACATTGAAGGCTTTGTTGAAATTGAAATAAGGAGGTTTGGCTATGTCTTACGAGTTTCTACGGTCATCAACAGCACCCTGTGCCGTATTTGATAAAAGAAATTTCGGGCATGAAATTATGAGAGAATTAATTGAAATTATCCAGCCTGGTTGGCCAGAAGACTATATTTTTAGATTTGAAAAGGTATTGCCCGTTCCAAAACGTGATATTTCTGCTGAAGAAGTATCTAGGAAGTTGAATCAGATTAATCTTGAATTAAGCAAAATTTGCGGTATCGAACCCATAAAGCCATTCTGCCTTATAGACAAAAAAACGACTTATCGGCAAGTTGCTTTATATTTAATCGACTTATATATTAATCTTAGGAGAGCTGTTTTAAGTGAAATTCCAGCCTTAGAAGGGGAAGAGCCCGAAATTGATTTTTCGATGTTTCATATTTTTGAATGTGAGATTTGTTTGGCACGGTTTTTGCGTTGTATTGGTTGTTTTTTGCTGAGCTTAGATGGTTTGGATTTTGACGCCTGGTTGCGGTTTTGGGAATCCGTAGGCGATGTTCAGTCTGGTGATTTTCATCGGAAAATTAACGAGCAAAAGTATGCTAAGGGCGGCTGATTAATTCAGCCGCTATTTTTATTAAATTTAAATTTAAAACGTGTCGAGGGGTTAGGTTCGGCGCGTAATTTTCCTAAATGATGTATTTTTTGGGGATAGAGCTGATTGTGATTCTTACTTGCGTGATGCCTCTTGTTTTTGCGATTGAGGAGTTGCCATTGAACTCTTTTTTCATCAAGCCTCAAGAAAGGTCGACTGCTCTAGGCAACCACGGGTACCTTAAACAAATTGCGTAATATGGTCCAGAATCTTTTACTGGCACGTTTTTTACAACGACGCCGGTTTCTAGAAATTCAATCAAGACGCGACTGTCTTTGGGTAGTTCTTTAGAGGAATAGTAAGATAATTAAAAAAACAAGAGGCAAAGGGCCGGGCGTATGTAAAAGTAAGGAGACTTGCACTGTGTTTTGTAATAATCCTGATAATCAAGAAATATGTTTTAATTTTGCCGAAGAAAACGGATTATTATCAGAGCAAGATTTGCAATGGCTGAAAAAAAGGTATTGCACAAATGCGTATGGGTTTACAGCAGGCACCAGCTGAAGTTATAAGTTGCCTAAAACAAGATTTAGAAGAAAATATTATTGTTAAAATTGAAAATGGCTCTTTTCTACCCGGGCTACAAATTGGCAAAAAGGTCTATAGTTGTTTTGAAAGTTTTAAGCCAAAAATGCGTCAAAAAATAAAGGAGTTTTTTGACCAGATGTCGCCTGAAGTTATAAATTGCCTAAAGGAAATAGTTGACGATGAAGTTTTAGAAAAAATAAAAAACGGCGAATTTGACAATCCGTTTTTGGTTGCTAAAATTCGATTGTGTTTTGAGCAATTCAAATCTAAAGAGATGTCTGTTGCGCAGAAATCTAAGTTTGAGAGCCTAACAACTCATAAAGAGAAGTTGCCAGAATTTAATCCAGAAGAAATATTTTTTCAGCTACAGAATTTTAAGAAGAATAAACAAACCGAGTCGGTGATAAGCGGAAAGAGAAGCAAAAGCCAAAATTTTCGATGGTATGTCGTCTTTTCAGCTAGAGATTTTAACTCCATTTCTTTCTTGTATTGAGGAAGTTTTTGGTAGGGAAGTGAAAGAAAGATTTATAAAGGACGAGGTGGAAGAAAATTTAGAATTTAAAATGAAAGTAAAACCTTGCCTTGAAAGAATTAGCGAAAGGTAAATAGATAAAAAAAAGATATACACTAAAAGATGTAAGTTTTCCTTGATGTTTTATAAAGGTAAATAGCTGATGAGTAAAAGTAAAATGCGTCTGTGTTTAAGTGTATAATTCTGTTTGTGGAAGGTAACTGTGAAAGGAAGTCACTAAAACTATAAAGCTTTTTGATTTCTCTAGCAATAAATTATAATTACTAATTTAATATTAATTTTTCAGGTAAAAATAATTTATGAATAAAATTTCTTTTGCTGATTTTCAAAAATTGGAGCTTATTGTTGCTCAGATTAAGAAAGTTGAAGAAATTAAAAACGCCGATCGTTTATATAAATTGACTCTTGATATTGGAGACAATACAATGCGGATCGTTATTGCTGGCATTAAAAAACAATATAAACCAGATAATTTAAAAGGGAAGTTAATTGTTTATTGCGCTAATCTTGAACCGCGGGTGATTCGAGGTATAAAAAGCGAAGGTATGATTTTGGCAGCTAATGAAGATGATAAGCCTGTTTTGATTGTTCCTCACAAGAGTGTAAAAATCGGCACAAAAATATGTTAAACTAAAAATACTTGATTTTTAAACTGGTGGTTTTATAATACTTTTAACCTCCACTTTTAATTTTTAAAAGTCAATATGGAGAGAAAAGAACTAATTCAAGCAACCAATGAGAACGCATTTTATTGTTGTAATGGGCAAGTTTATTTTAATCTAAAGGACTTATTAGAAGGTTTGCGCAATATGAGTGATGAGACTTTTGCTTATCATTGTAATAAATCGAAGAATGATTTTCGAAACTGGATTCGTGATGTTTTGAAAGACAAAAAGATTGCTCGTGATATTAGGTGGTCAATTAAAAGGACGACTGTTGTCAAGAAAATAGAGATTAACCTTTCAAAATATTACAAAATTTAATAGTAATTTTTAGAAATTATGTTTGAATTTCTTTTTTTGTATGATGATTTTGGAATATTAGTTTTGCGAGTTGTTTTGGGGATTATTGTGGCTGTTCATGGATACCCAAAGCTTTTTATTGATAGCGAAGCTCATATCAGGTTTTTAAAGAGTTTGAATATCCCTATGCCGCGTTATGCTGCTTATCTTTCGGCTATCGCTGAATTTTTTGGAGGCATATCATTAATAATCGGTTTTTTAACGCAAATCGCAGCTGTGTTGATAATAATAAATATGGCTGTAGCTTTATGGGTTAATGCAGTTAAGTTTAGAAAGAAACTTATTGGTGGTTATGAACTTGATTTAATACTTTTAGCCGGGACATTTGCGTTGTTGTTTATTGGTCCTGGGTTTTATTCTATTGATTGGTTCTTATTTCGTTAGTAAGCTATGATTTTATTGGAATTAATTATTGTCGGCGGCTCAGCCGCTGGCGTGACAGCAGCTATATATGCTAGACGACGTGGTCTTAATTTTAAATTGATTTCAAAAGATATTGGCGGCGAAGTGGCTACTTCAGGCGAGATTGAGAATTGGTTAGGAATAAACAAGACAACTGGCTTAGAGCTTTCGCAAAGTTTTTTAGAGCAATTAAAGTATAACAAAATCCCTTTTGAATTAGAGCGCGAGGCGATAGACATCAAAAAAGAGAATAATTTTTTTGAAATTACAGTTAAAAAAGAAGAAGAAATTTATGTTGAAAGAGCGCGCGCTTTAATAATTGCCACAGGTTCTCGCCCGCGCAAGCTCAATATACCTGGTGAAGACAAATTTTATAAAAGAGGCGTAAGTTACTGCACTGTTTGCGATGGCCCTGTTTTTAAAGATAAAGAAGTAGCTATTATTGGCGGTGGCAACTCGGCTCTTGAGGCAGGATTAATGATGGCTGAGCTATCGCCACGCGTTTATATTTTAAACAAAAACCCTCAGTTTAAAGGCGATGCTATTTTGGTTAAAAATTTAGAAGCGAAGTCCAATGTAATTACTATTTATAATGCTTTAAGTCTTGAGATATTGGGCGATAAAACAGTAGAAGCTTTAAAATATAGGGATATTACCACTAATGAGATAAAACAGCTTCAAATTAGCGGCATCTTTGTTCATATTGGTATGTTGTCTAATTCTGAATTTGCTCGGATTGTCGAAAAAAATGAAGCGGGTGAAATAAAAATTGATCGGTTTTGCGCCACATCGGTTCCAGGTATTTTTGCTGCCGGCGATGTGACAGATTTTCCCTATAGACAAATAAGTATTGCCGCGGGACAAGGCGCTGTAGCAGCGCTTAGTTGCGTAAATTATCTTAACAAAATTTGATATCTAAATGAAAGCAGAAAATTTATTTATTCCTGTTGCTATAGTTGTGGCAATATTATTAATTGGAGGAGCTTTTTTATTTAGGAGAAATATTAATGTAGGTGTGGTAAAGTATTTAGGTGAAGTTGAGGCGATTTCTTATGATGCTAAATCTTTTATTATAAAAAACAAGGATAATCAGCTTATGAGGGTTATCGTTCCATTAGAACCAAATATTGCTGATAATATAGGTATGAAAGTAGATTTTTCCCAGATTAAACCGGGTTCAATTGTTGAGATAACTGGTTCCTTGAATGAATTTAATAAAGAAATTATGGCTGACTTTATTAAAATCGGATTGACTCCGAATATAATTGTTTATAAACCCTTGGCTTATACTAAATTAAATGATTTTTTGTTGATTTCGGGTGAAGCGCGCTCTAAGTCTGGCGAGATTAAGATTCGGGTTAAGAACCAAAATAATGAAGTACGTTTTTTAGATGCGTTAAAACTAGAGGGTTTTGAAAGTTTTGAATATATTAGATTTGAGACAAGTTATCCCCGCGACAGGTTAAATCTTAAATCAGAGGATACCTTGATTCAGTTGGAGATTTTCCAGGTAAGTTCACTTGATAACTCAGAAATTGATTTGGTTGCAATTCCTCTTCAGTTGTAATGTTTTTAGACTTTAATAATATGGCTAAAAAAATCGTTATAATTGGCGGTGGTTTTGCCGGTCTTAATGCTTTAAAAAGTATTTACTGGCATTTTAAGAAACAGATTTTAAAAGGCGCAGTTGAGCTTATATTGATTAGCGATAAAAACTATTTTCTATTTAGACCTTTATTGCATGAAGTTGTGAGTTCAACGATTGAGCGGGAAGATATAGCTCATCCTTTACGAGAAATATGTGCGCAGTGCGGCAGTCGTTTTATTAGGGGCAAAGTAATTGAAGTTAATTTATTGCGTCAAAAAATAAAACTACATACCCATGAGACAGTTAATTACGATTATTTAGTTATGGCTTTGGGTGCTAAGCCGGATTTAAACAAAATTAAAGGAGCTGATTTGTACAGTTTACCACTTTCGACGCTAGAGGATTGTCAAATAATACGGAGTAGAATAATTGATGGTTTGGAAAAGGCAGATTTTATTGCTGATAAACAGGCGAAACAAAAGTATTTAAGGATTTTGATAGTAGGCGGTGGTCCCTCGGGGGTACAACTGGCTACGGAAATCAGAAGTTTTTTTGATGATATTGCTGATTTGTATCCTGGAATTGATTTTAAGAGCGAAGTTGAAATTTGTATTTTCGAAGCAAGTAGTTTATTAATGGCTGATTTTGGTCACTTCTTTTCTCATAGAGCTTATAGCTATCTTCGGGAGAATCGAATTAAAGTTTTTAATAATTCTGTAGTTGAAAAAATAGCTGACAATTATCTCGAACTTGCAGATGGTAGAGTGGTTGAAGGATCAGTTATTCTATGGAATGCTGGTATTAAGCCAGTATTACCAAAATTTACGCCTCAAATTAATTTACAGAATGATAGAGTTGAGACAACGATATTTTTAAACCTTAAAGACTGGCCTAATGTTTTTACTGTTGGTGATATGGCTTGTGTGACGAATCGTAATGGGGAAATAGTTTTTTTGCCTCAGACTGCTCAGGTAGCAAGTCAAATGGGTGGGGTTATAGGAGTTAATCTTAAAAATCTTATCGCGAAAAAACCACTCCGGGAGTTTAATTATAGACACAAAGGATTTATTGTATCTTTAGGGAAAGGACGGGCAGTGGCTGATGTTTTGGGAGTTGAATTTTCTGGAATTCTGGCTTGGTTTTTATACCGACTTGTTTATTTAGCTAATATGCCAGGCTTTGTTAATAAAATCAGAATTGGTTTTGATTGGTTTTTGGATTTCTTTTTTAAAAGAGAGACAACGGAAGATAAATAAAAAACTTTTTAACTTTTGGAGGTCGGGCTCCCAAAAGTTTCTGGAGGTTAACGCTGTTATTTTTATTTTTTATTTCATACAATCCAAAATATTAAAGTAGTATAAAGGTCGAAATTTTTCTTAATTTCTGATATTAGCTTATATGGTAACAGTTTTAGGCGTGATTGGGTCGAAATCCGAGATACAATTGTTGGTACCCTTAAGGGAGTTGAGAAAATCGAGGGAGCCTTGGTAGACTTAATCATTGATACAATAATCGATGCTCTCAAAGGAGTAGAGGAAGTAGCTACAAAAAGCCTTGAGGTTTCTGCGGAGGTAGTTTTGGGTGTTGTTCACGGGGTTGCGCATATTGGGGGGTGATGTTGCTGGAAACGTTAAAAATACAGTTTGGACGCTTATCAAAGGAACTAAAGATACGGGCGTTGATGTGATACTTGCGGGGAAGAATTTGGTTGCAACAGCTATTAAAGGCGCGGCTGATATAGGTGTTGATGTTGGTAAGGTTGCGGTTCATGCTGTTTAAGGTGCCGTTGGTGCAGCCAAAGAAATCGGAACTGATGTCGAAAAATTCACTTAAAGAAATTGTTCTTGGCGCAGTTGAGGCTGCTGAATCAGTTGATGGAGAAGTCGTCATGCTGTAAAACTGGCGCTTAAAGGAACAGTCAAAGGCGCTAAAGAAATTATCGAGGGTAGGCAAAAACTTTAATAAAATCTTTTTAAATCAAGACGGCAAAATTGTCCACCTATTTTGTTAATTAAATTATTTAAATTATTTTTTTGTTTGAGGTCGGCGTTTTGCGCTAAGTGTATAATTAGTTATGTTTGAGTTTAAAATAAAAGTTACAGACAAAAAGACTAGAGCCCGATTGGGAGAATTTTTAACGCCCCACGGCATTTTGACAACTCCTAGTCTGGCTTTTGTGGGGACACAGGGCAACATAAAACTGCTTAACGCCAATGAGGTATATCGGTCTGGGATGGAATTGATGATAGTCAACACTTATCATTTATGGGTGAATAATAAGGTAGCTGAGATTCAAAGAGCCGGCGGCATTCATAATTATTCAGGATTTAAAGGAATTATTATGAGTGATAGTGGCGGTTATCAGGTTTTTTCTCTGGGGTTTAGACAATTGCACAAAGTCGGCAAAATTACCAAAATGTTTCCCGGTAAGATTAATTACGGTTTTGATAAGGAAAATGTTATTAAAATCAGCGATGAAGGCGTTTTTTTTAAAGCTTTAGATGGGAAGGAGCTTTTTTTAGATGCCAAAAAATCAATTGAGCTTCAGGAAAAAATCGGCGCTGATATAATTTTTACTTTTGATGAGTGTACTTCGCCTTTAAATTCTAAAAAATATACCCGCGAAGCTTTAAAACGGACTCATACTTGGGCAGAAATATCAAAGCAAATTCATTCCAAAAAAAATCAAGCACTTTTTGGCATTATTCAGGGGGGATCTTATAAAGATTTGCGTCAGTATTCGGCTAAGGTAATTAAAAAAATCGGCTTTTTGGGTTATGGAATTGGCGGTTCGCTTGGTAAAACCAAAAGAGATATGCTAGCTATTCTTGATTGGGTTGTGCCCTTAATTGAAGAAGATAAACCGCGTCATCTTTTAGGTATTGGTGGAGTGGTGGATTTATTTAATGGCATAGAGCGAGGAATTGATCTTTTTGATTGCGTAATTCCGACCCGTGAAGCTCGTCATGGCGTTGTTTATACTCATTATGGCAGATATGATCTTCGAAAACTTAAGACTAAAAAGCAAGTTTTGGAAAAAAGTTGTTTATGTTTAGCCTGCAGGCAGCATTTAACTGCGGCTCAACTTTATGTTTTGTATAAAAGCGCTGATTTTGGGGAAAAAATATTGGCGCAGAAGTATTTAACTTTGCATAATATTTATTTTTTTTCTGAACTTTTAAAGAGAATTCGTTCGGCTATTGCCGAAAAAAACTTTACCAAACTAAAAAAAATTTACTCAGTTTACTACCAATGAAAAAATCCGGGTAAAAAATTTCCCGGCTTACCAGTCATTTTCACTGCGTTCTTTTGCAATCTTGTTAAAGTTTTGTTTCAATGCTCTTTCTGCTGGGGGCCTTATTGCGCTGCTTTGTCTACGATCTGTAATAATTAAAATCAGATCATCAATATTTTCATTTTCAAGATTACTTCCATAGTGGTCCTCTATAGAAAAGCTAATTATCTTCTTATCAAGTATGGCAATATAAGACTCATATCGAGTCAGTATAAGGGGATTATGTTTTTCCCCTACAGCGTAGTCAATAAGCTCAAAATAGAAGATAATCCAATTACCCCTTGAGGGTTCCTGAATGAGTAGTATGATTCTGTTATATATTCTTCTTTTTGAAGAGTGTCTCTTATAAATAAGACCGCTTTGAGGTGATTTGATAAGGAGTTTGAGTAAATCGCGCATAATATTTTCATCTTTTAATTGAGCTTTTCGGAGAGTGATTTTTTCTTCGATGCTTTTTAATATTCTGCATTCATTTTCATGCGTTAACGCTTCTTATTTTATACGGAAGTGACTGCCATATACTTCGCAGATATAGTATTTAATTGTTTCGCTTTTCATCGTCTACAAATATTTCTTGGTACCAGTTTTTCCAGGGTTTACCCCAGAATAAAGTCATCAATAAATCCAACGCCGCTTCGCGAAGAATTGAATCGGCAGTTTCGTCAGTGAGGGCAAAAACCAATCTTTTGTCGTTGTTCTGATTCAAAAATTGCTCCAGCATAATGCCAATGACTGCGCCTTTATATATAGCGACATAGGCTTTATTATATGGATATTCGCAAGGTTTATCGAAGGCTTTGGTTACTTCCTTTTCTAGTGAGGAAAATATAATGCATTTTTGGTAAATCGTTTCTAGTGTCGGGCAAGACGAGAAATCTATCTTTATTTTGGTAGAAATACGAGTTTGCCAGCATATTGGGATTTATCTCGTCTCGAAGTAATTATCTTAGCCACTCAATAAAAATAGCGTGTTCGTTTTCAAAGACTTCTCTTATATATTTATATTCAGTTTACATTTAGCTTTGGCTAATTTTTGACATCGCTTTCCATGAATTTTTGCTTTTATTTTTTCATTCCGCGCAAATCTTTTGTGGCAAAATTTGCATTCATAATTTGTGGTGATCACGACTTTCATTATAATATATTGTCACCTCCTTTATTTTATTATTATTATTATAGAGAGCCTATCATTAAAATTATTAAAATATACCATAATAAATAATAATATAGGTAAAAATACCACCTTGACTTTCCAATTCAACTTTTTAATATAAAATTTAAGAAAACAGATAATAGCATTAGTTGAGAGTTTATTATTTTGGAACTAGACTTTAGATATAGATATGAACTTTTTAATAAAATCAAGAAACAAACTCTTACTGGCTTTTATTATTATTATCACCTTTTTTTTAACCATAACTACCTCAGTCATTCTCTCTGGCTGGACTGACCCTACTCAAACACCACCT
>JBBINA010000009.1:0-52065 GCA_037444125.1 bacterium
TAGTATCTTTTCATCAATTGCAATCTTCTCTATATCAATAAAAGGAAAACCTATAATTTCACCTATAACTTTTAAATAAACATTATCAGGGACTATCTTCCTTTCTGAAATAAGTTCCTGAAAAGATTTACGCAATTTTTGGGAATCATCTAACAAACCCTTAACATCACTTTCTTTTATTAAATTATACTTAATAAGTCGATCAACTAATTCTTGCGAATGATCTTTCATAACAAAAAATCAAAATTAATACGGCGCAAAGGGATTTCTACGACCCACTTCTTCAATTTTAATTTCTTTTGGTCCGTATTTTTTAAGTTCCAAAAATTTTTTATCGCTAAATAATATAGATAAATCAATATTATCTGGCAATTTAAGTATTTGAGACGAACCTTCCAAAGCCTTATTAGTTTTTACCTTGCCTGTCCGCAACCGCCACAAGCTGAAACCAATCGCCAATCCTCCAAACAAAAATACAATAAAAATTAAGAAAAATTTATTTCTCATAGATAAAAATTATTTTTTATACCGACTTATTCCTCTAACTGTAAAAGCATAACCTCTCAAATCCTCAACACCTCTTTTGTTATCGTTTACCAAAGTCGAGGAAAAATCTATTGTCTGCAAATCAGTTATTTTCTCTTCGCTTTCTATCAGCTTCAAAAATTCCTTAAAATTCTCGTATGAGGTTACAAAATTAAGAGTGAAGCTTATTTCCCCCTGATGATTATCGTTAACAGAAATTGATGAAATAACCGAACCAATTTTTGCCACAATACTTTCTAGCTCCAAATAGTATTCTTTTACGAAAGACTCAGTAGGCAAAACATTAAATACTTTTTTGATGTCTTGACCGACATTCTCTACTTTTTTTTCAAGATTAACTATTTTATCCAGCTCTCGCCTTTTAAGATCAATTTTGGCGGCTAAATCGTTTATCTGCTGACTATTAAACTTAATTGATGAGTATATCGGCGCCAATACTAAATACCAAAAGAAAATCGCCACCACAACTATAGTAACATAGACATATTTTATAAAAAAAGTGAGCATACTTTATTAATTGTTTAATCCTTTTTTAAAAGGGAATCGCTAACATTCAGACGAATTGAAAAATTGATACCATCATCAGTGTAACCAACATTCATAAACTCGGTTTTTTTAACTTCAGGCAAGCTTTCAAAATACATTATTTGCTTAACCATAGATAAAAGGTCGCTTGTTTTAGCATTTAAAGTTATGGTTTTACCGCTAGCGTCACCCGCAAAAGAATTATATCGAACATTGGGCAAAGTAGATCTCTCTAAAAACACAAAAACATTGCTCCAATAAATATGCTCTCGTAAAATATTTTTTAAGTTATCAAGACGTTCTAAAAAAAGAACAGCGTCGGATCTGGTAGATTTAGCTAATTCGTTTGTTAACTCACGATGTTTTGCTTCAATAGAACTCAAACGTCTGTCAAGTTCTTTTTTAATAAAATTAGCCAAAAAATAAATAAGTAAAAGTCCTAATATAAATACAACTAAAATATTGATATTTTTACGTATCAATATACTTTCCTCGCTAATAAACTCTAAGGATTCACTTCTTTTTTTCCAAAAACTGAACCTTCCCTCAGAAGTCATAATTATTTGGCAATAAATTATATTTCTATTTCGTTAATTTTTAAAGCTAATCCACAAACAACTCCAAAGGCGCCGCTTTTTTGCTTAAGCACTTTTTCCAATCTTTTATCATAATCAATATTTTTCCATGGATTCAGAAGTTCAACGGACCTACCAACCATTTTTTCTGCCATCAAATCTAGTAGGCCCGGCATTAATACACTGCCGCCAGCTAGAAAAATTTTTGACACGGTGTTATCAATAGCCAATAGTTCCTGAATTTTAGTCGCAATATTATTAAGAAACGGATAGAAAATATTTTTAAACCGAGGATCAAGTAACCCTTTTTCCATTTTAAGTTTTTCCGCTTCGTTTCGTTCTACTTTTAAACTCGTCTGAATCAAACGGGTAAAATCAGATCCAGCAAAAGGCAAATTCACTGTTTTACGAATTATATCTCCGTCAAAAAAAGTTACATTAGTATTTAACCCTCCTATATCAACTAAAATAAACTTGTCTTTAGAAATACCTGTCGCTCTTTTTAAAGAAAAAATTTCTACCTCCAATGAATCAACATCAAGATTAATACTCTGTGCAACTTCTTTATATTTAGCCACAATATCCCGCGGAATAGCCATAACAAACACTCTAAATTTTCTTAAATTAGTCTGCTTATCAATCAACTCTTCAACCATTTTCCATTCTAAAATCATTTCTGAAAGTATAATCGGTATGTGTTTTTGAGCTTCATATTTAATCGTTTCTTCTAAATCCTTTTTTTCCAACACCGGCACTTCAATTAAAAGCGAAAAAGTGGAATAAACAGGGATAGAAACCGAAGCTCGCCGTGAATTAAATTTGGCTCGAGTTAAAATTTCTAAAAATAATTTTTTTAAAACATCATTTGGCGTATTAAGGAGGCTATCTCGCGTCTGAAAAACTTCACCTCCGCCAGAACCTCTAACCTCGCAGTAATTAGCCAGCCTTAAGCTTCTATCTGTCTTTTCCAACTCCAACATCTTAATTGAATTGGTACCAATATCTATTCCTAAATATTTTTTTTTGGAACTTAAAAAGAATCCCATAACATTTTTATATATATAATTTATTATAATTTTCACTTTTTGAATTACAAGGGGGAATTATTCTTGAAAAAAACGCCACTGGTGATAAAATATTGAGTTAATGAAAAAAATTATGTTGCCTGAAACAATTATTAATAAATTCGATTCGCGCGCTCGCAGTGTATTACTATTCGCCAGCTTAATATCTGAAAAAGAAGTAACCCTCTATCATATCTTCAACGCTTTGGCACTTGAAAAGGGAAGCCTTGCCTCAAATATTCTATTTATTCACCAAATAATACCTCTAAAAGAATATAATCACTACCAAAAACTGCGCCAAAAGCTTTCAATACGACAAAACGCATCTATAAAATTTTTAAAAAGATGTTTCTCGGAAAATGTGCAAAATGTCATAAAAAAAGCCCTGACAGTAGCCTTAACATATCGGTATAATTTCATCGGCACTGAACATCTACTACTTGCTACTTTGGAAGAACTCAAAAAAAATACTGATGAAATAAGAAAAATTAGGATTTTCTTATCCTATTATCTTAACGCCAAAAAAATAGAACAAATCAAAAACCATCTTCGAGATATTATCGCTAGTAATACCAGTTTTCATAATTTTTTAAAGAATCCTCTAAAACCAATAAAAGCTGATAGTATAATCCCTCAAAAAAATAACAAAAATTATAAATACCTAAATTATTATGCCACTGAACTTATTGAAATGGTTACCCGCAAAAAAATAATGCCCATAACAAAACGGGACAAAGAAATAAATTTACTC
The DNA here is from genome assembly GCA_037444125.1 of bacterium. Lineage (GTDB taxonomy): Bacteria > Patescibacteriota > Minisyncoccia > JBBINA01 > JBBINA01 > JBBINA01. The sequence continues at coordinate 3,462 of JBBINA010000009.1, forward strand.
ATAATGTCATTATTAAAAATGGTCCGCAACAATGTTCTTATTATAGGCGATGCCGGAGTAGGTAAAACTGCACTTGTATATGGCTTAGCTCAAAAAATAGCTAACGGTGATGTCCCTCCGTCTATGTTAAATAAAAAAATTTTCAGACTTAATCTAGGTCATATCGTAGCCGGCACCACTTTTAGAGGAGATTTGGAATCAAGAATGCAAAATATTTTTAAAGAAGCAACTTCGCCTGAAATAATTTTATTCATAGACGAAATACACACTTTAATAGGCGCCGGTTCATCTCAGGGTTCACTCGATATGGCTAATTTAATAAAACCTATGCTAACAGACGGCACAATTCAATTAATTGGCACCACTACTTTTGAAGAATATAGAAAATTTTTTGAAAAGGACCGAGCGCTCAGCCGCCGCTTCAACACTATTTATCTTGAAGAAATGAGCAAAGAAAATACTATTAGTTTAATTCAAGAATTTAAAAAACAACACGAATTACATTGTCCAATCAAAATTCCTAATCGTTTTATCTCTAAAATAGTAGAATATGCACAACTTTATATTCCCGAACGCAAACTGCCGGATAAAGCCATTGACCTCTTAGATCAAATATATTCTTACTTAACTTTAAAAACTTTTAAAAAAAATCCCTTAGACAAACTCAAACATATACAAACAAAAATTGACCAATTAGAAAACCAAAAAATTAAAGCTATCCAAAAAGAAAATTATGATAAAGCCATTCTAATTGAAGACAAAATCAGAAAAATAAAAGAAAATCTAAAACAAAAAAAATCTCCTGACGTTGCCAGAAAACCTAAATCAATAAAATACCGCGCCAAATTAAACGATATTAAAGAAGTAGTCTCATTAATGACTGGCACCCAAATTCGCGATATTTTAGACTTACGAGAAAATATCACCATAATAAAAGAATTAGCTGCGTTTCTGCACAAAAAAATCATCGGCCAAGAAAAACAATTAAAACTTATCACTAATACCATCAAAACAGCACTTTTTAATCCATCTTCCTATAATCGCCCCCTCTGCTCGATGCTTTTTGTTGGCGCTACGGGCTCAGGCAAAACTTATACAGCCAAAATCATAGCCGAAACTTTATTTAAAAATCCGAATGCTTTTATCTGCTTTGATATGTCGGAATTCAATCAGCCTCATACTATTTCAAGGCTCATTGGTTCTCCGCCAGGTTATGTCGGCTTTGAAGAAGGCGGCGAATTGACTGAAAAAGTGAAAAAAAATCCCTACTCATTAATCCTCTTTGATGAAATAGAAAAAGCCCATCCAAAAATTCTCAACCTACTTCTCCAGATGCTTGAAGAAGGCCGTATTACTGACTCTCAAGCCAGGACAACGTATCTTAATAACACCATTATTATTCTCACTTCTAATATCGGTTCTGAAAAATTTAATAACGCGCCTGCCGGCTTCTCTCTTAACGAAGAAAGTTCTCAAAAAAATTTACACTCTGAAGTTATGGATTCGCTTAAAGAATATTTACGTCCGGAACTACTTAACCGCCTTGAACACATTATTATCTTTAACAAACTCAGCAGAACATCGGTTTATAAAATTGCCCAAAATCAAGTTTTAGAATTAATAAAACAATTTAGACAAAAAGGTTATAATATAAAAGTTCCTAATGAAATAATAAAATTAATCGCCAAAAACTCATTTAATGAAAATTATGGCGCGCGTCTCATAAGAAAAAACATTAATAAAATACTAGTCAAAACTATTATTGATGAACTTATTAAAACTAATAAAAAGAAGCTGGTCATTAATCAAAAAAGGGTCAGAAACTTTGTTTGAGATATTGTTCCCAGATATATGTCTTGCTTGCGAACAATATTTAAAACCAAACGATAGATTTAAGCATATCTGCAATAATTGTGTAACAAGAATAGAAATTGCCTCTCCCTGTTGCCCACAGTGTTTACGGAAAAATGCCGATCATAGATTCTGCGTTAAATGCAGCAAAAAATTCAACTTAAAAGGTGTAATTTTTGCTGCCTTTTTGCACAATGCCATAATCAAAAAACTCATTATCGAGTTTAAATATAATGGCTTGTATGATTTAAGCCAGATGTTTGCTTATCTTATTGCCACCAAGATTAAAAAAATGGACCTTGACTTAACCAATACCTTGCTTTCGCCCGTTCCTCTCGACAAACAAAAGCTTAATTTACGGGGCTTTAATCAAAACGAACTTATAGCCCTTAATCTCGAGAAATTACTTAATATCAAAACTTTCAATATTTTAATAAAACATAAATCCAATCTACCTCAAGTCTATATAAAAAATACTAAATTAAGAAGGGAGAATATAAAAAATGTTTTTTCAATAAACAAAAAGATAGTTACCAATAATTCTAAACAAAAAACCATATTACTACTTGACGATGTTTCAACCACCCATTCAACTTTAAATGAATGCGCTAAGGTTTTAAAACAATATGGCTTCTCAAGCATCTGGGGAATTACAATTGCTAAAGGTTGAAAATCAAAAAAACCTAAGCTAAAATAACATATGCATATACAAACGGAGAGGTGGCTGAGTGGTTAAAGCGATGCTCTGCTAAGGCATTGGGCGAAAGCCCGCGTGGGTTCGAATCCCACCCTCTCCGCCATATATTAAGTAACATCTATCTCTATAAGATGACCCTCCTGAGATGGCAAGCTCCAGAATATGAACATCATCACAAAAGTCGTGGTTGGCTTATAATAATTTGGTTGTTTTTTGGCCTTTTGTTTTTTCGGGCTTTTTTAAATAAGGGTTACATTGAAATGTTCGTCTGGCTTCTATGCGCAGTTGTTCTTACAATTTATGGCCTGAGGGAACCTAAAATAATAAACTTTGAAATTACTACTAAAGGCATAAAAGCCGACAAACACTTTTATTCCTTTGATGATATTGATTCCTTTTGGATTTTTTATGATCCGCCAGAGACGAAAAATGTTAGTTTTATTTTAAAACATCATCTTACCAGCCATTTGCATATACCTCTAGGCGAAACAAATCCTATAAAAGTGCATGAAATATTAATCGACATTTTGCCTGAAGTTGAGCAAAAAGAAAATCTAGCCGAGGCGGTACTTAAAGCACTGAGGTTTTAAAATGAATGAGATATTTAAGACAGAACTGTTGCAAATTAAGGGCTTTGGTCCTAAATCTATTAAAGGGCTAGCCAATATTAATATAAAAACACTTGGGGACTTGTTTTTTTATTTGCCCTTTCGCTATGAAGATTACAGTAAAATAAAAAAAATAGGGCAGGTTAAGGTCGGCGAGAAAAATGTTTTTGTCGGCAAGATCATTGAAACTAAACTGTTCCGATCATTTAAAAAAAGAATGGCGGTATTCGATGCCCTTATAGAAGATTTCTATAAAACCGGAATTATTAAAGCTACATGGTTTAACCAATCGTACTTATCTAAAATTATTAAAAAGGGAAGCACTATTCTTGTGGCTGGTAAAGTAAAGTTTTCGCGCAAGTATTCTCTGAATTTACAATCACCTTATTTTGAAATTTGGGAAAAAATTCCAGATAAAAACCCACGGGGCAAAATTATACCAATTTACCATGAATCGGGTGGTATATCCTCAGGTTTTATCCGGCTGGCGCTCAAAAAAACAAAATCATTAATTCCAAAAATCCAAGAATATCTCCCTCAATATATTTTAAACAGCGAAAAACTACCTACGATTCAAAAAGCTCTTTATAATGTTCATTTTCCAAACAATCTAAAAGAGGCCGAAGAGGCTAAAAAAAGGTTTCTATTGGAAAATCTGCTTTATCTACAAATATCTATTCAAAGCGAAAAAATTAAAAGCTTTGCCAAAAAACCATTTAAAATAAAACCGGCACACCAGGCTCTTGTCCGCTTTGTCAAACAGCTACCTTTTGAACTTACTCACTCTCAAAAAACGGTTTTAAGAACTATTTTAATTGATTTTCAGAAAAAATATCCTATGCGCAGACTTCTACAAGGAGAAGTCGGCTCAGGTAAAACTCTAGTAGCACTTATTTCAATACTGAACACAGCCGAGAATGGCTATCAAAACGCGCTAATGGCACCGACAGAAATCCTCGCCTTACAACATTTTAATGAATCCAAAAAACTTTTTAGAATTTTTCCATATAAAATTGGATTACTTACCAATAAATTCAATTTATTTTATGATCCAAAGACGGACGAAACAGTTAAAACTACAAAAAATAAAATAAAAGAAATGTTAGCTGCAGCCGATATCCAAATAATAATCGGCACGCACGCCTTAATGAACGAAGGTGTCTCTTTTAAAAACCTAGCTTATATTGTTATCGACGAACAACATCGCTTCGGCATCAAACAAAGATCTCAACTAATTTATAAGGCTGAATCAAAAAATTTGGCGACTCCAATAAAACAAACGCCTCACTTTTTATCAATGTCAGCTACTCCCATACCACGAACATTGTCTCTGGCACTCTATGGCGATCTTGACCTCTCACGACTTGAAGAAATTAAATCAAATAGAAAAAAAGTTATCACTCAAATCGCTAAACCTCAAGAAAATCAAAAAATTTATCCTTTTGTTATAAACGAACTAAAGAGTGGAAGACAAGCTTATGTAATTTGCCCGCTAATTGAAGAATCTGAAACACTTCAAGTTAAATCAGCAATAAAAGAATACCAAAGGCTAAAAAAAGATGTTTTTAGGGACTTTGCCATTGAATTGATTCACGGTAGAATGAAAAGCCAAGATAAGGAAAGAATAATGCATCAGTTTATGGAAGGCAAAATCTCAGTACTTGTCGCCACACCAGTCATTGAGGTAGGTATCAATAATCAAAATGCTACTGTCATTATTATTGAAGGGGCGGAGAGGTTTGGTTTGTCTCAACTACATCAACTTAGGGGCCGCGTCGGCCGCGGGCAACATCAGTCATATTGTTTCCTTTTTATGAATCAGTTTTCACTCTCAGCTTTTAAACGTTTAAAATATCTTACTAGGTCTACAGATGGTTTCTATCTAGCTGAAAAAGATTTAAAAGCAAGGGGACCAGGCGACTTTTTAGGGACCCGTCAACACGGCTTCCCAGATATAATTATGCAAGGCTTGCGCCAACCTGAACTTATCGAAAGGGCTAAAAAGCTTGCTATTCTGCTGCTTAAAAAAGATCCTGATTTAACAGGATTTCCATATCTTAAAGAAAAAGTTAACAACTTAAAAAGAGAAGTACACCTTGAATAAAAACAAATAGCTAAAAATAAAGTACAAAACCGAACTAAAATACATTTTTTTGCCCCATTTAAAATTTTAAACTTTATTATCCATTTCAGAATAAGCCTAATTCTAAAATAATGAGTGCGGATTCAACAAATAAATTTTACAGATTCTTTATAATTTTGATAATGTTATTTTTACCTCTTTACAATATAAAAATTGTTTCGAATAAATTAGTACGTTTAAACTTAATTGATATTTTAATCCTCGCAATTATCCTAATATGGCCAGCCTTACCCGAATTCAAAAAAAAATATCAAAAAATTTACCATTTTTTCAAAAATGAAAAACTGCTAACCATTGGTTTTGTATTTTTAACCTCAAGCCTTATTATTTCCACTCTTTTCTCCATAGATCCCCTAAAATCATTAGGCGCGATTAAATCATGGTTCGTTCTACCGATTATGTTTTTTTTAATAAATTGTTTTACGCCTTGTCGCGTCAATAAATATAAAATTGTTGGTATATCAGGAACTATAACTGCCTTGATTTCTCTTTCTTATTTTTTATGTCAAAATTTTACATATGATGGGCGCCTAAAAGGTTTTTTTGAACACCCAAATTATCTTGCCATGTTTTTGGCTCCTTCCTTGTTTATCATTATTTGCACCAAATTTCAAGTTAAGTTTCAGATTTATTGGCGGATGATTTTAGCTTGGCTTATCGGCTTAACAATTTTTGCAACTTATTCTTATAATACTTGGCTAGCAATAATAGCCAGTTTTTTATTTTATCTAATAATTTTTCAAAAAATTAAGATGAATTATCTAGCCACTTTATTAATCATTTCCGTTGCATTAATAAGCACTCAAATAGACAATCCTAAATTCTTTAACCTTTTTTCCCAAACACACTCATCTTTGAAGGAGCGTTTAATTATTTACAAAGTTTCAATCCGAATCATTAAAGATAATTTTATAACCGGTATCGGTCTTAATAATTTTCAAAGAGTCTATCTTGATTATCAAAAATATTTTGAACCGTATCCTAATTGGGCGGTGCCAATGCCGCATAATTTTATCCTTGCCATACTCGTTCAAATAGGTATTTTTGGTCTCGTCGGTTTTATACTCATTATCGTCTGGGCTTATAAAACAATTCTTATTCAAAAAAAAGACCACCTCGGGTTTTTGATACTTACTTTTTACCTGGTAGTCGGTCTTTTTGATACGCCATACTTTAAACCAGATCTAGCTTTCTTGTTTTGGCTAGCAATCTTTTAACGAAGCTTTATAGAATAAAGAAAATTATCCAATTTGTTTTTGAAAATAAGATAATCTTCGTTGGGGCTTAATAAAATTTTTTCCGGATCAAAAACTTGCTTTGGAGCAAAAACTTCCGTAACTTTACCTTCGTTGATATTAAGTTGCCACAAGCTTACATTCTGAGGTAACAAATCCTCTCTTGCTTTTATCAGCCCATTTTTTATTAACGCATAGTTGGTAGTGAAACAAAAAATGTCCTGAATTGTTTTTGACCAAACACAATCTTCAGGAAAAGCATAAAACTGGAGAGTTATCTGATTAATAGGTCTGGTGGTGTATAACTGAAGTTGCGAATCTTCGACACTATCAGCAGTCGAATAAAGCAAGATTGAAGGATTGCTCGACCATTTAAAATTAATCTTCCTAAAATTAGAAAGAATAGGTCTAGAACGCTCCAAAACACTTTCAAAATTATGCTGTTTATTAACAATAGTCGGTCTTTCCGGATCAATAACAAACATCTCTCCGTCGTAGTAACTGTAAGCAGGTACTAAAATTGCAACAGCATTCTTATGTGGCCAATAAAATTCTAAATATGGATTGGCTGTGGAAACTACAATTTTCCAGTTTGTATTATCAGGATTGGCAATAGCAATATTTGAACCACCAACCAAACTATCGTCATAAAAATAAATTATTTTATCACCATCTGAAGACCATTTAATATCATCACGTATTTTATCAGGTAATTTTTTTTCAATTTCCTTCTTAAAATCATAATAAACCTTAGTAGAATCGCTCTTAACCAGAATACCTTTAAAACTAAAGCGATCAGGCAGAATCACTTTTTTAAGTTTAGGCAGGAATTTTTTAGTTAATTTGCTTTTGCGGGTTCCCCTAAAATCAGTTTCAACCAAAGTGCCATCAGTTTTTGCCACAAAGACAATTCCATCACCAATTTGATTAACTGAAAAATCTAATATCTCTTCGGATGATAGTTTAAATAAAAATCCATTTGACAAATTTGACTCAAGCGTTATAAGCTTACCTGAACTTCCTAGATTTTTTTGTCCCGCTTGTCTATTTTGAAATTGTCCAGCTGACGGCAAAATAATGTTAGGAAACTGATCTGCCACATCGCTACTATCTTGATTACTCTGTTCGGCATAATAATTTTTACTAAAGTCTGGAGTATTTAAGCTAGTATCGGGAGATTTTTTATTGCTTGATTTAACTGTTAAAAAAATATATAAAACAAAAATAACTAATACCAGTAAAGCTAATCCAGCAACAAGATAAATTCTTCTAACTGTATAATTAAACATTAATTATATCGTCTAAGGTATTAAATTACTTCTGCCAACACGCCTTACCGTCCCAATAACAATCAGTCGCAACGTTACCTATTGATTTACATATATTATAATTACACGCATTAATTAATTCCTCCTTACTACAATTATTGCCAAAACACATTATATTTAGAATACAAAAAGGTGGCTTGCCGTAAACATCTCCACAAAATGCAGTATAATCTTGACATCTTTTAATGCGCTTGCAGGCATCTGCTGGCGCCGCAGTAGTTCCAATCAGTCTACTAGTTGTACTCACCTCTATATCTCCAACTGCCGGCTCTCTTAAAATCCCTAAATCAGGATCTATTGTTTTAAGAACCACCCAAGAACCAATTAAAAGCAGTAATCCCAAGATAGCATTAAAAACCATTTCCTTAGCCTTGCTTATTCTATCAGGTTTTCCGGCTGAAGTAACCCAAATGAATCCCGCTACTACAATAATAGCAAAAGCCAAAATACCACTTATAGCCACAGCAAAATTGTAAAGAGCCAAAATATGATAAGCTGGACCGGTCACCATTGTCACAACCCCGCCTTGCGGCTGCGGCAAGGGAACAAGTAAATTATAGCTAATAGTATTTCCCTGAGCATAAAGATATCTATCACCTGTAAATATATAAACAGCAAAAAAGACAAAGATTAGAAAAAGAAATATTATCTTCAATATTTTTAAACAATTCATCTTTGCAATCATCATAGATTTAGTTTCCGGTTAAATCTCTAATGGTGGGCAAAGTCAGAGGCAATTCAACCGTTTCGTTTCGCGATAATTCACCCACGGTAGGTGTTTTGAAAACCATTTGTTCACCCTCGTATGAATTAATGCTAGCGTTCCTAAGATATGAAGCTCCAGCCAAAGTTGATATAAACATAATTAAACTAAATATAATCAAAAAAATAGCAATTATCCCTAGAACATAAGGATTCAATAAAATCGAACGCAGTAATGAAACTGCCACCCTAACTGCTGTTCTGGTTACAGTTGCTGCTGCGCTGCGGGCAGCTCTTGCTGCAATAACCGCCTTTTTCTGTGTTAAGCGAATTTCCCGATAATGGCGTCTGGCTGTTTCAAATTTATGCTGCCAAGACTCTCTCTTCTCACGATCTAATCTTACAATTCTTGTATCACCAGCTATGCCTCTCTCCCTCATCAACTTATCTACAAATTGTTCTTCTTTTTTAGCAATATCCATATAACTCCTACCTCTATAGCGCCATCCTCTAAATCTATCCAAAATTCCTTCCTCTATCAAATCTTTGGTTTCCCCATAAACTGCAGCCCTGGGAGCAGTCTCTGATAATAGCTCAGCTCCTTTGGCGGCAACAAAACTTTTACTAATGATGCCCCTTTTTAAAAACTCATCCTGCAATCGCCTTTTTCTTAAAGCATAATAAATATCCTTGCTGCCTCCTGTAGCTAAATTTTCTCTGGTTTTATGATCTTCCATCATTTTTAAAACTGTTAAGTTATGTTATTTTCATCAGCCATTTCCTCTTTAGCTTTTTCAATTTCAATAAGCTGACGCGGGTCCGTCGTAATCATTTGATCTTCTGAATATGATGCCAAAACTCTCAAGGCAATGTGTTTTAAGCCGGCAATAAATAAACCTTCTCCCACGCCGGTTTCGAGCAAAAAGAATTTTTCTTCTTCGGTTAGTTTAAATACTTCTTTGACTAAATCTATTTCAGCCGGTGACTGCTTTAATAAAAACTGAATTGAAGAATTTGTAACTATAGCCTTGCCAAATCGCGAGGTCAAAAAATCCTCTACATCTTGGGTAATAGTAGTCAATCCCAAGTAATACTTACGGGCACGCTTAGCCACTGAATACAAAAATGAAGCGCCGTCATCTGTTTTCATTAAAATCCAAGCTTCGTCCACTACTAAAAGCCGTTTTCTTATATTTGAACGAACTTTACGCCAGATAAAATTTAAAACCAAATACATAGCAATTGGTTTTAATTCTTCTTCTAAGTCACGGATATTAAAAACAACAAAACGCTTATTTAGTTCAACATTGGTGTAGTTATTTAAAAAACTAGAATAAATACCTTTTGCGAATTTTTCTAATTTTAATACTAACGACTCGGATCCTTTAATCCCTGAAAGTATTTCATAAAAATCTTCAAGTTTAGGCGGGATAAGATTTTTAACTTCATCTGGCGAATCAATATTAAAACCTTTAACTTGATAAGTTTCCCGTAGGGCTCTATCTATAATAGATTCCTCTTCAGGACTCATACCTCCCAATATTAATTTAAAAAAACTTAAAAGCTCTACCATATGAGACTGAAATACAGCCTTATAATCTTCACCTTTAATTTGAGGCGGAATATCAAAGGGATTAATATGAAAAGGTGAGGCTAAAGAAATTCTTACCATTTGGCCATCAATTGTTTGAGCTAAATGCTCATATTCATTCTCTGGATCAATAACTATTACCTCTGTATCTAACATCATAGCCCTTAATATATCCAGTTTAACAAAATATGACTTACCGCCGCCTGACTTACCAAAAACAACCATATTAGCATTCTCCATACTAAACCGATCGAAAATAACCAAACTCATGTTATGACTATTAATTCCATATAAAACACCTCTGTCCTGCACAAGGTCGCTTGATATGAACGGAAACGAAGTTGACAAAGGCGATGTATTCATAGTCGTAGTTAAAAGTAAGGCATCGCCACATAAAGGCAAAGTGGTATTAAAGCCTTGTTCTTGCAAAAAAAGAGTCGGTTTGGCATAGATAAGATAAGAAGCCAAGGTGTTTTTAAGCTCTTCAAAAGCCTCTTCCAATTTTGCTTCTGTATCTCCAAAAATGGTTATATAGCAACCAAATTGAAAAATCTTTTCCGTACCTTCCTGAAGACGGTCACGCAATATCTCAATATCTCGTAAGGCTATCTCAAGCTGAGGATCTCTAACATAACCCTTTTCCTCAAGTTCAGTAATCTGAGCCTCTATACGTGCTGTCTGTTTCGTAAGATTTTTAAGGACTGCAGCGGAATCCATCGGATAAATAAATAAAGATAGGTTAAATTCCTTATTGTAATTGATCAATGGGGCTAACCAGCCACTATTAAGATAACGCGGGTAAGCCAGTATAAACATCGTAGCTGCAAATTTATCTTCAATCTGAATAAAATGCGATGTAATATTAACTTCAGCTGGCGCCAAAAAATCTTTTAATGTCGTTATACCGCGCCTCAATTCATCCTCTACCCTTTTTTCCTCAGAAGTTAAGCTTTCATACTGCACGCGGCGAACTCTCGGATCCTTTTGCTCTTTCTTTTTAAAAAGATTAATACCTAACACTTAAGTAATGTTAAAAATAATTCATTGCATCCGGACTTCTATTTTACTAATATCCGGAATATCCTGTTTCGGTTTTTTTTCAGGGCTGTAAAAATTATAGAATAATTCAACGCATTCCTGGGTATTAAGAGGCACAGCATTAAGGCCAATCCTACGCAAACCATTGACAACCAAGTCAAGCCTTTCCCATAACTGGGTTTTAAATTGCAAAAAGTTTTCTCCAGTAATATTCTGGCTAACTTCGTCACTTTTTTTAGGCATAAAACTTTTAAGTAAATCGCGGAATAAACCGCCTTTTCGCTGTTCAGCTGTACTATAAGGAATTACTAAATAAAAATTCTTAGCCAAGACAGCATTATTAGCAGTCAACGCTTTAATAAAAGATACATATTCCTCAATTTGCAAACGCATTTGTTCTTGCTCTTCGCGATCACGAATAGCCATAAGATTATTCAGATAAGCATCAATATTCACATGTCGAGAAGTAACTAATATCTGTACCGGAAAATCAAGTGAATTCAGAAAATCTTGATAGCCATAAATAATGGCTTCTTGCTCTTCTTTGGACTTAAGCAAGAAATTCAGTGAAGAAACCAAAACAATCACACAAATCTTATTCAAACCGACAAAAACAACGCCATCTTTAATTGCTTGAACCTTAACAAAATTTTGAGTTGCAGACACCTTTTGATATTACAAATTAACCTTATTTCCCTTCAATTTTCTTGGTTATTTTAACAATCTGTCGGCTTACTTCCCTTTGGGATATTTTCCTCTCGAATTTTTTATGAAATAGAGAAATGTCTGGTTCTGGGAATATTTTAACCCGCGACATCTTTCGCCATAAATAAAAACGTGCTTTCAAACGATAATTGATCGCATTAATTAAAACTGTATTAAATTTTTGACCATTTATTTGAACAAACGCTGATAAATAGGCATACGGAATTAAAATTATCTCCATCAGAATAATCCTGCCTATTGGCCATTTCTTTAAAGAATAAAAATAAACAAAAGCAAGAATAGGAATCAGAATATACAAGAACTGTTTAACTGTAAGGCCAAAAATTAATTTATCTTCAACCCCTATATATTGTGGCACCTGATAACGCATAACGCTTAAGACAAATAAAAACTTTTACTTTTTGTTTTTTAAATTAACAATATTTCCTCTTATTTCAGGCTCAACATCTTGAGGCGATACATTCGACTCGCCCACTAATTTTGATATTATAATTTGTTTAGTTTGAATATCAATAGGCAAACCTAATCCTTTATCATACGATCTTAAAACGGCGTTAACAATATTACGATCAACTTGATCAAGTTTGCTACCATTAGGAGAATTAAAGAGATAATCCGTTCTTTCGTAATCACTATGTGAACCAACTCCAAGATAATCAATATAATCTTTTAACCAGTTTTTAACTGTAGGATTAACCGGATAATCTGTATCACTTATTTTAATAGGTCTGGCGGAAATGAATTGTTTTAATATCTCGGGGTATTTCTCAATTGCCTCCTTTATTGGTAGATATTCTTCTTTTTGACTCTCCCAAGAAACAGAAACATTATCCGTCTCTACTCTTGTTTTTGTTTCCTTCTGTTCTCTTTTTTCTCTTTCGCTATTAACAGCAATGGCTTTATTATAAATTTCAGAATATAAAGGCGCGTCCTTTGGAATCTCGCCTCCTAATCCTTTTATTACTTCCTCAACTTCTTTTAAATATAAATAATCGCGCAAAGGATAAAATCGCTTATAGCAAATTTCTAAGGCTAAATTTCTAAGCTTAACTTCATCAAAATTTGGAAAAACATTTTTAAGCGACTCCAATAACTTGATTATACTACTATCCCCTACAAGAATACTGGCGATAATCCGAACCATTTTCATTGCCTCGTCATCACTTAAATTGAACTTTGCCGCGATTTCAGAATTGACTATGTGGCTTTCTGACATATTAGCCTGTATAAACTTAGGCAAATTGCTTATTTTGTCTCTAAAATTGTTCATCAATAATCACAAAATTAAGTCTTAATTACATCAACCCAATTGTCATTCTTACGCATTTGTGTTAACAATTTATCAATTCTTTCAAATTCAGGGCTCGTCGGTTGCCCTGGTAGTGGTGCCAATAAGCTGTGCTGCATATAAAGTCGTTGAACAATCTCCCTTTTGGCATTATCTGATAAACCTTGTCCTGCTGGACCTATCATTTTCCCCGTAAAATGCTGAGCCAGAATGTCAAAAGCCTCTTTTGACTCTACCATATTCCTAAAATCATCTTCCCGCATCCGCTGAACATAGCGTTTGGCTGATTTAATGGCATCAGAGGTTGGAATTGGTAAACCTGCAGGTGTATCAATAAAGGCAAGATTCAAATCATTAGTCAGACGCCCCCTCATTTCTCTAAACACCATTTCGTCATCGTCATATAAACCTGTCGCAGGATTAATCCTGCCATAAAGCTGACCCTTAAGAGCACTGTCTAAAGCTCTTCTTCTGGCCGGAGTAATATCTTCTAAAATTTTAGAAAACGCATTTTCATCATGTTCGTAAATAGCTCTCATAAAATCTGAATTGTACATATCTTCATTTTTTAAATTCTTGTGTTCGCCAGCCCTAATCATCTCTCCAATAATCTGAGCTACTTGTTCATCATAATCAGCCCTTGAACCAGGAAATCTACCGCTTAACCATTGGTTATGAAGATCCTCATAAAAAAGTCTAGCGTTTTGAGCTTGCAACTTACGGGCTTGTTCAATATCTCCTCTATTAAGAAAATTATTGTAGATATTTAGAATTGTATCTCTGTTAATGCCTGCAGCTGTTATATCCCCATGCCTAAAGGAATTCCTTTCTAAAGCCACTTCGGCAGCAATCCTACGTGATTCCTCTCTGGAGGCATGCGTCATACCAAAAGAAGGGTTTTCTATTTCCCTAAGCAACTGATCGTGAGGAAGTTGTTTATATAATTCCACCAAATCTTTCCGAATATCTTTATGCATTTGTCTTGCCTTCACTTCAGCACGTAATCCCCATCCTCTCATACCCGGAATTCTTTGCAAAACGGGCGCCGCCCTTTCTAACGTGTACGCTTTGGCCCTGTTATATGGCTCCTTGATTGCTCTTTCATAAGCATAATCTCGAACCCTTTTGCCCAAATCGATAACTTTGCCAACTGTATAACCGTGAATGAGCTCTCCCACCTTACTAACGGTTTCGGAGGCAGCATCTGAACCTCTTTTAGACCAACTCAAAGCCATCCACATTCCCACCACAGCAATTAAATACTTACCGCTAAACAAAAGATTAGAAATTATTCTATTAGCATTAATAAGATTAAAATTAAGATTAAAGGCATTGTTAAGCTGAGAATCTATTTCAACGGCTCTCAAAATTATGGCTGTTAAATACATAAAAAATACAGCCATAAAACCATAACTTGCCCAGCCAAAAAAACTTCTCCACCAAGCGCCTAAAGCACTGCTAAAAGCCGAAAAAGGCAAGATACTGATAACCCATGATATAGGCGCCAATATCATAATAAACCACAAACCTATAATTCTAAGTAATAAATTAATAGCTAAAGTTAACATAGCTGCACCTAGAAAAAGGAGGATTAAAAAACGAGCCACCTCGCGCGCCACCAAACTTATTGATTCTGTATCGCTTACTATTGATTTCAGATAGGAAAGCGTTGTACTAAAATCTCCGCCCACATTAGCAACCTCTGAAAGATAACGAATACCTTCACCAATTCCAGTTTGACGTCCACCTATAATCACGGATGATTTGGCAATAAAAAACATTGGCGATTGCACTATATCTAGAATAAATTTAGCAATCACCAACGAAAAATTAACAGCTAAAGCGACAAAAATCAATTTGGGTAATATCTTTTTAGCATTATAACTAGATAAACCACCAATACCTACATCTAATATGGTAACCGCTGCAATAATAATTAGAAAAAAAACAATAACTAGATTAGAAAACTCCTTTACCATCATCCAAGCTTCTTGAATAAAGGTGGCATTAAAAAGATCCGTATTAAAACTCTGGGATATAACTGTTTCAAACAAACCAATGGCTAAACTAGTCAACCAACTCAATACCCAATTTAAAACATGAAAAACAGTAGCAATTGCTGTAAGCACTATATTAAGAATACCACCCCCGAAAAGGTTTATAATACCTCCAACAACATCCCACATAATCAAAATTTATAATTATATTATTTCCGTCGACACACTGGATCATCTGGATTAAGCAAATCATCACGAACTGTACAAATAGGATTTGCATTACACGCTTGCCTTCGTTTATCTGGATCACCTATATTATCAATTTCTTCGCATGTCTTTAATCGGCAAAGGTTCATACCAACATCTATGATACATTCAGGATTTGTATCAAGATTTCCACAGGGATCGTTGCCCCACAACGGCCTTCTAATACATCTATTCTCTGGCTCAAACCAATCCAATATCACCTGATCCATTGGTTTCTCAAATAATTGAAATCCCTCACGGTATAATCTATTAAAGTACTGACCTCTACCTATATATTCGGGGGCAGTACGCTCGCCCGTTCTGTAGTTATATTCGGGGGCAGTAGGCTCGCCCGTTCTGTAGTTATTGTAAACACCAGCCGGCGAATCACTATCATATTCCAAAATGGAACCCCTATATTTACAAAGACCTTGTCGTCCATTCGGATGCAAGGCATTTGGATCCCATTCGCAAAATGGCATACCACCACGATTCAGGTACAACTGTTTTTCGCACTGATCTTGATTAGTTAAACTTGGGCAATAATTATCAATAAATGTTTGAAAGCCATTCTTCAGATTTAAGTATCTACCTAAATCCTCCCACGGCGCGGGCAATTTTTCCGGCAATTCAACAATCGTCCTTTCTTTAATATCAATTTTAAGATCAGGCCGAAAAACCTTGCCAGTTAAATCATTACGAACAGTAAAGGCACAATAAGTCGGATTATCTGCTGGCTCAGGTCTCCAGCAATTATAAATATTGGCATCAAACCTAAAAATATTGTGATTAGCTGTATAGTTTTGGGGAATAGTGCCATAAAGCCCCCGCTCAACCACCAATTCAGAACCTTTATCCTCTAAAACTCTCATTACTTCCTCGATGCCCCTATCCCAAATCCCATTACCATTTTCATCAATAAAAATAATATCACCGACATAAAATATAGTGTTATTAGTTACAGCTATATTCGTGGTTGTAGAAGCAATAGCGGACGTATTATCGTCACCAGCATCGCCATAAGCAGCTTGAGTCACATCAACGCAGCCCGGTTCAGGGCAAACTAAAGTCACATTCGCATCCATCACACCCTCTGGTTCTTTTTTCCAAGCCATCATAGCTAAAGCAAATTCAGACTGAATTGAAGCTGAAATTTTATTGAGCAGAAATATCGCCGGCGAAATAATATCATCGGTCTCAAAATAATAATAACCCGCCCCCTGACAGGAATTATTTTCCCATTTGCACACTTGATAAATACTTGCCAATTCGAAGCAATAAGCCTGGCCAGCTCCTGCCCTCAAGGCCTCAATTCTATTTGCATCTTCACAAACATTCCAACCCACTGTATAATGAAGCGGCTTTATACCTGCACCGGTCGTAAATTTAAGCGTATTTTTCTCTTTAATCTGAGATATAACAGTTGAAATGGCTCCATAAAGCATTCTCTTTAAGCCATCTAAGTTATTTTTATTTTCTTGAGCTAATTCATATTCTTGAGGATCAATTGAAAGCCGATGAGCGCGTTTAACCTCTAAGGACAAAGCTAGCGTCGGATAAAATTCACTAATTTCTCGGCTCAAAAAATCTCTCCACAAAGGAGGGCCTGTACCTAAAATAAACTGAGATAACGTAGCTTGCTGTCCAGAACCAAGTAAATTTTCCATTATAAAAGCACACCGGCTAACCCCAACGGAAAAATCATAAGGCAAGCAGTTATTCTTTGAAATATTAGTCCCGCCTAGATCAGCCTCACAAAAATTTTGATTAAAAATATAAACAGGAACGGCACCAGCCGTAGATACAAAAGAATCATATTCAACTGGGGTCCAGTCAGGAGAAGGACCGCTAATACTTTGATACATAGAAACGCCATAATACCAAATTTCAGGCGGCAATCTGTCCAAAAACTTATGCTTGCGAGTCAAAGAAGTAATAAGCTCCCTTTTAATATCTTCCTTGATTCTGTCAGATGGACAAAGCGTCTCTTTATAAACAGGGAACCTCTGGGAAAACATATCCGGCCGAGGCTGTTTCCTACGAGCCATAGCACATATATACGCTGTAGAACACTCATTTAAAACAGTGTCACGTTCAGTATCATAAGGATAGGGCATATTCTCATCACAATAACCCTCGGTCTTACCAAATTCAAAATCATCAATTGCCTCTGTGGAAGAAGCCATTGCGCCGCCTGAGGTAATAAGTGGCATATATTCTCCTAACGGGAAATGGTTCCAAGGGGCCAACATACACATTACTAAATCGCGGGCTCTTTGAAGCGGCTCTTCGTACAAATAATCATCAAGGTTTTCAACAACTCGCGAGGATTGCTTAACCACCCAGCATTCAATTGAGCCTTGATTATCTATTTTTATGCCGTGAGGACAATTCCCTCGATAATCAACTGCTATCCCTCTCAATCTCAAAATTTTAGTAATGCTTCCATGCAAGGGACTATCTTCGCCGCTAAAATCAGTTATAACTAAAGGCTGGTCTTTTAATTCTTTCATAGTCTCATAAATCAGTTTATTTACATCCTCGCGGGCTTTTTCTATTTTAGCCAGCTCAAAGGCTTTAATGCCCTCGAGAAGCTTATCTTCTATCTCTACCTTTAAACCTTTTTCAAATAAAGCTTGGAAAAAATCAAAAGTAAATTTCTCGTTATAGTCCTTAAATTTACTCATAAACTCCCATAATACCTGGTCAATTGTTTGAGTACTAGAAGCAGTCACTTCAATACCCGTAGGTGTGGTGATGCCTGTTTTTAAAAATCTTTCTAGTAGATGTACAGTATCAACTTCCTCCACTTTGTGTACTACATCAACTTCCTCCACTTTGTGTACTACATCAACTTCCCTGACTTTAGAAAGAAAACCATCAACAACACAAACATCAAGAAACCAGGTTTGAAAAAGATCTCCTGTGTCTAAATCCGCCATACCAACCTGAATAGGCGGCATTGGCGAAAGAGTATTACGCAACTCAGCACATATATCTGAACCAGTACCAGTTGGCGGCGCAGTAGCAACATCAACTTGAAAAACATTTTCCCACCATTCTTCAGCATTATTAGCAGGTGCTGCGCCTTCGAGACCCCAACGAATAATAACAGTTTTTGTACCAGGGCTAGAAAAAGTTGCTACAACTTGATCGCTATTGGGACCATTTGATCTCCATGTAAAACCTTTTTCTGAGGGTGCAGCATCTTGAATTATCCAACAAGCAATGCCGTCATCTCTTAAACCAACAAAGTTTATCACTGCTTGCATAGTAACTGGCTCTCCGATACGAATTAAATCAGGTGGCGGACTCACTATACTAAAACTAGGTGGCGGCTGAGCGAAAACCGCCTTATTTGCCGGATCAAAAGTATAAGGACATCCTCCGCCACCTCCCGAGCCTCCAACTGTAAACAAGCCATTGCCACCAGTACTTGGGCCAGCAATTGTTGTGACAGTAACATTTCTCGGCCCTGCAAGAGCAGTTGGATCAATGGTAATATTTGCTTGAATTTGGGTCGGATTTATCACCGTAGGAACCCCATTTACAGTAATGCCCGGACCAAAACTAACACTCTGAACATCAACAAAATCAGTGCCTATAATAGAAACATTAAGGGTTTGACCAGGATTCCCTGAGTTAGGAGAGACGCTTGTAACTTTAGGTGGCACCAAAACATTCAAAAGACCACTAGCCACAGCAGGCAGAGAATTCTGCATATTAACTGTTATGGTTCTTGAACCGGCAGAAGCTGTGGGAGATGCAGTAATATTTGCTTTCAAAATTGAGGGGCTAACTTCATCAAAACTATTCACCGTGATTCCAGAAGGCGAAAATTCTATCCCTATAACATCTATCAAAAGAATACCTTCAATTTCTATGTCTAAAGTCTGACCTTGGCCAATTTTATTCGGCGTAATACTATTAACTCTCGGCCTCAAAAGCTGCGCAAAAACCTCATTAGCAAAAACCATGATGAATAAACACATAACTAGTAAAAAATTTAATAGTTGTTTTTTTAATTGTCTATGCATCCTTAGAGATATAAGAGATTGATTTAATTTTTATGTTTTAAAAAAATAATCAAATTTTCGCCTAAAAGTTTCAATTGATTGGTTGTCTCGCTGAGTCTTCTAAACTCAATTCTCGAGTGAAGTTCAATCAAGTTTTTTATCTCGTTTTGTTTTAAAACATTAATAAAATTTTGCAAATGGCGATAAAAATTAATTTTAAGAGTAACGAACTCTTGAAGCTCAGGCGGCGGTTTAGAATTATTTAGTCTTTTTATTCCCTCTTCTATTGTTTTATTCAACTTAACAAAATAGTCGTTATTCTTAATTTTAATTTGCTCTAAAAGATTGGCAAAGAAATTATCATCAATAACAAAATCGGTCTTATAGCTTTTAAGGTAATCAAGAACAGTCCGCTGTCTTACGGAATTAATACCGATGTTGCCTAATGACAAGGGCTTTGTGGCTATTTCAGGCACAGAGATTCGCAAATTCTTACTCTCGTTTAAATCAATTTTTTGCCTTATCTTTTGGTCAGTTTTTTCACTTACTTTGGGTATTTCTTTTAAATATGTTTTTTCTTCTATTTGAAAATCCGGTACATTCGTTTGAGCTTGAAACTGTGAAAGATCGATCTTTTTATCAGTTAGCTTAAATTCAATTTTACGAGAAGATTTAGCAAAAAACCCAAAAATATAAATAAAACCAAGCATTACAAAACCTGCTAGTAATATTTTTTTAATTAGAGGGCTATTTTTCATATATATATTTAAGATTACTTTGATCCTGTTAAAGTTTTCTGAAACTCAACTAATTCCTGAGCCATCACATATAGCTTCAAACCTTTACGATTGTTTAAATAAATCTTAACCGGATCTGTGTAAATGCCACTCAAATCCCTTACTAAAACCAAGAAATTAGTAAACAATTTTATAATTTTTTTATGGTAAGCTGCGAGCTCTTTAGGAGTTTCTATTCGTTTAATATCAACTAGCGACAGCTCAAGAGAGTTAACCAACCGTGATAACTCATCAAAATTAACTTCCCCTCGCAAAAATCCATCAGCTATATCTTTGTAAGTGCTGATGGCTTCCGGGAACTTAATTTGATTGATTTGATCAAAGTAAGACTTTAAAGAAATATTATTGTTCTGCCTTATTACGCTATCGTCAATTTCAATTAGTTCAAAGTTCTTAGGATCTAAATTTGAAATAAATTCATCAACTAAAGCGCTATCAATCGTTGGATCAGGTATTTTCTTAACTGAACTCGCCCAAACAAAATAGTCAATAGTATAGTTTTTAATTAATCGTTCCTTTAAAGGCACCGTACCGGCCCTCAAAGGATCGTTCCCCCTTTTTACTTCATCATTGTCGTTTATATTGTCTCCATCCGTATCTCTGTTATTCGGATCAGAACCGTAAATAAGTTCTTTAGCATTAGACAAACCATCTCTATCATCATCGGCGTAAAAAGAATAAATAAAAGCTTTTGAAGCTACCCCTGCTTTTATAACACTATTTTTAATTTTAGTATCAAAAAATGGCGTCAACGTCCCAACACTACTAATTCTTTTACCAGACAGTTGCAATGCAATTGAAACAACCCCAACAAACGCCAACGTATATAAAATAAAATTGTAAATTTTTTTCTTTTTACGCTCGTTTAAATCCTCCATCTGTTTATTTAAAACAAACAGAATTGAATAATTTATCCTATTATCTGCTTTGCAATATTCTAGAAACGCTTTTTTGAAAATTCAAGTAATTAAAAGTAAAAGTCTATCTAAAGGCAAACCTATAAGGTAAATAAATAAGTCCAAATTATGTATTTTTACTCTATTGAATTGACGATCCCTCCAGATATTCATTAAGCTCAAAGGCATTAACCTCCAAAACTTTATCCCAACGAAGCCTCAATCTCTCGAAAACTGCCGGGCTAACAATATGCCTTTTTATAATACCATCCAGTAGAAATACCCGTGAATCACCTACAGCCCGAATCAATTTTACAGTTTCGTAACTATCAAATTCGGTTTTATTAACTTCAATAATATCTTCCCACCTGTTGTTATAAGAATAAAAAACCCGTTCATTGATAATATGCTTCTTTAAACCTGAGGTATTAATATAATACACGCGAGGATCACCTTTAAGTCTGATTAAATAAGATTTTGGGAAAGTATCAAGTATTTCTTGTTCAACTATTTTTATCTTATTCCAGCTTAAACCATAACTAGCAAAAACACTAGGATTAATAATCCAATGTTTTTGATTTTTAATGATGCGATATACTCTAAAATCGCTTTTGGCCCTAACAAGATCTCCTTCCTTTAAAGTTTCATCTTCTACAGACGAAAGTCCATCAAAAGAAGGCGGAGGCGGCGGTATAAACTGGGCCCTAGCTAAAAATGGCGCGTTTAATAAACTTCCTGCTATGATTAAAAAATAAAATTTTGCTTTTCTAGTCATTTTTTTTATTATTAATATAATATTTTATTAAAAAACTCAATAAAAATAAAAAAATAAAATTGTTTGACTTTAAAAATCTTCTCAGTAAAATATAAAAAATATGAAAAAAATCGCTGTTATATTTCTTGTTTTTTTAATTGGTTTTTATAGTTACGCGCCATCTTTTACTATAAACCAAAAATCTGCCTATGCTACGGCTGGCGTAGGAGGATTTTTAGAAATAAAGGCAGGCTGGAATATGATTTCAAGTCCCAATGATAAAATATTTAATCTAAACGGTTTAAGCGGCTGCGAGATTCTATCAGGTCCGTGGTATTGGGATCATTCCCAATATAAATACATCAAAGCGGATAAAATTGAACCGCTGCGAGGTTACTGGATATATGCCAAAAGTGATTGCACAGCTACCTTTTCTGGCAGTGCTGCCGCTGGGAATATGACTGAAATACTTTTGAAGCCCGGCTGGAATCTAATTTCTGGTGTTGCCGAGACATCGTTTAAAGCATCGCAAGTTAACTGTTCTTTAAAACAAACTGGTACTGTCTATCGCAGTCTTTTTACCTGGAATTCAACAGAAAAAAAGTACGACCGTATTAGTCTTGAACAAAATATGAAAGTTAAAACAGGCTACTTTGTTTATGTGGAAAATACTTGCAAAATATCTGCTGTAAAACAAATATTTTTGGGCAATTTAGGCGAGCAATATTATTGTTTAATACAGCAGGGTCCGCCTGAAAAAGCTTGCGATGCGCCGCAAGTTATCGAAAGGGGAGGAGTAAATTATTGTAAAACCTACGATGCCAAATGCGAAAAAAATAGCTCCGGCAAATATCAATGGAACTGCAATTATAAAGAAGTTCCAAAACCGACTGATCCAGGAGAATGGGTATGTATGATCGGCGGCTGGTTTGACCCAAATCAATTCCCCAGTGTCAATGACTTTGTTGATGCTGTTTGTACAGGAGCAGACCCTGTCAAGCTTATAACTAACATTGTCATGTCAGCTCTAGGAGGAATGCTCTTGAATGAAGAAACAATAGCGGCTATTTTTGGCAATGAATTTACAAGAATCATTAAATTTATTATCCATGTCACATCCTGTCTTCAGGAAAAAATGAGTATAGACCAAATCGTCAACCTAGCCAAAACTAACCCGGAAGCTCTAGGAAGAGAAATAGAAAATTGCGTAAAATTTACTCTAGAAATTGAAAGTAAGTTAATTCTTCAAAGTCTAATAGAAGGAATTCTAGCTTGGCTACAGACTCAATTTGCGGCTCATATAAACTTTAATTTCAAATATGGTATTGGGCTTGAAATAGCTAATTTTCTTAAACCAATCAATAACCTATGCGGCATAATAAATGATTCAGTGGCTTTTGGCGACAAATTATTACAACATGTCTATAACACACAATCGGCACTACTTAAAGATACAACTAGACCAGATAGAATCGTCAATATTATCAGCGCCAATCTTGGAATAAGACAAGATGTGATTGATAAAGCCTATGGTTTTATTAATTTCTTGCTCAACAAATACGACCAAACAAAAAATCTGCCCCTAGAACAAATAGTCGCTGATCTTGAGGTTAATTTTGATGTATGGTGGACTGCTTACGGCGGCACAACACCAGTAAACCTTGCCTCATTTAAGCAAGCCATAAAAATAACACTTAAAGATGTAATCTTGAAAATCCAAAACGAGCTAATAAAAGACGAAAAAACATATAAAGCCATCATTGCCTTAATTGATTATATGCAAACCCAAGGATTAAGAATGGCGGTGATTCTTCAGCAAGCCCGCTTCGAACTCGAAAATTGGAAAACACGTTTTGCAACCGCCACTGGCATAACCCTACAAGTGGACGTTGAAAATCTAGATGAACTCCTACATCAAATCATTGGCCAATTTGTAGTTAAAATTGCTAAGTCTTTAGCTAACGAGCTGGGCATTTCTGATAAATTAATTAATCAAACTGTTGACTTCTTTGAATGGCTAGCCACCAAAGCAGATGGCATTGGTTTAACTATTGAACAAATTGTTGCCAAAATTAACCCCGGCACTATTAATGCTTACCTCTCGCAATATCAAAAACCTATCAACACGGACCCATCGCTTTTAGCTATGTCTATTTCTCAAAGCGCCAATACTATAAAGATAAAGATACAAGGCGAATTCAAATTTAAAGAAGAAATGACAAAACTAGTTATAAAGCTAGCTAGCGATATGTTAAACAATCAAAATATTGATATAAACGCCTTTATTAACCAATCAGTAGCTGATTTTAATTCAGCCATTAAAAATTTCATCACTAAAGACGGGCCTCAAATTGCTATTAACGCCGCAGTTGATTTTATTAAGCCAATAGCGGGAGAGTGTTTAAAAAAAGATACTATTATTGCCCTACTCAAATTTGCCAATTTCCTCAAAAATATTAAAAACATTGATTTATTGGCCGCCGGTGTTAATATAACTGAGGATATGCTAGCTGCCTGGGTAGGCGAATATCTCGACGATCTAGTTAAAAGCTCGGGGCTGCCAATTGGTTTCTTTAAAACTATTTTTATTGCCATAGCCAACAGTAACGCTTTTCAAGATTTATTAAGACTTGATATTCCGGCTATAATTGCTAAAGCTAACTTTTCTGTAAATATTCAAGGAAGTTTAAGTTGTCCATTTGCACCACCTGATCCGGTAAGAATTATCTGCGCGGTTCTAGAATCTGGCAACTGGAATAAATGTACTATAGGCACTTTTAAAGTGGACACGGGCCTGACGCCAAATGATAATACCATCAGGGCAAAAGCCAGCGGTTTTGCCCGCGGTGTGGAAATTGGTGTCTGCGATTTACCTAATATTTCTTTCTCATTTTTCGGTATCACTATAGGAGCTTCTGAATTAATTCAAGATCTCATCACAAACCTAACTCAACAACCAAGAGTTACTTTAGGTCCTCTTTCATGGGGCCCAAATCAAACTGGACAGCAAAAATTATGGCTAGAACTACCCACACACTTTAGGGTTAACTGGGACTGGAACAACCCCTCAACAATAGAAGGATTAAAAGAAGCGCGCAAAAGTCCTGAAGGCAAAAGTTATACTTATAGTGGTCCGCCGCAAAATCCACCCTATTACTATCCTTCCGGGGTATGTCGCTTCATTGTTGATTTCAATGTCTGGCCGCCAGTCAGGCCCCAGATTTCACTATGGCAGTGGGATAATATAACAGATACCTTTAAAGACTGTGGAGGCCCGCTTGATGATACCATCGCTTTGGATGTTATAAAAAAAGTCCGAACTTGTCCACCTTAAAATATAGATTAAAATCCGCCGACATTAAGAGGCGGATTTTAATCTAATTCCGTCAAATTGCTACACCTTTTAGTAATCCGGCATAGCACCTGACGAAGACATAGATTTATCTTTTTTATCAGGCAATTCCGCCACTATTGCTTCTGTGGTTAGTACCATAGCGGCTACTGAAGCGGCGTTTTGAAGAGCTGAACGCGTCACTTTCGTTGGATCAATAATACCCGCTTCAAAAAGATCCTCAAATTTATTCAGTTCAGCATTAAAACCAATGGCACCTTTTTCATGTTTAACTTTTTCAACAATCACTTGGCCCTCAAGACCGGCATTATAAGCAATCTGGCGCAAAGGATATTCAAGAGCGCTTTTAACAATTTCAGCACCAACTGCTTCTTCGCCTTTAAATTTCACTGCCTTTAGAGCTTCCTGCGCTCTAATCAAAGCAATGCCGCCACCTGGAATAATACCTTCCTCAATGGCCGCTTTGGTAGCCTGAACTGCATCTTCAATTCGATGCTGCCTTTCTTTTTGCTCAACTTCAGAAGGCGCACCCACTTTAATTACAGCCACGCCGCCAGACAATTTAGCTAATCTCTCTTCAAGTTTTTCCCGATCAAAATCTGATTCTGTTTGGCTAATTTGCAATTTGATTTGGGAAATTCTTTTTTCTATTTTGTCTTTTTCGCCTCTGCCACCAATAATTGTAGTATAATCTTTAGTCGCTACTACCTTATCTGCTTGACCTAACATTGATAAATCAACATTTTCTAATTTCAAACCGAGTTCTTCAGAAATTACTTGGCCGCCGGTTAAAATAGCAATATCCTGAAGCATTTCCTTTTTCCTGTCGCCAAATCCCGGCGCTTTAACAGCTAAAGGATTAAAAACGCCGCGAAGTTTATTCACAATTAAAGTGGCTAAAGCCTCACCCTCGATATCCTCGGCTATAATAACAAAATCTTTTTTGCCAGTACTAACTATTCTTTCTAACAACGGCAATATCTCCTGAATATTGGAAATCTTTTTGTCAGTAATTATTAAATATGGTTCGCGCAGTATTGCTTCCATTTTTTCAGGATTAGTCACCATATAAGGCGAAACATAACCCTGATCAAATTTCATACCTTTAACCAATTCATAAGACAAACCTAATGTTTTTGATTCTTCCACTGTAACCACGCCATTGTCACCAACTTCTTCTATAACTTTAGCAATTAACTTGCCAATTTCTGGATCCTTGGAAGAAATCGTAGCTACTTTTTCTTTTTCTTCTTTGGTGGTTACTTTTTTTGAAAGTTTTTCCTTAATATAGCTAACTACTGCCTCAACTGACTTCTCAATTCCCCGTCTTAAAGCCAAAGGGTTGGCTCCAGCAGCTACATTTTTCAAACCTTCTTTAACAATAGCCTGAGTCAAAATAGCCGCCGTCGTAGTACCATCACCAGCTACATCATTGGTTTTATCGCAAGCTTCTTTAATCAGTTCGGCGCCAAGGTTAGCCATTTTATCTTTAAGTTCAATTTCTTTGGCTATAGTTACACCATCATTAGTAATAGTTGGACTACCAAAACCTTTATCCAAAACAACATTTCTTCCCCTTGGACCTAAGGTTGTTTTAACAGTATCAGCCACTATATCGATACCTTCCTGAAGTTTTCGGCGTGCCCTTTCGTTGAAAATTATTTGTTTTGCCATAATTTTTTATTAGATATTAAAAATTATTATTACTTCTCAATAACAGCTAAGATATCATCTTCCTTCAGAATATAGTATTCTTTACCGTCAATTTTTACTTCTGTAGGCGAATATTTAGCAAAAACCACGACATCACCAACTTTAACGCTTAGCTTTCTAATTTTACCGTCCTCTAATAATTTTCCCTCACCCACAGCTATAATTTTACCTTGATCTGGTTTTTCTTTATCGGCAGTTTGCGGAAGATAAATACCGGATTTAGTTTTTTCCTCGCTTTTTAAAGGTTCGACCAAAATGTGATCATAAAGCGGCCTAAGTTTTATCTTGTCCATACTAATTATTTTAGAAATTAAAAAGAAGTTAAAAATTAGAGTTTAAAATTAGCAATTAAATATCAAAACTGCTAATTACTTATATAGCAAATGATTGGCTTTGTGTCAATATAGATAAATAAACCCCCTTGCTTTTATAAATTAAATGAGTATAATTAGAAACTGTCGAAGATAAGTTCTCTTTAAACTCTAAAATAGTTTTCTTATTATTATGGCGGACGCAAAACAAATCAAGCTCAATATTGCTGCATCTGAGTTTGAAATACTAGCGTGGCTATCTGTCGTCTCTCTTTTGTTCTCTTATGCGGTCTATATTACAACGTAAGCAGCAAAGTTCTCTTATATAAAAACCACGGGCGCTAATCTATCTGGGAAAATTATTTTCTCTGATTGATTAGATGCCCGTGGTTTTTTATTTATTTAAAGCATTTTAACCCTGACTGGGCTCTCTTTTAAGAAGAAGTTTTAATTTTTCAGATGCCCTCTTTTTCCTTTCTTCCAACTGTTGCTCTTGCCCCGACAATTCTTGTAACTCCTGTAAGCATTCTTTTACCTCATCAATTTTTTTCTGCTCCCCTGAAATAAATTCCTGCGCTTCTTTCAGTAACTCCTCTGAAATATAATGCTCTGTTTCTCCTGTTTCTTTTTCAAATGACAAGTTCGGCGATTCTTCAGTTTTTGCCTCTTTTTCGACAATTTCTTCCAACTTATTATCTTGGCTTTCTTGTTGATTCCCAGCCAATTTAGATTCAGAATCAGGATTAATAACTCCTCCTAGTTCTATCATTAGAATAAAAATTAAAAATTAAGCTGATTAGTTTCTAATTTTAAAAAACTATTTTTATAATTCAACTACTTTTTACTCCATTAAACGACTCCGTTCAAAAATCTCTTTTTCAACTAATTCTTTTTTACGCCCATATTTCAGTTTAACTAGCTTCTTCAATTCATTAACTATACTTCTATTTCCTTCCGAAGGTTTAACGGTTTGAAGTCGAAAAGGTTGGGATAAAGAATTATTAATCATTATTCTCGCGATGGCATTGAAATTATCAAGATTCACCAAATCAAATCTTGAAAATTCAGGTTCAAATTGCTTTTCTAAAAACTCGGCGTCATTTGTACCTACACGAAAAACGCACATCGACCCCACATTACCTAAAACTGCATTTTTAATGGGGTCAGGTAATTGCGGAATAAACTGATGAGCTAAAATTAGATTTAGTCGATATTTTCTAGCTTCCGATAAAATAGTGGCAATCGAATCGGTTGTAAAATTCTGAAACTCGTCAAGATACAAGTAAAAATCTCTACGTTCTTCTTCTTTTATATAAGCCCTTTTCATAGCAGCCATTTGAAGTTTTGATACAAGAATCAATCCCAAAAGAGAACTATTGACTTCACCGGTTTGACCCTTAGACAAATTGGCTAAAAAAATCTTACCATTATTTAAAATCTCCTCAAAGTTAAAACTGGATCTGCCTTGACCAATAATATTACGCATCATTTCATTTTCAACAAATCGACCAACCTTAGACACTACATAACCCAACATATCCGATTTAGTGCTGCCAGTAGTTTTACGCCATTCTTTTTCCCAGAAATTCCTTACTAGCGGATCTTGAACTTTGGCAATTTTAATCTCCATAAAATCATCGTCGGTAAAAATTCTAGGAATCTCAACTAAAGTACCCGGACTAGACTTATCAGCCATTAAAGCAAGCATAGCATTTCTCATATAGTGTTCAAACATTGGACCAATGATTTCTGGTGGAAAAAGTTTATGAAAAATTGCAATCATTTCTTGAACCGCAAAATCTTTCTGTTCAGGCACATCCCACTCCAACATATTCAAACCCATTGGATTTAATAAATCAAATGGTTCAAACAACACCACATCATCAATCCTGTTATTAGGAATATAACTTAAAATGGTTTCAATAAGATCGCCATGAGGGTCAATAACGCCTACTCCATAACCTTTTTCAATGTCCTGACGAATCATTTGACACAAAAGCGAAGTCTTACCGGTACCAGTTTGTCCAATAATATAAAAATGCCGGCGACGGTCTTCTTTGGAAACAAAATAAACCGGATATCTCTCCCCTCTATAAATAACCTCGCCAATCATATTTTCGCCCTCACGCGATAAAAATACAGGCGGCGGCGCCTCGCCACTCTTCCGCCAAAAGATATTAGGCGATTTAATATGAGCCAATGGAAAATGATAAATGCTAGTAATTTCTTCTGTATTTAAGATATTGTTTTGAGCTTTATCAAAGCGCCGAAAAGAATAATCATAAAATAAATTTTCTAACTTTCGACCTGATAACTCTTTTATCTCAAACTCATTGTTACTGGCAAGAGAGAATTGACCAAAAGCGCCGCTCAGGCTTGAAAATAATCTCTTAGCCTCTTCCTTGTCTTCGCTTGAAGCTATAATGCGAATGTTTGTCTCAAAAATCTTTTTATTGATTTTACTTTCAATCATTTTAATAAGTTTTTCGTCAATCGCCATTCTTTGCTTTTCTTTGTCTTCGGGTGTTTCTTTTGGCTTGCCCCAAAAAATTTCTTTAACAATCTGTTTAGCCAACCGACCAATATTGAAGCTAACGCTAGCCAAAGCTTCTGGTAATTTTTTGCCTTGTTTAAGATGTTCAATAATTAAATTACCCTTCTGACGAAACCCGCCCATATATGGCCTAAGAACAATTTGCAGCGACAAACCATCATGAACTTTAATCTGTGAGAAAACATTAGTTATTGTCGCCAATGGATCCTGGGATAAATTATGATAAGTGCTAATAGGTAAATAATCGCTTTCTTTTAACTTCAAATAACCGCCGCTTACGTAACCAGCTGGTTCAAAAATTATATAATCTTCGGGTACTTTAATAATATCAATTTCTGGATAAACGCCCTGGATGTATTTTTTAACGTGCGATTCAAAAATTTTAGGAGCGGCAACATAAAAATAAATCTCCTCCTTACCCATCTGCGATGAAATTTCTAAAATTATTCTGTGTCCGCCAAAAATAAATCTTTTCACAAAATCCCTTTCATAAAAGGCGAAAAAATTGCTTAAAATTTCCTCAAACTTGGCAATATCGTTTTTAAAATCATCTACTGACGAAACCCTATCAGATTTGTTATAACGTGACGGTTTAATTAAAAATAAAACATAATCAAAAAGGTTGAAATCGGGCGACCTTAACGATGGTTTTTGCTTCAAAAATCGTTTATAAAATCCATCTTTAGCTAAAATGTCATGAAAAAGATCAAGCAGAAACGGGTCTTTTGCCTTTTTGCATAATTCAGTCGCATAATATAAACCTTTATCACGAGCTACTTCAAAAAGTTGCTTTATTTTTACAATTTCATCGCCAACTAAAATTTTATTCAACTCTTCTTCGCGCACTTTTTCAACCGCCTCATTAGCACTGATAGCTTCAAAATTAATCACATTCAATAATTCCTCCTTTAAACGCTTTTTTTCTTCTTTCAGCGAGTTATCTAACTCTGCTTTAGATTCTTTAACTTCATTAAAAACCCGGTTAATATGCTCAATCACTTCTTGTTCCAAAAACTTTTCTTTTAAAATTGGCTTTTCACTCATTTTCCAGTTTTAAGAAATTACAAACCTTTTGCAAAATAGCCTCAAAGGTCCTTTCAACTTCTAAACTGCGCGGCAGAGGGTGAAAAATAATTTCTTTATCATTATATATTATCCTCGAATTTTTAAAGTAAGTAAGAGGGTTTTTTTTAATAAAATAAATCTGAATATTTTTAATCAAACCATAAAACGGCCTCCATAGAAATAAACTAACAAGCATTTCTATGGCTTTGGTTATAATGCTTTTTTCATAAAAAATATAGTTATTAAAAGAATTTATTTTTACTTCGTAGAAAAACTCTTTCAACCATAAATTCTTTCTCATAAACTTTTTCCAAATATGCTTATCACGAACATAAAATGGTATAGAATTTATA
Source organism: bacterium (assembly GCA_037444125.1). Classification (GTDB taxonomy): domain Bacteria; phylum Patescibacteriota; class Minisyncoccia; order JBBINA01; family JBBINA01; genus JBBINA01. The sequence continues at coordinate 34,723 of JBBINA010000009.1, forward strand.
TAATTAAAAGCGCTATAAATAGTCTTATCTTTAATTTCTAGATTGTCTTCATCAATAAAATGATTTAAACATAATTTATCTCGAATATTTTTACCCTTTCTCCTGATGGTTAAAATATCAAAAAAAATAGTCATATAAATCCTCACTAACCATAGCGTCTTGAGTCGACAAATAACTAAAAGGTCAATATCAGAATGGTCTTGTGCTGCCTGAATAGACACTGAACCAGTAAGAAAAATACCTTTAACAAATGGAATAAATTTGAAAAATTTTCTATAACTTTTTATCTTACTTATTTTGTAATCGCTAATTTTCATTCTTTCTAACAACTCGTTTCCCTTTAATTTGGAGAACTTAAAGTAATACTGGCCAAATTTTTCATCAAGCACGCCTTTTTTCTTTAAAATAATAAGCTGATTAAATATATCTAAAAGCGACGGTTTCTTAAAAGACAATTTATCGTATTTTAAAAGATTACCTGCAATTTTCAAACAAGAGCCCCCTGTTTGAAAAGAAGCAAACAAAGACAATGTTTTTACAACATCAAGAACAATTTTGTTCTCGCGGCCATTCAGGTTTTTAATTTCGTTCATCTTTTGGTTTAAAATTAACTGCTTCTAAAATATCATCAGTAGCTATGCTCTCGCGAGCGTCTAAATCAGCAATGGTACGAGCTACTTTAATAATATTTAAAATACTACGCGGCGAGAAATTATACTTTATGGTCAATTTGTTTAATAAATTTTTTGAACTAAAATCCAATGGGCAAAATTTCTTTAAATATTTATGGCTTAAATCACCATTAGTAGAAAAATGCAAGTTTTTATATCTTTTCTTTTGGATTAAGCGAGCCTGTTCTATTTTCTCTTTATAAACCTGCGAGTCATCTTCTCTTTTAAAATCATCTTCGGAAGAAAAATCACCCATTCTATCAAAGGATACTCTCTCAACCATAACCTTTAAATCAAAACGGTCTAAAATTGGACCGGATATTTTTTTCTTGTAACGTTCGATATCTACCAAACTGCAAACACATTCCTTCTCGCGATCATTATAATAACCACATGGACAAGGATTTAACGAGGCAACCAACAAAAAATTCGCCGGATATCTTACGCTTCCCCGAGATCTAGCAATAACAATTTCCTTATCTTCTAGGGGTTGTCGTAATGCTTCAATAATATTTCTTGGAAACTCATTAAACTCGTCCAAAAACAAAACTCCTTTATGCGACAAACTTATTTCGCCAGGTTTCAAAAGAGAGCCTCCTCCAATAATAGAAACTAATGATGATGTGTGATGCGGAGCACGAAAAGGTCTTTTTGTCACGATCCCCCCAGTATCATCTAATAAACCAGCCAAAGAATAAATAGAGGAAACTTCCAAAATTTCCTCCTCGTCCATATCTGGCAGTATTGAAGCAATAGAACGTGCCATAAAGGTTTTGCCCACGCCCGGCGGGCCCTCAAACAATAAATGATGATTGCCGGCTGCGGCAATTAAAGAACCTCTTTTGGCAAAATCCTGATCTCGTATGTATTTAAAATTATATTCGTTTAGTCGCGTGTTATCAGAACTGGCTAACTTATAATTAGACGCTAGTGAATCGACCAATAGTAATGGTTTTATACCGGCTAGGTGTTCAAAAAGATCGCGTAAATTATCAACTGCATATATGGTAATCCCCTTGATTAAACTTACTTCGTGCTCGTTGCCTTTGGGTAGATATATCTCTTTAAAACCCATTTTTTTGGCAAAAAGGCAGATAGGGATAACGCCTCTTATCGGCCTTATTTTTCCGTTCAAAGCTAACTCACCAACAAAAATTTTATTTTTAAAATCACAGTTCAAATAATTTTGTGCATGCAAATAAGCCAAAGCAATCGGCAAATCGTAAAGTGTGCCTTCTTTTTTAAGCCAAGCTGGAGCTAAATTAACAATAACTTTTCTGGCGTGTTTAACTGGATTGTCAAACCCAGAATTTTTGATCGCCAAAACTATTCTTTGTTTCGACTCTTGAATGCTTTTATCAGGCAAACCAACTATTTGAAATTCAGCAAAACCGCGCGAAATGTCAACTTCGATCTCAACAAGACAGCCATCTAACCCTATTAAAGCAATTGAAAATATCTTTCCCAACACAAAAACTTGTATACTATTTAATTTTTAATCTTTAATCTACTAATCCTTTTTTGTGACAAAAAGTACAATGCCTAGCTTCTGGAAAGGTGTTCAGTCTTTTTAACTCTATTAATCGTTTACAGGATTCACATATGCCATAATGCCCTTTTTGCCCTTTTAAAATCTTTTTAAGTGCGGCTTCCACTTTTTCCAATCTTGATTTTAAAGTCTCTTCAATAGCTACATTCTGCTCGTAAAGCCCGAATTCCTGAGCATCTTCGTCTTTAGAACTCCCTACCTCAATATGACGAGGTACAAATTCGGTTTTACCTTTTACCTGACTAATTTTAGCATAACGGGAAAGTTCTTTTAATATTTTTCTCTTTTCTTTTTCCAATTTTTTTCTAAAAAATTCAATTTTGATAACCCTCGTTTTTTTTGCCTGAGCCATTGTAATAACTTTATAATTTTATTTTAGTTTTTAAAACTTCTAAAAATTAATTCAATTTAAAACAATTAGTTATAAAAATCAAGTTTATAAATAAAAAAGATAAAAAAAGCCGGTCTGTCACCCCTGAAGGCAAAAGCCAACTGCCGGGTGAGACCGGCATTATGAAAAAACATCGTGCGGAGGGGCTTGCTAAAAAGATGTTTTACTAGCACCTTCTTGGCAAGCTCCTCCGCCGACGAAATACCACTCCTTTGAAAGAGAACTTTGAGTGAACTTTTTTCATTTCCTGTGGGTTGCCCGTGCCAATCTACGCTTAAAGTTAATTTTTCACAGGCAATTATAATTATAAATATTTCGCTTTATTTTTCAAGGGGGTAAATATTAAAAATTGTGGATAACTTATGTTAAATTCTAACACATCTTCATCTTTATCGATAATTGTTTGTCTTTATTAACTTATCAGCTACATACCAAGCAGCCTGCCTTGAGCCAGCTAGAAGAAGAATACCTCTCTTTACATCAATCATATAATCTATAGAAACATCTGGCTCGGGATAATTCATAAACCGAAAAGTCATAGTGCTTTCTTTTGAGGTATATTCAGAATCCTGAAAACTATCTGAACGAGATTTTTTAGGTGTAATTTTCAAAAAAAATCTGGGGGCCAAATCAGATAAAATAAAACTTTCCCATTCGCGAGTCAACTCTCTCAACCCTTCATTTTCTTTAATCTCGATTAATAAAACGCTCCGCATTTTTAAATCTATCTCCTGAAAATGCTCGTCTTGTTTAAATAAGAAAAAATTGTAAACATTTTGATTGCTTTTAGCTAAAATATTGCGCGGAATTACAAAACCAAAACCGCCAATAAACTCTTCTAAAGTTGGCTCTCTTGGGCCAAAATCATCATTTAAAATAAAAGTTAACCTTATTAACCTGATATTCTCGTCATATATCTTTTGGCTATAAACTTCAATCTTCTCCCATATTTGATTTAAAGCTGTAATTTCAATAGTTTCAACTAAATCAGCTGGTATGAGCGAACGTGCTTGCTTAAAAAACCCAATCGTGGAAGTGGAAACTATTGCTTCTGTAGTAGTACCAACTACCGCAGCAGTAGTTGTAGTAGTGGTAGTCGTGCTTATGCTAACTGTTGTGGTGCTAACTATACTCGTAGACGCTTTTGTGGTCGTGCTAACCAGTAAATCGCTCGAAGTAGCTAAAACATCAAAATCCTTGTCTGATGAAGTGGCGTAGGGAAAAACAACTGGCACTTCAATTTTCTTGCCGTCATTATCTTTATCTAAATCAATATTACCAACTTTAGGAATGTCAATACCTACATCGATACGGCGCGAACCAACAAATTGATAAACTAAAATTCCACCCGTAATAAAAACAATTAATAAAATTAGTAAATAAGTAGCTGTGTTGGATACTTTTGGCGTCAATACCTTTTTCTGGGCGGTAATGTTATCGGATTGCGTGGTTTGGGCAGATAAGTTAGTTCTAGATGCTTTATCGTCAACAACAATTGATATTTCAGATGGTTGAGTTTTTCTTCCAAGCGCAACATCCAAATCATTCTGAATAGTCCACAAAATAAATTTTCTTTCCAGCACCTTTCTTTGCTGTTTATTTTCTCCCTCCATGTAAACTTTGAATAAGTTTTAACCCAATACGATTTTGCTCGTCTATTTTAACAATTTGGGCTTTAACTCGATCTTTAATTCTGAAAATATCATTAAGCTTAACTGGTTTACGACCTAAATTCATATTTGACACATGAATCAAGCCATCAAGACCGTTAGATATCTTAACAAATACGCCGTAGTTCTCAATTCTAATGATCTCGCCCTCAACATAGTCACCAATCTTATAATCTTTAGTAATATCTTTAATTATTTTTTTGGTTTCTTCAAGTGATTTTTTATCTACGGCTGTAATATATACTAAACCGTCATCTTCAATGTCTATTTCACTTTTGGTTTGTTGAATAATCATCTGAATAGTTTTGCCACCAGGACCAATAAGATCTTTAATTTTATCTGGACTGATTTTTAATGTTTCAATGCGAGGTGCGTAAATTGAAATGTCCTTACGCGGCTGGGGCATTACTTTATTTAAAATATCAATTATTTTTTCGCGCGCTTCCTTGCCTCTAGCCAAAGCTTGTTCAACAATATCCAAATTAATGCCATTATTTTTAACATCTAATTGAATGGCGTTAACGCCTTTAGTTGTGCCGGCTATCTTAAAATCCATATCGCCAAAATGATCTTCTGGGCCCTGAATATCAGTTAACAAAACATATTTATCTAATTTCTCGTCTGACATCAACCCAATTGAAATACCAGCCACATGTCTTCCAATATTCACGCCTCCATCAAACAACGCTAATGAGCTACTACACACTGAAGCCATAGATGTTGAACCATTGGATGACAAAATTTCACTAACTATTCTTAATGTATAGGGAAATTTATCTTTCGGCGGCAACATTGATTCAATTGATTTTTCCGCTAAATAACCATGACCTATTTCTCTACGGCCTGGCCCTCTTAAAGGAGCAGTCTCCCCTGTTGAAAAAGGAAGAAAATTATAGTGATGAAAAAATCTTTTTTCGCCTATAAGCTCCATTGATTCTAAAAACTGTACATCACGCGGGCCGCCTAAAGTTAAAATGGATAGTGTTTGAGTGAGTCCGCGGCTAAAAAGTCCACTACCGTGCGTCCTTGGTAAAATTCCGCTTTGAGCGCTAATAGGACGAATTTCATCAATTTTTCGCCCATCCGGGCGTATAGCTTTAAAAATAGCATTCTTATGTACGGTTTTATTTATAAAATCATAAAAAGAGCTTTCTAGATCGTCTTTAATTTCGTCTATATTATGAAACTTCGAAATGGCTTCTTCTAAAAAATACTCTTTTAAAATATCTATTCTTTTCTGTCTTTCTGGTTTTTCTTTAACATAAATCGCTTCTTCAATTTTATTAAATAAAAAATTCTTCGTAAATTTTTGTATTTTTTTGTCTATTGGTTTTATCTTAACTCCCTCAAACTTTCTTAATATCTGGGCATCGGCAATAATTTTTTTCTGAAAATCAAAAAGGGGCCTTGCCTGAATAAGACCTTCTTTAATCGCTGAAAGTAATAATTTTTCAGGGACCTCCTTTCCTTCAAACTCAATCATAGGAATTAAGTCGTTTTCAGTTTTAACCAAAACTAGATCAAATAAAGACTTCTCCCGCATCTGATAAGTTGGGTTAAAAACAAATTTATTATCCACATAACCTACTCGCAAAGGGGCAACCGGCCCGGCAAAATCAGGCACCGCCAAACACGAAACAATCGAAGCGCCCAATATACCTAAAACATCGAGGTCGTTCTCGTTATCTGTAGATAAACAAGTTAAAATTATTTGAACATCATTCCTAAGTCGATGGTTAAAAAATGGCCTAATCGATCTATCAATCATACGGGCGCTCACTATAGCTTCATCTGTTGGCCTACCCTCGCGCTTAACAAAACGCGATTTTTTAATTCTTCCCGCGGCATAAGACCGTTCTTCAAAATCAACAGTTAAAGGAAAATAATCTATTCCTTCCCTCACCTTATTAGATACTACAATTGTGGTCAATAAAACTGACTCGCCGTAAGAAACAACAACGGCGGCCGACGCTTGTTCTGCTAGAAAATTAAAGGTTAAAGTTAGTTTCCTACCTAAAAAATTTGTCGAATACGTTCTTTTTTCTGTAAGCATGATAATTTTATTTTTTCTTAATAATATACCGCTTCGGGTCAGCGCCTAAATCCAAAAATGCATCTGTAACCTCAATAAGCCGCGTCGCCGCGCTTTTAAAAAAGGCCGCTACCTCTACAATCTTACCCAAATGTTTTAATCTCTCAAAAAGAGGTATAAAATCTCCATCGCCACTAGCAAGAACTATAACATCAACTGATGGCGCTATAGCAATAATATCCAATGTCATACCAACATCCCAATCTGCTTTTTTGGCACCACCTAAAAAAACTTGCAAATCTTTAACCTTTAGTTCTATACCCACATCTTTTAAAGTATCAAAAAAAGCCCTCTCTTCTTCAGTCCCAGATCTTACTACATAGCCTATAGCACGTACAAGTTTTCTCTCTCTCAAAGCATCAAGAACAATATTTTTGTAATTAGGCCTTCCTCCCTCAAAAAGATGTTTAGCTGAATGATATAAATTCTGAATGTCAAGAAAAATAGCCACTCTTTGGTCCTTTATCTTTGATAAATTTGCACCCTCTGACTGAATTAGCGGAAATCTAACCATTAATGCTTTAAATATTTAAAGCCTCTTTTACCTTTTTAAAAACTTTTTCATTACGCTTCTTGAGATAATTTAAAAGCCGTCGTCTCTTAGATACAAGCATAACTAAACTTCTTCTGGAACTAAAATCTTTAGCGTGTTTTTTAAGATGTTCCCGTAGTTTTTCAATTCTTTTAGTCACTAATCCTATTTGTACTTCCTCAGAGCCAGTATCAGTCTCATGTCTTTTGTATTTTTCAATTAGCAATTTCTTTTGTTTAGGTGTAAGCATAATAGTATAAAACTAAAAAATAAATGCCATAAGGCTTGATTTGCCAGAAATATACAATTTAGTAATTTCATTATACCAAAAATTTCAAAAAATAAAAGATATTTATAAAATCATCGTAATTTGGTATAATTTAAATTATGAGTACAAACAACTTAATTGAAAAATTAAAAAATGATTGGCTCGAGTATTTGGAACTGGAAAAGGGCAAAGCGCCTCTTACAGTCTTAAATTATGGACGATATCTCGACAAATTTATTGAGCTTACAAAAATTTCTACGCCACAAGATATTACACCGGAAACAATAAAAAACTTCCGCCTTCTTTTAAATCGCAAGAAAATAAATAACAAACCTATTTCAATTAATACGCAAGCATATTATCTTATAGTATTGAGAAATTTTCTTGATTATCTCATTAGAATAAAAAATTTAAATGTTCTCTCGCCCAAACACATTGAAATTCCAAAACTTAAAAGAAATCTACCTAATTTTTTGACTGAAAGCGAACTTAAAGAAATTTTTGACAGCTTAAATAAAGCTAAAAAGAATCTAAAAAATTTAAGAGATAAAGCCATAATTGAAATGCTTTTTTCCACGGGCCTACGCGTCTCTGAGCTTACTTCGCTTAACCGCGACAATCTTGATTTTAATAGAAACGAGCTATCAATCATTGGGAAAGGCTCAAAACCAAGAGTTGTTTTTTTATCAGAACGCGCCAAAAAATCGCTTAAGGAATACTTGCTGGCTAGAAAAGACCTTGATAATGCCCTCTTTATTCGCTTAAAAAACACTAAACATCTTGATAGGCTTCGTCTGTCTATAAGACAAATCCAACGCATAGTCGCCTTCTGGGCAAAAAAATCTGGCATAATCAAAAAAATCACGCCCCACACCCTTCGCCACACTTTTTGTACTGATTTGTTAATGCATGGTGCTGATATACGCGAAATCCAAGCATTAGCAGGCCACAGCTCTATACTAACAACCCAAATTTATACTCACTTAACGGACCCACATTTAAAAAAAGTACACGAAAAATATCATGGAGGCGGAAAATCATAAAAGTATGGAAATAGAAAAAGAAACTACAGCTAACCAGTCAGAAAAAGAAGAAAAAATCGAAAAGATAAAAAAGCAAATTAATGAAATTAAAGATAAATTAGGTATGCCAATTGATGAAGGTATCGAAGAGGCAGTAATATTTCTTAATGCCCTTGGATTAAGAACAACGGGCTCTTATGAAATACCTCCAGAAGAATTTATTGAAAAACCACACGAAAGAAAGGCTGTCTACCCGTGGATAGATATAGATTCACATTATCCCCAAGAAGAAAGATGGTACGATAATGAAATATTAAGGCAACAAGTTATAGAAGAAAGTAATAAACTTAAAAAATCGCGTTCGAGCTACTCTCAGAGTTCTATAAAAATAGAAACATTGATTATGATCAAATGCTAGTTGGACCTCGGATGCAAACAAAAGATGAGTGCATTTACAAATTTCTTGAAAAAGAAGTACTTTGCAACTTGAATATTAAAAAATATAACTAACCTCAAAACCATTCATTACTTGAGTGGTTTTTTAGTCTCTAAAAAATTGCTTGCATAAACCCCTGTCGTCTAAAAAATCAATACTAATTTTTCTTCTTTCTTATAACCAACACCGAGTTAAGAATAATATCATTATTCTTACCGGAAACTTTGATATTTCTTGGTTCAATTTTATACTCGACATTCTGGACCTGAGAAATTACTGTAAGCAGCTCCTTCCATTTCTCCTGAGACGCTTGTAAGCCAGCAAGAGGCGTAGCTTGTGCTGCTTCTTGAATGGGATAAATTCTAATTTCGCCTTCTTCTTTTAAAGATGTAAGAGATCTTTCAACTATCCGCCTTATATCCATAACTTCCACACCGCCCCAAATAGCATTCGAAACTGCGCCCACTGAAACCACATAATCAATATTTTGAATTGGTAAATCTCCTTCAAAGTTTCCTCGAATTAGGTGTTTTTTAAACTTGTCTTCGATTGCATCTTCGTACAGCTCTATATCAATTCCATAGGCTTCTGAGGTAATGCCTTTTTCAATAAGGTATTTTACAAACTCGCCCTCGCCACAGCCAAGGTCCAAAACTTTTTTGCCTCTTAATCTTCCTCAGTAAGTCCCAAACCACCTAATATAGCGCTTAAAGGTGCGCTCCTGCAAAACTTCAGGAGACTCTTTCACTTCTTCTGTTTGTTCTTGTTCTTGTTGATTTTCTCTGATTTTTTCCTCAATAAGCTGTCTAAATTCTTCACTCCATTGATTTTTTGGAAGACGAATTTGTTCTTGCAAAAAATCAGGCATCATTTTCTCTTGTTCGGATTTTCTGGGTTCTGTATTAAAGGCTGGATTTTCAAAACTCATATGATTTAAAAATTTTTCTTTCAATGAAATGTAAATCCATTTTGAAAAAAGTAATCAATACACGCAAGCCACCAAGTAAAGAATAAGATAATCTCTAACTTGCTGTTTTCTAAGGGTGCCCAGGGTGGGACTTGAACCCACACGCCCTAAAAGGACATGGCTCCTCAGGCCATTGCGTATACCAATTCCGCCACCTGGGCCAACGAAATGTAAAAATTCGACCTCAAAAAACAAATCTCAGAAAAAAATTTCTACTTAGATTTGCATTCAACACTTTTGTTTTTAAAACTATTGCTCCAATCCATTCAGTAATTTTTTATAATAAATTGCGGTTTGAACATCAGAAACTGAAATAGTGCCCGCATATCTCATATGTTCTTTTAAATAATTTAATCTTCTCACAAGCTCTTCTTTAATAAAATTAGTAAGAACACCATCATCTTTTTCTGAACTAGACAAAAAGTAGCTTAACACTTCCAAATCCTCTTGAGATCTTTTCATGGCCATCTGCCAGTCAGGATCAAATCCAGATTCTACTAATTTTTCCTTAACTTGTTCACATCGCATGTAAGCATCTTGCTGTTTATCCTTTAATAATTTACGAACTTTTTCTCTAGCGGAAAATTCTCTATCCTTTAATTCTTTTATAAAATCCGTTATTTTCTCTACAATACTATTGCCCTTATCTCTTAGTGCAAGCTCTTCCCTCCAGACAACCCTTCTTGGATCATTAGGTACCACATCAGCTGCATACTCGGGTTCACCCTCTAATCCGAATTTTTTGACATTTTGTTTATGTCTATTAACAACTTCTTCGACTCTCCTTTCATGTTCCTCTTTCTGTTTTAAGTAGTCAACCATGCCCTGATGATATCTTCTTCTGTCTTAAATTCTGTATCTGTTTTTTCTTCTATGGGAAATTGCTCTGGATTCTTCATATATGAGAAATGAAATAAAAAATTAAAATCGACCTGTGGGCACTGAAGGACTCGAACCCTCAACCTCCCGCGTGTAAGGCGGACGCTCTAACCAGTTGAGCTAAGTGCCCCATTTCAGCAAATGTAACAAAGGAAACGAAAATCAAAACAATATCAGATTTTCTTAAAAATAATTATAACAAATATACCAAACTAAATCAATTAAAAACGATTAATTTCCTTCGAAATAGCTTAAAGAATAAAAATAAAGATAAACCTAAATCTTTTAGTAAACTTATTTGGTGAATTGATTTTAAATCAAATAAAAAAAATGGAGATATAATATTTATTTTTCAAAATTCAAAAATTTCTAAAAAGATTCATAAAAAAAGGGTTAAATTTTCTATAACTCATTTTTTAGTTTTAATTTTTAAAAAAAAATTTTTAAATATGACCAAAGACAATATATTCAAGGAAACTAATAGTATCAGTACTCAAGAAAACAAAATCAAATCAATCCTCTTTTTTGGTTTCAAAAGAAGCACTCTATCAGAAAAAATTAAACGACTTCAAAAATGATTTAAAAAGAAAGCTCAATCAAATTTCAGAGAATTATCAGAAAAAATTGAATCAAATAAAAAGCAATTATGAAAAAATAAAAAAAGCTTACTGAAATTTGCAAACCCGAGATTCAAAAAATTGAAAATGAGTATAAAAAAAGCTCGAAATTGTTTTAAAAAAACTAGAAGAAGAATGGGGGAAATAAATCCAAAAGAGAATCGTTATTCTTAAAAATCATTCAAACATAAAATTTTTATGATAAGAGTTATAGCTCCTCAAAAAAATATGAAAAAATTTTAAGAAAAGTAGCCGAACTTGAATGTGTTGATTTTTTCGAATTAAAAAACCCTTTGAAAAAATTGAAAACATTGTTTCGATATAAAACGATGTCAATCTTGCCGAATCAGTTTTAAGCTTTACTTCTCAAAAACGCAAAGCAAATATTAAACTAGATGTTTTTTTAAATTTAGCAAGAGAAAAAATTAATCAAATTAATGATTTGCAAAAAGAAAAAGAAAGTTTAATTAAAAAACTTGAAGGACTTAAACCATTAAATCGACTACATTTAAAAAAAATTTCAATTGGCCCAACTTAAGTGGTCTGAAGTGATGCTTTTTAAAGGAACTTTAGACAATCACAAATATTTTTGAGCCTGCTGGAGATTATGAGGATAATAAAATAATATTTATCTATTTTTTATCCTAAAAATTTAGCTAAAAAAATAAAAGAAAAAGCTTCTAAACTAAAATTAGAACAATTTAATCACTTCCAATTAAATTTTTAAAATTTATCCAGATGATCACTAAATATAAATCAATTTATTCAATTAAAGGACAGCTTATCTTAATCAAAGATATTCCATCGTTAAAATATCTTTAACTTGTTCGTTTTACTGATCAAAAAGGAAATTTTTATTTCGGCCAGGTCTTAGAAAAAAGCGAAGGATATGCGATCGTGCAGCTTTTTGAAAGAATTCAAGGTATCGGAACTAAAAATATTAAAGCAGAATTTTTTAGGAAAAACATTAGAATTTGCAGTAGGGCCCGAAATCTTAGGAAGAATATATGACGGAATTGGAAATCCATTAGACAATCTACCACCTCTTTTTTCAAAAGAAAAAAGAGATGTCAACGGCTTTTCTATTAATCCTTATTCTCGGGAATATCCAAGCGATTTTGTCCAAACAGGAATTTCGTCTATTGATGTGCTAAATACTTTAGTGCGTGGGCAAAAATTGCCTATTTTTTTCAGGCGCTAGTTTACTTCACAATAAACTAGCCATCAACATAGCTCGCCAAGTAACGGTTTCAGGTCAAAAGGAAAATTTTAGTGTTATTTTTGGTGCGATGGGGATAAACTTTGAAGAATCACAACAGTTTATTTCAGCATTTAAAGAATCAGGTGCTATCACTCGGTCAGTTTTATTTTTAAATCTAGCCTATGATCCAGTAATAGAAAGAGTTGCCTTACCTCGATTCGTTTTAAGTGCGGCTGAATATCTTGCTTTTGAATTAGGTTTTCACGTACTGGTTATTTTAACCGATATGACTAATTATGCTGAAGCAGTAAGAGAAATAGCCAATGCTCGCGAGGAGGTGCCAGGAAAAAGAGGATATCCAGGCTATTTATATACAGATTTTGCCTCAATCTATGAACGGGCAGGAAAAATAAGGGGAAAGAAAGGATCCATCACTCAATTACCAATTTTAACAATGCCAGAAGATGATAAAACTCATCCAATTCCTGGTTTAACCGGTTATATCACAGAAGGTCAAATTATCCTATCAAGAGAATTACACCAGCAAGGTATTTACCCACCGATTCAGGTTCTAGCTAGCTTATCAAGATTGCGAGACAAAGGAATAGGTGAAAACAAAACTCGTCCCGACTATCCCCGTTTAGCTAATCCAATTATTCACTTCCTATACTAAAGGCAAAGAAATGAGACCTTTAGCTGCCATTTTAGGAAAAGAATCGCTAAGCGAGACCGATAGAAAGTATTTAGAATTTAGTAAAAAATTTAAAGAAAAATTTATTAATCAAAGTGATAATATTAATCGAAGAATTACTGAAAGTTTAGATCTTGGTCGGCAATTGCTTAAAATTTTGCCAAAAGAAGAATTAAGACGAGTTAGACCAAAAGACATAGAAAAATTTATCGATAATAAATAAATTTGTTATAAAAAATGAAAACTAATACTGCAGTTACGAGACAAGAACTATTAATTCTAAAAAAAGATTAAAATAAGTTTATTCAGGGTATCGTCTTTTATAACAAAAAAAGGGTGCTCTAATTAAATCTTTTAGAGAAATCAAAGGAGAATTTTTAGAAGAAAAAGGGAAATTGTTTTTCAAGCTTAAAGAAATTATAAACCTGTTTGACTTATCAATTAGAGCAAATCCTATAAGCCTTATTGACGCAATTTGCGCTAGTTTACAAGCCAAAATTTTATTAAAAGCAAAGATGCAATCTATTATGGGAGTTAAGACAACCACTTTTATAGTAGAAAAATTTTAACAGCCAATAATAGACAAATATTTTGCTCCCAAAAGCCAAATAGATTCAGTTCAAAAATTCTCCGAATTTTACCTCTGCTTATTAAAATAGCTTCATTAGAAGATGCCCTAATCAAACTTGCTAGCGCTATAGAAAAAACAAGACGACGAGTAAATGTACTAAGCGATATAGTAATTCCTGCGATGCAAAGCAAAAACAAATAAAATATATTAATTTAAAACTAGCTGATCAGGAACGTGAAGGATTTGTTTTTAACTTAAAATTTAAACAAAAACGTTCTTCTAGTACAAATTTTTTAACCAATAAAAATAAAACCAAAGTTAAACAGATTTTTTATTGATACCTAAATTAAGCCTAAGCTTATTAGAAAACTCAAAAAACTGTTTTATCTATTATATCTATTAAAAAAGAAAAGCTACTTCTGAAAAGAAGTAGCTAACTATGTGTTCTGCTGCTTTGGACACCGCGAGCTAAACTAACTAACACGTAGGATATAGCGAGAACTGCAATTGTCATTAAAGCGATATACCCGGGCGAGACTTGTAAACCGAAGCACTTCTCCAGGAAATGAATGGTCAACGAGACACTACTAAAATTCAATTTTGGATCATATTGCATCCTAAGCGCATTTTCCAATGCGATGAACGGAGAACCCAGAAAGATGATGAACCAAAAAAACGTACTTATCAGAGCTACTTCGTAGCATAATCTAAAATACTTCAACTTCTTATAATACTCTTTAAACATCACCGAGAGAACAAAGCCTCCAATGAGCACCCCAGCCCACATCAAAGTAAACCACTTGACCAAGTCGGCAAGAATGCGATATATTTCCATGACCTACCTCCTGATTTTGAAGTGTACTACTAAAATTGTAGCATATAACTGCTTATTTGTCAAGTTAAAAAGAAAAAACTATATTTTAGGCTTTTTCTTCTAGATTTCGGTATTGGGTTTAAGAAATTTTTAATCGCTGAATTCATAACGACATGTCTCTACTGGGGTTGTGGAAGAGATCTCGCAATCCCTTTTCTATTTTTAGATTTTTTCGATAAATTAAATTCATACTTTAATTGTCGCCAAATAAAAATTGGAGATTTTTTAAATCTATCGACAAATTCACTCTGAAATCGCAAGGCGATTCCTCGTTACCTACAGGGGCGTAATTGGATTCAGACTAATTCAAAAATACTACACTAGTAAAATAAAATGCAATATTTCACTTGCAATCTCGTATGGCTTGGCCGCTCGATTGTATTATATTGAATTTTCGGGAAGAAAAATTAGCGATTTTGAAATATGAAATACATAAACAAAGGTAAAAATTAAGTTTTTGGCTTTAAATTTCTATTTAATTTAGCTGTCAAGTCCAGCAAAACAGCTCAAAAATAGTTACCTTTTACTAAAATGTGCCCCTGGGAGGAGTCGAACCTCCATCTAAGCCTTAGGAGAGCCTTGTTCTATCCGTTGAACTACAGGGGCGTCTAAAAACTTTTTAAAATCATCTGGTATTGGCGCCTCAATATTATAATATTTACCTTTATATCGAAAACTGATCCTATGAGCATGTAACATCAAACGGGAAACTTCAACTAATGACTTGTTTTCTTCTTTTTTATAAAGCCGGTCGCCCAATATTGGATGATTAAGGTATAAAAAATGAACGCGTATCTGGTGCATTCTGCCAGTTTTAGGGAAAACCTCAACTAAATCAAAATCTTTATAACTTGCAATAACTTTATAGCAAGTAATCGCTTGCTTTGCACTAGCTATATCGTCAACCCTGGAAACAACTATCCTCTTCCGCCAATCCGCAAATGATCTTACTAACGACGCCTTAAAGCAATCTTTCTTCTTCTTTAAATTTCCATAGACTAAAGCCAAATAGGTTTTTTTAACTAATCTTTTTTCAAATAACTTAGATATATTATAAAAAGAATCTCGATTTTTCGCAATCAATAATAAACCGCTGGTTTCTTTATCAAGGCGGTGAACTATACCCAAGCGAATACTTCCATAAAACTCCTTTTTCAAATAAGGAAATCTAGCCAAAAGGCCATTAGCGATTGTATCGTGTTCATGATGCTTTGATGGATAAACCGGATAACCAGATGGCTTGTTAATTGCCATTAAATTCTCATCTTCAAAAATTAGCTGTATAGGAACAGCTGAATTTGGTCGCAAATACACATCCGCTAATTTTTTAAGAATACCAACGATATTATCGCCCTCTTTTAAAAGATAAGATTGTTTAACTGGCGCCCCATTGATTAAAATCACTCCCTCTTTAATTGCCCTTTGAATTTCATAACGACTATACTCAGGATAAATTTTTCTGAGAAATTTATCAAAACGCAAACCTGCAAATTTCCGCCTAATAACCAAGTTCAATGAAATCATAAAAATAATTTTATTGCATTATAGTGGTTTTTTATGATACGATGTAATATCAATTCCTCAATCTTTTCAATCTAAAATGAGGAGGGAAATATGTTCTTTAAAATATGGATGGAACAATTTAGCTGGGCAAATATAGTAACCCTAATGAGACTTTTTATTTTTTCGCCTCTATTAATCTACGGTATAATAGTCAATAATCTTTGGCTAATTATTTTCTCGCTGCTAGCTGGATCTGGAACGGATATTCTCGACGGCTGGCTTGCCAGATCATTAAATCAAACAAGTAATTTTGGCAAAATCATTGATCCCTTAGCTGATAAAGTGTTTCTAATAGGATGCGTATTAACGCTGGTTCATAAATTTGCCCTTGATTTAGCCCCCTTTATTCCTACAATCTTAGCTGAACTTATTCTGGTCATACTCGGCACAATACCTTTATTCTTTAAAAAATTAAGAATTAAGCTAGGCGCTAATATTTTTGGTAAAATAAAATTCACTATACAATGTTTTGGCGGTATGCTTTTAATTGTCAACCTTTATTTTGTTCCTTTCCCAATTATCCTTGTGTACTCAATTTTTTGGCTATCTTTCATCTTTGCTCTTTTCAGTATCCTTGGTCATATCCGAAGTATTACTAAATAAAACCTGGACCTAATCCAGGTTTTTATAAACCTTTCTCGTAATTTTGATTTCAACAACTGCATTATCCTTTAGAACAATATTCTGTGGATCATAAACTTCTTTTCCGTCTTCAAAAAAACGAAAAACATAGCCATCTTCAAACGAATAATCTAAAATCCTGTCTTCCTGAAATGGCTTATTCCAAATCACGAAAAAATCTTCTAAGGTAAAATCAAAAGGCCGAGGTGATTCAATATGAACTTTAGGCAAATCGTCATGGGTATGAATTACTCTCATGCACCCCGGCTCAATGCCAATTCCGCTAGGAATCATAAATGGTTTTTCATCAACAAAAATTTTTATCTGAGGATGAATATGATAGCTAACACCTGTATGTTCAACGCACAACCGCAAAAAATCTTCTCTTGTCTGAAGTTTTGACATAGTCTTTAATTGCCATAATTTAAGGCCGGCAATGACTATAACCAACACGGTCACAAAAAACAAAATTTTAAAATTCCAACTCATAATAAATATATCCAATTAATTATCGCCTAATTAATACCATATAAAAACATAGAAACATAGATAAGAAATTACATAAAGCTTTTTCATCATATTCAAATCGACTCCTAATGATCTTGTCACATAACTAACTTCCCGATTTTCTTTTTTAACGCCAAATGTCTTTCTATATTTGTGAATGAAGTCAAAATTCGCCCCCATCTCTTACATTAGCAGCTATGCGATTTGGATGCGCTTTAAAC
>JBBINA010000010.1:0-51329 GCA_037444125.1 bacterium
CTTTTGTAAAAACATCTGTTTTTGATTTAACTTGCGCGCTCATATATTTATTAAGATATTAAAAACTTATTAAGCTCATTATAATCGTATATAAAAAAATCAAGTACAAAATTGTGGATAACTTTAAGTGGTGGACATGGGGGTATCGAAACCCCGTCCAAAGAGTATGAAAAGATTAGTTTAGCAAGATTAGTGGAATTTAAATGACGCGGTCCAGTCAAAAATTCCACAAAAACTAAACCGCCTGTTCTGTATAATTGTCAGGTTCGGCCCCAGAACAACAACCAAACCTTAATCCCTAATATATAAGACGACGATTTGCCGTTAGGGCGCAGCAAAGGTCATCCTCTTGCGATATTAAGCATACACAAGAGCAGGTGCATTTGCGTTTGCACTTGTTTTTGTTATGTTTTTGAAAGGAACAAAACAAACCTTTCTTACCTAATCATTTTCAAAACTCTTTGTCGAAACCTTTCATGCCCATTAGATTATTTTACCTTTTACAATTTGATTTGTCAAATAAAAATTCTATTTTATCCCCTATTTATTTTATTTTTAACAATTTTATATTTTATAAGCACTATACTCTAAAATCACTACTTGAATAAAGTAACAACGCTGAAAGCACATTACTTAATTTAAGCAGGCCTTATTTGAGCCGTCCATGGGATTTGAACCCATAACCTATCGCTTACGAAGCGATTGCTCTACCATTGAGCTAGGACGGCAATCTCTGTTCTCTTCTCTAATATCTCTTATAAAAAATATATAAAAAAATATAGTCTAGCTTATAAGACACTTATTATAAAATAAATTTATTTTATAAGATAGTGAATTATTTTATATATATTAAACCAGCACGACAAAAAATTATTTAATAATATAGGTTTTTATTTTTATATCCGAGACCTTAATCGAGACTTTCTTGCTCAAAAAATCATCATTGGCTTCAGCCCTAATATCAGTGAAAATAGGGATAGCTGGATACTCTTTATTCTGAATAATCTTGACATCTTCTGGTCTTTGATTGTCATAAAAGAAGGGTAGGTCTTTAGTCGGCGTAATTGAAACTTGAAAATACATTTTAGGTCCATCAGTATAGTAGTTAGCGCCAGGCAATAATTTTGCCACCTTCCAGATAATCTCTCTATTAAGAGGATCAAAAGTTACATCTTCTTCTTGAGGATAAAAAGTATTTTCGTAATCAAAGTAAGGACTAAGTTTTCCACGTAAAACAAAATTAGAAAGAGTATTAAAAGTATTATAAACCTTAAAACCAATAACATAAGTAGTTTTAACTTGAACCTGAAAAGGAATTCTGCCAACTGATTCAAAATAAGGCGATTCATAAGAGTGAAATGGCGTCATACCAAAATCGGTATTCATTTTTAGGGCAAAAGTTCTACTATCTTCTAGTTTTAACCCCGCAAGCTGAAATGGAACCTTATCAGAATAAACCCGAAAGGTAACTAAGCTTCTCATAAAACTATTGCCAGCAACAGGCTCAATTTTATCTTTTATTTTAATAATAACAGCTGTTTCTTTAGTTTCTTGCGGCGCAAGAATGGTTAAGGCTGGATATTTAAACTTGTCCCAAATTACCATATTACTTGAAGTCGTAAACAAACCGGAATCTGTAATCTTAAGTGTATATCTATTCTTAATATCAATAAATTTAGGGTCCTTATATAAAAGCGGATCATTAATATTACGGGCAAAAACATAGGTTGAAGGCGGATTTTCTATTTCTCGTCCATCCAAATCAAAAAATGCCTCAAGTTTAATATCTTCTATAGCAGCCATAGAAGTATTCTTTATCTTTATCCTAAATAAAATATCATCCCCCCGCATAACACCATTTACCTCTTTAAATGGTTCTTCTTTCGGAATCAAAACCTGTTGGTACTCGGGGCCAGGGGCCAAAATTAACTTATAGGCAGAAACGGAAATTAATAAAGGCGGTTCTTTAATCGGAAAATTAAGAATACCTCTTGCCAC
Source organism: bacterium (assembly GCA_037444125.1). Classification (GTDB taxonomy): domain Bacteria; phylum Patescibacteriota; class Minisyncoccia; order JBBINA01; family JBBINA01; genus JBBINA01. The sequence goes on from JBBINA010000010.1 coordinate 1,999, forward strand.
TACAACCTCTTCATTACGCTCATTTATTGAAAATATCCTACCCTCAATGGCTGCTTCCTTTTGATTATCAACAAAATCAAACACGCCATAAATCTCAATCACCTCCTCATCGCCTCTTGCTAAACCTGTAATGCGCCATATATTATTTCCTGAAGAAGGCAACCTGCTATAGCGATAAGGTTGAAAGTTTAAAGGGTAGAATAGTTCAATTTTAGCATTGTGTATACGAATATCAGTTTTGTTTCTATAGCGTATAACAAATTTTACTTCCTGATTGTAAACAATAGTTGGCGTACCCTGAGTAATTGAAAAGTCAAGAGGGTCTTCAGAAATCATAACCAAATAAGTATTGTTAACAATATTACGCGTCAGTGAGAGAGGGTTCACGAAATTCAATTCGAAACCCAAAGTAATTTTGGCATCTTTAGGCGCCATAGCCATAGCTTCAAAATTAACCTCCTTGATACTTTTAGCCGCCACCTCTCCCAGAATAATTTTGTATCCTCCTTGCGTTTTTTCCAAATTCCCATCATAAACTTTAAGATAACTAATTTCTTTAGGTTCGGTTATAGTCAAAAATGTACTTCCCAAATCGTTTCGGTTTGCGTTGCGAACCACAACCTTAAAAGCAAATGGCTTACCCGAGGCAGCTGCCTCAACGCCTCGGATATCCAAACTAACCTTCTTAACATCAAACCGAAACAATCTATACAGCAATCCCCCCACTATTAAAAATGCAATTAAAAAAACAGCAATCATAAACAAATTGCGCATGGTGAGACTGATGAGATATTCTTTACTCACTACTATCTTGGCAGGTTCCTCCAGTTTTTCACCTACGCCCTTGCCCGGCGCATAAACTGACGGTTTCTCAAATCGCTCCTCGTAACTACCTCTCTCCTGACCAAATAAGATTTTTTTAATTTTTTCAAGAAACATTATGTAAAATAAGGGATCTCAATTTTAAAATCTCGCTATCTTCTAGAACTTCTCTTATTTCCTTTTGACTAAATGGTCGATAAGCATCTTTATTAGCATCATAAAAACCAGCAAATCCAAATATCTTTTTCTCAAAACTGGCTACTGCATTAAATATTGATTTCTTATCTTTAAGCCTCGTCAGTAAGTTATATGTTTTATCTAATAGTTTAAAAACCCTTTCATCGGCTACATTTTCCGGCTGTATTTTTTCAATTAGTTTACTGATATAAAAAAAATTTATTCCCTGAAAAAAGCTTTTAACTGTGTATTCTTCCAAAAGACAACCTGTTTTTAAAAGATTAATGTTTTCTCTAGGAGCAAAGGTCATTTCAACTTTATAAAAAGGATAAAAAATTGACTTAAGTTTGCCACGCGGTCTATCAAAGGACCGCCCGAAAAACTTCTGTAAACCAAAATCTAGAGTAAAAATCCTAAGAATGGCGTCGTAGTTATCGTGGGAAGTTTTTGATAAAACCAAACCTATTGTTTTCATAAGCCAATATTCTGACGCTCTATTTTTATTTTAATGAAAAAATTCTTGAAATCAATTTTTTCAAAATCGTCTTGCAAAGTTTTATAAGAAATGCTCTTTATGCCTACAGTTTTTTTTATTTCCCTCTCTTTTTCCTTAATAAAATCGACATTGCTATCAACAATAATTTTAATTTTTTCATGGGGCAATAAGCCAGCCTCTTTGCGTAAAATTTGAATTTTCCTAATAAATTCCCGCAAGTAACCCTGTTCTAAAAGATGAGCATCAATTGTCGAATCAAGGGCAACAGTAAATCCGTCAGGTAATTTTTTTTTAAAAACTGATTCAGGAAAAGTTTTTACAGTTAATACTTGCAGCACATTTAGTTCGCTAAGAATATAGTTCTTAAGTCTTTGAGGTATTTTGATATCTATATGTAAAGATTTAAGTGGCTGCCTTACTTTTATATTCATTTCCTTGCGCAAGGCAAAACCAGCATCAATGACCTTACGCACAATCTTAAAGCTATTAATCAATCTATTATTTGCTTTAACTTTAACTCGGGGGAAACTAGCTAAATGAATGCTCTCTTCAGTCTCGTTAATCAAAAATTTTTTGATTTTAAAATAACCGATTTCAGCTAAAAAAGGACAAAAAGGCGCAAGGGCTTTAGTGAATTGCCAAATTGTAAAAATAATGGTTTTAAGAGTTTCGTGTTTTAGCCTGGAGTCTTGACGCAAAAAGCCGCGCGCAATTCTAATATAAAAGCGCGACAAATCTTCAACACAAAATTGCTCTAATAAAAGAGCTGCCTTGCGAATCTGATACTCGTTCAGTCTTTTCTCAACCTGACTAAGCACTTTTCCAAGTAAAACTATGATATATCTATTAATCGGCTCTCTTAAGCCACTCAAACGAAAATTTTTTAATTCTATTTTCGCATTACTATAAAACTCGATTAAATTAAGAATATTAAGATAAATCAAAATAAAATTTCTAAGACATTTAGCAATGTCGCTTTTTTTAAAAAGCTTAGCCATACCCGGCTCATTAACTGTGTAAAAATACCATCTTAAGGCATCCACGCCAAATTCACTAATTATCATGTTCGGATCCACAATATTTCCCCTAGATTTTGACATCTTTTGCCCATTTTCGTCTAAAATAAGGCCTAAGCAAACAACATTACGATAGCTAGGTTTTAAGCCAAGACAAGTCGAAACTGCAAGTAATGTATAAAACCAACCTCTCGTCTGATCAACTGCCTCAGTAATGTAATCTGCAGGATAAGGAATTGATCGAATTGATTTTTGATTTAACTCCAATGGAAAATGTCTTTGGGCAAAAGGCATCGAGCCCGAATCAAACCAAACATCGACCAAATACTCCACTCGCGAAACTTCACGGCTACATTCCGGACAATTGATTTTTATAGCATCAATGTAAGGCCTATGCAAATCTATTTCATTATCTTTATTAAAAGGTAAGTTTTTAAGCTCAAATTTTCGACACTCAGCTGTTTGAAATTCAAGTTCTTTAAATTTATCAATCGACTCTTTTTTGCTTAGACCCAATAAAAGGGCCTGCATCATCCACAAAGGATCCTTATGGCTAACAATTAAAATCGTCTTGTCTGAATATTTCTCTTTTATTTCTTCTAATAAATCACGCAGTCTTTTTTTCAGGTCTACAAAAGTTTCGCCACCTTCTGCTTTTACCTCAAACCTTAGCTCCCTTGGCCCTATTTTTTTATAGAATTCATCATAAGGTTTTAAATTAAATACCCCATCATTAATATCACGAAGACGTTTGTCATATAATATCTGCACTTTAAAAATCCGGTTTAAAATATCGGCTGTTTCTTTGGTCCGAATTAAATCTGAAGAAATAATAAGGTCTATTTTTTCATTTTTTATTAATTCGGCGGTTCTAGCTAGTTCAGCCTTACCTCTCTCGGTGAGATGAAATCTGTCCACTGAGGGATCGGCAGAAGCTATTCGTTTAACTGAATTCTCTGACTCGCCATGCCTTATCAAAATAAGCTTGGCGATTGGTTTTTGATAGTGCAAAAGGTCTTTACGCGAACCAATAACTGTATAATGACCACAATTAACACAAGCCCATATTGGCAATGGCGTCCCCCAAAATCGCTCGCGTGAAAAATTCCAATCTTTAACCTCTTCCAAAAACTTGCCAAATCGTCCGTTTTTAATATGCAACGGCACCCAATTAATTTTTTGATTATTATCAATAAGTTTCTGCTTCAATCTAGAAACAGCAACATACCATGCCCGTTTAGCATAATAAATAATTGGGCTGTGACACCGCCAACAAAAAGGATACTTGTGTAAAATCTTTTCCTCTAAAAAAAGGATACCTCTCAAAAGTAAATCTTGCTTAATATGCCTATCAGCCTCCTTAACAAATAATCCATATCCTGGTAAACGATAATCAATTTTTAATTCTTTAGTCTCTCCACTGGATATAATGGTAGGATCGGTTATATTTCCAGAAGCATCAACTGTATGGATTAATGGCAAATTGTAAATTTTGCGTAAATTAAAATCGTCTTCTCCGTAAGCTGGAGCTATATGGACTATTCCGGTACCATCTTTAGGCGAGACAAAACCTGCGGTATATACTTTATACAGAGACTCATACTTTAATCCATAATCATAAAAACCTTCATAACTCAATCCCTCCAAATCTTTACCTTTGTATGTTTCAACAATAGGGCTATCAGGAAATAAAATCTTTGCCCGCGCCTGTTCCAAAATCAAACTACTGGCATCTTTTTTTATTCTTACATAAATAAGTTCAGGATTAACAGCTAATGCCACATTAGCCGGTAAAGTCCAAGGCGTAGTCGTCCAAACTAAAAAATAAGTATCTTCTGAAAAATCAAGTTTATGATCTGTTGTTTTTTTCACTTTAAATCTAATATAAATTGACTCGTCTTCAATTTTTTTATAACCTTGGGCTAGCTCATGACTTGAAAGCGAAGTTTCGCAACGAGGACAATAAGGCAAAACCTTAAAATCATTATACAGAAGCTTACGTTTATGAAACTCTTTAATTATCCACCAAAGGGTCTCCATATACTCAACCTCGTAAGTAATATACGGGTTATCAAGATCTAGCCAGTAGCCAATTCTTTTGGTTAAATAATTCCAATCTTTAATATAGCTCCAAACCGATTCCCGACATAAAGTATTAAATTTCTCGATCCCATAACTTAAAATGTCGCTCTTATGTTTAAAACCAAGTTTTTTTTCAATTTCTATTTCAACTGGCAAACCATGCGTATCCCAACCGGCTTTCCGCTCAACATAAAATCCCTGCATAGTCTTAAAACGACAAATAATATCTTTAAAAACTCTAGCTAAAATATGATGAAGGCCTGGACGCGCATTAGCTGTTGGTGGACCCTCGTAAAAAACAAAGGGTTTTTTATCTTCATTCTTATTTAAACTTTTTTTAAAAATTTGCCTTTCTTCCCAAAATTTCAAGATTTCTTCTTCTTGTTTAGGTAAATTCAATCCAGCCATAAAAAACATTATTTATTTATAATGTATAAGCATACTAGATGTACGAACTAAAATCAAATGAATAATGAAAACCGCAAAGAATAAACCAAGACTAAATTCCTGAAATTAATTTTGTATTAATAATTTTAGAATGATACTTGTTAGGTTTAAAAGATGCCGATACTTTTACTACTTTAATTGGCAAACCGCGTTTATTTAAAAAATCGTTCAAATTTTTATGTAGTTCATCTTGGTCGTAACCCAAAACAATAACATCAGGCTTTGTTTTTCTAATAATACTGTATCTACCCAGCACCTTATCGCCAAAATAAACTTTATCAACAATACCGCTGGCTAATAAACTGGCTCTCCTTGATTTTTCGTCGTAAACCGGCACTCTTTCTTTTAAACGTTGAACTGTCAAATCGCGCGCTAAAGCTACTATAAGATAGTCACCATAGACTTTTGCTTGCTTAAGAAAAAACAAATGACCTTTATGTAAACCATCAAAAACCCCAAAAACTAGTATCTTTCTCATGCGCTTGATTAAATAAGCTGCATTTGCTGCATTTAATAATATATGAGTGTCCAAACTTATTATACTATGAGGAGGGCAAAGAAACAATGTTCACTTTAGATGAGCTGCGCCAACTAATGATTATTTTTGCAACCAGCCTTCGGTGGATAAACTAATATATGAAGCGGGTACTTTCAAGCTACATTTAAAAAAGGCGCTTCCGACACAAAATATTACGGAACCTCTAGCTAATTATCACGCTATTACAGCAAATAGTGTTGGTATATTACATTTAAGCGAAAAATGCATCAACGATGCAAAAATTAAAAAAGGCGATTTTCTCGGACACATAAAATCGCTTGGCCTTGACAATAAAATATTCAGTCCTTTCAGTGGAATTATTAAAAAATAGTCAAAAACTCCGGCGAGGCAGTCGAGTTTGGTGAAAATATTTTATGGGTCGAAGCAACCCCAACCCCACTGAATGAATAATTAAAAGTGTTTAGTTCTCAGTGGGGTTTTATGTTTATAATTTATCTTTCTCCTCTTGACTTCTCGATTTAAATCGCCTATGATATTTTTAGACTTCCAAGACATCGGGCATCTTGCATTTTTACAGGAGTAGGTCCCGACGAGAAGCACTTGGAAGAAAGAGATAAGTCTTTCTTTTTTAATTAATTAAACTATGGCTCTCAATAAAACCCAGAAAAAAGAAATCATTGATAAGTTAACTGCAATCCTAAAAGAATCGCATTCCCTAGCGCTAGTTAACATAAACGGCATAAAAAACAATGACCTAATGAAACTGAAGGCTTCTTTGTGTAAATTGGAAACAAATATTAAAGTAGTCAAAAAAACCTTAATGAATATTGCTCTCAAAAATGCCGGCTATGACCATATCCCATTAGAAGATTTTAAATTCAACTGCGCCATTATTCCAAGTGCCGAAGATCCGATAAATATAATGAAAACCTTAAATTCGTTCGCTACAACCACTCTCAAAAAAAAATTAATTGAAATAACTGCCGGCGGTTTTGTCAAAAAAAACTATCTTGATCAAACTACTTTCTTGCAATTTGCTTACTTACCTTCCGCTGAAGAACTCTATGCCAAACTAGCCTTTTCGCTTACTTGTCCTGCAATAAAGCTTATTATGGATTTAAAGTTTCTATCTGGATTAAAGCTGGTTAACGCTCTAAAAACATTAACTATTCAAAAAACATAATTTCTAGAAGAAATCACAATAGTTTATTTTAATTTTTAAGTATCACTAATATGTCCAAGGAAAAAATAAATCAGGAGGAGCTCTTAGAAAAAATTTCTCAAATGACAGTTTTGGAACTGTCTGAGTTCGTAAAAAAACTCGAAGAAAAGTTTAATATCCAAGCGCAAATGTTTGCCGCCGCCCCGCAAGCAACTCCAGCTCAAGCTGGTGCCGAATCGCAGACAGACGCAACCGAAGAAAAATCTTTATACTCCCTTGAACTTGAAAACGCAGGCGCCAATAAAATTCAGGTAATAAAACTCGTAAAAGAGCTGACAGGCAAGGGCTTAAAAGAATCAAAGGATCTCGTCGAAGGAAGCCTTCCGGCAATATTAAAAGAAAATGTAGTTAAAGCTGACGCTGAAGAAATAAAAAAGAAGTTCGAAGCCGTAGGCGCCAAAATTAATTTGAAATAACCATAGCCTCATTCAAGAAAACCAGCAATCACTTCTTTGTCCTGCAAAAAATAGAAGGTATTATTATCATCTACAGCAACATCTTTAATTTTATTAAATTTTGGACTGATTATTACATTTTTAATTTTTAAATCATTTTTGCTAACAAGATAAACATAGCTATCTGTCCAAACTATAAAAAAATCAAATTTTTCGGGACTTAACCAAAAATTCTTAATTTTATTGTCATTTAATTGGTTTTCCAGCTCAAGTTCACCCTTTAAAAATCTATAAACCTTGCCTGAATCCATTACATAGATTTTTCCATCAATGCCAAAGTTCAAAGGAGTTTGAAAGCTGGGAACTTTTTTAAACCAGGCATCGCGCTTGTTTAAATTCAACCGTGGATACTTATATATTAATCCGTCTTGGTTTAAAGTATAAACAAAATCCCGATATAATTGCATAGCAATAGTCTCGGCGTCGGGAACATCAATATAAGCCTCGTTAATTGATTTTATTTTAAGGTCATAAGTAAATATTTTTTTAGATTGTGGCATTAAGCCATAAATTTTATCGTTCTGTAACTGTATAAGTCTGGGGTCTAATTTTTGATTAAAAAGAACTCCGCTGTCACCAACCTCTTCACGCAACAAATCAACTGTCCCAATTTGAGCACCATCAGTTAGCAATAACGCGCGCCCCTGAACAATCATTTTACTAGGCTCAAAACCCAACTTATCTAAATTAATGATGTTTATCCTGGGAAGAATCTGAATTATATCTAAGTTCTTCAGTAAAAACTGAACCCGCTGTAAATCTGTTGTGGTTTCGGCTAAATAACTGTATTTTTCAAATATAACTCTGGCTTCATTCAAAAACCGTCGGCGCTCCAAATTATCTTTATAATCAAAACTGTAAAAAGCCTCAAGATAACCCTTCGCCTTTTCAAGGTCGTGTTTAATTGACCGGCTCTTTTGAACTTCAAATAATACCAATCCCATCACCAATAAAATACCTACTATAATTATTGATGCTATTAATTTACGGATCTGAAGTCTAAAGTTTATCTTTAAATTACTCGCAACTTTAATTGACCTTAGACGAGTTAAAAACTTCGCCGCATAAACCAAAAGGCTCTTAATTTTTAACTGGCTTGCCGCCGTCTTAGAAATCAATCGTCGATTATCCTCTTTAGCTATCTTTTCGACGGGATGTATAACTGTTTTATCTTCGCCGGTTTTGCCAAAAAAAATCAACAAGACTGCAAAACTTTTATTGCCCGATCCTATAGCCTCCTGTTTGAAAATGTCGGGGTGATGAAAGTAATCGACTCGCCAAGCAACAGCATGTTCTAAATGTGTAACAACTAATATTCTATCATTAGGATTAACATCGGCTTTAAATATCCTATCAAAAAAATAAGTATCGGTTTTGTCCGAAGATGGTTCTTGAGTGATTAAATCCTGAATTTTATTATCCCGCCATAGAAAAATTGCCCCCTTGTTCAAAATTGAAAAATAAATCTTATCCTTATAAATAACGCCGGCTAATAAAAACATATCCTGCAACCAGTCTATCTCTTTTTTGTAGTAAAGTTCCTTAATCAACCTATTAACAATCTCCAATGAATTAGAAAGAGCATCTTTAATTTTATAGTTGATATAGGTGTAATAATTTTGGCTAAGCTTTGAAGCGATATAATTAAGCAAAAACACCGGTCCTTGTCGCCTTTCAACTTTACTTTTAATTTTTCCAACCAAAAATAAATGCCCTAGTTCTTCCTCGTCAAATGTCTCGGGATTATAAAAAAAACTTTCCGAGAAAACATCCTCGTAATCTTTATCGTTAAAAATCAGCTCTTGATAATTAGGTTTTAAAGGCTTATCCATTAAAAGTCACTTATTTATTTTATTTTAATTGTACCACGAAATTTTTGATCTTAAAATACTTTACTTTTTTACTTTTTATTTCTAAAATTCGTATAAACTACCTAAACCAAAAATATGTTTACTAATTCGAAAATACTCGAGGGACTTTTTGAATCGCGAATCAAAGTAAAATTAATTAAGATTTTTCTGCGTAATAAAAATCATTATTTTACGCTGGACGAGATTATCTTAAGAACCAAAGAAGATCCATCATCGGTCAGATATCAGCTAAAAAAATTAGTAGACATCGATTTAGTCAAAAGTATTTTAACAACCAAATTAAGCGAATCTGGAGACGGCAACGCACAACCTCGCGAAAAAATATTCACCAAACCAAGACGATTCTTTGTAACAAATAAATCATTCGAGTTTTTAGGAGATTTAGAACGAATATTTTTTAAATCAATCGCGATAAATAAAGATGCTCTCTTGGAAAAACTAAAAACTATTGGTAAAATAAAGCTAGTCTTAGTATCAGGCATATTTATAAATAAAGAGGGCACGCGTATAGATCTTCTTGTAGTAGGCGACGGCATTCAAGAAAGACCTTTGACTGAACTTATCACCAGCATCGAAGAAGAATTAGGTCAAGAAATTAGATTTTCAGCTTTAGAAACTCACGAATTTTACTACCGTATGGATATGTTTGACAATTTCCTGCGCACAGTTTTAACTGAACCCTCTGAAGTTTTAATTGACACTTTAGGCATTAAAACAACTGTCATCAACACCCAAGAAATACAACATTAAATTTTACTACAATTTTCGTGGCTCGAGTCTGTCAAAAATGCGGAAAAAAATCTATTGTTATGGGTATTACCCGAAAACTGCGCGGTCATATTAACCCAACAGGTAAACGCAGACGTCTTCCCAATTTGCAAATTTTTACTGACCCCGTAACCAAAAAACGTTATAAATGGTGCACGGAATGCATTCACGCTTATTTTAAATCCGCCAAAGCGGCTTAAAATGCTTGTTGCCTTAAGAGAAATAAGAACTAATAGCTCTCGAAAAAAGGGCTTATTTAAATTTTACAATTGTAATTTTTGGTTAAAAGAAATAAAATTAATTTTCACAATTTCACAACCAAAACCAAAACACTACAAAAAGTCGCCTATAACGGGGTGTAGTATAACGGCAGTACGTACCCTTGGGGTGGGTATGGTCTGGGTTCAATTCCCAGCACCCCGACCATAATTGACTTTCAGGATTTTCGGGGATATAGGACAATTCGATCGAAATGAATCCAAGACCTATTCAGTAATTACAACCATATGAGCGCCAATTAAAATTAAAATATGTTATCATTATTCTTCTAATTATTGACGCCTTTTCTATCTTGGCAATAGAATATAGAATATTATTTATGATTGAAAAACTAACTGCCTACATACAACCCATTGTTGTTGGATATGGAGCCTTTGGCGTGTTTCTTGCCACCCTTCTTGAAGAAATTATCGCTCCCATTCCGTCTTCGTTAGTACCCTTTACGGCTGGATTCTTTTTACTTCCGAGTGCCGAAAACCATTTAGTAGAAATAGTTTGGCGAGCGTCGTTTATAATTGCCCTACCGGTGGCTTTAGGTATTACTTTAGCTTCTATTGCCGTTTATAGTATTGGCTTTACCGGACGCAAGCCCGCCATTGAAAAAAACAAAAAATGGCTTGGCTTAAAGTGGGAGGATCTTGAAAAAATTGAAAACAGATTGACTCGCACAAGATACGATGAAATTGTGCTTTTTGCTCTAAGAATCTTACCTATTGTTCCGGGCGTAGCAATCTCGGGATTTTGCGGAATTGTACGGTATCCTTTAAAAGCTTTTGCGACTCTTACTTTTCTAGGCTCATTTACCCGCGCTTTATTGCTTGGAATTATCGGTTGGAATATTGGCGAAGCATATGCTGCTTATTCTGAAATAATTTCCAAAGTAGAAAAATATATCTTTGCCGTGGTGGTTATTTTAGCGACTATTTTTCTAGCGAGATTATACATTAGAAGAATAGCCACCAAAAAACGTGAATCGAAAGAAAATTAAACAACCTCTACAAGAAGAGATTAAAACTATACCGAAAAACTTCTTAAAAGTAGCTAAAGAATACTGATACTGTTGCTTTGGGTAATCTCGTAGTAATTGGGGTTATATGGAAAAATAATAGACGCAGTTTCAACTGCGTCTTATTTTTTATTTTTTAGATTTACGTTTTTTTAAAATCTGATAAATGCGATTTAATGGCGGTCTAGCTAGTTGAGGATAAAGCCCTAGCAAACTTCTTTCTAGACGAAGAAAAACTTGGCGAGCGCCCTCTCTGGTGAAGTGATTTTCTCTAGCTAATTCTCCTAAGGTCTTGGGGTCATCATATAACCCCAATCTTTCTCTAAAAATCTTAGCTTCACTTGGTTTATTTAAACTATCCAAGAAATTCTTGATTATTTTCTGAACCTCTTCGTACAAAATCTCAGTTGTCACCTGATACTCAAGTATATTTTCTTCAAGTAACTCTTCTACCCTCAATGGCTTCCCATTTCCATTATTGTGTTTAGTCAACTCTTGATCCGTGGAACTCTCTTTTGTTCTATCCAAATTTCTAACCATTTTAATTGCGTCTTCACCTAATCCTAATTCTGCCCTTAAATAACTATCCTCCTTTTGACGACTTGGCCAACGACCCTTTTTGCGGAAATAACATCGCCTAAATCTCGACAATTTTTGATAGTAATCAATTATGTGCGTTGGAAAACGTATTGTTCTATCCTTATTATCTATTGCTCGCCTTATACTTTGCTTAATCCAGGGAACAGCATAAGTAGAAAATTTACAATTTTTTTGAGGATTAAACTTCTCTACTGCTATTATAAGACCAAGATTGCCTTCTTGTATCAAATCTAAAAGATTTAAACTTTCGCCTCTATACTCTTTCGCAATTGAAACCACTAGACGAAGGTTTGCCAAGATAATTTTTTCACGAGCCTTCTTGTCTCCTTTTTTGACACATCTAATCAATTTCTTTTCTTCCTCTATATCGAGAAGGGGAATTTTACCCATTTCTCTTAGGTACTGAGTTAGTAAATCCTTATCAATATCTTCCTTCACAATCGCACCTCCTTAATTTTGAATAAAACGAGCTAATGCCGACAAGTATTATAATATAAAATATAGCTTTTGAAAAGACCTAAAACAAAAGCCGCTCAAAAATCTCTATAAAAATACAACCGCTATACCTCATATTTACTAAACTCCTTCCATCATAATAATTTATTTATAATGATAAAGAAGTTTTTAAAACACCGCCCACACTGAAACCCACGTATTCTTTGGAGCGTATTTAGTAATATTTAGTAATCGATAAATAAACATTTCACCCTCACTTAACCTCGAATCTTTTTTCTAGCTTCTTTAATCGCTCGACGATGCCGCCATATTCAAGCTCCTGACGCGGCAACATTGAAGGCTCAATAAATCCTTGTTCACGCATTAAAATAGACTTAAACGAGGCCTTGTCACGCACATAGTCCCAAAATGGCTCATTAAAAATATCCACAAATTCTGTCATAACGCCTTTATGAATAGAAAAGGCGGCTCCTTGCACAATCGGAATACAGTAATGCACTGAAGCCGGCGAATTAAATTTAACTGGCATCAAGGGCTGGTTATGCGAACCGCGGGCATCACCACCAACATAATGAGCAAGCCGGAAACAAGCACCCACTTCTTCTGTAGCTGGAAAAATTTTCTGAACTCTTACAATTGCCACTGGATCGTCTTTTCCTACATATCGTCCGGCGATATGTTTCAACCGTGTGGTCGAAACAACCACTGCTTGTTCTTTAGGATACGCACGCGAATATACTGATTTAATAACATATCTGCGTGTTTCGCGAAGTAAGGCAGCAATATCATACAAATCTTCTGGGCTATTAAGCCTAATCGTTTTTTCACCCTTAAGATATTCGGTATCAACAATCTCAAAAGTAAAACCATTTCCTATATCCGAAGATAGAATTAAACCCGGCGACCACAATGGATCAGCAAAGGCAAGATAAAAAGGAAGATTAAAAGCCCCTGGCTCGGTTTTATCCATAGCAAAGACGGTGACAGATTCGTTAACACGCTCCTCAAATTCAATCTCAGCTGCAGCAGGCCCTAAACCATGAACATTGCCCGAAAAGGCATTTTTTAAAAGATCTTGGCCTGCTCCGTAAAGTCCTTGGGACTTGGCAATATTTGTTCCAAAGACAAATGCATCCCATGCTAGCTTGTGAATTTTTTTATTATCAATACCCCACCTGTGCGTCATTAAAATTGCGATATCATCGCCTGTATAAAAGACCCGAAAATCTATTAATAAACCACTTGAGTTTTTTCTAATATATTTATCAACCCCTTGCAGAAGTTTTTCTGACGGTTTTGTATGTCCGCCAACGGCCCCAATATCAGCTTTTATTAAAGAAATAGTAATCTTCATAAAAAATATTAATAAAAAATAAAGAATCTTATTTTATAATATATGATGAAATTGAAATACTTTCTACAAGAAAGAATCATATAGAATGCCTTGATTTTTTGTATTTTTAATGTTATAAGTTTTATAAGTTCTTTAAAAGGGGGTGGTTACTTTTGTCACAAGAGCTAGAAACTTATCTTCAAGAAATAGGCCGCTATAAAGTCCTATCCCAGAAAGAATTAGAAAATCTTTTTGCCCGCTACAGTAATAATGGCGACAAGTCAGCCTTTGAAAAAATAATTTGTCACAATCTAAAGTTAGTTGTTTCTATAGCTAAAAAATATCATCAGATTTATGGCGACGACATTTCTCTAAACGACCTTATTCAAGAAGGAAATATTGGGCTTATAAAAGGGGCGCATAAATTTCGACCTGAACTTGGCTATAAGTTTTCAACATATGTACATTACTGGATAGAACAGGCAATAAGAAGAGCTATTTTTAATAACTACGGTATTCATATCCCAGCCAATAAAATCGAACTAATACAAAAAGTTGAAGCAAAAACCGCTGAAATCCTGGAACAAACTGGTCGCATACCGCAAGATGAACAAATAGCTATTGAACTCGGCTTAACTGTCGAAGATATTCGAAACAGCCGAATGATTCCTCATTTCCTATACCACTTAGATAAATCAGTTAATGAAGATGAAGAAAGTGAACAAACAAACTTTGACAATATTGTCGATACAAATCCCAAAAAGTCTCCGGAACAAACTCATTTAAATGAAATTAAGCATGAATTGGTTGAACACATCCTTAACCTCCTCGGTAAAAGAGAGAAATATGTTTTGATGCTTCGCTACGGCTTAAAAGATAGCAAATGCTACTCCCTTAAAGAAATAGCCACAAAATTAAATATCACTCGCGAGAGAGTTCGCCAAATTGAAATGAAAGCTGCCAATAAAATCAAAGGTTATGGCATTAGCCATACATATATAATCAGGACACTAAAACATGTTTTTGCACAAGAGTGACTTCTTGCCTAGACGGACCAACGTCCGTCTTTTTTTAACAGAGTCGGGTTTAAAATTTAGAAACCTAAACTATTTTACTTATTATTTATCCTGCTTCAAAAATTGCGTTTCGTCTAAACTTGGACTTACAGCAAAAGCTTTAGCTAAAATCTTGCGCCTTTCACTTTCTGATTTGGCTTCAAAATAGCGTTTTCTTAAAATTTTGAGTTTTTTGCGACGGTTTCGCTGTCTCAATAAAATTTGTTTTCGCCTAGCTTTCTTATAAGCCATCGAAGTATTAATTAAACTTGTTAAAATTCTTTTATAACAAATTAATGCCAGAATTTAAAGACCTGCTTGCATTAATTGACTTTTTTGTATACAATAAACTTTATTATTTTTAAAGAATTTTCAAAATTTTATGGCTGTTCCTAAATGGCGTCATAATAAATCACGCAGAGATAAAAGACGGGCCAATATTTATTTAAAAGCGCCTGTTTTCACGGTATGCAAAAATTGTTTAAACGAAATACTTCCCCACACTCTCTGTGACCGGTGCGGTTATTATAAAAATAAGGAGGTTTTACCTTTAATAAAAAAACAGACTAAAAACAAAAAACCAGTCTCACCCTCAGCTAAAAAATAATTAAATCTTAAAAATTTTTCGTGCCAAATCGTCCATCTAGTATTAAAAATTTACGAAAGTCAAAAAGATTAGCTGTAATAAACTTAAGGCGCCTCAAGAAAATGAGGCGAACTATTCGCAATTTCAAAAAATTAATTAAAGAAGGAAAATTTGAGGAAGCCACTAACGCAGTGTCAAAAGTTTACCAAGCCATTGATAAAGCTTCAAAAAGAGACGTCATCAAAAAAAACACTGCCATAAGAAAAAAGTCAAGGCTAATGCGCCTCCTTAGAAAACAACTCCTCAAAAATAAACAAGCTAAAAGCTAACTTCTTATTACGGAATATACCTTGCTCTTTTGCTAAATCAAATTTCAAACAGCGTTGGTATATTTTTTTTAATTGCTTTATCAACAACCTTCTTGACGCCGACAACAACTTCTGAAAGTAGTAGGGCTTAAGTTTTAATTTTTGACAAATAATTGTCGACTTTATTTGGGGCATAGACTTAATCAAAATAAGCCTTTCCGTGGCTAGCCTTAGTTGATAAATAAATATTTCGACTTCGTCTTCAACAACAAGATGATCAAGTATAGAAAAAAGTGTTTTATAGTCATGAGTTAAAAGCGCGTTTAAAAAAGTAAAAATATCCCCAGAACGATCAATAAACAATAATTTTTCTAACTCGCTACGGCTAATAAACCTTATCTTTTTGTTAATAAAATAAGGAATAATCCTTTCCAGCTCTTTATAAATGAACTCTGGTCTGTTCTTATACTGGGCGGCCAAAAAAGACAAAGCTAAAGTTTCAATCTTTAAGCCAAAACGGGAAAAAACAGTATCAATCTTATTCATTATTGAAGTATAACTCTTTGGCAGCTCAAACTTCTGTGAAGTCGAGTGTCTCAAGAACTCACTTATAATTTTTTTATGCCCCTCTTTTATTAAACCATTATACCGAATAAGCAGAAACTCCCGTTTGTTTTGAAAAAAACCTGTTTGACTTAAGAAATCATATATTTGTTTTTGTTCTACTGCCGTAAACTCTTGAAAATCATTAACAACAGCTAGCTTTTTAAAATCAAAAATAGCTACGCCTTTAAGAAAGTCTAAAAGCTCGCTTGTTGTGTCTTTTTTTACATCCGCGATGTCTTGTTCGCCTTCGGTTATTGTTAACAAACGACTAAAAACCTTTATAGTATATTGGTTTTTGTTCTTCTCTTGAAATTGATTTAAAATTGCACGATATTTGTACTGAATTTCCCCAATATCATCTCCATACAAAAAAAGTACCATTTAACTTATTTTTTAATCTTTATACTGCCTTCTTTAAAAATTAAAAAGGTCAACATAAACCGTACCAAAGCCACCACAAAAAAAACAAACACATCTTGAGGCGTACGGTTAGTAAAAATACCAACCAGGGCGCCAAAAACCACTAAATCTAACCCAAAAATTAAACCGTTTTGATAGGCCTTACGAATCTCTTCAATCTTGCTTGGCCAAACTATAATCTTAGCTAAACTAACGGCTAAAAATAAAAGCATAACAAAAAATCCCAAATACAACACAATAAGGCCTGCGCCACCAAAAATGCTAACGACTTTTGACATATCCATAAAAAAATTTTACGAATTAACAAATTTCAATTTATTTATACAAGTCTTAATTATATGATAAAGGAGAATTCTGATCAATATACTCAATCCAAGTTTTGCCACTTTTTATATCTAATTTATTACCCTCTTTATCAAAAAACTCAAGTTTAGAATTAAAATCTTTTTTATACCAGCTACCTTCTTGTCTAATACTATCAACAAAATACCAAAGCTTACCTTCACCAACAACATTTACGCTATTATATTGATCGTCAAGTAGTTTCGATTTTGTTTCCAATATAATTATGTTTTTAACAGCAACTTTTTCCTTGCTAATATTATCAATCTCTGGCACTCCATCCCGCAACCGCAAATATTCTCTTGTCTCTGGATTATAAACCCAAACAACGTCATAACCACTACCGTAATTTATACGAACTTCTAAAGATTTTTTCTTATTATCGCTAGATAAAGATAAGACATCTACCGCTTCGTCTATGGCTTTAGATTCTTCCTGCTTCCATTTCATTGTAGTATCGCTTCTATATCCTAACTTCTCGCGTACCTTATCTAAAAGAGAAAAATCAGTAAATACATTATGCGGTGGTTTTAATCTTTGTTTTCTGTAAAAATAAACGCCGTCATAATCAAGACCATCGATGTTGTCAACTATACCTTTGGCAAGCAGTTCTAAAGCTGACTTTTCGCCACCAAAATGCACTAGGATGGCATCGAAGTTTTTCACTAAAGTAATAAAGTCGTAGCGAGCCGAACGTATCGAGCCAACTTCTGATGGTCTAACGCACTGGTAAAAAGCTAAAAGCCTAGTTATCCCTGCATAAACTGGCATTTCAATAACCAAATCAGCCGAAGCAATTCCGCTAAGAGGGCGGGCTACCGAATCGTTCTCTAAAAAAATCGCATAAGGACGGATGCTATAATTTTGACACTCAATGCCAATTAGAGAACTTTTTTTATCCCCTTCGCTATGCTGACTTACAACTGAAAGCGTAGAAGTGCCTAACTCAATATTTCCTCGTTTATCGAAGTTATTATATACCCGCTTTTGCTGAGAAAACAATAAAATGAATACTGTCCCAACAACTATAAAAAGCGAAAATATTTTTATCATTCGCATAACTCCATTAAAATAATAATCTTAATGATATTATACGATTTCAAGAAGTTGGTCTAGTGTTTTATTCTACAACAAGGTTTTTGGCTCATAAACGGATAGTTGGGCTAGGTTAAAACCGCAAGCCACATTAACCTTAATGGGAACCTTTAACAAAACCGTTTCTTCCATTATCCTTTTAATATCAACAACAAACTCATCAACGCGTTCCTCTT
Organism: bacterium; assembly: GCA_037444125.1. Lineage (GTDB taxonomy): Bacteria > Patescibacteriota > Minisyncoccia > JBBINA01 > JBBINA01 > JBBINA01. The sequence goes on from JBBINA010000010.1 coordinate 20,116, forward strand.
TCACTTCAAAAACTAATTCGTCGTGTATTTGCAAAATCATACGCGCTTCTTCCTTGTAATAAAGACGCAATCGTTCAAAAATCTCAACCATCGCTTTTTTAATTATATCGGCTTGGCTACCTTGAATCGGAAAATTAACAGCCATTCGCTCACCTTGCTTAACCAAGGTCTCACTATTCAATCTTATCTCCGGAATATATCGCCTTCGTCCAAAAATGGTTTCGTTATAACCCAGCGCTTTGGTTTGCTCCACTGAAGACCTAATAAATTCGTAAATCTTAGGATATTGTTTAAAATAAGAATCAATAAATCTTTGGGCTTCTTCATAGGGAATCAACAATGTTTTCGCTAAACCATAGCTAGATAAACCATAAATAATGCCGAAATTAATGGTTTTAGCTATACGCCGCTCAATTTCGGATATATGGTTTTCCGGTTTTTTAAAGATTAACGCAGCTGTTAATGTATGTACATCTTTATCTTCCTTGAAAAATTCTATTAATTTCGGCTCGCCCGAAAGACTAGCAATTATTCTTAGTTCTATTTGCGAATAATCAAAACTTATAAGCTTATAGCCCGCCGGCGCCTCAAAGGCTTTTCTAATTCGGTTCTGAATCTCGCTTTTCTGCGGCAAGGCTTGAAGATTAGGCATTTCGCAACTCAACCTACCAGTTGCTGTAGCTATTTGATTAAAAATTGGGTGAATCCTTGAATCGCTTTTATCTGTATATTCAGAAATAGGATTAATATATGTAGTTAATAGTTTATCTATTTCGCGATATTCAAGTATCAAATCAACGATTTTAAATGAACCGCGAAGCTTCATCAAATATTTAAGCGCAGTCGAAATCTGACCTTCTTTTGTTTTTTTCATTCCATCCTTGGGTAAATTCATTTTCTCAAAAAGCAACCAAGCAATCTGTCTTGGCGAATTAAGATTAATTTGGATACCTGATATTTTAAAAATTTCCTTTTCTATTAATTTAAGTTTTTCCTGTGTTTCAACTTTTAAAGTTTCTAAATATTTCCTGTCTATCTTGCAGCCCCAACGAGACATATACGCCAAAACCCTAACTAAAGGCAGCTCAATCTCTTGATATAATCTTTTTAATTCTTGCTTCTCCAGCTCAGCCTCAAGTTTCTTATGCAGAAGAAAAACCGTACCAACGCGATTCAAATATTTATAAAAAAGCGCTTCCATGGGATACTGTTTTGCGCCAGGATCTAAAAGATAAGCGGCAATAGTAAAATCGAAAATTGGCCCCCTGATTTCTTGGTTATAGGTTTTTAACATAAAATTGAAAAGTTTTGAATATTCGTCGGTTATTTTAAAAAATTCCGTTTCGCTCAATAAATTCAAAAGTCTCCTGTTAATTGATGTACCATTAAGCCCGATAACTAAACTACGGTTTTTAATATTTTTAAAAATTAGACTATTTTGCCCTAAACTACAAAAAAATTTTTTTGTTTTTTTTATTTCCCTTAAAAATGCTTCTGGCTTAATATTTATCTCTTTTTCCTCTTTTTTAGCCTTAGCGCTATTATACCTTGATAAACCAGGTATGTCAGCTGAACCCTTATTAAAAGTAAGTTCGTTAAGACGGGCGATTAAACTTTTAAAACCCAAGCCATAGAAAAATTTTTTTAAAGAATCAAAATCAATTTTTTGAACAGATAGTGTTTTAAGATTTAATTTGATGTCTAAATCAGTCCTTATCTTAACCAACTCTCGAGAAAAAATAGCTATTTTTTTCTGGTTCTGCAAAATATCATATAGTCTTCTTTTTAGTCCTAAAGATTCCCAGTAATGAATTCCTTTTTCTAAAATAGAAAAAAGGTTTTCGAGAGTGCCAAATTTTTTTATTAATTCTATAGCTGTTTTTTCGCCTATACCTTTAACTCCGGGCACATTATCAGAAACATCACCTTTAAGTCCTTTAAAGTCAACTAGCTGGTCTGGGTTTACCCCGCCAAATCTAGCCCTAACGCCTTCTACATCATAAAGAATATTATCAGTGATACCTTTTTTAAAGGTGCAAACTTTAGTGTTCTGGTTAACAAGCTGCAAGGTATCCAAGTCGCCTGTTAAAATAACGATTTCTATATCTTGTGTCTTCTTAAATTTGTTAACTATTGAACCAATAAGATCGTCAGCCTCATAACCTGACCTTTCTAATACCGGAACATTAACATAATTCAGAAACTCTTTAACCAGTGGTATTTGATCGTATAACTCTTGTGGTGCACGCACACGTGTAGCCTTATAATATTTATATTGTTTATGACGAAAGGTTGGATGAGGTAAATCAAAAGCGGCAACAATATAATCTGGCTTAAATAATTTAAGAATTTTTAAAAACACCAAACAAAATCCATAAACGCCCTGAATTTCCTTACCGTGAGGACTAGTAAGTTTCGGCAGAGCGTGAAAAGAGCGGTGGATTAAAGCATTAACGTCAATAATTAGAAGTCTAGACATAATTAATTTTAATATTGTTTTTAAGATATTTCTTACTTAAACCGTGGGCGCAAAAGTTATTCAAAATAGACTAGCTATAAACCAGTTGTTTTTTTCAATTTAATTTGCCTTTTATTTTTGCCCAGCCAATCAAAAATAATAAAAACTGTTTCCGGTGGTAAAATATCAACAATTCTGTCTGCCCACTCAATAAAGATAAGGGCATTTTTGTTCTGTAAAAACTCTTCTATGCCCAGGGGCAAAATCTCTTTAGAAGAACCAACCCGATAGCAGTCAATATGATATACTTTCTCGAAGGAATAGCTAAATTCGGAATTATAAATATTCGCTTTAGGAATTTGGTATTCTTTAATTATAAGAAAGGTAGGACTAATAATATCTTTCAATCCAAAGTTCTCCAAAACGCCTTTAACAAAAACCGTCTTACCAGAACCTAAATCACCTACCAAAGCAAAAATATGCCTGTTGTTAAAACTTCTAATAACCTGTAGAGCAATTTTTTTCGTTTCTGCCGGCGAATTGCTTAAAAAATCAATTTTTGATTCCATACTTTATTTTACCTTAAAAAAGATTACAATTTAATTATGTAGGGAACTTTTTTCCAAATATTCACTATTCAATTTTTTCAAAAACCATCTGGTTTGTAAAATTATTTTGCTCCGAATTCCAAAACGCTTTTCTTTAGAATTCTACCAAAAAACTTTGATCTTAAAAACGAAGAAACAAAAAAATTATAAATAAGCCACTAATCAAAATAAAAATGTCCAATAGCCTACCTATCAAAACAATTTTACGCGAAGAGGAAGAAAAACGAGCTATTTACTATGCCAAAAAGTATGGTTTACCATATCTTGATCTTAGAAAAATTGCACCTCATCCTGATTCTATCGGTCTAATAAATGAAAATAACGCGCGAAAATACGGCCTCATAATAATCTCACGCGTCGATAACATTCTCAATTTGATAACGCCTTTTGAATTAAATGCAGCCTCAAGCAAGTTTCTAGATACTCTAAAAAATAAGGGTTGGCGCATTCGTTTATTTTTTTGTTCTTTTTCCGGCTTTAAAAGAGCGCTTGAATACTACAAATTCTATACGCCACCGATGCCTTCACTTAAAAATATTTTAATAATCACTCAAGGGGAAATCGAAAACCTCAAAAACGAGGCGCATTCAATCGAAGAATTAAAAAACAAAATCCAAACCGTAAGCTCAGAAAAGCTATTAAAAATAGTCATAAGTTCAGCCTTGACGCTAGAAGCAACCGACATCCATTTTGATCCTAAAAAAAACGGCGTTTTATTAAGACTCAGAATTGACACAATTCTGCAAGAAATTGTTGAATTTAAAACCTCGCTTTATGACCCTTTGGTCTCGCGCATTAAAATACTCTCCGGCCTAAAAATCAATATCAGAAACACAAGCCAAGATGGCCGTTTTACTATTAGAATAGTCGATGCTGATGATAAAATATTACGCGAAGTTGACGTTAGAGTTTCGGTAATCCCAGGCGGCAATGCAGAAATTATAATTTTGCGCCTTTTAGGAATCGGCATCAAAAGACTGGTTCTGGAAGAATTAGGACTAACTAAGCGTTATGTTGATAAGCTAAAATTCTATGCTGAGAAGACCAATGGCTTAATTTTAACTACTGGTCCAACAAGTTCTGGCAAATCAACAACTTTGTACGCTGCCATTAAATACATTCAAAACCCTCAAATCAATATTGTTACTATCGAGGATCCAATTGAATACAAGATGGAAGGCGTTAATCAATCTCAGGTCAACGAAGAAGAAGATTACACCTTTCCCAAAGCCTTGCGTGCCATACTTCGCCAAGATCCCGATGTTATTCTAGTTGGTGAAATACGCGATAATGAAACGGCTAAAACTGCCGTTCAAGCGGCTTTAACTGGCCATCTGGTCTTATCAACGACACACACAAATGATGCGCCCTCCACAATTTTACGACTAAAAGAACTGGGTCTTGATGAAAAAGAAATTACCTCATCAACACAAATAATTATGGCACAACGGCTTGTTAGAAAACTCTGCAATTATTGTAAAGAAAAATATATTCCTAGTCCAGATATTATAGAATCTATAAAAATGGTTTTGTCGCTTATATCGCCAAAAGCTCATATTGATATTCCGCAAGAAATAAACTTTCTATATAAAGCCCGCGGGTGCAAAAACTGTTTTGGCTTTGGATATAAAGGCCTTACGGGTGTTTTCGAAGTTATGGAAATAACCGAAAGTCTTGAAAAAATGATTCTCGACGGCGAATCTTCTATTTTTAAACTAAGAGCCGAGGCTATGGAAGAAGGTATGATCACGCTTCTACAAGATGCGGTTTTAAAAATGATTTGGGGTATTACCGACCTGGAAGAAGTCAAAAGGGTAGTTGGCGATTTCAATTATATAGAGTCGCTTTACGGCCATACGGTGGCTTCAATTTTGACCAAAAGTCTAAAAATTCCGTCAGAAATTTACAATCAAACCAATGCCCTAAAAACTTTTAAATCAATAGGCCTTTACCTTATTAAAACTCCTTACGAAAAAATACTCGAGGCTATAAGCTCTATAGCATTAATATTAAGAGCGACCGACATTCATATAGAACCTCAAGAAAAACATATTTTAATACGCTTACGAGTTGACGGCGTCTTAGAAGATTTAACACGATTACCCAAAGAAGAATTTTTACCACTTTTAGCTGAAATTAGAACCATCTCTGGTATTAATGAAGATATTGTCGGCAAAACCATCGATGGCCGTTTTAAAATCATACTCTTTAATGATAGTTATAATGTTCGCGTGTCTATAATTCCTGGCGGCTATGGCGAAACTTTCGTTTTACGAATCCTGAGACCAGATATTGACAAAGTATCTCTAGAAAATCTTGGCATTCCCGATAGCGAGTTAAATACTATTAATGATTTGATAAAAAAAACAAAAGGTATGATTCTGGCAACCGGACCAACCAGCTCCGGCAAAACAACCACTTTGTTTGCTTTAATATCAAAAATAAATCATCCAGGTATAAAAGTGATTACTGTTGAAGATCCAATAGAATACACTATTGAAGGTTTGGTTCAAACGCAAATTAATGAAACCGAAAATTATACTTTTTCGGAAGCCCTCCGTCATATTTTAAGACAAAATCCAAATGTTGTTCTGATCGGAGAAATACGAGACAACGAAACAGCCCGCGTGGCTGTTCAAGCATCATTAACCGGCCATCTCTTACTTTCAACCGTCCATACCAATGATTCGTTTTCGGCTATTGAAAGATTTAAAACTTTAGGCGTAGACGCAACCCAAATAGCCAATTCTCTCAATGCTATTATTGCCCAACGACTTGTTCGTAAATTATGTCCTTATTGCAAAAAGCCGGCTGAAGCAACGCCAGCAGAAGTACAACTTATACAACAAGCGCTAAAGGATCTAAAAAATCAGGGTTTGGTAGCCAAATATGACTTTAAAAATCTGGTTTTATATAAAAATGTTGGTTGCGAACAATGCGGGCCCACTGGATACCTCGGTCAAATCGGCGTTTTTGAAATTTTATCCATCGATGACGAACTTCGCAAATTAATTTTTGAAGATCGCCCAGCTTTTGAAATAAAAAAAATAGCCTTAAAAAGGGGAATAATGTTAATGCAACACGATGCCATGCTTAAAATCTTAGAAGGTATTACCACTATTGACGAATATAAACGCGTGTTTGGTTAACCACCATACTCATTAATTTTTGTCATAAAACAAAAAACCGCCCTTAAGAGGGAGATTTTATTCCATAAACCTGAGGCGGAAAATCCTGAAAATGCCTTCCAGGTATGGACTTTAATCGAGGAGCAAGAAAGTCGAAACCTTCTTGTCCGCAGTCTAAATTAAAATCCTAAACCGTAGTGAAAACTACGGGCCGCCCACAGGTTTATAGAATCAAATCGCCCTTGTGTTTGGCGGTTTAATTCTATAGATTTTATTTTAGGATTCTAATATAATAATAGGATTTTTCAGAAAAAAAATCAAGAGGGAAAATAATCGCTCGGGTGGCGGAACTGGTAGACGCACAGGACTCAAAATCCTGCGTTCTTATACGAACATGAGGGTTCGACTCCCTCCCCGAGCACCAGCAAGGAATTGTTAAATAACTTGATAAGTCCGCTTCGGCGCGCTTGAAAACCAGACTGTAGTAAGCCTTAAACGACAAAATCAGCTAGCGGCCTTATTTGAAATTTAACACAAAAAGTGTTGAAAACGCTAATTCTTTGTTTATTCTTGGCTTTTTAGATGATTTCATTATAATATTAGGGGCGCCCAAGAAAAACTGGCGCCAGAAAGGAGGATAAATGAAAACTACGCTGCTCGAGCTTCAGGAAGTCCTCGATTCGTGCCGCAAGGAGGTGGCATTATTGAAAGAAGAGACAAGAAAAAGAAGGCTTGAGCAAGAAAGAAAGTTCTCTGAAAACATAAAATCAGCTCAGGAAGAACTTTTTCCTCGTCTTAGGGGCGCGACTCATGTTTATGATTATAATTTCCCTTCTCGCGAATTCTATGTTGCTATAGCCAATATCGGAAGATCTTATTGTCTCACAGGCAGTGAAGCAATTAATATCATATGCCAACTGGAATTAAAATTATTATTCCAAACGGTAAATCTGTGTATTGCGATTGGGGTCACTGTAATTTGTTTTTAATGGAAAACCAATTGGAATTGTCCCCTTATATGAAGACATAAACTTTATTGAGTAACGAACCGCTATTTCAAATACCCTTGAAGCTTGTCTTAAAACTCTAAGGGTTTTTTAAAAATAAAAAATTTTTTTACTCCAACGGATTTCTTAAGACAGGATACATATTATAAGGTTTGTAACTCGAATAAAATTGTTTTTTAAGGATTAATTTTCCATCCTGCCAAACTTCCTGAATTAAAAGGGTCTTTGCTGCTCCGTCGTCATTTTTCTCTACAAAAACAGGCCCGTTAATTTTAACAATTTTACCTTCATTTTTGCCGTAAATTTCAAAAACAACTTCATTTTTAACTACTCGCGCCTGAACATATAAGTGACCCGATGTATTATTTTTAAATTTCAGGTCTGGATTAGGTGGATAAATAGCAGCGTCAAAACCAGCTGGATTATAGTAACGAACCATAATTGAATGAGGAGACCTTTGTACAACATCAAGTCCTGAATTAACCGCCGCTCGAAACAAAGTTGTTGAAACCTGACATAATCCGCCTCCATACTCTGGATAAATCTTGTTATCTTTAATAACCAATTCGGCTTTATATCCCGATTCAGGACCGACTGTACCTAGAATCTCGTTAAACGAAAATGTGGCGTTGGGCGGTATTAAAATTTTATTAAATTTGCTGGTACCGATTGTAATATTATGTATCCTAGAACTAGGCGAACCATCAAAACTAGTTCTGCCTACACCTAATAATTTTTCTATACCCAATTCTTGTAAAGTCTGGCTGGTTACGCGCGGCAATATCTCTGTAATTTTAAGCGTTATTTCTTTCTCACCCCTCATAAGCGCCTGATAAATCAAATCTGTATTCTCATCTATATCAACCTCAAGACCAACTTGACCCTTATCCACTACAATTATCTTGTTATCTTTATCGTAAGAAAGCGTGGCGTCTTGTTCTCTTAAATTAATCTGTGGCGCAAGTAGATTAACAAAATGAACAATCTTTTCTTTATCAAGATCGTAAGTTAATTTACCTTTCGTTTCTTTCTTAAAAATAATAAAAGTGCCAATGTCTTGTCTTTCAAGGCTCCAAGTCTTATCTTTAAACTTTACTAAATAAGGCGCGCCTTCGAGAAGATCATTAATTTTGGCCCGCATAGATAAAACTTCTTCCTCCCCAATTTCCGGTTTAACTATTTTTTGCGGCACAACCACTTGTTTGCTAGATAGCCAAATAGTTCTTTCTATTTCCTTCCTTAGCGCTTCGGTGTCTACCATATAGCCGTCTCGCCCTTCAATCACATTAAAATTATAACCATCGAAGATTAAACTATAATCAATTGGCTTTGTTTCAAATGGCTCAAAAACCTTAACAAATTTCTGAAATCTTTCCTCGTTAAATTTCACCAGCAATTTATGTGCCAAACCATTTCCTACGAAACCATTTAAAAATTTTCTCAGTTTTTCCACGGGCGAACTTTCTTTCCAGTAATCGAATATCTGATCTACAGTTCTATCAATCTCGATTATAAATCCAGTTTCTTCCAAACTTCTTTCAAAAAAATTATTAGCTATTGAAAAATATAGCGGCTCCTTTTTTTTGTTAATTAATAAATCATTAAGTTTCTGAATAATAACTTTTTTCTCATCAAAACCAATCTTTATACCGTTTATTGTTGTCCCAGGAAGCGCGTGATTAGAGAAAAAAGTGGCTCCATAATACAAAAATAAAACCACCAAAGCAGCGGTCAAAATAAAACCCCCAGTGACCAACACCTGATTTTTATTCTGTTTTAATTTGGATTTTTTTATATCTTTCCTCAAATTTCTTGGGTAACTTGATAGTTAGAATGCCATTTTTTAAGCTCGCCTCTGTTTTTTCTGAATCAACCTCAACGGGTAATATAATGGTCCTAGAAAAATTGCCCCAAAATATTTCCCGGTAATAATAACTATTTTCTTGCAAGCTCATATCTGGACTCCGTGAACCTCGTATCGTCAAAATATCGTTATTAAGAGAAATGTCTATATCCTTGGGCTCAACTCCAGCCACGGTTGATTTTACAATTATGTGCTTGTCTGTCTGATAAACATCTACTGTAAGCTGGCCCTCAACAACTTCTTTAGCTTCCTGCCCCGATTTGGCATGGTCATTAGGTATATTTTTTTCAATAATATCGTTAATTTCAACTGTCTCGCTTTTAGCTTTTTTATTGCTGGAGGGTGTCTGTATTGACATAGACACCTGTTTAGCCGACTCATTTTTGTCGATATCTTCATCGGCTTTTCCTGTTAGTAATTCGATTAAGGATCGCCTCTTTTTTTCGGCCATTATTATTTCGATAAATGATTAAGTTTTTTTATGTAGCGCGAAAGGATTGTGTAACCAGTGAATATTAGCAAAAAAATGTGAGCCAAAAGATATTTTTCACCTAAAATGGTTCCCCGCGCAAAACCATTATTCTTATTATAAGCCAGTATAAAAAAGTTATATAAGAAATGCAATAGTGTTGCCATAAGCAGACCTGTTGTAATATAGGAATGGTGCGTAAAAACGTGGTATAGTTTTCCATTCTCCAATAAAGTGCGCGCCAAAAAATATCCAACTATTCCAGAAGAAACAACATGAATCAAGTTAGCCCCTATAAACCTTCCTAACAAAACAAGAACTAAATCGCTTGATACATTATCATAAGATAAACCAATAAGAATGTTCTCGATAGTCGCAAAACCAAGGGCAGTAAAAACCATATACATAATAGCGTCAATAGGCTCATCAAAATATTGTTTTGCAATAACAAATTCTTTTACCGCTAAATATTTAAAATACTCTTCAACAAAAGCATAAACAAATACAGTCAAAGCCAAAAAAATAAAGGTATCTAGATAAACGTTTGTCCACAACTCCTTACCTGATTCGTTAAAAACACACTTGTCTCCTAGTGCACAACCAACCATAATTTGGGCAGCAAGCACGGGAATAGAAACAATCATACCTAAAAAAAACGCCCTTGTAACCTGCCGTTTTGGTTCGGGATGCAAATCCTTGCGATAATAAATAATCAACCAAACTAAGGTTGGTAATAAAGCCAGTAAAATATTAAAAAAATTCATAATTCCATTGTATTGAAATAAAAGATTGTTTCAAGATTATTTGCTTTTTTTTAAAATTGAGGTAAAATAAGTGTGCTAGTGTTTTATTTTCATTTTAATTTATGTCTGGACATTCACATTGGGCAACAATTAAACACAAAAAAAGCATAACCGATATGAGAAAGGGGAAGATATTCTCTAAGCTAATTAAAATTGTTGAAGCTGCGGCTAAAAAGGACCCAAACCCAGAAACTAACCCTACACTACGAGTGGCTATTGATAGCGCTAAAAAAAATAATATTCCCTCTGATAAAATCGATTATGCTATAAAAAAAGCCCAAGGTTTAACAAAAGACGCCTCAGTAATAGAAGAAAGCATCATAGAAGCTATAGGACCAGGGGCTTCTTCTTTAATTATTGAGATTATCACTACTAATAAAAACCGCACCGTGGCGGAACTTCGTAATATCTTAAACAAATATGGCGGCAGAATAGCTGAACCTGGTTCTTGTCTATGGAATTTTGAAAAAAAAGCCTTTATTGAGACTAGCCAAAAAATTTCAGAAGAGCAATCTCTTAAACTAATTGATGATGGGGCTGAAGATATCACTGAAAGTGGTGGGACATATGTCATTAAAAGCGAACCCAAGCAACTACAGAATATCTTAAACGCTCTAAAGACTTTTAATATTGAAGTTAAATCTTTTGTCATCAGTTATGCGCCCAAAACTCAGATTAACCTACAAGATCAAAAAATCATCGAAGCAACCAAAAACCTATTGGAGGAACTGAACAACTATGAAGATGTTAATATGGTTTATACGAACTTAAAAATTTAATATGGTACCGCCAATTATAAATCTATTTGAGATTAGCGACGGAGCAAAAAACATATTATCGCTTTTTCTCTTAATCACCCTTATAATCTCTTTGTGGAGACAATTATTTGGTTTTAAAGATTTGGGTTACCTTACTACTATAATTCTCGCTTTTTTTCTGACACATCCAAGTTGGCTATCACGTCTCTTTTTTGTTTTACTAGTTTTATTTTATGTAGCTATGGCTAATATCGTGCTTAAAAGAATAGTTATTTTAAGGTTTCCTAAAGACACTTTATTTATTATCTTTACAACGCTTTTGGTTTTAGTAACCCTCAATATCCTCAGTTTGCCCTTTGGACCTAATAATAACCCGCTCGTCTCCCCCACCGAAACCAAACTTGATATGTTTGTTATGTTGTCTCTGGTGGTGCTGGTTTTAAAATTTAAACAAATTCTCAACGACAAACCCTATCTTCAAATAGCCAATATTTTTACTCAAGGAATGATTCCGGTATTTTTAACCATTTTTTTGTTCAATTGGAGCAAACTCCAACTGTTTATTCATGCTTATTTCGGCTTATTTCTAGTCGTTATGCTAGTTGCTTTAGTCTTTGTGGGTAAATACGGCGGCCTGCGCCTAAGCGAAGTCATTAAATATTATAAAATCCTAAAACAAGAGGAATGATTTCTGTTTTAAGCGAATCTCTTTTTCCTAAAAAACTACTTGGTCTCAATTCCCGCAATTTACACTATATTATTGGCTTAACCTCACCAAAAATTTTAAGGATTATAAAAAACAAATTAAAAACCAAGGAAATCTTATTAGCCGCCGGATTACCAACAACCAAGACATATTTTACTATTTGCAACATCAAGGAATTAAATAGATTCGCTTTTAATGAACTCCCGCCATCTTTTGTTTTAAAACCAAATTTAGGATACGGAGGCAAGGGTATAATTATCGTGTACGCCAGAAACGTTAAACGACCTTATTATGTGGCCGCCGGCGGCCTTAAAATCACAATAGAAGATTTAAAATTCCATATATTTAAAATTATTGAAGGTGCCTACTCAGAAAACAAACAAGACATTGCTTTTTTTGAGGAAAGAGTAAAACTTGATCCCATTTTTAAGCCTTTTACTTATAAAGGCGGCATTCCTGATATTAGAGTCATTACTTATAACTGCATTCCTGTTATGGCTATGGCGCGCATTCCAACAGTTTTTTCTGGCGGAAAGGCTAATCTTGCGCTGGGCGCTGTTGGTCTAGGAATTGACATGAAAACCGGCTATACTACTTATGGTATTATTTATAGCAAGTTCATTGACTATTTTCCGGGCACAAGATTTTTAGTTAAAAATATTAAAATTCCCTACTTTACAAAAATACTTAAATATGCCTATCGCGCCTCCAAAACAATAGGACTAAATTATGCTGGTATTGATATAGCTATAGACCGCGAAAATGGTCCTGTTATCCTTGAAATAAATAGCTGGCCAGGCCTTAAAATACAACTGGCTAACAGAGGATTTTTAAAAGATAGACTAATTAGATTAAAGGGCATCAAAAAAATAAACGAAGAAAGAGCGATTAACATTTCTAAGGAACTTTTCGGCGAACAAGAAGGTCAAGAACCAGAAGAATATGGCGATAAAAAAGTAATAAATGTTTTTGAACAAATCGAAATTTTACTCCCGTCCGGAAAAAAAATAAAAGTACCAGCCAAAATTGATACAGGCGCCTGGCGTACATCGATTGATAAAGGCTTAGCTAATGAACTTGGTTTAATATCTGACAATCATAAAATAATTAAGATAAGGTCGTCTTTTGGCACTGAAGAGCGGAAAGTTGTACCTATAACTATAAAAGTTAGGGGCGAACCTATTGCAACAGAAGCTTCAATTGCTGAAAGATCTGACCTTAAAAATAAAATAATTATCGGACGCCGCGATATAAAAGGTTTTTTAATAAATGTCTAGTAATAATATTATTAGAGCTTTATTTATAAAATTAATAAAACTGGGAGTTTTAATCGGCTTCGCTGTTGCCACGGTGGTAATTTATATTGCTTATAAAACTTACCACGAACTGCCTGATCCTGCTAAAATAATTAATTCTGTGGGGTTTCAACAGGGATCCCAAATATACGATCGCACCGGAAAAACTTTACTTTATAAGATCGCTGGTGACATTAAAAGAACTTTTATTTCTGAGAAAGAAATTCCTAACATCCTGCGCCTCGCTATTATAGCGGCCGAAGATGATCAGTTTTATACCCATAAAGGAATTTCTATAAAGGGAGTTTTAAGGGCGCTTTGGCATAATTTTAGAGATCTATCTTTTTCTGAAGGCGGCTCTACTATAACTCAACAATTTGTCCGCAATTATTTTTTAACTAGGGAAAAAACATTAAGCCGTAAATTAAAAGAAATCTTATTAACTTATAAGCTTGAGCGCCAATATACAAAAGATGAAATATTACACTTCTATCTTAATCAAATTCCTTTCGGTTCTAATGTTTACGGAGTTGAAGAGGCGGCGCGTTTTTATTTTTCTAAATCCGCCGGTGATCTCAATTTAGCCGAGTCATCGATTCTGGCTGCCCTCATAAAAGCTCCAAGCACTTACTCGCCCTATAATTACAACCCTCAAAACCTTAAGAAACGTCAAGAATATATACTACAAAGAATGGAAGCTCTTGGATTCATTACAAAAAAGGAGCGCGAAGAAGCTCAATATCAAACCGTGGTTTTTTCGAAACCAAACATCGTTATAAAAGCGCCCCACTTTGTGATGCATGTGGTGCAATTATTGGAAGAAAAATTCGGAAAAGGTTTTTTGGAAAAAAACGGGCTTAAAATAATCACAACGCTTGATTTTAGCCTACAACAAACAGCCGAAGATTTGATAATTAAACATTTTGATAGGCTGCACCAAGAATGGAAATTTGATAATATTGCTCTTGTGGCGATAGATCCTAAAAGCGGTGATGTCCTCAGTTTGGTTGGTAGCAAAAATTACTTCGCCGAAAAAGATGGCGCTTTCAATGTAGTCACTCAAGGACTACGCCAACCAGGCTCATCTATTAAGCCACTTATTTATGCAACCCTCTTTGAAAAAGGTTATACACCAGAAACTATACTATTTGATGTTAAAACAAATTTCTCTACCGATCCGACTAAAACATATATTCCTCAAAATTATGACCTAAAAGAAAGGGGGCCAGTTATGATTAAAGAGGCTCTCGCTCAATCATTAAACATTCCTGCTATAAAGGCTCTATATTTGGCTGGATTAGACAATGTCGGTAGGTACGCAAAACGTACTGGATTAGAGTCTCTTGATGTTCAAAAAACTGGACTATCTCTCGTTCTTGGGGGCGGCGCAGTTAGACTAATCGACCTTGTAGGCCTTTATGCTATTTTTGCCAATGATGGTATTAAAAATCCTCCGATCTTTATTAAGCAAATTTTGGATAATGCTAATAATGTGGTATGGGAAGCGCAGCCAAATGAAAACCGCGTTTTTTCAGCTCAATCTTCCCGCATCATCTCTTCAATATTATCTGACAATAACTTACGCGCTCCTATTTTTGGCGAAAATTCTTATTTAAAAATTCCCAATTTCAATGTAGCTGTTAAAACTGGAACCAGCCAAGATTTTCGAGACGCTTGGGCTATTGGTTTTACTCCAACTGTAGCTGCCGGTGTTTGGATCGGTAACAACAATTACGATTCTATGAAACCTGGTGCCGATGGTTCAAAAATTGCTGCGCCTCTCTTAAATGAATTTATGAACTTTGCGCTCAAAACCATTGGCTCCGAAGAATTCCTACCCTATACACCTATAGAAACTAAAAAATTTATACTTAATGGGCTTTTTTTTAAAGAAAATTTGCTCAAAATAGATACTATCTCTAATAAGCTTGCCACTGAATTTACTCCTCCTGAAACAACAAAAACTCTTTCTTATAAAGAAATTCATTCGGAGCTTTACTGGCTTAAAAAGGACGCGCCCCAAGATGACCCACCCATAAATCCATCAACTGATCCTCAATTTCAGTTATGGGAAGACGCTGTTATAGACTGGGCAACAAAAAACTTTAAAGAACCTTTTAATATAAAACCAGTAGAAGAATATGACGATATCCACACACTAGACTCTCGTCCGCAAATCACTATACACAATATCAGCCTTAATCAAAACAGGTTTCTTAACCTTGATGTTTCAATTAATGCTAAAAATAAGCTTAAAGAGACCAACATTTTTGTTGATGACGAGCTAGTCGGCTCCTTTTACTCCAGTTCTATAAACGAAACTTTGACACTTCCCGATCATCTTTTAAATAATAACAAGGGTTTTTCAATAAAAATCGAAAGTTATGATATTTATTTTAATAAAGCCGTTGAAGAACGCCTTGTTTTTTAATTAAAATTACATAAACCACTTTATTTTTATGCAGTTTTGTCTTACAATTCCTAAGATAAAATAATAATAAAAAAATGGGGCCGGAAACTATTTGGAACAACGCTCTCAAAGTAATTTCTTCGGAGGAAAGATTTAAAAATGTAATTACTTGGCTTAAGGCAGCAAAGCCCCTGACTATCAAGAACGGTAATTTTGTTTTTTTGGTGCCTAATTTTTTTACAAGGGATTGGCTTGATAAAAAATGCAAAACCCTTGTTTTGGATACAATCAGACAAATACATCCGTCAATAAAAAACATCGATTTTCAAGTTGTTGAAAATAAATTTTTGAACCGTAATATTGAGAAAATCAAAAAAAGAGAACTTAAAGAAAGGGGGTTAGAAATTCAGATTGGGCTTATTGATCTTGAAACTGACCCAAATACAAATCTTAATCCTAAATATCAATTTGAAAACTTTATTGTTGGTTCCTTTAACGAAATGGCGCACGCCTGTGTTTATTCACTGACTGACCTAAAAAACCTAGGCAAAGAATATAACCCTCTTTTTATCTACGGTCCTGTTGGAATTGGCAAAACCCATCTGATTCAAGCTCTTGGTAATACCGTTTTAAAAAAATCAAACCAAAAACTGAACGTTCTTTATACCACAGGAGAAATTTTTTCCAATGATTTGGTGGAAGCAACCAAACGTCAGCGAATCGAAGATTTTCATAAAAAGTACCGAAAAATTGATTTACTGATAATTGACGATGTTCAATTCATCTCTGGTAAAGAAAAAACCCAAATTGAATTTTTTCACACCTTTAACCATCTTTATGGGCTAGATAAACAGGTTATTATAAGTTCTGACAGGTCGCCTCAGGCAATTCCTGCCCTACACGAACGACTTCTATCACGTTTTGAAGGTGGCACCGTGGCTGATATTAATTATCCTGACTACGAATCACGTTTGGCTATTTTAAAAATGAAGTGCTCACAACAAAACATTAGTATCCCCGACGAAATACTAGAATATATAGCCGCCAATCTTCAAAAAAACATTCGCCAGCTAGAAGGAGCTCTTAATAAAATAATACTTATTATCAAAACAAAACAAACAGTACCATCTTTATTCGAAGCTAAAAAAATACTAAAACAAATTGTTTATACACCTAAAAAAAGAGTAACTTTTTCTCAAATTATTAATGCTGTCTCTGATTTTTATGGTGTTGATGTGCATGCCTTAATAGAAGGGGGACGTCTTAAAGAATATGTGAAACCGCGTCAGGTTTGTATGTATCTGTTGCGCGAAGAACTGAAAGAATCCTTCACTCTTATCGGAAAACGTTTTGGGGGTAAAGACCATACCACCGTAATTCATGCTTATGAAAAAATTCTTACTCAACTCAAAGATGATATAGAACTTGAGCAAGAAATTAACCATATAAAAGAAAGGGTTTATATAACAAAATAGTTTTAAATTTTTCTTCCAATAGTTAATTGTGTATGTTGTGGATAAATCCAGTGGATAAACTCATTATAATTAACAACCTTTTCCCAATTAAAAATTGATTCACAAATTATCCACCAAAATATTTGTCTTTTTTATAACGCTGTTAAAATCAATCCACATATTCCCCAAACATATATATAAATATTGTTTATATATATAGTATAATTATAACTTAATTAAATTTATGGAATTTAAAATCAATTCAAAAAATTTCATTCAGTTATTAGAAAAAAACGAGAAAATAATTACTAAAAGTATAGCTTTCCCTATATTATCTTATGTTTTAATTGAAGCGAACAATAACAATTTAACTTTATATAGCACTGACTTTGAGTTAAATTTTAAAACTTTTACCGACGAAGTTAAAATTATTAAAGAAGGAAAGGTTTGTGTTTTGGGCAAAGAATTGCTTTCTTTTTTAAAAGGTACAAAAGATAAAGACCTTTGTTTCGATGTTAAAGAAAATTTTTTAAATCTTCAAGCCAAAAGTTTTTCTGTTAAATTAAAAACTATAAATCCGGAAGATTATCCTGTTTTTTCTACAGTTGATAAAATAATAGAGATTGAAACTAAATTAAGGGCCTTTAAAAAAGCATTACGGGAAACATATCAGAGTACCACAATTATAGAAACAAGACCTGAAATATCGGGATTTTTGATAAAAGGCGAAGGAGAAGACTTAAAAATCGTAGCCACAGACAGTTTTAGGTTAGCAGAATCAAATATTATAGAAGGAAACAAATCTCAGAAAGACTTTGAAATTATAATTTCCTATAAGGCTGGTAGACAACTTCTTAATTTATTAGATACAGATGAAGGCGATATTAAAATTATTATCGGCAAAAACCAGATTGAGGCTAGGTTTAACAATTCTGTTTTAATTACAAGACTAATTGAAGGTAAATACCCAGACTATAAAAAAATTATTCCCAAAACATTTATCACTAACACTATTATTTCAAGAGAAGCCTTTTTAGAATCACTCAAAAGAGTAAGAGTTTTCTCAACCAAGATTAATGATGTGCGACTACGCTTATCTACAGACGAACTTACTTTAGTTTCTAAAAATCCCGATTTAGGAGAATCGTCTTTTAAGATACCTGCCAAAACAGAAGGAGAGCCTTTAGAGACAGCCTTTAATCATAAATATCTCGTTGAGGGTATAAACCAGATAGATAGCAAAAAAGTTAGGCTCAATTTTGTGAACAAAGAGAAACCTCTTTTAATTCAACCGCTTGAAGATGCTAGTTATATGTATCTGGTGATGCCCATAAGAGAAGTATAGTTAAAACGTTTATGTTGGAGTCTATTAAATTTTCTTTGGCGCGCAAACTTCAGGACAAAAAAATTAGAAACCTAGTGCTTAGAGAGCGCGTTTGTCAAGAAACGCTCGTTTTTCTTCAAAATCATTTTAAGACTGGGGTTAAAAGTTTACAAAGCCTTCTTAATATTAGTTTCGATCTTAAAACAAGGGTTGTGCGTATTTATATCAAGGATCAACGGTTATATACCAATATTTTGATATATAAGTTAGACTTGCTTAATTTTTTTAAAAAAAAGTTTCCGGCTAACACCATAAAATCTGTTAGCGTGCTTAAAAAATTTTAATAGTTGAAAGACTGTTATTGTTGGGTTTGGATATTAAAAAGAGTTATTGCGTTTTTGGTAGTAATATTAGAGACTATTTCTGGAGACAAATTTTTTATTTGAGCTATTTTTTGAACAACCATATCAACATATAAAGGAATATTTCTTTTGCCGCGATGTGGTATAGGGGCGGCATATGGAGAATCGGTTTCGACTAAAATTTGCTCGAGCGGCACATATTTTATGACCGCGTCTCTTTGGTTTGAGAAAGTTATTGGCCCTGCAAAAGAAACATTAAAACCAAGGTTCAAAAAGGACCGCGCTTCTTTAACAGAGCCGGAAAAGAAATGGGAAACCCCTTTTAACCCTTTATTCTTAAACTCGGTTTTTAATATATCAAGGATATCCGAATAAGCATCGCGACAATGCAATATAACAGGCAAATTATATTTAAGCGCAAAATAAACCTGCTTAATAAACTCATTTTTTTGTAACTTTTTATCATTTGGATCTTGTAGGTTTTTGTAATCAAGACCTATTTCGCCGATAGCCACAACTTTATTCTTATTTTTTAAAATAAGGTTTTGATAATTTTTAATATCAAAAACTTCGGCCCGGCTTCTAAATTTCAACAGCGGGTCAATTTCCGACTCGTCCACATACGTTTCTTTTAAATGAACAGGATGCAGACCTATTGAAGCGTATACGCCTAGTTTGTAGTTTTTTGCAAGGTCAACCGCCCTTTTAGAGGTATCGTATTGTGTGCCCACAATAACAACCCATATGTTGTTCGTAAGACATTTATCAATAATAAGATGGGCGTCATTTTTAAACGCATTGAAGTTTAAATGACAATGTGTATCAAAGAGTTTTGGATAAAAGTTTTTCATACACTTGTTTTTGTTTTTTTAAGACCTAGCTTTACAGAACGAGCTTATTGTTTTTGACAAACAAAACATTTTTATGAAAGTGTTTGAATAATTTGGGATTTTCTGTATGAATAGGTATAAGCACACGTGGATTTAATTTTTTAATTACGCCTTCAAGTTCTTTACCAGAAATGTGGCCTGAGGCGTGAGGTTTTATTAAAGAAGTAATCTTAAAAACCTTAAGCCAGTTTTTAAGCCTTGATAAATCAATTTCCATTTCTTCATTAAATGGTTCTGATGTTGATTGGATATATATGGATCCAGGTTTGGGTGAAATATCTATTAGGTCGCTAATTTTATAAAACGAGGTTCCTAATATAACCATATTTTGGTTTTGTCGAATATCTTTGGCGCATATTTTTTTTTCTTTACCATAAAGGTTTTTCTCCCATTTGCCTTTAAAAGTTGTTTTGCGCCGGGCAAAAAAATATACATTTGAGCGCCATTCGCTAGGTAACGAAAAACCTAATTCAAACAACGACTTAATATACATAAACCATTCCGAGGGA
The DNA here is from genome assembly GCA_037444125.1 of bacterium. Classification (GTDB taxonomy): domain Bacteria; phylum Patescibacteriota; class Minisyncoccia; order JBBINA01; family JBBINA01; genus JBBINA01. The sequence continues at coordinate 40,161 of JBBINA010000010.1, forward strand.
AAAACTAGCACTCGTTTTAGGGTTTTTGCTACCTTGAGGAAAGTTTGAAAACGACTAAGGTCTTTAAAGGAATATTCTATTGCAATAATTTGGCGAACGTTTTTCGTTGAAGTAATAACATCTTGATATACTTGCTCTTCGTGAATAATATTATGTTCGTTGATGCGTGTACCTTCGCACAACATCCAGTCTATTTTTGTGTGGCTCAAAAAATTTAAAGTTTTGGAAGTCAGATTTATTTTTTCAAGAGGTCCTCCTAGTCGAAAGTCTCCTGAATATAATAAGGTACCAAATTCCCCTTCAATTAAAATCATAGCGCAACCTGGTATAGAATGCTCAACCGGCAGAAAGGTTATAAACAAATCTTTTAAGGCGAACTTTTGATAAGGTTTAACTTCGACAAACCGACGAAATACTTTTTTAATTTTTTGTTTTGAGCGAGGCAGAGTGCCGTCTGGCAGGCGTTCTTTATAATCGAATATCTCGCCTTCTAAAGATTCTTGTGAAATTAGATCCAATGTTTTTATGACTTTTAAAGTGTCTGGCAAAACATAAACAGGAATACGTGGGTCAAGAAAAGATAAAAAATTAATATGGTCGGCGTGAGCGTGTGATATTAAAACAGCGTCAAATAGTGGGCAAAGATGTTGTTTAACGCCAAAATTATTGTTTTCCTCATTGAGCATTTTTAAGTAATCAGGACGGTATAAACCCTCTAGGTAGGGTATAAGATTTAGGGCTAAATAGTCGCCTAAGCCATTAATGCGGCGAGGTTGCAAATATTCTTCAAAAAATTTGGAATACTGAGAAAAACTTTTGCCAAAATCCAAAAATATGCGCGTGTTTTTATGCTCTAATAAAATTTTATTGCCACCAATTTCATTTAAGCCGCCATAAAAAGTAATTTGCATATTTATTAATTTATATTGTTTTAAAACGCGGCAAGGTGAATTTTATGGTACCGAACAGATCGGTTCGCCAGACATTAATGCCGTGCTGTTTTAATAGTTCCAAAACTTCTGAGGAGGGATGTTTGTAAGGATTGTTTTTACCAACTGAAATAATAGCCATTTTTGGGCGAGCTGCTTCCAAAAGATTGACAGAAGTGCTGGTTTTGGAGCCGTGATGACCAACTTTTAAAATCGAGCCGGTTAGGGTTTGTTTAGAAGATTCAACTATTTTTTCTTCGATTATTTTGCTAGCATCCCCCATTAATAAAAATTTTTCACCACCTGATTTGATTAGAATTAAAGCGCTTGAATCGTTGGCACGGTCTAGGTTGATTCCCAAAAGATCAGTTAATGGCCATAGAGTTGTTAGCTGAAAATGTTTGGTTTTAATCTCCAAGTTTTTATAGAGTAAGCCAACCTTGACATCAGCGTTTTTTAATTCTTTAAGTAATACTTTAAACTCGGACGATTTTTTAACCGCTCCTGTTAACAGAACTTTATTAATCTTATAGTGTTTTAATATAGTTAGTAATCCTCCAAAGTGGTCCTTTTCCGGATGCGTAATAATAACAAGATCGATGGTTTTGTCAAAAAAAGGAACAATTTGTTTGATTTGTGAAACAACTTTTGGTCCCGGGCCAGCGTCAATTAATATTTGTGTTAGGTTTGCGTCTTGGATTAGAATTGAATCGCCTTGACCTACATCCAAAAAAGCAATAAGCGGCAACGTTGGTAAGGTAAAGATAAAATATATTAAAATCAGATTTATAACCGCTGAAGCCATAATGAAATATAATTTTAAAGGTATGACGGTCATAATTGTGTTTGGACAAGATACATATGTTTTAATTCTTTGGTGGTGGTTGCTTGTTCTGGTCGTTTGTCGGGTCTTAGGCGAATAAACCGTGGAAATCTTAGCGCGAAGCCAGCTTTATGAACAGGGCTTTTGGTAATTTCGTCTGCGCCAATTTCTACGACTAATTTGGGTTGCACATAAGCGTTTGGCGCCAATTCTTTGGTTACTTTGTAGTTTTGGGGTCGAGAGGGTAGGCGAAGTTTTTTTAATGTTCGATATAAAGTTATCCATTCTTCATCGCTTAAGCCCGTTCCAATTTTAGCCACCGAGAGAAATTCTTCTGCATCGGGGTCGTATATGCCGACCAAGAAAGCACCTATACCAAGCTTGGTTCGTTTTCCGCGTCCGGCATAATAACCCATTATGACACAATCAAAAGTGTCAACGGTTTTTTGAGCCATACTTTTTTTAAACTTAACCCAAGCAAAAGAACGCTTGCCTGCTCGATACGGAGAGTTAAGCTTTTTTGCCACTAGACCCTCAAGTCCCAAATTAATGAATCTATTAAATTCTTGTTGAATTTGGAGGGCGTTATTGGCAGTTGTTTGTTCGCAAAGGCTAAAGACGGGCGATGAAGTTTTTTTGAAAACTTCTTGGAGAATTTTACGGCGTTCATGGAAGGGTTTTTGCCAAACTTCTTGATTTTCAATAAAAAGGATATCATAAACAAACACTTTAAGAGGGATAAGTTGGGCAACTTTTTCGATGTTATGTTTGCGTTTCCGTTGGATAGTTTCCTGAAAAGGCAAGAAGGCAGCTTTTTTAGGATCAAAACCCACTGCCTCGCCTTCAAAAATAATGTTTTTAAAAGGAAGAGCTTCGGCTGTTTTTATTATGTCAGGGAACATTTGGCTAGTATTTTCTAGATTACGCGAAAAAGACATGACAATTTTGTCAATTTTATGTACCTGGATTCTAAAGCCGTCATATTTTGGTTCAATGGCGCACCGGCCAAGTTTTTTAAAGATTTCTTCAGGGCTTTCAAGCCTTTCGGCGCCTGCCATTCTAATAGGAATACCGGGGGTGATCTTGATTGCGCGAAGGCCACTTAAACCTTGTTTTTTATAAGTTTCGGTGATGAGTCCTATATCGCAGGAAAGATTGTAAGCACGTTCAATCTCGCTTCGTAATGATTTGTTTCCAACTTCAGCAACAGAAATTGCATCTAAAATCGTCATATCAGAAAACCCAAGTCGCAATCTGCCCAAAACTATGCGAATTACATATTTTTTTGAAAGAGCATCTAGGGAGTTAAGTAGCTTAACGAACAAAAGTATCTTTTTTTCAACTGACCCTTCGCCTTGGATTAGGGCAATGTTTTTAAGATGTTTGTAGGTATTTGAAATAGAAATAGTGGAAGTTATATCCTGAGAGGAAAGAGTATAAGCAACATCGCCAAGATCGCCAGTTTTTTTGTAAAGAGCCTGGATTGTTTGGTGGTCTTTTTTAAAGGAGAAAGCTAATATTTTCAAAACTATACGCTCGGCAATATTAAAATCAATTTTTTTATAAGGAGCTTCAAGTGAGCCTAATAACAAATGGGTGGCAAAGAAAGTTTCTTCAGGGGCAAGTTTTTTAATTAATTCAGCCAACAAATTAGTCATTAGATTACGCGAAGAAACCGATTCGAGCTTTTGAAGATAGGAAGCAAATCGTGAAAACTGCATATATTGCTTATTGTTTAATACTTTCATCATAATGATTTTAAGCAATGTTTGCAATAGAACTTTACGAGAAAATTGTTTATATTGTATAATTTTTTATGGCTAAATTTAAAAAACAAAAGGTTTTTGTAATGATGTCTGGCGGAGTCGATTCATCAGTAGCGGCACTATTACTTAAAAAAAAGAACTATAATGTTGTTGGTGTTTATATGAGAAATTGGCATACAGACCCAGCTGATGATTCTTGTTGTCCTTGGCAAAAAGACATAGAAGACGCTCAATTGGTTTCCTCGATTTTGGACATACCTTTTTATGTGGTTGATTTTTCAGAAGACTATAAAAAAAGAGTAGTCGAATATATGATTAATGGTTATAAACATGGTTTTACTCCCAACCCTGATGTTATGTGTAATAAAGAAATAAAGTTTGGCGTTTTTTTTACCTGGGCAATAAAAAATGGCGCTGATTATGTGGCTACTGGGCACTATGCGCGACGGAAAACCAATAGAACAAAGACAGGAAAAATTGTCTATCAGCTTTATGCAGGTTTAGATAAAAACAAGGATCAATCTTATTTTTTATGGAGCTTAACTCAAAAAGTTTTAGCCAAAACTTTTTTTCCTATAGGACATCTTCTTAAAAGCAAAGTTAGAGAAATAGCTTACCAAAATAATTTGCCTGTAGCAAACAAGAAAGATTCGCAAGGTATTTGTTTTGTGGGCAAAATAAAGCTTGACCATTTTCTTTCAAAATATATAAAACCTAAACCAGGTTTTATAATTGATTCTAGCGGTGCCGTTTTAGGTAGACATAAGGGCATGTATTATTATACAGTTGGCCAGCGACATGGGCTTGGTGTAGGAGGTGGCACGCCTTTATATGTAGCCGAGAAGAATCGTGTTAAAAATTTATTAGTAGTAGCTAAAGGTAAGACTGACCCCATTCTTTATAAAAAAGAATTATATGCTACCCAAGCAAGCTGGATAAGCGAGATGCCACAATTTCCACTAAAATGTCAGGCGCGTATTCGTTACCAGCAGCCATTGCAAAATTGTGTAGTAAAAAATATTTTAGCAGATAGATTACAGGTATTTTTTGAAAAACCGCAATTTGCTGTTGCCCCTGGCCAAAGTATTGTTTTTTATACTGTTTCAAAAGTTTTAGGCGGAGCAGTTATTTGTTGAAAAAAATCTAAACTCTTGACTAGGTTAAGTTTTAGAGTAAAATAGATAGCAAAAGAAAGGAGGTGAAGTTCTTTAGGTCCAAATAAACCACGCTTAAGGAGGTTATAAAAATGTGTAGGCCATTTATTGTTGGAACAACAGCAAGGGTGGATGATTTGTATAAATTTTTATATAATAAGCTTTCGAATGGCAAGGGTTTGACTCGTGATGAAAGGCCTGCGGCTATTAATTGTTGTGCGACAAAAGAAGTTTGTGAGCATTTAGTCACAAGGGTAACAAGTGGTGAATGCAGCGAGCTACACATAGAGAGGGCATTAGAAAATAAGTTTAAGAAACTTGTTTCCGTGGCTAAACAGAAACACATACCCACTTTCAAGTTTTAGAAGAATTCATTCTTGTTTAGTTGGCGGGGAAAAGGTTGTGGTTTTTCTCCGCCAATTTTATTTGGTTTACATTTTTTCAGGTACCGAGATGCCTAAAATATCACAAGTTAGCTTCACGGTTTCTAGATATTTTTGTGTCAATAAAAGACGGAAGTTTTTGGTTGTTAGGTCAGCGTCAACTACCCGACATTTTTCGTAAAAATTATTAAACCGCTCGCTTAATTTTAAAACTTGTTCAACCAAGGGATGAATTACTAGACGGCGACTTGATTGAATTATTATATCATCAAAATCAATAAGATGGCCGATTAATTCTCGTTCTTCAGGTTTTACTGTCAAGATTTTTATTGGCTCAGCAGATATTTTAGAGGCAGCAGCTTTAGCCAGAATGTGGTTAGCTCTTACTGCTGAATACTGTAAATAATAAAGAGGGTTATGGAACGATTTTTCTTTCATAAGTTTTAGGTTTAGAACAATCTCTTTATTAGGATCATATTTTGCTATAAAAAAACGGATAGCGTCAATACCAAACTCATCGATAAATTCTTCCAGGTCAACTAAGGTGCCCAAACGTTTAGATAATTTTTGCGGGCCAGCCTCGGTTTGTAAAAGCACCATATGGGTTAGTATGGTTTGAAAATGATTAACAAGCTTTATTGCTTTTAGAACAGCTTTGAGATCTAATAGGTGGCCTTGATGATCTGCGCCCCACACATTAATAGCTTTAGTAAACCCGCGTTTTATTAATTTATCAATATGATAAGCCAAGTCAACCAGAATATAGGTTGGCTTTTTATTTTGGCGAATTATTACGCGGTCTTTTTGTAGGCCAGTTTTTTTAGAGTCTAAAAACCAAGCGCCGTTTTTGAAAAACACTAAATTTAGCTTTTTCAATAATCTAAAAGCTTCTTGAACGCTTCTGTTATTAAAAAGCTTGCGTTCTTCGAAATAATTATCAAAATGAATGCCAAGCTTTTTTTCAATTATTTTTTTTTGATCTTCAAATATTTTATCAGCTACTAAGCTGCCAATTTTTGATGGACTTTTATCGGTAATTTTTATTTTTTTAACTATATTGTTAAGATATGTTGAGCTATATAAGCTACCCATGCCAAGCGTAGATTTGCCAAGTTCTTGAATTTGCTTGCTGTTTTCGGCATTCTGTAGATAATACTCTCGCCAAACCTGAAAACCGCAAGTTTGTAAAAGGTTAGCCAACATGTCTCCTAATAAACCACCTCGCGCATTACCGACATGCAAGCGGCCTGTTGGATTAGCCGAAAGAAACTCGATGATTATTTTTTTGCCGCGACCAGTATTGAGCAGTTTGTAGTTGTTAGTTTTTAAATATTCTTTAAAACACCAAATTAAGAAGCTATCATTAATATAAAAATTTACAAAGCCGTTTTTACTTTGAACATTACTAAAAATGGTACTATGTGTTTTTAAAAGCTTGGTAAGAAAATTTTTTAATTCTATGTCTGGGATTTTTGAAAAATCCCTAGTAGCGTAGTCGCCAAGATTTTTAATTTTTATTCGTTGAAGCGCAATTCTAAATGTACGGCTCTTATTTTTAAAATAATCTTTGGCGAATTGGGTGATAATTTTTTCGAGGTGTTTACGAAGAAACATAGAATAAATAAATGTGTTTACCAGTCGTAATGTGGATACAAGGATCGCTAAAATTCAGCTTTTATTTAAGCGATTCTTATGTGGGCGAGGAGAGATTTGAACTCTCACGGGTTTCCCCACAGGGTCCTAAGCCCTGCGCGTCTGCCAGTTCCGCCACTCGCCCTAACAGCTACAATAGATATATTGTATCAAAAACAAAGGATTTTACAAATAAAAATCCCAGCCGCGATGAGGCTGGGAAAAGGGGTCCTATTAGCGTGCGAGCATTTTTTCGCGTAATTCTTTTTTCGAGATTTTTCCTGAGGTGAAATCAGAAAATTCGGGTAGCGTCATTATATGGTCGTTATTTTCAAAACAACAATAAAAAGAGGTTTCGGTACCGACACGAAGCTCCATGGCATGGTCGTCTATAGGGCAGCGTACCGTTCCGATATCTAACTTTTTTTTAAGCTCTCGGATTTCGACATTAAGCTGCATACGTCTACCATTTAGTTTTTCGATTTTTTTTTCAAGTTCATTGAGTCGATTTTTTAACGAAACTGCTTCGTCGTAATATTGACTTAGTTGTTCGCTGATTTCTTGAAGTTCGGTCGTCTTTGATTCAAGTAAAATCTTCATCAATTGTCACCTCCTTTACTGATGGAGTACTAATTTTATGAACTGGTCTTAAAAACTATTATCTATGAAGGTAGAGCGCTGACAATTTTTTAGCACTTGGGTCATAGAAAGACTGGCGCGGCCTTTTGCCGTTTTTGATAAGTGCCTTGCGGAAATTATCTATAATTTCTTCTTTGTGTTCATTGTAAAAATCAGGTTGAATTGTTTCTTGAACTTCTGCTAGTCCGCCAGATACGCCGCCTTCGGGTAGTGTGAAGGTGAATTTTTGTCCGGCGGCTTCAAAAGTCAAATTATTCCCTTCTTGCTCTAGGGACTCTTCTGGGATATTTTTTTCTAGGCTTTCAGGATTCATAAATAATCACCTCCTTTCAAGTTCATTATAATTTTTATTTCTATTTCGTTAACCAGCATTCAACCACGAGGAAATTCGATTTTATTGGTGAATGGTTTTTGTAATATAAGCGACATCAGAATTTTGTTACAAAAAATAGAGAGCACCCTCTTTATTTTCTTTTTTTTAAAGCGATTTCATGAATTTCATAAATCGTTTTAGCCAATGTGTCTAAGAATGTAGTAATAGGTATATCGTATGCCTGACAACCGATTGTAACAACTTGGCAGCGGTCTTTTAGTATTTTTTCAGCAATAAGGTGCTGGTGTTGTACAAAAGGCTGAGAAGAGATAAAGAGTATACTCGTTGGAAAAGATGAGTGTTCCTTTAACCACTCCCGAAGAGTTTCTTCGGTATCTGCATCTGCTTTGGCAATAGCCGAAGGGCCCAAGATAGGACTAATCTTATTACGAAAAATAAGATGGGCACGCTTATAAACTTCACACATCATTTCAAATTCCGTGTTTACATTGCTTTCATCTTTAGCGGGAACATCAAATTTTGTTCCCCAGATAACAGGTTCCATTAAATGAAGCTGTTCCGATTCTTTTAGCTGGCGGCGACTACCAATTAATCCCACCGTTTTGAACCTAACCTCGTTTGCGTACCATTCTAAGTCTAAAAAGGTTACTCTTTTTTGGACAGCCTTCAATGATCCTCCGTGAATAAGGGCTACATCGAATTTTACAAACTTCTTTTCTTTAGAAACATGAACTGACCGAACCATACCTAGTTTTTCAAAGAGAGGCATTGCTACCTCGCGAAGATAGCTGTGCCTTTCTTGAATCTCAAAATGCAGTTTGTCTTTTTGATACCACGCTTTTTGTGTAGCATCTCTAATGCCGCTTAAAGTGCCATTATGTTTGACCTGACAGAGTTCAAGAATATTTTTTAATGGCTCTGTGGGCTTTCCGTCCTTTTTAAAAAACCTATCAATAATTTCTAGCAAGCTAATCACCCCTTCTATTATAAAGATCTGTTTAATATCTTAACATTAATTCTATTTTTTTGTCAAATTTGCATTTGACAGTAGTATAATTCAATCAAGCTTTTTTTGTCTATTTTTACTAACCATAGAAAGTATTGATTATGAAAAACAGTAGTTTAAGTTCAAAACTGACTTATCGCCTATATATATTAGAAACAGCACTAATTTCGTGCCCAATTAGGATTAAACGAAATATAACTCTTGACAAGTATTTATAATTTACTATATAATTTGAGAACCAAATAATAAAAAGCTCAGTGGGTTTATTTCTTGTGGTTTTCTTATCTCTTAAATTTCTGTATGATTTTAGGGAAAAAGGTATTGAGTTTGGAAATTAAAGAGTAACCTTTAAAACTTCGTCAGGTTCTAGGAGGAGGTTGATGTTCTATTAATTTTCTATTCCAAGGGGTTATAGGTTATGAAACATAGTTAATTGGTTAGATCTAATGAGAGATTCTATCTTAAGAAAGGAGGATAAAATATGATTTACAGCATTCGAGTAAAAGATGAGGACGGAAAAGCAGTAGAAGCGGTGAGAGCTTTTGGAGGAAATACATTTACAATTAAGAAAGAGGATGCGTTGGTAATTGAATGCGATGTCCCAAAATCAGAAGCTCTTCGCCTCGATGTTGCTATTGGTATTCCCTTTCAACAGTCACCCAAGATGAAACAAGAACTACTTTCGTTATCTTTGAAGTCTCTGGGATTTGACGCTAGGGCAGTTAACGCACTTGAGAAGAAAGGAATTATAACTTTAGAGCAGTTGATTCAGCATACAGCTCCACAAATTCTTCATATTCCTCAAGTTGGACGCAAAACATTGGAGAAGACCGAAGCTCGGCTTACTGAACTTGGTTGTTCTCTAAAGACGTAAAAATACCCAAAGCGTTTATAAGGCGATTGGCAATGATAATGCTAATCGCCTTTTTGATAAAAAATTTTAAAAAGATTACAGTTACGAAGGTTCGATCTTGGCTTAAAGAATTGGTCTAATTTGTTTTTAGCAAAAAAGGTGAGATAAAAATCCAAATCTTCAGAAAAGCTGTTTGAGCCAAAACAGCGTCAAATAGCCGTTCCCCCATGCAAAACAGCTTGGGAAAAATCCTATATAAACTTCATTTGTCAAAATATCTTGAGCCAAAGTGATTTGGCGATTAATTATTAAGAATGGGGATTAGGATTTTAAGGTCTCTTAAAACAGAAAGGCATATTTAATGTTCAATCCAGAGAAAAATTAAAGTCAAGTTTAATTTGATAAAAAAAGGCACCTATCGCACAAGATTTGCAAGAGGTGCCTTAATCTTTTCGGAACCCTGCTCGGTTTATCTTTTTGTGTTTCTCCCGCCAATTCTTTAGCAATATTAATTAAGGAGAACGGGACGAGGACCCTTCTGTTAATATCGGATTACTCTTTCATTGCTTGAGCTAAGGCTCCAGCAATGCTGGCTAAAGCTTTAAACCGCAAATCAGCCTCATTGATCTCAGCTGCTGTTTTTGCAAGCCTGCTCAAAGTCTTTGGCTTCCTGACTAGCTCCAGCAATGTTGACTAGAGCTTAAGTCTGCAAATAAGCAACATTGATTTCAGCTACTGTTTTGAGAGCCTGCTGTAAGACTTTTTTAAGGTGCTGTGGTAGAGCAACTTGTTTCGCTTTCTCGATTATCTCCTAAATTGCTTCTTCGTTAACTCTCTTTTCAGTTATTTGTTTGAAAAGTTCACAAAGTTGCCTAACAGTTACCTTAGACATTCTTTGTCCTCCTGTCTTGATTTGACCGAGATTCATTATTTTTGATGCACTCTTGACAGTACATTAAGTATTCGAATCTGGCCAAACTACTATAATTATACTTAATTAGTAATTTGTCAAGACCAACAAGATATTTTGCCGTTTTTATTGTAATATCCAAAGCAAAAGAACCCGATATGATAATTTTATTTTTAAGATAAAAATCAAAAAGACATTTGAGATTTCCTCCTTTCTCTTTTGAAGATTTAACATTTTTCCTTGATTAAAATTTTACCACATATTTATCGTGACTTGACAGATTTTTTTAGATTTGCTATTTAAATATTAGTTCTTCCAATTCCATGCCTTCTTACTTTTTGGCACCCACAGCACCCACAGAAGGATAGTCCGTGGCATGGTGTCAGCCGAAGAAAGGGTCTAGCAGGACCCAATGGACCAGGGTTTTGCCCAGCAGTCCAGTTCCCTCTTGCCTCCTAACTGCTGGGATTTTTCCCCAGTCCAATGAAGGCCGGGGTTCGAATCCCCATGGGCGAGGGAAACCTAGCCCCCTTCTGTGGGTTTTTTATTCAATTACAAAATTAATTAATTTATCTTGAATAAAAATTGTCTTTTTGATTCTTTTATTCTTGAACCATTTTTTGATTTTTGGCGATTTTAAAGCTAGTTCTTTTGCTTCAGTTTCTGAAAGTCCGGTTTTGGCTTCAATAACATCTCTGGTTTTACCATTTATTTGGATAACTAATTTGAAAGCATCTTCT
>JBBINA010000011.1:0-49190 GCA_037444125.1 bacterium
TAGCCAAAAATCGAAAAGTGAAATTTTGGTGTATATTTTTGAGTCCGCTCAAAAAACATACAGCAATTTTCTAAATGTAAAAACTTTAAATCTTAAACACTTCTTACCAAGCGAACATTATTCCAAGCGAACATTATTCAATAAAATTAATAACGCCAAAGCAATGGCGCTATTTTTGTTTCTGCGGGCCGGACGGGATTTGAACCCGCGACCTTCCGCGTGACAGGCGGATGTTCTAACCGGACTAAACTACCGGCCCAATTAACAACCAACTCAGCTAAAATAAATTGTATTTCAAAAAATAATATTTTTCAATAGAGTCCAAGAACCTAAAAATCTGGATAAAAGCTTGAATAAAGTTTATTTGATTCAGAATATACAAATAACACAAAATAGATATTGTAAAAAAATTTTTTATTTTTCCTACTTGACATTAAAAAATTAGGATTTAAAATGATAACAGAAGTTAAATTTTTACACTAGAAAGTCAAAATTTTACATCATCCATGCCACAAATAAAACCCGAAATAGAAACATTTGCTAAAATCAAAGTAATAGGTGTAGGAGGAGGCGGAAATAATTCTGTATCAAGAATGGTTGAAGTTGGAATTAAAGGAGTAGAATTTATTGCCATTAATACAGACGCCCAACAACTTCACTATTGTAAAGCTCCTAAAAAAATACACATAGGTAAAAATTTAACCAAAGGCTTAGGTGCCGGAATGAATCCAGATTTAGGCAGACAAGCGGCTGAAGAAAATCGAGAAGAAATTCATGAAGCCATTAAAGGTGCGGATATGGTATTTATAACCTGTGGATTAGGTGGGGGTACAGGAACAGGTGCTAGTCCAATTGTAGCTGAAGCGGCTAAAGAAGCCGGTTGTCTTACAGTAGGCGTTGTAACCAAGCCATTTAGTTTTGAAGGTAGAAAACGTTCTGAAATTGCTGAATTAGGTTTAGAAAGCTTAAAAACAAAAGTAGATACTCTGATAACTATTCCTAATGATAGGATTTTCAATTTAATTGATGAAAAAACAACTATACTTCAAGCTTTTGAAACAGTAGATGATGTCTTAAGACAAGCAGTTCAGGGAATATCAGATTTAATAGTTATACCGGGGATTATTAACCTAGATTTTGCAGATGTTAAAGCTATTATGGAAAATGCGGGTTCAGCTCTTATTGGTATAGGACGATCGCAAGGTGAAAAAAGAGCTGAAGAGGCAGCACGCCAGGCAATTAATTCTCCGCTTCTGGAAGTCTCAATTAATGGAGCGAAGGGTTTATTATTTAATATTACTGGTTCATCTGATTTGGGTATGACCGAAATAGAACAAGCAGCTAAAATCATTACCGAATCAGTTGATCCAGAGGCACGTATTATTTTCGGAGCTGTAGCTAACGAGAATACGCCAAAAGGTGAACTAAAAGTTACGGTTATTGCCACAGGCTTTGATTCAAAAAAACAAATTAAAAAATTTGAAGAAGAATCTGTGGATGGTGCACTGAAAAAAATAGAAAACCAAAATGAAATAGAAATCCCAACTTTTATCAGAAAAAGATTTAAAGCATTGCATTAAAATTAAAACTACGGCCTGAAGACTGCAAAAGGAATATAAACTCCCTTTATTTGTTCTTTTTTTTATTTTATAATGATACTCTTTTAAATTTTGTTTATATTAATTTATGGAAAAGATAGAAAAGGAATTCAACTTTTATCCCTTTTCGCCAAAGATAAGTGAAGAAAAAGAAAATTATGGCATTATTGAGGTAGAAGCATTATACCCCGGCTATGGGGTTACAATCGCTAACACTCTACGGCGAGTTTTGTTGTCGTCAATTGCCGGCGGAGCTGTTACGGCTTTAAAAATTGAAGGCGTGCCCCATGAATTTACAAGCGTTCCGGGCATACTTGAAAACACCATTGAACTAATCCTCAACTTTAAAAAAATAAGATGCCGCGTTTTTTCAGATGAACCAATAATTGGCAAACTTAAAATAAAAGGTATTAAAGAAATTAAAGCAGGCGATATACAAACACCAACCGAAGTTGAAATAATAAATAAAGATATTTACTTATTTTCAACTACTGATAAAAATAAAGAAATAGAAATTGAAGTTATGTTTGAAAAAGGTTTTGGTTATGTCCCCGCTGAAGCTATGAAAAAAACAAAATTACCGATTGGCAGTATTCTTTTAGATGCTTGGTTTAGTCCAATCAAAAAAGTAAGCTACAAAGTAACTAATATGAGAATCGGCGAAAGGGCTGATTTCAATAAAATCGTTCTTGAAATCGAAACTGACGGAACAATTAAACCCTCAGAGGCTTTCTTTAAGGCAGCCTCTATTTTAAAAGAACATTACGCTATCTTGTCTGGAGAAAAAGAAAGAAAGTATGTCAAAGAAATAGAAAGTACGACTATACCAAAATATGATATGGAGGAAATTCTAAATTCGGAAATAACAATTTTGAACCTTTCAACCAAAACTTTAAATGCCCTTAAAAAAGCTAAAATCAAATCAATTAAAAAACTTATTAAAAAGAAACCCTCAGAGCTACTCAAAATACCAAGATTTGGAAAAAAAGCACTTCTCGAAATTAATAACGCTCTAGCCAAGTTCAATTTATCAATAAAAGAATAGCTTTTTTTTTACTTTTAAAATTTTCTCTATTATGCGCCATAGGATAAAAGGGAAAATCTTAGGCCTGAAAAAAAATAAAAGAAAGGCTTTAATAAAATCGCTGATTCGCTCTCTTCTGCATTTTAAAAGAATTAAAACAACCAAAGCTAAAGCAAAAGAGGTCAAAAAAGTCTTTGACAGACTTATGGCTAAATCTCAACACCAATCTCTGGCTACTATTAGATATCTTAGAAAAACTCTTAACAAGGAAGATGTTTTCAAAATTATAACTCTAGCTAAAAAATATAATAATAATAATAATAATAATAAAATTGGTGGCTATACGCGAATTTTAAACCTGAAACCAAGAATAAAAGATGGAGCCAAAATGGCTCTTTTGGAAATAATTAATTTCGCCCAAGAAGATAAAAAAACAGAAGAGAAAAAAGCAAATCAAAATCAATCTGAAGAAAAACCTAAAGAAATAACCCAAAATATAATAAAAAATAATATAAAATAATCAATAAGCCTTCGCTCTATGTCCAAACCCAAAGCTAAATCCATAATAAACCGAAATACTCATATTATTGACGCAAACAACGCAACTATCGGTAGACTAGCTTCTTATGTTGCCAAACTACTAATGGGCAAACATAAACCCCAATTCGCTTATAATAAAGATGTAGGCGATCATGTTCTGATTAAAAATATTGATAAATTGAAATTTACGGGTACAAAACTATTAACCAAGGTATATCGTTCGCATAGCGGCTATTTGGGTTCAATGAAGGAAATAACCTTAAGAGATAAGTTTAAAAAAAATCCTAATGAAGTTTTTAGGAACGCTGTTTTTAATATGCTACCTAAAAACAGACTTAGAAAGAAATTTATTAAACTTCTAAAATTTGACAATTCCACCAATGCAAACGAAACAAAAAATTAAAACAGATGGAACAAAAACTTTATCGCATAATAAATATATCCAAGCCATTGGCAGAAGAAAAACTGCTGTAGCTATAGCACGATTATACGACATAAAATATGCCCCTACTTCATCACAAGATTCTCCTAATCAAGATTCTCCTAATATAGTTGTTAACAACCAAAGTTTCAAAACATACTTCAAAATTCCGAAGTATTTAAACAATATTACAAGTCCACTAACCCTTCTTAATCTTGAAAACAAATACTTTATTTCACTAAGATGCAAGGGTGGGGGAGTTAGCGCTCAATCAGAAGCCGCCCGTATGGCTATATCCAGAACTTTAACGCTTGTTAACGCTACTTATCGGAGCGTTCTTAAGAAAGCCGGATTTCTCAAAAGAGATCCACGAGTTGTTGAAAGAAAAAAATGGGGCCTCAAAAAAGCCCGAAAACAACCTCAATGGCAGAAACGTTAAAAGCAAGAAAATTTATAATCCAAGGAGGCTTTCCACTTAAAGGTGAGGTTTTTATTTCAGGAAACAAAAATTTAGCCACACCTCTTATTGCCAGCTCCATACTTTTTGATTATCCGCTTTTATTTAAAAATGTCCCAGATATTATTGATGTACAGATAATGCTTCAAATACTTAAAGAGATGGGCGCTAAAATATCTTTTCAAGATAACATACTTGAAATTGACTCTTCCAAAATTAATCCTAATAAATTAAACCCCAATCTTGTTTCCAAACTTAGATCTTCGGTATTGCTTATAGGTCCAATCCTTGCGCGCTATCAATATATCAAAATGTCTCAGCCTGGCGGCTGTAAAATTGGCGCTCGCCCACTTACAACACATCTAAACGCTTTCCGGGATCTTGGCGTTATTACAAATGAAACCTCTGAAAGTATCGAACTCAAAATTGATAAGAAAAAACCTCTTCAAAACAAAACTGTCATTCTTGACGAATTTTCGGTCACGGCCACTGAGAATATGCTTTTATTTCTCTCTTTGATTAATAAAGAATTTATCATTAAACTTGCAGCTGCTGAACCCCATGTTAACGAACTATGCCGCTTCTTGAAACTGCATGGCGTCAATATAAAAACAGAATTTTCTCATATAATTAAAATAAAAGGAGTAAAAAAAATGAAACAAATTAAAGAACCTTTCTGTGTCGATTCTGACTATGCTGAAGCTGGAACTTTTATCATAATGGGAGCGCTGTCTAAAGGAAAAATACTTCTACGCAATATTAATATCAAATATTTAGATGTAGTGCTAAGTAAATTCAAAAAAATTGGTATTAACTATCGAATTGAAAAAGATAATTCTTTAAAAATCGCCTACTCTCCAAATCTTAAAGCCACTAAAATACAAACCATGCCCTATCCAGGGTTCCCAACAGAACTACAACCACAAACTGGTGTTTTAGCCACCCAAATGCAAGGAACAACCTATATTCACGAAACTCTCTACGAAGGACGTTTGAAATATCTAGAAGAACTTAACAAAATGGGTGCCAATTCCATTATCATAGACCCTCATAGGGCGGTCATAATAGGTCCGACTGCTCTTTATGGACGCGAAATACGCAGTTTAGATATTAGATCTGGGATTTCTTTTATAATTGCCGCGCTTATTGCTCAAGGCGAAACAATTATCTCAGATATAGACCAAATTGATCGTGGTTATGAAAAAATTGATATCAAACTTCAAAATCTAGGCGCAAAAATAATGAGAACTAATTAACTCATTCCATGAGAACAATCGGTATAGAACTTGGCTCATCAAATACTAAAATATATGTAAAAGGAAAGGGAGTATTATACCAAGATTCAACAGCCATAGCTTTTTTAAAAAACGAAGAAACGGTTTTAGCTATTGGCCACAAGGCAGAAAAACTCACTGGTAAAGCTCCTCCAGATGTAGAAGCGGTTTTTCCTATAGAAGAAGGGGTCATAAAAAACTATAAAGCTACTTTTTTATTTCTAAATCATCTCATTAATAAAAGTCTGGGCTTTTTAAAATTTCTCAAACCTGAAATAATATTATCAATTCCAGTCGAATTAAACTCGGTAGAGCTAAAAGGTTTTACTGAAATCTTTGATGAAATAAAAATTAAGAAACTTTATCTTATTAAAGAACCAATCTTAGCGGCTATAGGCGCCAAACTAAACCTTAACGATTCGCGTTCGCATCTTATTATAAATCTTGGAGGTGGAAAGTGTGATATAGGAATTATTAGCCTGGGAGGAATAGTCGCCCAAGAATTAGTCAAAATTGGTAGCGATGACATCGCCATAGCAATTAAAGAATATATAGAAAACTTTTATGAAATAAAAATCGACTCTTCAACAGCAAAAACAGTCAGAAACCAATTACTTAATCTTGTAATAAATAAACGAATAGAAGAAGATATTATGGAAATTAAAGGAAAAGATATCCACAAAAATATCTCGCGCACTATCGAAATAAAAAGCGCCGAAATAAGAAACGTAGCCACACCATATATTAATGAAATAATAAATGGCATAAAAAACGTTTTAAAAGCTGCTCCTTCTGAATCAATTGGTGATTTTATAGATAAAGGCATTTTTCTTACTGGAGGAGGAGCCTATATAAAAAACCTTGATCTTTATATATCTGAAGAAATAGGCATTAAACCAATTATACCTGAAAAGCCGGAAATATGTGTGCTGAATGGCCTAAAGTTTGTAGCTGACAATTTAGATCTTTATAAACAAATATTGCGCTTAAAATAACAACTATATTGTCAATACTATTTTATCCTTGTATCAGGAAAATTTAAAAAAAGACTAGAGAACTAGTCTTTTTTTAAAATATCAAGATAAAATTATGCTACCAAGCAAGGTGCGCAAAAGCTTTATTAGCCTCGGCTATTTTTTGAATCTCTATTTTTTTCTTAATTGCCTTACCATCATTATTAGCTGAAGCAATTAATTCCTCAGCCAATTTTAAATGCATAGGCTTTCCTTTTGTCTCTCTCGCTGATTCAATTAACCATCGCATAGCTAAAAAACTTCTTCGTTCACTTCGCACCTCTTTTGGCACCTGATAAGTTGCCCCACCAATTCTTCTGGAAATAACTTCAACATAGGGAGAAGCATTATCTATGGCTTTTTTAAGGATAACAACCGGGTTATTATTTGTTTTTTCTTTAATAATATTGAAAGTCTTAATCAGGACTTTTTGGGCAACCGCTTTTTTGCCATCTCTCATTAAATAATTTATAAACTTAGCTACTGTCAAATCACGAAAAATAGGATCAGGGTCCAAAGGGCGAAGTACTCTTTTTTTGGTTCTCATAGTTGTTGATTCATTTTAAAAATAATTTAGTTTCTTCAACTTTTTGCCGCTGCAACTTGAAGTTTTGTGCCGTATTTCGAACGAGATGTCTTCCTATTTTCAACACCAGTCGCATCTAGTTTTCCTCGCACAATATGATATTTTACTCCGGGCAAATCCTTAACTCTACCTCCCCTAATTATAACAATACTATGCTCCTGTATGTTATGCCCCTCGCCAGGAATATAAGCCGTAACCTCCATTCCATTAGAAAGACGAACCTTTGCAATTTTTCTTAAAGCTGAATTCGGTTTCTTGGGTGTCATAGTCTTTACACTCAAAACAACCCCACGCTTAAAACAAGAATTATAAAATACAGGCTTGTTTTTAAGTAAGTTAATTGATTTTTTTAAAGCAGCCGCTTTAATTTTTTTTCTCTTATTTTTACGTCCTTTTTTAATCAACTGGTTAAAAGTAGGCACAATCGAAGTTATTAAATTTTAAAAAATCAAAAAACAAAAACATATACTTATTACAATATAAACAAAAAAATAATACAACACTCCCCCTAAAATTTCAATAGAGGAAAAAAGGGGAGCATTTGTTTTTGTATATTTATTTACTTGTAAATTAAAATTAATTTTTTTATAGAAAAAATCAATAAAATGCTTTAACCTCATTTATAATCAACCTAACATGCTATAAACTATAAAGCTATGTTGGTTTGAGCATATAATTTTTTTATTTTTATAATAATTTAAATTTAAAGTTTTCTGAAAATTATTCACAAAAATAAAAGACTTAATTATAATAATATAATCTTGCAATATATCTTGCAATTCAAAGAAAAATTGACTACAATAACCTCGTTTTTAAATTTTAAAAAGGGATTAATTTTTGTTTTTTAAGAAATGTCTATACCGCTAAAAAGAACACGTAATATCGGCATCATAGCCCATATAGATGCTGGCAAAACAACTACTACAGAGCGTATTCTCTTTTACACCGGTAAATCATATAAAATCGGCGAGGTTCATGAAGGCACGACTGTAATGGACTGGATGCCTCAGGAAAGAGAAAGGGGCATTACTATTACAGCAGCCGCTACGACAACATTTTGGATACCAACTTATTTTAAAGAAAACCAAGATGAAAACAATCGCTATAGAATTAATATCATTGACACTCCCGGACACATTGACTTTACTGCTGAAGTTGAACGCTCATTGAGAGTCTTAGATGGCGCCGTTATGGTTTTTGATGCTGTGCAAGGCGTAGAACCACAATCTGAAACAGTCTGGCGACAAGCTGATAAATATAAAGTGCCACGCCTCTGCTTTATTAATAAAATCGACCGCATAGGAGCTAACTTTGCCGAATCTCTCTTATCTATAAGGGAAAAACTTAATAAAAACGCCATACCGCTAGCTATTCCAATAGGACAGGAAAGCCAATTTTCTGGCCTGATAGATCTACTTACTATGCAGGCACTTTATTTTGAAGGAAAACATGGCGAAAAAATTGTTATAAAAGAAATACCCGATGAATTTAAACAGGAAGCTCATAAATACCACGAAGAATTAATTGAAAAAGTTGCTGAACTTGACGATGAATTAACGCAAGACTATCTTGAGGGTAAAAAAATAGACATTAATAAACTAAAATTAGCTATTAGAAAAGGCGTGCTTGAATATAAGTTTATACCTGTCTATTGTGGATCGGCTCTTAAAAATAAAGGAGTGCAGCTTATTCTTGACGGTATATGCGACTACTTGCCAAATCCACTTGAAACACCCCTTGTCAAAGGTATTGATCCTAAGACTAATCAAGAAAAAATCATTAGCGCCGACCCTCAAGGCCCTCTTGTGGCTTTAGTGTTTAAACTCGCAGCTGACCCATTTTTCGGACAGTTAATTTACATAAGAATATATTCTGGCACCTTAAAAAGCGGCTCTTATATACTCAATTCAACACGCGATAAACAAGAAAGAATATCAAAAGTTGTCTTAATGCATGCCAATCACCGCGAGGAAGTAAAACAACTCATAGCAGGCGAAATAGGAGCAGTTATCGGTCTAAAGGAATCAAAAACAGGTGATACGCTATGTGACCCATCTTTTCCTGTTGTGCTAGAACAGATAAAATTTCCCGAACCAGTAATTGATATGAAAATAGAACCTGAAACAAAAGACGATGAAGAAAAATTAGCTTTTGTTCTGAGAAAATTTCAAGACGAAGACCCAACTTTTAAAGTCAAAATAGATAAAGACACTGGCGATACTCTTATATCTGGAATGGGCGAATTACATCTTGACATTATTACTGACCGAATGAAACGAGAGTATAATGTTAAATTAAAAACAGGTAGGCCCCAAGTTGCCTATAAAGAAACTATTGTTAAACCTGTAAAAAATATAGAAGGAAAATATATTCGCCAAAGCGGCGGTCGAGGTCAATATGGTCATGTTATAATTGATATCGAGCCACTGGAAAGAGGCAAAGGTTTTGAATTTGTCAACAAAATAAAAGGAGGTATAATTCCAGACGAATACATCGGTCCAATTGAAAAGGGTATTAAAGAAGCAATGGAAAAAGGCATTCTTGCTAGTTATGAACTTACTGACTTAAAAGTAACGCTTCACGATGGCTCCTACCATGAGGTTGATTCTTCTGATATTGCCTTTAAAATCGCCGGTTCTATTGCTCTTATCGAAGCAGCAAAAAAAGCAGGCCTTATCTTATTAGAACCAATCATGAAACTAGAAACTGTTATACCAGCACAATTCTTTGGTAAAGTTACTGGCGATATAAATTCAAGACGAGGCCGCATAGAAAATATGCATGAAAGGTATAATATGAAAGTTATAGACGCTAAAGTGCCGCTAGCTGAAATGTTTGGCTATGCCACATCTTTAAGAACGCTTACAGAAGGAAGGGGTTCATTCTATATGGAATTTGACCATTATGAACCCGCCCCCAACAATATCGCCCAACAAATTATAGAAGGCAAATCTGTCTCCCAGACAACAAACAAAAAATAAAATACCTATTGACAATAGCTCCACGCTAGATTAAGATGATATAATTTTAGAGATATTTATATTTTTAATTTTTAAGTATAAAAATGGCTGAAAAACAAAAATTTATAAGAACAAAACCTCATGTTAATGTTGGCACAATTGGCCATGTTGACCATGGAAAAACTACAACAACAGCTGCTATTCTAAAATCAGTAAGCTTAAAAGGCCTACCCTGTCGCCTCGAAACAGTAGACCAAATCGACAATGCTCCGGAAGAAAAAGCAAGAGGCGTAACAATCAACTTACATCACTCTGAATACGAAACAGAAAACAGACACTATGCTCACATCGATGCACCAGGTCATGAAGATTATATAAAAAATATGATCACAGGCGCTGCCCAAATGGATGGTGCTATATTGGTAGTATCCGCAGTCGATGGAGTCATGCCCCAAACGAGAGAACATATATTATTAGCTCGTCAAGTAGGGGTACCTTATATAATTGTTTTCCTAAATAAAACAGACGCGGTTGATGACCCAGAGCTAATTGACCTTGTTGAATCTGAAGTCAGAGAATTATTAAAAAAATACAACTTTGACGGTGACAAAGTGCCGGTAATCAGAGGATCAGCTTTATTGGCATTAAACGCTACTAAAGCCGATGATCCAGCTATTCAACCTTTTTATGAATTATTAAAGGCTCTAGATGAATATATACCTACTCCTCAAAGAGATACCGATAAACCATTTTTAATGGCAGTAGAAGATACATTTTTAATCGAAGGTAGGGGAGTCGTTGCCACAGGTAAAGTGGAGCGGGGCAAGCTAAAAATTAATGAAGAAGTCGAAATCGTAGGCATAAAACCAGAAATAACAAAAACTACAGTTACGGGCGTTGAAATGTTTAATAAAACACTCGACGAAACAATTGCTGGTGATAATGTTGGACTTTTGTTAAGAGGTTTTAAAAAAGAAGATATTGAACGAGGTCAAGTAATAGCTAAACCAGGAACCATCACGCCGCATACTGAAATTGAGGCTGAAGTTTATGTATTAACTAAAGAGGAAGGAGGACGACATACTCCATTTACTAATGGCTATAAACCGCAATTTTATATCAGAACAGCTGATGTGACCGGAGAAATCACGCTTCAAAAAGGAGTCGAAATGGTAATGCCAGGAGATACCGTCAATCTAAATATAAAACTAATAAAACCAGTCGCTATTGAAGAAAAATTACGATTTGCAATTAGAGAAGGAGGCAGAACAGTAGGTGCAGGAATAGTTACTAAAATAATAAAATAAAAGTTAGGAATATTAATCATACAATTTAAAAATGAGAAGGGGTACTTTAGATAAAAAAAAGGCACTAAGGTCAACTAAAAGACAAAAAGAATTGTCAACAAAAAAAACAACTTCTAAAACCAACCAACCACCGAAGAAAACAGAGAAAAAGGAAAACAAGGAAAACAATACATTAGTGCTTAAAATTAAAATAAAAGCCTATGACTATAAAACAGCTGATATTGTAAGTCAGAAAATTATTGATAATGCGTTGCGACTAAATGCTTCAATTAAAGGACCTATACCTCTACCAACAGAAATTAGCCGAATTTCAGTAAATAGATCAACATTTGTGCATAAATCTTCGGGAGATCAGTTTGAAATGAGGATACACAAAAGATTGCTTTATGTCTTAAACCCAAAACCGGAATTAGCTAACTCTCTTTCTCAAATATCTATACCCAGAGGTGTTGAAATAGAAATCAGTTATTGATAAATTTTCCTATAGTTTAAGGCTGATACAATCCGACTAACCCTCAGGCGGTTTTTTAATTTAAAGCCATGCGTTTTATTATAGGTAAAAAAATTAAGATGACGCAGATACCTGCTACCAATAGCAACACACTTATCCCGGTAACTTTAATCAAAGCCGGTCCTTGTTATATTACTCAGATTAAACATAAGCTTAAAGATGGTTATTCAGCTGTACAAATCGGCTTTGAAGAAACTAAAAAACTAACTAAACCACTAGAAGGTCATTTGAAGAAAACTGGTAAAAAATTAAAATATCTTAAGGAATTTAAACTACCCCCAGAAGAAATAAATAATAAATTAAAAATAAACGATCAAATCAGTGTTTCAATATTTAAACCAGGCGACAAAGTAAAAATAACAGGTACCTCAAAAGGAAAAGGATTTCAAGGAGTAGTAAAACGATGGCATTTTAGAGGAGTCTCTAGAACCCACGGCACAAAACATGCTCACAGGCAACCAGGATCAATTGGTATAGGTGGACATCAGAAAGTAATGAAAGGAAAAAAAATGCCGGGAAGAGCCGGTAATAAAACAGTAACCGTGGACAATCTTGAAATAATCAATATTGATGAAAAAAATAACTTAATTGTTGTTAAAGGCGCGGTACCAGGCCATAGAAATAGTATATTAACCATTAGGGCAAAAGACTGATCCAGTTTACTTTTTTATTATGAAAGCTCAAGTTTACAACCTAAAAGGAGAAATTATCAAAAAAATTTTTCTTGATGACAAATTATTTAATGTATCGTTTAACCCTGATCTTATTTTACAAACATTACATGTTTACAGATCAAACGAACGTGCCGGCACAGCACACACTAAAACAAGAGGTAAAGTAAAAGGCGGCGGCAAAAAACCATGGCCTCAAAAACATACAGGTCGCGCTAGGGCAAGTTCCATAAGGTCACCTCTCTGGCGCGGAGGCGGAACCGTCTTTGGACCTAGAAAAGATAAAAATTACGCCAAAAAGCTAAACAAGAAAGTAAAGAAAAAGGCTACGGCAATGATTCTATCCAAAAAAATAACTAATAAGCAACTTCTAATACTAGACTCAACATCTTTCAATAATATCAGTAAAGCAAAAGAGGCAAGATTATTTCTCGAAAGTCTGCAAAATTTTTTCAAGTCGGATAAATATCCCTCTTATCTTTTTATACTAGGCAATGACAAAATTAAAAATCTCAAAAAAGCTTTCTCTAATTTTAAAAACACACAAGTTTCAAACTCAAAAAATATTAATGCCTATAAGTTATTGAAAAAGAAATATGTGATTATAGAGGAACCAATGGTTGAAACTTTAACAAAACTTTATGGCAAACAATAAAAAAAATCAATCAAAACCAAAACCAATAGCAAAAACGCCAAATTTTGAATTAATAAGCAAGGCTATTTTAGCTCCACATTTTTCTGAAAAAGCCTCTAAAAATGAAGCTCTAAAAAAATATACCATACGCATAAATAAAAAAATAAACAAGAATACAATCAAAAATATAATAGAAAAAACCTATGATGTTAAAGTTATAAAAGTTAATATACTCAAAAATCCAGCTAAAAAAAAGTTAACCCAAAGAGGAAACGAAAGAATTGCCAGACGCAATATAAAAAAAGCCATTATAACCATTAAATCCAAGAAGAAACTTGACTTAACCAAATTGTAAAACGAGTTAAATCTATGAAAACAATCAATTTAATAACATCAGGCAAAATAATAAAAAAAGTTTATGACTTTTCTGATATAACTAGGTCAAAACCCTATAAACCTCTTACTAAAGCGAAAAAAAGAATTTCTGGTCGATCAAAAGGTAAAATTACAGTAAGGCACCGAGGTGGAGGAGCAAAAAAAAGATATCGACAAATAGATTTTTATTATCTTGATAAAATAAATATTCCAGCCCGCATTGAATCAATTGAGTATGACCCAAACAGATCCGCTCTAATTGCCTTAGTGCTATATCGAGACGGAGAAAGAAGATATATTATTGCTCCACATGGCGTAAAAATAAATGACCAAATTATTACGCAGGAAAATGCTCCGCTAGCACCAGGAAACAGACTCCAGCTTAAAAACATTCCATCTGGCTACTTTGTTTACAACATAGAAATTATGCCAAAATCAGGAGCAAAATTAGTAAGATCGGCTGGCAATTTTGCTCAAGTTTTGGGACAAGAAGGTAAATATACTATAATACAATTGCCATCAAAAGAAGTCAGGAAAATTCCGTCAAACTGTTATGCATCACTGGGACAAATTTCTAATATAGATCATAATAAAATAATTCTTGGAAAAGCCGGAAAAAAAAGACACCTAGGTATTAGACCGACGGTAAGAGGCGCTGCTATGAATGCGGTAGATCATCCACATGGCGGCGGAGAAGGTAAAACACCCATTGGCCTAAAATTTCCTAAAACTCCTTGGGGTAAACATGCTAAATTTGTAAAAACAAGGCGTTCAAAAACTTACGATAAACTTATAATAAAACGCAGATATCAAAAATAATCATAACATTTTTTTAAAACAATGTCAGAAATTAAAGCCAAAATAAAAATGCTTAGAATCGCGCCAAGAAAAGTTCGTCTAGTTGCTAGACTTATTAAAGGAAAAACTGTAAAAAATGCTTTAACCATACTGAAATTAACCAACAAAAGAGCGTGCACTCCGTTTATTAAACTAATCAATTCGGCAATAGCCAACGCAGCTCATAATTTAAATATTAAAACAAATCACTTTTATATTAAAAAAATAGAAGTCAATGAAGGTCCAAAGTTAAGAAGGTTTCTCATTAAAGCACGAGGCCGATCCACGCCTATACTAAAAAGAACAAGCCATATATCTTTAATACTTGAGAACAATCCAAATAAACCACAACAAAATCAATAGCTAAATGTTTAATCTTTAAATTTAAACTACTTCAGTGGGACATAAAGTTAAACCTCAATCAATCCGTATAGGCCAATCTTTATCTTGGCATTCTCTTTGGTTTAAAAACGGAAAAGACTATAAAAATTCACTTATTGAAGATTTAAAAATAAGGCAATTAATCAATAAAAAATATAATAAATCTGGTATAGCTATGATCCGAATTGAACGAGATCGTAATAATATTACCATCATAATTGAATCCTCTAAACCAGGTATTATAATTGGTAAAGGTGGCGAAAATATAGAAAAATTGCGCCGCCAAATAATTGAACTACTACAATACATAAGAAATGATTATAAAACCTCTATTCCATTAAAGATTGAAATCGTTGAAATCAAAAGACCAGAAGAAAATGCGCAACTACTAGCTGACGAAGTAGCGCTGGCTATTGAAAGAAGAGTACCTTATCGACGAGCTATGAAGCAAGCGTTGAATAAAATCAATCTAAACAACGTAATAAAAGGTATAAAGATTAAAGTTTCGGGCCGACTTGACGGCAATGAAATAAGTAACAGTGACTGGTTAATAAAAGGCAAAGTTCCAACCTCCACTATCAAAGCAAATATTGATTATGGAGAATCAACTTCTTATTGCAGATACGGAACCGTAGGCGTAAAGATATTTATATATAAAAATTAACTTTAACAAAATGTTTGCGCCGAAAAAAATAAAATACAGAAAACATCAAAAGGGGCCTTTACCAAAAGGTTTTAAAACAAAGAGGGTAAGTCTTGCCTTTGGCAAATACGGCATCAAAGCATTAGAAGCAGGCATATTGAAAGATAAACATCTAGAAACAATCAGAATGACAATAGTTAAAATTTTAAAAGGTAAAGGTAAATTCTGGATAAGAAATTTTCCTTACCAACCATATACCAGTAAAGGCATTGAATTTTCAATGGGAGGAGGCAAGGGTGATGTAGTAGGTTATTTAACTAAAATCAAGGGTGGAAATATATTAATAGAACTAGATGGTATTACTGATAAAACTGCTTCAAAAGTTTTTAAAGCTGTTGCGCATAAACTGCCAGTTAAAGTAAAATTAATTTCAAACTTATAAAATAAAAATTAAAAGGTCATATGAAGAAAATAAAAGAATTAGCCTCAAAAACAAAAATAGAATTAGAAAAATACCTAAATGAAAAGCGTAAAGAATTGGCTAATCTCAAATTCAAAAAAAACCTTAAAACACTTAAAAAAACGCATTTATTAAAACAGACCAAAAAAGAGATTGCCAGAATTCTAACTCTTTTAAATAAAAAATAAATTTATATGAAAAATTCTCCAAAAATAAAAATATTTAAAGGCAAAGTGGTTTCCGCTAAAATGGATAGAACAGTCGTTGTTAAAACGGATCGCTTAAAACTTCACAGGAAATACAAAAAATATTATAAAGTCTCCAAAAAATATCATGTACATAACCCGGGAAACAAAGCTAAAGAAGGAGATATTGTTGTATTTAAAGAAACTAGACCGATCTCCAAAACAAAAAAATGGGTAATCATCGAAATAAATACACCCAAATTGAAAACTACCTAACCATTTATGCTACAACAAGAATCACAAGTAAATATAGCCGACAATACCGGCGCCAAAATTGGCAAAATAATTCATATCTACGGACATGGCAACCAGAAATATGCTCAAATAGGCTCAGTAGTTCTACTCGCTATTAAAAAGGCATCTCCGCGTGGCTTGGTAAAAAAAAGCGATAAAGTCAAAGCAATTATAGTAAGACAAAAACACAAATTTAAAAGAAAAGACGGCTCATACATACGATTCGATGATAATGCTTGTGTTATAATAGATGGTCTTGAACCAAAAGGAGCCCGCATATTCGGCCCAATACCACGAGAAATCAAAGAATTAGGCTACAAAACCATAACTTCTCTAGCTGAAGAGATAGTTTAATTTATCTTATAAAAAAACTTTTTAATAATCAGGATTAACCGTTTAATACTATGAAACTATGAAAATTAAAAAAGGCGACCAAGTAATAATTCTAAGAGGAAAAGACAAAAATAAAATTGGCAAAGTATTAAAAGTGCTACCTAAGCTAAATAAGTTAATCGTAGAAAAAGTTAATATCGTTGTAAAACATATTAAACCTCGCAAAGAAGGACAAAAGGGAGAAAGAATATTAATTGCCAAACCGTTCCCAGCTTCAAAAGCCAAACTTATCTGCCATAAATGCAAAAAACCTACTCGTGTCGGTTATAAAATAATTAACAAAAAAAAGTTCAGAAAATGCAAGAAATGTAACAAATCATTTGAATAAGCTTTTGAAAATTATCTATGACAAAAAAATCATCAAATTTTCTAGAAGAAATTTATCCTACTTTACTAAAACAGACCGGAGCAAAAAACTATTACGAATTGCCGAGATTAAATAAAATTGTTATTAATACTGGTATTGGTCCCCATATGAAAAGCGAAAAAGCAAAGCAAGAAATAAAAGAAAGCCTGAAAAATATTACTGCACAAAAACCTGTCCCTACTTACGCTAAAAAATCTATAGCCGGTTTTAAAATCAGAGAAAACCAAATTGTGGGCTATAAAGTTACCTTAAGAAAACAAAAAGCCCGTGATTTTTTATATAAAATGATTCATGTTATCTTACCCCGAGTACGTGATTTTAAGGGTATAAGCGAACGGTCGATAGACAAAAATGGAAATTTAACTATTGGCTTTAGAGATGCTTTCGTTTTTCCTGAAGTCAACCGTGAAAAGGTTAGCTCATTTTTTGGTTTAGAAGTATGCATTAACTTCACTACCAAAAAAAGAGAATATGTCATTGCTCTGCTTAAACAACTAGGCTTGCCGGTATTGAAATAAATCTAATTTAATGGTAATATAAACCGTACCAAATATTTATAAATGACAACACTCGCACAAAAAATAAAAACAAAAAAGCCTTTTAAATTCTCTACGAGAGCCTTTAGAAGGTGCGAAATTTGTGGAAGAAAAAGATGGTATCTAAAAAAATTTGGCCTCTGCAGAATATGCTTCAGAGACTTTGCTAGTCGTGGCCAAATTCCAGGAATTAAAAAATCATCTTGGTAGTTTAATAATTAAATAAAAAATTCACAATTTATGGATCCAATAAGTAATATGCTGACTATTTTAAGAAATGCGGCAAGAAACAAAATAAAAAGAGTATATATACCCCATTCAAAAATTAAACTTGCTATTCTTAAAATTTTAGAAAATGAAGGCTATATCGAAAACCTAAAAGTAGTCGGCAAGGTACCAAAGTTTAAACTCAGAGTTGATATTGTCTATAAAAATAATTTACCCCGTTTAGAAATACTTAAAAGAATTTCCCGACCCTCTAGGCGAGCATATATAAAGTCAAAAAATATCAAAAATACAAAGCCTGGTTTCCATATATTATCTACGCCACGGGGAATACTAACAGAATCTGCTGCTAAAAAAGCAAACCTAGGCGGTGAAGTAATTTGTTATGTCAGGTAATTAGTTCAAAATTAAACCAATCAGTGTCAAGATTAGGTAAAAAACCAATAAAAATACCGCCGTCTGTAACGGTAACTTTCAAAAATACGCAAGACGGCACTGAGATTACGGCAAGTGGCCCTAAAGGCACCGACTCATATATAATAAAAAATGAGCTTTTTAGCGTTGAAAATATCAATAACGAACTTATTATCAAGCCTAAAAAAACAAAAGATACAGACTACGATGAAAGAACTATCAAGGCACTATGGGGCACATCTCGCTCGCACTTGCAAAATCTCATTGATGGAGTCTCTAAGGGTTTTGTAAAAGAATTAGAAATACAAGGTTTAGGTTTTAAAGCAGAATTAATCGACGGCAAAAATTTAAAACTTTTTCTAGGTTATACAAATCCAATCATAATCAACGCACCTGAAGGAATCAAATTTGAAGTCAACAAGAATATAATAAAGGTCAGTGGTATAAATAAAAACAAAGTCGGCCAAGTAGCTGGTCAAATTAGAAAACTACGGGAACCAGATCCATATAAATGGATAGGCGTTAGATATGTTGACGAAAAACTTATCAAAAAAATTGGCAAAAAACTGGCAACAACTAAATAACTAATCAAAATATGAAAATAAAACTAACTAAACATCAATTAAAACATAAACGAATCAGATTTAAAATCAAAGGTTTATCTGAAAAACCTAGGCTTAGCGTGTTTCGATCAAACCGTCATTTATACGCTCAAATAATTGACGATATAAACCAAAAAACATTAGTCGCGTCATCAACTCTAGAACTTCAAAAACAAAAAAAAATAAAACCAAAAACATCCAAAGAATTAGCAGAATATGTTGGTCGATCAATAGCCGAAAAGGCGCTTCAAAAATCAATTAAAAAAGTCGTCTTTGACCGAGGCGGTTTTAAATATGCAGGTTCTATTAAAATATTGGCTGATTCAGCCCGAAAAGCCGGTTTAATATTCTAATTTCCGAATGATAAATTATAATCTTAACTAACTATGTCTCGCTCGTTAAAAAAGGGAATTTTTGTAAGCCAAAAATTACTTAAAAAAATTAAAAAAGCAGAAAGCAATGAAACCATTAAGTCATACAGTCGTGCCAGCACAATAACTCCTGAGATGATTGGTCTAGTTATTGGCGTGCACAATGGTAAGGAGTTTGTGCCCGTAAAAATCATTGAAGAAATGGTAGGCCATAAACTCGGTGAGTTTGCTCAAACCACGAAATTCATCCGACATGGTGGCAAACTGCAAAGGGCTGTAGAAGCAAAACAACAGGAAAATAACATGCCTGTTTAATTTTTACTAATAAAACCTTTTTTAAGAATGCTTAACTTCTTCAGAGAAATTTATCGTATCAAAGAACTTCGCCACAAAGTTTTTTTCATTTTAATAATCTTAATTATATTTAGAATCCTAGCGGCAATTCCCGTGCCCGGCATCGATATTGCCCGATTAAAATCTCTTATGCAAAATAATCAGTTAATCGGTTTACTTAATATTTTTACAGGAGGATCGCTCGATAATTTTTCCCTTGTCATGTTAGGACTTGGTCCATACATTACTGCTACTATTATTTTGCAGCTATTTACAATACTATCCCCAAGAATCAAAGAAATGTATTACGAAGAAGGGGAAGTGGGCAGGCAAAAATTCTACTACTATGCCAAAATAGCCACAATACCGTTATCAATCTTACAAGCATATGGTTTCATTTTTTTTCTACAAAATCAAGGACAGGGTATCATAACCAATCTAACAACTTATACACTCATTCAATTTATTATAGCTGCCACTACGGGCACAATGATATTGGTCTGGCTTTCAGAACTCATCACTGAAAAGGGGTTAGGAAATGGTGCCTCAATTTTAATTTTCGCCGGCATTGTGGCTGGTCTACCATCAAGCATCGGCCAGGCTTTAAGCACTTATACGCCAGAACAATTACCAAGTTATATACTTTTTATTATCATCGGTTTAATTGTAATCGCTGGCGTAATTTTCATTAATGACGCCCAAAGACTTATCCCTGTAACTTATGCCAGAAATGTAAGAGGGAGGTCCCTTGGAGGTGGCGTTTCAACATTTATCCCTCTTAAAATTAATATGGCCGGCGTTATCCCAATTATATTTGCCCTTTCGCTCATATTATTTCCAGCTATGATCGGAGGGATTCTTGCTCAATCATCAAATGAAATCATAAAAGGCATAGGGTTTTTCCTGCGTGATTTTCAAAACAGAAATTTTATTTACGCTGTTTTTTACTTTGCCCTTGTTTTCTTCTTTACTTTCTTCTATACCGCTATTACTTTTGAACCTAAAGAAGTAGCAAATAACCTCCAGAAAGTGGGCGGTTTTATTCCAGGAGTCAGACCAGGAGAAGAAACAGCTAAAACACTATCAGATATCACAACCAAAATTACTTTTCCTGGTGCCATTGCTTTAGGCTTAATAGCGATTTTACCAATTGTCGTCCAAAATTTTACCGGCATAAGAACCTTAAGTATTGGCGGTACAGCTATACTTATCGTAGTTTCAGTAGTGCTGGAAACATATAAACAAATCAAGGCCCAAATCACTATGAGAGAATATGAAAGATTATAATACATTAATCAAAAAGAATATGGAAAATTATAATAACATTAATCAAGATGAAATAGGGCCTAAAGATGTTTTTTTACAACTCTTTGCTATAGCCACACTCTACATTTGCGCTATCAATTTTCTCGTCTTATCCTTCCAATATATCAATATTTTAATACCTGATATCCTTGACACCCAAAACTATTACGGGTACGGACAGACATTTTCTTATGGTCCATTACGTTTAGCTATAGCTTCTTTAATTGTTGTCTTCCCAATATATGCATTCACCACTTGGTTCCTGAATCAAGATTATGAAAAAAATCCACTTAAAAGAAATATACGTATTCGTAAATGGCTGATTTATTTTACTCTTTTTATTGCCGCTCTTGTCATAATTGGCGATTTAGTAAGCCTTCTTTTTAAATTTCTTGAAGGCGAAATTACTTTAAGATTTATATTAAAAGTATTAGCTATCTTATTTGTAGCCTGTTCAATATTCATTTATTATATCTGGGAAATAAAAAAATTTGAAAATGAACAAATTCGCGTAAAATTTAGTAAACCTATCAAAATATTCCAATATGCTGTCTCTTTAATAATAACAATCGTGGTAATTGCGGGATTTTTTATTGCTGGCAGCCCAAAACAAGCTCGGATAATGCAGCTTGATCAAAAAAGAATCCAGGACCTCCAATTTATCCAACAAGAAATCCTAAATTACTGGTTAAACAAAGCAGAATTACCAACATCACTAAGCCAAATTAAAGATGACATGAGGGGGATAGTCTTGCCTCACGACCCTGAAACAAACGAAGAATATCAATACCAAAAAACGGGGCAATTTTCATTTAAATTGTGCGCCAATTTTATTAAAGCAAGCCAGACTTATCAAAAAGAAAATTCCCCAAAAACAAACATTCCTAAATATCCTGAACCTGGCTTCTTTACAGATCAAAAAAACTGGGAACATCCGCAAGGATTCTTTTGTTTTGAACGTACCATCGACAAAGATTATTATAAACCGTACCCAAAAAAGATTAGTTTATAAACCATTAAATATGCTTTATCAATAGACCGGTGAGGGTCCTTGGCCCAACGATCCGGCGGCAACCTGTCTTAACGACAAAATAAAAAAATAAGGTGCCAATTCCAGCCCATTCATATTTTCCACAAAGGGAAAGATAAAGCCTAATATACAATAATATTCAAAGCTTTCCCTTTGCGGAAAGCTTTAATTTTTTAATGTGTAAATTTATGTTTTACCCAGCAACCTATAACCGTAGAAAGCGTTACCTCCGGACATCCAGATAAAATATGTGATCAAATATCTGACGCCATACTAGACGAAGCTATTAGACAAGATTCTAATAGCCGCATAGCTATAGAAACATTTGGTTCACACAATTTATTAGTTATTGGCAGTAAAATCACCACTAAAACCAAAATAAATTATGCTAAAATTGCCCGCAAAATATATTACAAAAATATTGGCTATACCAACAAACTTAAAATCACCACAAATATCGTTAAACAATCATCTGACATTGCTTTAGGTGTTGATAAAGGCGGAGCTGGATACCAGGGCATTATGTACGGCCTTGCTTCAAACGAAACAAAGGAATTCTTACCTTATGGTCTTGTAATCGTACAAAAATCTCTAAACTTGAAACATTAAGAAAAACAACTCAAAATTTCATTGGCTAAAACCTGACGGAAAAGTTCAAATAAAAATAAATAATTATAATCAAATTAATACTGTTCTCATAATCTGCCAACACGATATAGCTATCAGCAAGAAAGAAATAGAAAAATTACTGATAAAATATCTTATACGACCACTTATTGGATACTTGCCAAATAAAATATTAATCAACCTAACAGGCCGCTTTATTAAAGGCGGTTTTGAAGCAGATACTGGCTTAACCGGCAGAAAAATTATGATTGATTCGTATGGAGGTTTAATACCTCATGGTGGAGGTTGCTTTTCAGGTAAAGATCCTAGTAAAGTTGATCGTTCTAGAGCATATATGGCCCGTTATGTAGCTAAAAACATTGTGGCTAACGGCCTAGCTAAGCAATGTTTGGTTTCGGTTACTTACGCCATAGGCAAAGCTGATCCCTTAATGATCCAAGCCTATGATGAAAAAAGGAGAGATTTATCGAAATTCGTTAAAAGTAATTTTGACTTTAGACCCACATCAATCATTGAAAACCTAAAATTAAGACAACCTCTTTACCTTAAAACGGCAACTTATGGTCACTTTGGTAAAAATGGTCTTCCTTGGGAAAAATTATTAGCATCAAAAAAATTGCAATTAGAAAAATTATAGGATATAGTTGATTAAAATAGGTGGCAATAATGCAAATATACCAATTATTTTTAGATCATTTTCTTTTCTAATATGTAGGGCACTTAGCTCAGCTGGTTAGAGCGTACGCCTCACACGCGTAAGGTCGCAGGTTCAAATCCTGCAGTGCCCACCATACCCTAATAAGCTTGCAAGGGTTTTTTGATACAATTAAATTTTATTTTTTTGTATATTAAGCGTATTCATTTTTATGATTAACATAGTTATAATTAAATAAAGCCTGAATTTTTTATTATTAACCTTAAGGCAATATTATTTTTTTGTTAATTTGTTTAATCTAAACCTACCAAATTCATACACACTAAAAATTAGCCCCTTTTCTTGCAACATCCACTTAAAACAACAAAAAAAAACTTTTCTTGTAACTAAAAATAATAACCATTGATAAATTAATTTCTAAATAAAAACAAATGAACAACAAAACTATTATTATAGCAGCAGGAAGTATAATTGTCTTCTAATTCTATTAATCGGCTATTTTGTTACCAAAAAACCTACCACTATTGATAATACCACTAATAATATTACTGATATTACTGAGATGACAATTTCCGGACTAAAAATAGAAGATATAACAATTGGCTCTGGTAAAGAAGTTAAAAATGGCGATACAGTATCAGTTCATTACACCGGTACATTATTAGACGGCACTGTATTCGATAGTTCGTACCGACAAAACTCTCCCTTTTGAATTTAAGGTCGGCGCCGGCGGAGTAATTAAGGGATGGGATATGGGTTTAATTGGTATGAAAGAAGGTGGCAAACGCAAACTCACAATTCCTCCTGAGTTAGGTTACGGCAATAGAAAAGTAGGAACAATTTCCGCAAATTCCACGCTTATCTTTGAAATTGAACTTCTAAAAATAAAATAGCATAAAGAAAGATTTCGCTATCCGCTACTTAAAACTTTAATGCCATTTTGTTTATATCATAAAAATCAAAAACAAATAAAAGACATAAATTTAATCTTACATTATACGACACAAATAATTCTCTAATATACCCAACAATTCGACATCATTATTAATTGTAATGTATCTTATTTTTATTTATAATTACTCTCTTAATAACTAATTATTTCCATTGCCACTAAAAATAAAATAATAATTATTTTATTAGGGCCGCCTGGCAGCGGTAAAGATACTCAGGCTAAATTATTGTCTGACAATCTTAAATTACATTTAATCGAAACAAGTAAAATTTTTGAGGAAAAAATAAAAAGGGAACCGGAAAATCCTAATGTAAAAAAAGCCCTAAATGAATTCAAAAAAGGAAATCTTTTTGACCCACAATTTGCTTACGAAATTGTGAAAGAAAGAATTCTGGAAATTATAAAAACACAAAAGCAATACAATGGATTTATTTTTAATGGTTCACCACGAACAGTCTATGAAGCTAAAAAACTGTCATCATTTCTCATTAAAACTTTTAACAAAAATAATATCTTCGTTTTTTATTTAAATGTATCACTTCAAACTGCTACAAAAAGATTACTCAGCCGCAAAATATGTAGCTCGTGTAAAAGACCAATTAATCCAAATTTAATTGCCGCTAATCCCCAATTAGATTACTGCAATTTGTGCGGTGGTAAACTAATAAAACGTCCAATTGACACTGCCGATATCATTAAAACAAGATTTACAGTCTATCAGAAAAGAACACATCCAGTCTTAAAATTTTTAGAAAAAAAAGGTTTTAATATTCACCACATAAAAGGAGAACAAAAGATAGAAAATGTGTATAATCAAATAACTTCTCAGTTAAAAATTTAAAATTAGAACAATGAGCTTAATTAAAACGCCTGAGGAAATAAATATTATGAAAAAAGGCGGCAAAATTTTCGTTGCTATATTTAAAGAATTAGAAAAACTTATAAAAGAGGGCGTTTCCGGTGAAGTCATCGAAAAAAAAGCTGTCGAATTAATTAAACAACACGGCGTAAAACCAGCTTTCTTAAACTATAAAAACTTTCCTTCGGTTATATGCTTGTCACTTAATGAAACTATTGTTCATGATACACCATCCGGAAAAATCCTAAAAGCTGGCGATTTAGTAAAACTAGATTTCGGTATTATTTACCAAGGCTTCTATCTAGATGGAGCCAATACTTATCTAATTGAAGAAGCAAATTCTCGCCAAAACAAAAATAAAATCGCTAAAAATCTGCTTAATGCGGCCAAAACTGCCTTCAGTAATGTTCTAGCGAACCTAAAACATAATACGCTGATTTCAAAAATTGGCAAAATAATAGAATCTACTAGTGCTCAATTTAATGTCTATCCGATTAAAGAATTAGTTGGCCATGGAATAGGCAAAAAACTTCACGAAAACCCGCAAATTCCCTGTTACGAAATAAAAAATAACTTAGGAAATTTTGCTCTAAAAGCCGATATGACAATTGCGCTAGAAATAATGCTCTCCGCTAGTAAAAGTAAACTCGTTTGCAGGCAAAATTCCCACGGCATTATGACAAATAATCATACCAATACTGTCCACTTAGAAGAATCAATAGCTATCACCGAAAATGGCTATTATAGATTAACTCCCATTATCCAAATCCCTTAACTAAATAAATCGCACATCAACAAAAATGTTAAAATATGATAAATACTTATTTCTAACAGCAACCAGCTTCCTTTTTTTTAGCTTATTTTTTTTTGTTTTTATTGATAAGATACAGAATCAAGAAAACATACAACCAAAATCTTCCAATAAATTTGAATTTCCGTTATTTGATAAGACAGAAATTACTACAAACTTCTTCACGCCTCTTTCTAGCCCTAATAAACCTAGTGTCACAAAAATAGCAGACGAGGTCAAACCAAATGATTCTGATAAAAACAATATCAACGAAGCCTTATCTCAGCAAAAGGCATTTATCCTCGAACCAATAACTTCGCCCGTTGACCCCTTAGTACAAAAAAAAGGACTCAAGGAACCTGAAATATCAGCCAAAAGCTATGTAATTTATGATATCTATAATAAAACGCCGCTAACTATCAAAAATCCAAATATACCTCTAAGAATAGCCTCCCTTACTAAAATACTCGCGGCTATGGTAATTAGCGATTTTTTTGAACTGAGCGAGCATATCAATGTACCAAAAGAAATTACTAGTTTAGAAGAAAGTGAACGAATTTTTCAGATATCTGACGAAATTCCCATATATGACCTAATAGAAGCTATGATTGTAGCTTCATCCAACGAGGCGGTGACAATACTTGAAAATTATTTCGAATATAAAACAAAACTAAATTTTATTGAACAGCTCAATAAAAAAGCCTTGGAAATCGGTATGACAAAATCTAAATTTTCCAATGCAGTAGGTTATGATACTTCTGAAAACATTAGTACGATATTTGACCTTATAACCCTAGCAAAAGCTGCTGAAAAATACCCATTCTTTAAAGAATTCGCTTACAAAAAACAAACTCTCGTAAAAGGTAAAAACAAAAACTATCTTTTTAAATCAACCAACAATCAGTTTATCGATAGCATCAATAAATTGTCCAAGGATAACGAAAATAATATATTGCTGTTAAAAACCGGCACAACTTTAATGGCTAAAGAAAATCTCATCACCCACTTTATTTATAAAAACAGAAACATAGTAGTTATCATATTGGGTTCTAACGATAGAGTCAATGATTTTGCCAAAATTACGAATTATTTGCAGCAATTTTTTTCTGATTAACAATTAAAATGGATTTTCCCTTTCAAATAATTAGAATACTTCTTGTTTCTCTTTTATCATTTGGTATTGCCTTTTTTCTTTTTCCTTTTTTTATAAACTACTTCAAAAAAATCAAGTTCGGCAAACGCATAGAAAGACCAGAATCTCCAATATTTGAACGACTTCATAAGAAAAAAGAGGGCACACCGTCTCTCGGCGGAGCTGTTATTTTACTATCTGTTTTGAGTGTATTGATTGTTTTTGAATTACTAGCAAAAATTTCACCTGATTCAATTTTTTCAAAGCTTACTTTTTTATCAAGAAAAGAAACCTTTTTGCCATTAGGTTTACTTCTATGCGCCAGTACTTTAGGGTTAGCTGACGATATTCTTGGCATGCTTGGCATTGGCAAACGAAAGGCTGGCTTCAGAATCAGGGAAAAGCTTATTCTTTATTTTATTCCAGCTTTACTTGGCTCTTTATGGTTTTACTTTAAACTTGAATGGGATATTTTAAAAATACCTTTTCTGGGCAATATCATAATTTCTTATTTTTATATACCTTTTTTTATCCTAACAGTAATATCAACAGCATTTGCCACCAACGAGACGGATGGGCTTGATGGTCTAGCCGGCGGCATTTTAATCACTGCCTTTACCAGTCTTGCTGTCATCTCTTTTTTTGAAGGTAAATATGACTTAACTGTTTTTATAGGCGCTATAATAGGAGGCTTATTTGCCTTTTTATGGTATAACATTTTCCCAGCTAGAATATTTTTGGGAGACACGGGCGCCATGGGTTTAGGTGTATTAGTCGGAATAATAGCGTTACTGACTAATTCAGCTTTGTTTCTACCTTTTATTTTTTTTATCCCGTTTATAGAATCAATATCAGTAATTTTGCAAATAATATTTAAACTTATCACCAAACGAAAGTTGTTTTTATCATCTCCACTCCACCACCACTTTGAAGCACTTAATTATCATGAATCAACTATTACGATGCGTTTTTGGATTGTAGCCTGGGTTTTTGCTGGTTTGGGAGTTATACTCTTTATTATAAGTTAAACTTTACTATATATTTAATGATTCTAGGTATTTTTGATTCTGGCATTGGCGGCTTGTCGCTTATAAAAAAACTACTGGAGGTAGGCTTTACAAACTTTATCTATCTTAAAGATAGCAAAAACTTCCCTTATGGACTCAAAGATAAGCGACTCTTATACAATATAGGCAAAGACAATATTAAACTATTATTAGAACAGGGGGCACAAAAAATAATTATTGCCTGCCATACTATGTCAAATGCGGCTTCAGAAGATCTCAGAATTGCCTTTCCTTCACTTCAGATTTTCGATGTTTTAAACCCTACCCTCAACCACCTTAGAAGTAATTACTTGAATAAACATATATTGTTAATCGGCACAAACACCACAATAGATTTAGGTATTTACAAAAATATGCTTGAAAATCTTAATACATTTTATGAAGTAAAAGCAAGTGATCTAGCCAAAGCTATAGAAGACAACGATATTGAAACAACTAAAACCCTTATTTTAAATAAAACTACTGAATATATAAAAAATAAAGAAGCTATTGAAGCGGTATTACTCGCCTGCACCCACTTTTCCTTAGTTAAAAATTTAGTCAAAAATTATAATCCTAAAATAACTATATTAGATCCCATAGACTTCTTGTTCGACGAACTAATGAAAATAATTAATTTTGATGATTTAACCATTAAAAACCGGAAGATTACTCCGAAATATTATACGACACAAAAAGCAGGCCCAATTATTCCCTTTGATCCTGATGAATTTATCAAATTAAGTTGATTTCAATTTTCAATAAAGAACTGAAAATATTTTTTTAAAAAAGACTAACGAATATAAAATAAGCATTAATTATAAATTATAAGAGAATTTTTTTAAAAAAATATAAGCTTGGATAAAAAAAGAACAAAAAGAAGTCAATTACCGTAAAGAGACAAAAAAAGAACTTCAAATAAAAATAAAATTAAAAAAGACGCATAATGTTAGTTATGCGACATCTATTGTTAATTTATTAATAGTAGAATTTGCGCGGCTCTATTAAAAATTCAAGCATAGCGCCCCCTCCTGTAGATATGAAAGTAAACTTATCGGCTAATTTAATTTCTCTTAAGAAGCTATCTGTATCACCTCCCCCAACAAGAGATTTGCACCGGCTATTTTTTACTATGGCATATGCTATTTTTGTAGAAGCTTCTCTAAAAAAAATACTTTCTGTATAACCTAAATTACCATTCCAAATGACAGTTCCGGCATTTGATATGACTTTAGTGAATAAATCAATCGTATCTGGCCCTAAATCGCCTATAATATAATTTTTAGGAATATTTCCCACAGGAAAAATTATTACTTTTTCCCGCTCAACTGATTGAAGATTATTTGCACAAACCACATCTACCGGCAAATGTACTTTGGTACTGGTAATATCAAAATCTCTCAGTAAATCTCTAGATTCACTAATAACATTGGTATCAACCATAGAATTGCCAACAGCTATACCTTTAGAAAATAAAATAGTATTAGCCATCACGCCGCCAACCAAAATGTGATCTGCTAGGCTTAAAAATTTTTTAATAAGCTTTAATTTGGTTTCAGTTTTTGACCCGCCCATAATTAAAACCAATGGCCTCACTGGACGCTCCAAAAAATCTAAAAGATTATCAACTTCATTTTTATAAAGAAAACCGTAATAAAATTCCTTTTTTAATCTCTTAATAGCTGATATTGAAGCATGAAAACGATGGGAAGTGGAAAAAGCTTCATTGATATATATGTCGCATAACCTAGAAAGAAATTCAGCTAATCCCTCATCGTTCTCCTCTTCTCTTCTGTCGAATCTTAAATTTTCCAAAAAAATGATATTGCCATTATCAAAATTTTCTTTCTTATTAACAGAACTAAATTCTGGTTTCAAAAGATAAATTGGGTTAACTAAATTATAAAACTCATCAATCTCTCTATCCCCTACAGCCAAAAGGCGCTGAATATCTACCCTGTTATCTATTGGTTTCCATTTTAGTCCTATTAAATGACTAAAATATTCTACTATCGGCTTAATTGAAAATTTGCTTTCATAAACGCCTTCTGGCCTACCATAATGACAAATAATAATAATTTTTGCTCCTTTTTTAATCAAAAAATATATTAAAGGAATGGTTTTTTGAATCCTGTAATCACCGGAGTAATCATAATCATTCAAACTATCAAATGCAATATTAAAATCTACCCTCACCATTACTTTTTTGCCGTACAAGTCAATATTTTCAGGAACGACCTTTATCTTTTGCTCAATCATAGATATACTGCACATTTTGATTGATACGCAAAATTTTTAGAATTAATTCAGCTAAAAATTTAGATGAATCAAATTTAATAAACTCAGCCGCTTTTTCAGACATTTTAAGTAAAAGGTTAGGATCATCTAATAGTTGTTTAACTTGATTATAAAATAAACCAGGATTAATATTCGGCTCCTCAATAACTAAAGAAGCACCTGTTTTAGCATACTCATAGGCGTTTTCTTTTTGGTGATCGCCGGCTGAATTCTTAAGAGGTATTAAAATTGATGGCTTGGCGTTATTGGCTATTTCAAATATCGACCCTGAACCGGCCCTAGAAACAACCAAATCAGCAACAGTATATGCCATTTTTAATTTTTCGTCATCTAAAAATTCGTATATTCGAATAAACTTTGCCAATTCTTTAGGATAATAAAGCCTAAAATCCTCACGAAGACGCGCGGCTTTTTCTCCAAATCCTGCCTGATGAATGACATAACAATCCTTAAGAAGTTTATTAGCCACCCCAAAAATTAAGTCATTTAATTCTTTTGCCCCCTGAGAACCACCAAGCACTAAAATTGTTTTTCTGTTTGAGGCTGGGTCAATCTTGAAAAACTTGCGCGCTTTTTGAACCAACTCTTCAGTTGGTTTAACAATAATCACCGAATCTCTTACAGGATTGCCTGTAACCGCGTAATACGAAGTACTTGGTAAAAAATCTTTTGTTTTTTCAAATGAACTCAAGAAAACACTTGCTCCTCTATAAAATATTCTATTAACCAAACCAGGCACCACATCTGATTCGTGAATAATATAAGGAACTCGATATAAAAAAGACCACAATACTATCGGAAATGACCCATAACCACCTTTTGATACTACTAAATCAGGCATAATGTTCCACATTACATAGGCGCTCTTGATTATACCCCACAGAAGGACAAAAAAATCAAATAGATTCAAAAAACTAAAATAACGCCTCATTTTGCCCGAAGGAATCTTTATCGTCACCACGCCCAATTCCTCCATACGAGAAAAACCAAAATCATCAGGTGCGCAATAATACACTTCAAACTCGCTATTATCAAAACCGTTGTCAGCCAATATTTGTTTAAACTTCTTAATAATGGCAAACAGTGGAAACACATGACCACCACTGCCGCCTCCAACAAAAACTATTCTATACATTATAATAAAAAATAATAACTAAAAATTGCCTTTAGAACTTTTGTTTATAATTATATTATACACAATTCCTAAACCAAATAAATAGGCTGTCAAAGAAGAACCACCATATCCAAACAACGGTAAAGTTAACCCTGAAAATGGTATCAAAGCTAAATTAGAAGCAATATTTAAATAAGCCTGAAATATGAACACAAACAGTAAAGACACACCGCTGATCCGTATATAATCATTACGAACATTAAGACAAGTAATAGTTCCAACCAAAAATATGGTCACATACAATGATATTAAAATAAACGCGCCTACAAATCCTATTTCTTCAACCAAAACAGCAAAAATTGAATCAGAATAAGCCTCAGGCAAATAGCCAAATTGATGTAAACCCTTGCCATAACCGCTTCCAAAAATACCTCCACTAGAAATTATTCTCAGTGCTTGATTAATATGGTATTCCGCTCTTAGAGGATCGCGACCTCTTTCAAAAAAAATAGCTAATCTTTCGAACCGTGATGGATATAAGGTCAAAATAGCAAAAAAAGAAAAGACGGCTGCCACTAATAAGAAAAAAATATGACTTAATTTAGCTTGTCCAAGATATAAAACTAATAAAAATGTAATAAAAACAATAAGCAAGCCGTCTAAATCAGGCTGTAAAGCTATTAATAAAAAAATTGGCAAAAGCATCAAGGTTACCCTTAAAAATCCTCTGGTAAAATTTGTGATAGAAATTTTTCGCGACAATACAAATGATGCCGCCAGTAGCGGAAATATAACTTTCACAAATTCTGCTGGCTGAACCGAAGCAATGCCAAAGTTTATCCATCTCCTGGCACCGGCATGCGACAAGGTTAAAGAAGGAATAAAAATAAGTATTAGCAATATTAAAACAGCGCAGTACACAAAAAATCTGTGTCGATCAAAAAATAGAATATCAATTTTCGTCGCTACTAGAAAAACAAATAAACCAACTAACAATGAAAGCAACTGCTTAACAACTAAATAATAAATAGAGCCAAAATGAGTATAGGAATAATTAGCTGACGCACTAGCCAAAATTGCAAGTCCAAAAAGTATTAACCCGACAACACAGGAAATAAAAATAACCCTCATGTTTTTTGCAGGTTTTTTAATTTAGCGACTTCTCTAATAAATAGCTCGCCTCTTTCTTTCTCGTTTTTAAACATATTAAAACTAGCGGCTGCCGGCGACATTAAAACCACATCGCCATCTACCGCCAAACTAAAAGCAATTTTTACAGCTTCTTCCATAGAACTTACGCCGTCGCAAATTATCATTTTTTTAGCTATTTCTTTTTCTTTTTTTAAATCATCAATCTCGCTAAGTATCTTTTTGCTCGCAGTTCCTTCAAATAATA
This sequence comes from bacterium, assembly GCA_037444125.1. Classification (GTDB taxonomy): domain Bacteria; phylum Patescibacteriota; class Minisyncoccia; order JBBINA01; family JBBINA01; genus JBBINA01. Next base: position 32,617 of record JBBINA010000011.1, read on the forward strand.
TCAGCGCACTCACTTTATCAAGTATCACTTCTGCCAATTCTCGATAACTCAAGTTTTTATCAACCCCACCGGCAATCAATATTATTCTTCCACCATCTGCAATGGAATTTAGCGCGCAAACTGTCGAATAAGGATTAGTGGCTGTTGTATCATTATAAAATTTAATCCCATTAAACTCGTCTATTAGCTGTAATCGCCCAAATATCGGCTCAAAACTATTAATTACATTTTCAATCAAAGGATTTTTCATATGTAAAATTTTAGCTAAAGTAATAACCCCCAATACGTTCGATAAGTTATGTTTGCCAAGCAATTTATTATTATTTAAAGTCATAATCTTGTCACCCTGAAAATAAATAACCTTACCATCACAATAGGTATCTATTTTTTTATTCTGCGCTATGACTGAATAAAAAAATTTCTTACTTTTAGCCTGCTCATTAAAAGATCTTACCAAGAAATCGTCATAATTTAACACTAAATAGTCGTTTTTCGTCTGAAACTTAAAAATATTCTTTTTAGCTTCAATATATTCATCAAAAGAGGCATAATAATTAAGGTGTTCAGTAAATATATTAGAGAGCAAAGCATATTTAGGCGATTTCTCTAACAAAGCAATGCTTTCAAGTTGCCAACTAGATAACTCCAAAATAACCAAAGAATCACTATTCATTTTTCCCAAATCTTCGACGATGCTACCGCCCCTACCTATGTTGCCACCAAAAAAAACATTTTTACGGGCTCTTGCGGCAATACTGTAGATAATACTTGAGATAGTGGATTTGCCTTTAGTGCCAGTAATACCTACTATCTCGGCTGTAGGGGTTAATTCAAAAAATAAAGTAAGGTCTGTTTTTATTGGTATTTTGTGCTTAAGAGCAATTTGTAAATACTTATTATTATTAGAAATACCAGCGCTTTTAATAATACAATCAGCATTTTGAAAATCTTCAATTCTGTGCCTACCCAAAAAAAATTGTACATTGGGGTATTTATTAAGTTGCGTAATTGATTCGATCAATTCGTCGCTTTTTTTGACATCAGTAACCACTACGTCAGCATTATGTTCAGCCAAAAAACGCGCCACTCCTACTTGCGCCCCCCATAAACCCAAACCCATTACCAGAAAACGCTTTTTTTTGAAATCTATTTTCATACGAATATTTAAATACTCAGCTATTTAAATATTCGTATTGAAATATCCATATATTTTTCGCAACTCCTCTTTATCCAGAGAAGCAGAACCAATTAGTAAGCCATCAAGTTTAATTTTGGCAAAACTAGAAATATTACTTGAATTAACTGAGCCACCATATAAACAAACTGAATCATTCATATCATATTTTAACCTAAGTTCTCTTCTAATAAATCCGACTACTCGTTTAATATGCTCCGGAGAAGCGTTGTTTTTATTTCCTATAGACCACCACGGCTCATAAACAAAATAAAGTCTACCTTCACCTTTATCAAGTATATCCTTTAATCCTTCTAAAGTACAAAGAAATTCATTGCTTATCACCTCTTTATACGACTCACCTTTTACTTTTTCACCAAAACAATAGTAAACCTCGAAATCCAACTCTAAAGCTCGTTTAAGCTTAAAATTTATCCTTTCTAAATTATCATAATAATATTTCCTACATTCACTATGGCCAATAATTACCGCTTTAATACCTAAATTTTTTAGCATTAAAAAAGAAACCCCACCTGTAAAGGAGCCACTATCTTCATAAAATCCATTTTGCGCGCCAATAAAAAGCTTTTTCATCTTGCCTACTATTTCTAAACCTTGCTTTAAATAAATAAAAGGAGAAAACAAGATTACTCGACTAATATTCTCGTATTCCTGCTGGGTTAAATATGACTTATGAATATTAATTAAAGAGGCGTAACCTTTTTCGCTTAGAGGATTCATTTTTAAATTAAAGCCCAATATCATGTTTTTATTTCTCTCTCATAAAAGGGAAAAAAATAACATCACGGATAGAATCAGCGCCAGTAACTATCATAACCAATCTATCAATACCGATACCTAATCCCGCGCAAGGTGGCATACCAAAAGAAAGAGCCTCAATGAAATCTTTATCTATAGGATGTGGATCTTCCCTTTCTTTTTGTTCCTGCCTAAAACGCTTCTCCTGTTCAACGGGATCATTTAACTCACTAAAAGCATTGATACACTCTACTCCAGCCACATATCCCTGAAACCTTTGGGCAATTTCCGGCTTCTTAATATAGCTTTTAGCCAAAGGCGAAAGGATGGTAGGAATATCATAAATAAATGTAGGCTGAATAATATTTTTTACAATAACTTTTTTATATAATTCATCAATTAAAAAATCCTTTTTCACTTTTTTACCTAATTTAATCTTAAAACGATCAACGCATTGCCTAAGCTCTTCTAAACTAGCGCTAAGCGGCTCTACACCTACCTTTTCAATAAAAACATCCAAAAATTTAACTCGTCTCCAGGGTGTTTTAAAATCTATTTTTTTACCCTCATACTCAATCACGGTAGCGCCCTGAACATCCTTAACCATCTCAGCAATAATTTCTTCTGTAAATATCATTAATTCCTTATAATCATGGTAAGCCCAATACAATTCTAATGAGGTAAATTCAGGATTATGAGTTTTATCTATTCCTTCATTCCTAAAATTTTTACCTATTTCAAATACTCCCTCAAATCCACCTACGACTAATTGCTTTAAATATAATTCAGGAGCAATCCGTAGAAATAAATCCATCTTTAAGGCATTTAATTTGGTTTTAAACGGTTTAGCATTAGCCCCGCCATAAAGCCTTTGTAAAATAGGCGTTTCAACTTCTATGAAACCTCGCTGATCCAATAAGCGCCTCAAAGACTTAATTATTCGAGACCTCATATAAAATATTTTTTTAACATCTTCATTGTAAAGCAGATCAAGATATCTTTTTCTATATCTTTCTTCCTTATCTTTCAAACCATACCATTCCTTAGGTAAAGGATAAATGCTTTTAGAAATTATTTTTAAATTCAAAGCTTCTATAGACTTCTCACCTTTTTTTGTCGTTAAACAAAAACCCCTAACTGCCAAAAAATCGCCGTTATCAATTAATGGAATCAGTTCATTATATTTTTTACTGCCAATGCCAGGCTCTCTAGCTAAAATTTGTATTTTACCGCTCTCGTCAATGATATCGAAAAAGGAAATCTTGCCATGAGATCGGCAAGCCATAACCCTACCAACCACACAAACTTCTGTTTTTGTTTCTGTCAAATCCTGAAAATTATCAATCACCCTCCCAATAGAATAAGTCCGATCTACCCTAGCTGGATAGGGATTAATACCTAAAGACCGAAGTTTTTTTACTTTTGACAATCTCTCTTCTTTAATCCTTGATAAATTAACGCCCTGGCTAATATAAAAGTTCATAAAATTAAATTATAAAATCTTTATAATCTTATATTGTTTCACTTTGCCATTTGGCGCTTTAAAAATAATGGTCTCGTTTAATCTTTTTCCCAGAAAAGCATTACCGAGCGGCGATTCATTAGATATAATACCATTCAAAGGATCTGATTCTTTTTGTCCTAATATTTGAAATTTTATCTTCTTAGCTGATTCATCAATAACTACAAAAGTCGAACCAACCTCTATTTTACCAGTTTGTTTGTTTTCAATAATTTCTGATGTTCTTAAAATTTCCTCTAGCTCTCTCAGACGAGATTCATTAATGGCTTGATCGTCTTTAAGCTTGTGGTAATCAGCGTTTTCGCTCAAATCGCCAAGGGCAATAGCGTCCTTTAGCTTTTCAGCTATCTCCCTTTTTTTTTCTTTCAAAGCCTCTATTTCCTCTTGTATTTTTTTAAAACCTTCCGGGGTTAAATATTGATGTTCGGTCATATTCGAGTGATATAAGAAAATTATAAATAAAAATAGTATAAATATTTAGATAAATCAAGAGTTAAAAAAAACTATTATGCTCATTTCATCAATTTCTTTAAGAGGTTCCGATAAAGACAAGCTACAGTAATCGGCCCTGTTCCGCCTATGGGCGGCGTAAGTAATTTTTCCCTAGATTTTAAAGGAGCAAAATCGCCACATATTTTTCCATCACTATTTCTGCTGTAGCCAAAATCAATACACACGACCTTCTTCTTAAGCATACTTTCTTTTATTAAATGGGGTTGACCAGTGGCACTAATAATTATGTCGCATAACTTTAAAAGTCGAGACAAGTTCACACTTCTTACACCAGTCACAATCGTGTCTATACCCTCGTTCATAAAAAATGCGACTAATGGCTTGCCTACTAAAGTACCTCTTCCCACTATACCAATTATTTGTCTATTTTTATAATCAATTTTATATTCCTTAAATATTTCTAAAACGCAGGACACCGCAGGCGGATATAAAACAGTTCTCCCTTTTAAAAAAAAACCCAAACTCCTAGACGACAACATATCAACATCTAAGCTCAAAGGAATAGCGTCGGTAAAGTAGTTTTGATTTAAATTTTGCGGCAACGGCAATTGAATTATCAGACCATCAACCACTTTAGCTAGATTATTAATTTCATAACGCAACTCTCGCTTAGAGATGCTAACTGGCAGGCTCTTTAAAATAAAATCTATATTAAGAATATTTGCTACTCTTTCTTTTTCTTTTAAAAAAGAAATTGAACTTCGATTATTGCTTACTAATATAGCTCCAAGTCTTGGCACCTTGGCAATTCGGCTACGCATCTCTTCGAGCTCATGTAAAATTCTAGTCTGTATTTTTTTACCATCTATTATCATAAAAAATATCAACTTTCCTGATCGTTTTTAAATATTTTAAACAGCTCTTCAACTTTATAAACTCCCTTTGGCGACTTATCAGTTCTTAACTTAAGTTCAACTTGGCTACCTGTTCTTTTTGATATAATAAGTCTATACGGCAAACCAATTAAGTCAGCGTCATAAAATTTCTCACCAATTGACACATCATCACGGTCATCATACAAAACATCAATATTACGATGTATAAGTTCTTTGTATATTTTATCTGTCTTCTTCTTGTATTGCTTTTCAGTAAAAGTAAGATAGGCTTTATAAGGAGCAACAGCCGATGGCATAATAAGCCCTTTATCATCGCAATAAATCTCGGCCAAAACGCCTAAAATTCGCCCAACACCAATACCATAACATCCCATAATATACGGCTTCTTGTTACCATCGCTATCAATAAAATAACTCTGGCACTTTTTAGAATATAAATCGCCAAGCTTGAATGTATGACCAAGCTCAATGGCTTTTTTAATCTCAAAATCTTTACCACACTCATTGCAAGTTTCACCAACCTCAGCATATTCTATATTGACAGCTTGATTACAGTTTAAACACACTTTTACCTTATCCTCCCCAACTTCCGCTTCAACAAGAAACTCATGCGAAAACGATCCGCCTATTGAACCAGTCGAGGCTAAAGCTTTTATAACTTTACTTAAACCACATCGCCTAAAAATATTAAAGTAAGCATCAACGACCCTTTCATAAAATTTCTCCAAATCCTCATAAGAGGAGTGAAAACTATACAAATCCTTCATAATAAACTCCCTCAAACGCAAAATACCCGTTTTAGCTCTTAACTCATTTCTAAACTTGGTCTGTATCTGAAAAAGACTTATAGGCAATGATTTATAAGAAAGACTTTTTTTGGCTACAATTTTAGTAATCAACTCTTCATGGGTCGGAGCAAGCACTAAATCTTTACCATGCAAATCAGTAAGTTTAAATAAAGGCGGATTATAAGTTTCATAGCGACCGGTTTTATCCCATAAACTACGCGGCTGTAAGGCGTTTAAAAAAATCTCCTGGGCGCCTATTTTATTTAGTTCGTCCCTAATGATATCCTCTATTTTCTTAATAGATCTTAAACCAAAATTCAAATAAGAAAAAAATCCAGAACCCACTTGTTCCACATAATTAGCTTTAAGCAAATTAGCTAAACCTTTAGAAATATCTCCACTCACGCTAATATTTTTTGAGTTAAATAAAAAATTTGATAACCTCATAAATATAAAAAAATTAGAAAAACCTTTGTATATCCTTCAAAGTAAAGTAAGCCAGCAACATCAATAAAAGTATAAAACCTACTTTGTGAAACCAGATCTCATATGTCTCTTTTAACTTTCTTCTAGTCACCGATTCTATTATAAGAAATAATAATCTTCCGCCATCAAGAGCTGGAAAAGGTATTAAGTTAAGTATAGCTAAATTTATAGACAAAACACCAATAAAATGTAAAAGACTACTAAAACCAAAAGAAAAGAAACTACTACCAAGAGAAAAAATGCCTACTGGCCCGGCTATGTCAACAGAATGCTTTTCTTCTCTAAAAAGACTAGCAATTAAATCATAAAAACCATTAATAATTGAATAGGTTGTCTCGAAAAAGTTTTTCAGGCCCGCATATAAACTGAATGGAAATTTGTAAGAAATAATCCCTGTGCTAGCCACAACCATACCCGTCGGCCCTTGATTTTTTTTAGTCACAATTCGAGGAACTATTTCTAGCTTAATAAGTTCGCCTTTGCGCTTCAATGTTAACCAAACAGTTTCATTGCCCTTGTTTTTCAAATACTCAACCATTTCCTCAGTACCAGAAGGCGCCAAAGAATCTACCTGCAAAATTATATCTCCTCTCAAAACACCAGCTTTATCTGCTGGAGAAGACTTTTCAATATCTAAAACCATAATACCTAATCTTCTAAATTCTGTATAGGGCTTTGACTTTTGTGGCTCTACAGTCACATAACCAAATAAAGGCACTATCAAAAAAATAATCAAAGCAAATAAATAATTAAAAGCAACGCCGGCAGTCGTTATTTTAATACGCGACCAGACGCTTTTCGAAGCAAAGGATTTTTTGCTCTTGATCACCGACTCCTCGCCGTATAAACGAACAAAGCCACCAAAAGGTATCAAATTTATTGAATAAATTGTTTCGCCTATTTTTTTAAAAAATAAACGCGGCGGAAAACCCAATCCAAATTCCTCGACTTTTACATTTTCGCGTTTTGCAGCTAAAAAATGACCTAACTCATGCACAAAAACAAGTAAACTCAGCAAGAAAAAAATAACTAAAAAAGTAATCATATTCTATTCTAGTTTTAAAACTAAAATGATTAAATATTCAACACTTCTGCTTCTTTCCTCTTAATAATTTCATCTATAGCTATAGTATATTCATCAACGATTTTTTGGATATCTTTCTTTAACTGAAACCGCTTATCTTCGCCTATTGTTTTGGCACGAAACTGTTCATCAATTTTCTTCATTATTTTTTCTCTATTATGGCGCAACGCTACCCTTGCTTGTTCTTTCTTTTGATGTAAAATTTTAATAATATCTCGCCTTGATTCTTGGGTAACGGCTGGAAAAGACGCTCGAATCCTTGAATCTTTATCTTCAATATGAACCGTGAGGCCAAGCGGCGATTTTAATATGCCTTTTTCTATTTCTTTAATAATGCTTTTATCCCATGGTTCTATAATAATTTCACGCGGTCCACCTAAACTCAAAGAGGAAACATTACTTATCCTGTTTCTTGAACCATAAACATCAATCCCAATATCACCTACAAGCTCAATCGAGGCGCGACCTGCATGAATTTTTTTTACCTCCTCTTTTAAAAAATTAACTATTTCATCAAAAGCCTTTTTGGCTTCAAAAACAAACTCATCTGCCATAAAAAAATTTAGGAAGTTAATTAAACTAAAAATTATACACTCTCTCTTTCTAAAACATTTAAAATTATATTTTTCAAAATAAATTGCGGTCTCTGATTTGTTCCGATTAATACTTTTTTATAACGAATTAGTTCTTTAATTAACTTATAATTATTTTCTTTGCTTTCTAAATCGCTTGCCAAAAAAACCATTAATTCATCTAAAAATTTAGCCGCTTTTTCTTTATGATATAGGAATTTATCGCAAAAATCAAATTTATCAACTAGCGCCAGATTCAAAAAATCCCGAATATTGTAACTGCCTTCCGCCTTAAAATCCTTTTGATCATTAAAAGATAACTTAATCAATCTGGACACTATAGTTTTGGGCAACAAATCAGAATTCTGAGTAAAAAGAAATATAAAAGCATATTCTGGCTGCTCTTCAAGTATCTTCAAAAAAGCGTTGGCCGCCTCGCGATTAAGCTTCTCAGCGTCCATAACAAATACTATTTTAAAACCAAAGGAGCTAGGTTTTTGAGATAAAAATTCCTTAATTTTCCTTATATCATCGATATAAATCTTCCCCTGCCTTGAAGGATCAAAGGTTTTACTTAAAGTCTTTTTAACCCAATCGCGAGGCTCATAAGGTATAATCACTAATACATCATCTTGGTTTCGGGGACGTATCTTAAATAATTCGTCTTTTAAGTAATTCAAAACGCTTTCTAACTCTTGTTTTGAGAAAAGCTGAATCAAAAATGAATGAAGTCTACAAGTATCATCGTATATTGCCTTTTTCAACCATAATTTCCAATTGTAATCTATAAAACTCATTCTATTATTTTAAGAGCAGCAGTGCTATTATAAAATACAATTTCTATGTTTTCAAACAAAAGTTGCAAAATCCAACAACAGATTATAAAATAAAATAATGAGCCCCCATCGTCTAGCGGTCTAGGACACATGGTTCTCAACCATGAAACCCGGGTTCGACTCCCGGTAGGGGCACCAACATTTGAATTTCGGATATTTCGCCGACAAGCTCTATCCCAAGTATACATAGACCTGCTATGTAGCTGCCTCTCCGCTTTCCACTCGCCTCATTTAACAAAATTACCAAAATTTTGAGTTTATTTTACAATAATCGTTCCGGTATGGGCAGCATTTAAATGATTATGATACTTCCATGTTCCTGTCTTATTGAAGGTAAATTCATAGATGTCACCAGCGACGCATTGATCAAATGCTCTGCCTTCAGTGTCTGGGCAATGCTCTTGAAGGTCAGTGCCGGCATAAACGCGATGGCTTGGATGAAGATCTGATGCGGTCCACATTGGTTTTGAGCTTTGATTTTTAAAAGTTACAGTCTTGCCTTTTTCTATAATTAAGGTATTTGGCAAGTAACCATTGTCAGTATAAATTACTACATATTCTTGTTCATTTTCTTGGGGTGATGCAATTGGGGTTGAAGGTTGTTCTTGATTTTGAGATTGATTAAGCGGTTCTTCTAAAAGATTTGGTTTCTCTGTTTTTGATGGTTGAGTCAGTGTATTTTCAGGTGGTGTTGGAGGTAATGTAGGTAAAGATTGATTGGTGTTCCTTAAAAGAAAATATCCTCCGATTAGAACGACTAAAACGATGATAATTGTAATGATATTCTTGTTCATATATTTTTTCAAAAGTTAATTTTAATTTTTTATATTTAGGAGTCGACCATTATTTTATCCTAAATTATTTTTTTAAAAACTTTATTTTGTTTATTACATCTTGAGGTAAAGAATCAATCATAATTGCAAGCAAGGCAGCTAAAAGCCCAATATCTCTCACGGTAATGTCAGTTATTCCGCTTACTAAAAGCACAATAATAAGATGAATAGCGCCTAAAAGAGCCGCTATCCAGCCCCAAAAATCAATTAACAACAAAAATCCGATGATAATATCTAAAATCGCTGTACCAATCATTGCTTGAGAAAGTGGAATAGGTAAAAGTCCGGCTGCCCAAGGTTTTAAATATCCTCCCCAACTTTCCGGACTTTTAAGAATCAAAATGCCAATCCATAAAAAAGTAATTGCTAATCCTACTCTTAAAATATGAAAACCCGCAATGCGCATAGAATTTTAAAGCAATTTTTCTTTTATAAAAATTGAGGATTAAAATTAAAAATTTATTAAAATTATAATTTCCATCAACCAAATAGTCAATGCAGACATTAAACACCAAAAGCACCAAGCGCGAATTACTTTCCATTGAAGATAAGTAAAAAAAACAGAAACTAACGAAGCAATAGCAACTAAAATTTTAAGAGCGATTGTCCAAAATTTTACAGGTTCAACTCCAATTACTAAAAACGCTGCTATAAATGATATAACAAGATAAGACAAAAAACCCAATAAATCATTAGGAATAATAAAAATTCTACTGTATTGACTTGTCAAAACTTTTAAACATTCTTCGCCCAAAGGACAAACCGGTTTTTCAAAAGTAATCCTTTTACGGATAAGATATGATGTTTCGCTGATGCCAATAGCTGCAAGAGTAAAAATTAAAGCTAAAGAAGTCATATAAATTTATTATAACATTTTTATAAATAATCTAACAGTTTTTCATAATTGATAAAATTAAACCACCCATAAAAAAAGGCAACCCAAACTCTAAGTTTATTGGTTAAAAGAAGAACTCCTAAAAAAATTAAAAATATACCACCGATAACTGAAATAACATTGAGATATTTTGCTATCTTGGCAAGTCGCATAAAGGCATTGCTGAAACTTACGGCAATTAAAAGAAAAGGCAACGCCAGCCCCAATGAAAAAATTCCCAGTAAAAAAGCGCCCTGAAGTGCGGTAGCCGATGTTGCTGCCAGTGTTAAAATTGAACCCAAAACTGGCCCAACGCACGGTGTCCAGCCAAGACCAAATGTAGAACCTAAAATAAAAGAATTCAAGACTCTGCCTTTTTTTAAAAAATTAGGTGTTTTAATTCGTATTTCTCGAGATAAAAATGGAATTTTGATAATATCAAGCATAAAAAGTCCAAAAAGTATTACAAAAATTCCACCAAGGCGCGACAGCCAAATTCGGTAATTAAAAAAAAGTTGACCAAAAAATCCAGCTATTAATCCAAATATAATAAAAATTGCGCTAAAACCGAAAATGAAAAATAGACCATTTAAAAATATTTTTTTCTTTGCCCTGTCAGCTGTGGCTGGGTTTGTAAGTTCTTTTGAAGAAACCCCACTGATAAATCCCAAATAAGCCGGAACAAGAGGTAATGTGCAGGGGGCTAAAAATGTGAAAATACCAGCTATAAAGGCCGGAATGACAAGCGAAAAGTCCATTATGCTATAAAGAAATTAACTGATTAATTTTTTCTCTCATTTCGTTTAAATTTATCGGACCGCGCTTACGAAATACAATAGTACCATTTTTGGTTGCAAAAATCGTTTCCGGCATAGTAAATCCTCCTATGGATTGATAAAAACTGTCGTTAGGATCAAGAAGAAAAGTTAATTTTGTGGTTACGCCAAGTTCGTCAGTGTATTTTTTTGCCATCTCGCGAACTTCAGCTCTGTTAATGGCAATAATTATTATCTCATCTTCAAATTCTTTTTGTATAGCTGCAAAATCAATTAGTTCTTGTCGGCAGAAAGGACACCATGTCGCCCAAAAGTTAATTACAAGCGGTTTTTTAAGAAAATCAGCAAGAATAACTGTTTTGCCGCTATAATCCTTTAGCGCCAAGTTCGGTACTTTCTCTGATGATAAAGATGAAGGATATGATGGCGGCGCTGTAATGTCATTTTCTGAATGTTTGGTGCCTTCAAGCGCTGAAGTTTGACTTTTTAGCAACTCTTTAGTGTTTTGGGGTGTTCTTTGCGGTGTGAGCCCTAAAGCAAAATAAATAAGTCCGATAATAATGACGCTGATAATGACGATAAGGCCTATAACTTTTTTCATAAATTTAGTTAAATGTTTTTATGATTTAATTTTAATTGTTAGTTCTAAATTTTTTAATAAAGATAAACCACAAAAAACGCCGCCGCTTTATAAATACTAAAACTTATAAGTCCATAAATTGCTTTTTTTAAAAAAATATATTTTTAAAGGTGTTTTTTTGTTTTTTGCTTTGCGCGCTACTTTTTTGTTGTCGGTGCTTTATGCTTTTTAAGATAAAGCCTATTAAACCTTTCTTAATTTAAGCTTGTCATTATCTTGATAATTGACAACCGCAATCGCAGGATCCGTCTTCTTTATGAGAATGGCCGCAGTGTTTGCATATTTGAGACTCTTTGTTGTTATGTGCATTATTACCATTACGGCTATCTTCACTCTTTTGGCGAATCATATTTATTTTTTTACCCAATGTACACATTATACAGTGACAATGTACCTCATGTGCCATATTTGTTGTGATATTAGTTTTTATTTATTGATTGATTTTATTTTAGGCAGTTCGACCTTTTTATCCTGCCCCTACTTGTTTAATATCTAATTTAAGGAACTTTACTGCACTTAAATTAATTTTTTTGTTTCTTATATTATACATTAAAGACTATATCTTCTAATTTTAGATTCAATCTTTATTTTACTATTTTAAAAGTTCGGTATCTGGATGCGCTGCTACCCAAGAAAACCAGAATGCGCCAAAAGGATTGATCCGTTCTAGTGTGCCATCTTGCTTCTTTTGGAAGAGGCGAACGACATCTAAGTCTTTTTCATACCTTACTACAATAGTTTTATCTGCGAACTTATCCTCAAAATTTCCGATTTTTTTCACTGCCGCCGGCCAATAAGCTTTTGCCTTTCCATTTATCACAATGCCCAATATAAATTCTTTTGATGAAAGTCGGTTGTCAATCTTTTTGACCGGAAAAAAAGTGCCAGATGTAGTATAGTAGTCCCCATACGGATCTTGTCCATAAAATCGCTCAGCTCCGGTATCACGCGACAAAACCTCCCCATCCGGATATAATTTTTTCCACTCACCAAATCTAACCTGATCCGATGCCAAGACTTTTAGTTTAGTGCCAGTCATTTCTCCTACAATCGCTTCTCCTAAAATCTGCGACCAAAGTGAATTCGTTTTACGGTCATACATCACTAAGTTTGAGTTCCAAAGCTTACCAGATGTGCCAAATTCCACTTGCTCGCCTTTAACCAAAGGATCAAAAACAATACCTGAAAAACAAAGTGGGCAGTAGGTTATAAGAACGCGCTTGCCATTAATAATATCATTTACAATTTCATGCCAAACCAAAATTTGGAAGGGATAAAAACGGTTAACCTTGCCAATTGTAAGTGCAACACCAGGCTCTTTATCATCTAAAAATTTACTTGCTTGAACTACAGAAATAAATTTCGGATTATCAATTGACGGTATACCGTCTTTTGGCGGTCCACCGCTGACAATTTCATTTAGCGGTACGCTGTGTTTTATATTATTAGTTATCATAATAGATTTTTTGTTTGGCTCGATATTATTGTTTTCTTGAATAATAGAAACTTCTTTTTTTATTTCTTCTTTTGAGAAAGGAAAATCATTTTTAAAAAAATTCTCTTTAAGTATAAATATAACGGCAATTACTGAGATTCCAAAAAATATAATAAAGATTGTGCGTTGGTTAATCATTTTTTTGTAAAATTATATCTATAACCGATTTTACCCACTCATAGGGTTGAGCGCCAGGGATAAAAAACTTTTTATCATATTGCGTAATTATTAGGCTATAAGGTGTCCCTTGGGCTTTGGCATTCATTCCATCAGCAATATCTTCTGCGATATGCCGAGCGTACTTCTCACTGTTTAGACATTGCTTAAACTTTTCTTGGCCAAGGCCAATATATTGGGCTATTTCTGGCGGTAACGCTAAATCAAGTCCGTTGTTAGATGGAGTTATCTCAAACAATCTATTAACATATTCCCAAAAATTAAAATTGCCTCCTAATTCTGCGGCGCATTCGGCTGCTTCAGCTTCTTTTCTGCCTTTGGGATTAATGGTATCAAGTGGAAAATGGCGAAAAATCCAAGCTACTTTTCCATTTTTTCCGTACTCATCTATTATCTGCAACATTGTGGTATGGAAACGTTTACAGAAAGGACATTCCAAATCAGAAAATTCAATTATTTTAATCGGCGCGCTTAAATCGCCAAGAATATGATCTTTATCAGCTATCGGTCTAATGTTATTTATGAATTTAGCTTCTACTTGAGACAGCTGCGCTATATTGATTGCCGTATTATTTTTTTTGACGATTTGCCAAGAACTTATGTAATTAAAAGAATATAAAAGCACACCAGCGAAAAATAATCCGACAATTATAAGAACTACATATGAACTTGCCTTTTTAGAAGGTAATTGATTTGAATGGACGACTTTTTGCTTCCTCTTTTCCATGATTTTAATTTTTTAAAAATTTATTTTATATTAAAGCAATCGCATAAGTTCTTATTTTTGAAGATGAATGAAAATAGGTTAAGATATGTAGTTTTTAAGTTAATCATTTGGCTATATTTAACCGTTAGTTAATGATTAGTTAATATTAAACGGCTTTACAGAAATAATTTATAAAAGCGCTTAACTCTTGGCTCATCTGAGCGTATTTGATAGCAAATCATTTGTCCCATTCTCTCTTTTCTCACAAGTCCAACTCTTTCAAGAATACGCAACTGTTGAGATGCTGCCGAGACGGTAATGCCTAAAATTTTAGCAATGTCACTTACACAAATCTCGCCGTGTTTCATTAATATTTTGAAAATTCTGCATCTAACCGTCTCTCCTAACGCTTTAAAAATAATTGGTATTTGGTCATCTTCTTTTAAAATAAACTTCTTTATTGAATTTATTTGTTTTTTTGTTAACATATTATTTTAGTAATTGCATAATTATTTAAATTATACTTTTTCAAAAATTTAAGTCAAGATGATATATTTTTAGGCGCATTTTAAAACATTTTTAAGTAATTATCAGAGGTTTAACATATTAGGAGAATTAAGTAAGTATTCAATCATTTTTGATTATAAAAAATTTAAAAATTTCTTGTGGATAAAAAAATCTTGATTTTTTATTTTTATTTGTTATCATTTGAATATACATTCAAGTATGAATTTTAAATGAATGTTAATATAGGTATGAACATCAATGAAATCAAAAAAGAAATTAAGAACAAAAAAGCGATTCTTGCTTGTGCAAAGGAATTTAATATAATTGGCGACCCGACGCGGCTTAAAATTTGTTATCTTTTGTGCAAATACAAAGAACTTTCTGTAAGTGAAATTGCTAAAATTGTTGGAGTTTCAATCTCTGCCGTTTCTCATACTTTACGTAAACTTCAAAAAGCCAATATGGTTGAAAATCGCCGCAATTTTCGCAATGTTTATTATAAATTAAAACCATTACCCATTGTTTTAATACTTAAAGAAAGGTTAAACATTTAATATCCAAGTATATGCAAAAATATGACCTTATCATTATTGGCGGAGGAGCAGGAGCTTTTGCGGCAGCAATCCGCGCTAACGAACTTAAAGCTAAAACTGCTTTAATTAATTCAGGTCTTCCTTGGGGTGGGACTTGCGTTAACGTGGGATGTGTTCCGTCAAAAACACTTTTGTATGCCGGGGGAATTTTAAATCAGGCAAAACATCACGGATTACCTGGCGTTGAGTTTGAAATAAAAAAATTTGATTTTCAAAAAGTTGTTCAAGACGAGCTATTGCTTGTTGAAAAACTTCGCCAAGAAAAATATGAAAAAGTGCTTAAAAATTTACCGTATGTAACAGCAATAGAGGGCAAAGCAAAATTTGTTTCTCAAAATGAAGCGGAAGTGAGTCTTGCGACTGGCTCAGGACAAGTTGGAGAGAAATTAAGTGCGGAAAAATTCATTATTGCCACCGGTTCTACCGCTAATGTGCCACCAATTGAAGGTATAAGAGAAGTTGGTTTTATAACTCATATTGAAGCTTTGCGACTTCAAAAACAACCAAAAGAGTTAATTATCATTGGCGCGGGCCCTTTGGGTTTGGAGTTTGCGCAAATATTTTCTCGTTTCGGTACAAAAGTGACTATTTTGGAGCGCGGCGATTCAATTTTTCCATATTCAGAAAAAGTCCTTACTGATCACCTCGTTGAAATACTTGAAAAAGAAGGCATTAACATCAAAACAAATGTTGAAGTAAAAAGCGTGCGAAAGAATGGAGACAAAAAATTTGTATCTTATAAAATCGGCGAGGCACAAGAGGAAGTTTTTGCAGATGAAATACTCTTAGCTGCTGGCAAAATACCTAATACGCAAGGTCTTGGTCTTGAATTTTTAGATGTTGAAATAGATAAACGAGGAGCCATTGTTGTTAATCAATATTTCCAAACATCCAATCCAAATATTTTTGCCGTTGGCGATGTTACTAACTTACCTTTGCGTCTTGAAACAACGGCCGGACGAGAGGGAACCCTTGCCACGGAAAACTTACTCAAAGGCGCTAAACTTTCCATTGATTATAGCGCTGTGCCATATACTATTTTTACCGATCCTCAACTTGCCGGTGTAGGTTTTACCGAGCAGGAACAAATGAAACAAATGGGGGTGTGCGCTTGCAGAACGGTATCATTAAAAGATATACCTAAAGCCATTATCATGCGTCGCACCGAAGGACTCATCAAAATGGTAATTCATCCTCAAACAAAACAAATTTTGGGTGTACACATTCTTTCGCCAAACGCCGCAGAACTTATTGCGCAAGCGATGATTTTCATTAAAAACAAAAGCACAATTGAAGATGTTACAAATTCTTTGCCTGTTTTCCCAACACTTTCTGAAGCTATAAAAATTGCCGCATTATCATTTACCAAAGATATCTCTAAGTTAAGTTGTTGTATATGAAAA
>JBBINA010000012.1:0-33768 GCA_037444125.1 bacterium
AAACTATTTTTATGCTAATCCTAATAGAGTGGTTCTTGGTACGCCTACTACACTTTATTGGTCGTGTAGTCCAAATGATGTGTTTGTAAGAATTCGGGACCAAAACACTATGGAGAAGTGGGAATTTGAGAATCGACCGTCAGGTAGTCTTGTTGTTTACCCTTCGCAAGCGACTTATTACCTTTTACATTGTATTTATGCAGGTAAATTTCTTGCTAAAAGCATAAGCGTAAATATAGATACTGGAAACATTAAGCCTGTTATTTCATTTTCAGCTAATCCCACGAATGTTGTAAGGGGTGAACCATCTACTTTAAGCTGGTCAGTAATGCAGGCTGAAAGTTGTAAGGCGAAACGCGCTTGGTCAGGATCTAAAAGTTTGTCAGGTAGCGAGGTTGTTTATCCTTCAAAAACTAGTACCTACGTTTTAATTTGTTCCAATCAATATCATTCTGCTAGCAAAGGTGTTGTCGTAAGAGTAGGTGAGCCTAGACCGGTAATTACTTCTTTTTCAGCTAGTCCAGATTATATTACGCAAGGCCAGAAATCAACTTTATCATGGACTTCATTAAATTCAACTGGTTGTCAATTGAGCTGGCCAGGAAATTCAATAAATGTTAAAAAAAGCGGAAGATATAATGTATATCCAACTCAAACAACAACTTATACTCTTAGTTGTAATGGCGCTGGAGGACAATCTAATCCATATTATGCAACAGTAAATGTAGTCGAGTCTTGTTCTAAGAAGGTTTATGACCAAAGTTATTTTAGGCTTTATCCATCAACTGCTTATTATGATGTTACTGGCGAGTTAGTAATTAGTATGGATCAATGTTTGAAGGGTTTCGAGATGGAGATATACGATCTTGGCGGCAGAAAAAGATATGATAGCGGTTTAACCACAAGTTCCCAAATTACAGCTTATATAGGCAACCTTGCCAATGGATTTTATAAAGCCAAATTAGTTGCTAAAATTTTTATAGATGGCCAAAGGAGAAATTATAACACTAAGACTGAATTTAAAAATTTTACAGTTTTAAAGTAATAGTTTTGCAAATGTAGGACTTAATAGGCGCAAATTTTGGCGTTTTCTTTACCAGCCACCGCCTCCGCCTACTCCTCTGCCTCCGCCCGAACTACCGAGTCCTCGACTACCTGAGGAAGATGCAGTTTTTTGTGAAATTCTTGACGATAATAAAGATTCAATGGTATTTTCAAAGTTTGAGGAATTAATAACTGAGTTAACAGCCGGAAAGTACCAAATAGGTTGGTGAGCTTCAATATACTCGTCACCGTAAATCTGGCGGATTTTTTTAAGCCATTCTTTTGTGATGCCAAATAAAATGGCGTAAGGCAGGAAATTATCTAGGATGTTTTCTTTTTCATAAAATTGCTGGCGGTATTTTTCAGCTGTTTCCATAAATAGTTTAAAACCTTTTATTTGGCGTTCAGCTTCAACGCCCTTAAAAGTTTTTTTAGGCATAATTTTAGAGAAAATAGACAAAATAATAGTGAATAATAAAAGAGAGAATGGCACAAAAGGTGACAAGTTTCCCTGTAGCGATTACAAATGTAACGAATGTCGCTGTCATAGCGAATGTAACAATAGCTTTTATTTTAAATCCGGTTTTTTCCATATAGCCAGCAGTTATAGTTATAATTTCATTGCGAGCTATTATGTTAATTAGGAATATATTTTTGAATAAATGTTTTTTCTTTCTGAAAGCAAAATTTTGGTTTGGTTGTCAAAAATAGTTTCGAATAATTTTCTTTCGGCGGGTCTAAGATTGTTTATTTGTTCTTGAGAAGCGGTTTTTTCAAATTCAAGGTCGTGGGAAGTAAAGAGCAAGACTTTTTCTCAACTTTCTCAACTTCCTTGATTTTTAAAAGACCATTTTTAGCCATTTTTATAATGGCGGCAGTAATGAAGCTAGGGTGTATTCTACCGTCAGTTAGTAGTAAGCCCATTTCTATTGTGTCAAGATTAGATGGGGGCGCGTATTCAGCGATAATTGGTTTATTAATTTCAGAGTCATCGCCGTATTTTTCCAAGCTAAAAAACATACAATTAAGGTTATAATAGGTAAAAGAAGCCACAAGAGTTCTAAACCAAAAATGTCTATTAAATCAGGTCGATAGAGCGTTATAAATCCCTTGGGAGAAATTGTCGATATAGTAATGTTTTCGCCTTTTTTTAAAGTACGGGTTGACTGAAAGCGTAAAGTTTGAGAGTCTAACCATTCAAAAGTGGCTAAGTTTTTATTTTTTTCGCCTAAATATCCAGTGTAATATTCAAGAATTATATTATCTTTATTTATGTATGCCAGTTGGAAATTTTATTTCCGCAGTAAAGTTATCAATTTCAAGATTCTAAAAATTACCGCTGATATTCCAGTAAAATTCATCGTAGTCTAATTGGGAACTTACGGCATTTTTAACACGATAAGTAATTTGATATTTGTTTTCGCCTTTAACTGTAATATTTGGATTTCCGATTTAGAGTGTTATTGCAATAATCTTTTATGTTTTCAAATTTATAGGGTTTACCCAAGAAATCTGTTATGCTTATAAGTTCAGCGGGCGTTTTTATTACATTACCGTCAGCTGTTTTAATAGCTGTTGGCAGGATTCTAAAAATACCGTGTTTATTTTCTAGATTGCCGGCGTTAGGTATGATTTTTTTCGACAATATCAACTGAAGAATCAGGGTTTAGCGTAATTTCAGTTTTAAAGTCTTTAATATACCCATCAGTTATATTTTCGCGGCTGAAAGTTAATTCTTGGGGACTAAAAAACAAAAGAGCTAAAATTAAGATTTGGATTAGTTTAATCATCAAAAATTTTTAGAAGTTAAATATTTTTCAAAATTATACTTGAATGAATGTATTTATATAGCTACCCTACCTTTTTATTTGTTTATTTTCGTGGTAATATAGAAAAACTGCTATGGAGGAGAAGATTAAAATTTATGGAGCTCGTACGCATAATCTAAAAAATATTAACCTCGAGATTCCAAAAAACAAATTGATAGTTATTACTGGTATTTCAGGTTCTGGCAAGTCATCTCTTGCCTTTGATACGATATATGCCGAGGGTCAGCGTCGTTTTATTGAAAGTTTGTCTGGTTATGCGCGGCAATTTTTAGAAGTTTTGCCTAAACCAGATGTGGATAAAATTGAAGGTTTAGGTCCGGCTATTGCTATTGAACAGGGTTTAGGCATTAAAAATCCGCGTTCAACTGTTGGCACCCAGACAGAAATTTATGATTATTTGAGGATTTTGTTTGCGCGACTGGGAAAACCCTTTTGTCCTAAATGCAAAAATTTACTTTCCAACCAGACCATTGATGATATTTTTAATTCGATTCAGGCGTTTAATAATTGCGAAAAAATTTTTATATATGCACCGGTAGTTTACGGCAAAAAAGGTGAGTTCAAAAATGTCATTGAGGAAATAGTTAAGGCTGGTTTTTTACATCTTAAGATTGACGGCGTTGTTTACCCTATTGAAGAGGCGCAAAATCTTTTTCTGTCAAGAAATAAAATTCATCATATTTATGTTTTAGTTGATAAATTTGTTGCCTCAAAAAAAGTTTTTGTTGAAGATCGAGCGAGAATTTTAGATTCTTTATCTTTGGCTTCGCGTGTGGCAAAAAACTTTATTATCATTGAAGTTGTGTCAAAAAAGAAGAGTCAGGAATTTTTTTACTCGGAGGAACTGGCATGTAGGCGATGTGGCATTAATTTTCCCAAAATTGAACCTCGCCTTTTTTCTTTTAATAGTCCTTATGGGGCTTGCCCTTTATGCTTAGGTATTGGTAGGCGGATGGTTTTTGATCCAAACTCAATTGTGCCTAATCCTGAACTTTCTATTCTTGAGGGTGCGATAAAGCCTTGGTTTATGGCATCGCATCGGGTTGGACGTCAAGGTTATTATTATTTGATTTTAGATGATTTAGCTTCTAAACTTGGTTTTTCTTTAAAAGAGCCTTTTAAAGATTTAGCCAAAGAGGTTCGTGAAATTATATTATTTGGTTCAGAGAAGTATGAATTTGAAGGCGTAGTGCCAAATCTTGAGCGGCGGTGGCATGAAGGTTCTGAAGCGACAAAACTTGAACTTTCCCAATACATTGATTTTAAAATATGCGAGAAGTGCAAGGGTAAAAGACTTAAAGATGAAGCGTTGTCAGTTTATCTTGATAAAATGAATATTTGGGATGTTGGCGAACTTTATATTGATGAGGCTTTAAGTTTCTTTAATAATCTTAGGCAAAAACATTATTTTAAAACTAAATATGAGATTGAAGTGTCAAGGATTTTACTGCAGGAGATTATTGAAAGACTAGAATTTTTATTTAAGGTTGGATTAAGTTATTTATCTCTTAATCGGGAAGTGGAAACTCTTTCAGGTGGAGAAGCACAGAGAGTAAGGCTTGCCACCCAAATTGGTTCGGGGCTTTCCGGTGTGATTTATGTTTTAGATGAACCATCAGCCGGTCTTCATCCTCGGGATAATAATATGTTGTTGGAAGCCTTAAGGAAACTGCGCGATTTAAAAAACACTGTGATTGTAGTAGAACACGATAGGTTTCTTATGGAAAATGCGGATTATCTTCTTGATCTAGGGCCAGGTTCTGGTAAAAGCGGTGGTGAGATTATTTTTTCAGGAAGATTGGCTGAAATGAAAAGCAAGAGTAATAGTCTTACGGCTAATTATCTAAGAAATGAATTAAAAGTTGAACCAGAAAAACATAAAAGAAGATTTTTAGCAAAAGGGTATCTCGAGATAATAGGGGCAGAAGAAAACAATCTTAAAAAAATTAATGTTAAAATTCCTCTTGGTCTATTTGTTGGAGTTTCTGGGGTTTCAGGTTCAGGTAAGAGTAGTTTAGTTAACGATATTGTTGGCAATTATTTGTTGAAACATTTTTATGGTGCTAAAGTAAAAATTGGTAAATTTAAAGCCATTTATGGCGTTGAGCTTATTGATAAGGTTATTATTGTTGACCAATCGCCTATTGGACGGACGCCCCGTTCAAATCCGGCAACTTATACCGGAGTTTTTGACCATATCAGGCGGCTATTTAGTTCAGTTAGAGAATCTAAAATTAGGGGTTATACTCAAAGCAAGTTTTCATTCAATACAAAAGAAGGGCGTTGCCAAAATTGTCGAGGTGAGGGGTTTTTAAAAGTGGAAATGCATTTTTTGGCACCGCTTTATGTTGAGTGTGAAGTTTGCAAAGGCACGCGTTATAAACAGGAAGTGCTTGATGTGCTTTATGACGGTAAAAGTATTGCCGATGTGTTAAAAATGGAGATAAAAGAAGCTTTTGAATTTTTTAAAGATTTTGAAGCAATTAAGCGACGACTTAAAACTCTTATGGATATAGGTCTTGACTATATTTCTCTAGGTCAGGCAGCGACTACTCTTTCAGGAGGTGAGGCGCAGCGAATAAAATTAGCCAAAGAACTTAATAAAATTAGCACAGGTTCTACTTTATATATTATGGATGAACCAACCACTGGTCTTCATTTTGACGATATAAAAAAACTTTTAGTAGTTATAAACAAGCTTGTGGATTTGGGTAATACGGTTTTAGTGATAGAACATAATCTTGATGTATTGAAAGCTTGCGATTATATTATTGATTTAGGTCCTGATGGTGGTAAAAACGGAGGTTATATCGTAGCTGAAGGCACCCCAGAAGAATTAGCTAAAAACAAAAAAAGCTACACCGGGCAGTACCTAGCCAAGATTATAAAGTCCGTCTAAAAAATAATTATATAAGCGAAGTTTTTTCGTTTGTCAATTATATTTAAGTAGTAACAAAAAAAGTTATTGATTTTTATTAACTTATGTACAAATATTTTTTTTACAATATAAAACAATATATATAAATATTCTTGATTTATCCCATATGTTTTGATAGTTAGTGAACCTATGTGGTGAAAATAGCTAAAAAACCTGCGGGATAAAAATTAGTTAATGCTAAAATGCTATTTTAAGTAAGCCTGTTTTAGAGGGCAAGTGGTCTTTTTTTTATTTATAAAACTCTTGCAAAAGAAAAAAATATTATTAGAATTATAAAATTAAGGTAATATTTTGATATTTTGTTTTAACTTGATGGAGGTAAAGAAATTATTAAAGCAGGCTAAATTTATGTTTTTTTTTATTGTCTTTTTAGGCGTAGGCATAATTGTTAGTTTTTTATTTCAGAATGAGAGTTTGAGAACTCCTGTAGGAATAGCGGCGACTTCAACTAATGCGCTTTATGGTTATGCCTGGTCTTCAAATATTGGTTGGATAAGTTTTAATCGTTGTGATGAGTCGGGCGTATGTCGTCCGGGCGCTGATTATGATGTGAGGATTATTAATCAGGGTTCTGATTATTTTTTAGAAGGGTACGCTTGGGCGCCTAATTTAGGTTGGATTAAATTTTATGGAACAAATGCATCAAGTGACCCAACTTTTAATCCGCCTTCGGCGCCTGCTGAACCGGTAAAAATAGACCCGTCAAGTTATCAGTTATCTGGATGGGCGCGGGCTTGTCCTAAGAGAAATTTTGATGATGATTGGAACACATCTTGCGCTATTCTTGGTGATTCAATGGGGTGGATAAAGTTTCTTGGCGGGACTGCTAGCGTCAGTCTTGATATAAGTACTTCGCCGGCGGAATTTCTTGGTTATGCCTGGGGTGGGTCAGGTTCAAGTGATTCTGATTCTAATGCCGTAATTGGTTGGATTTCATTTAATTGTCGTAATAGGGGAACTTGTTCGGAATTTCCTTATAAGGTTTATACTTACTTTTCATTCAATAATCCGCCAAGTATTGATAACTTTGATGTAGAGCCACCGTCAGATGAATCTCTTTGCAATGCTGCAAGACCTGGAGGCGTGCCAGCTTCTTTAAGTCTTGTCTGGAGTTTCATTGATCCAGGTGATACCCAATCGCGATATCAAATAAGTATTGAAAATATTACTTCCGGTGCAACTTATAGCTATGATATTACTGGTAGCGGTTCTTCATTTACTTTTCTTTTGGGCGATGTTGAAAATTTTGTTGCTCAGCGCCTTAAATATGGAGAAGATTATAGAACGACTTTGACTGTTTGGGACAGTGAAGGCGCGCCTTCATCTCCTGCTGTTCTTGATTTTACTACTCCTTCAAAGTATCCTAATATTTCCTTCACTGTTTCTTCTTTGCGGACTATATTGGGTAGACCCCTTACTTTTACTAATACTTCAGATTCAAGCGATACTTTAAGTTGTATTTGGGAAATGGGTGACGGTTATAGTACAACCACTAATTGTAACCCTAATGATGCTTTTCAATATACTTATACTACATTAGGTAATAAGGTAGTGGTTTTGACCGGCACAGATTCAGTTGGAACTTGTATCGCTAGCACCACAATTCAGACCATTCGGTCCCCTGGTGGATATAGGGAGGTGCCTTAAAAATTGAGCTTAGATGTCGAATTTTATTTTCTACTTAAAATAGTTCTATGATTTTAACTTATACCGAAGAAATTTTTTTTATTTAGAATAAAACGGCATTCTGGGTAATTAGGGCAAGCAAAAAATTTGCCAAAGCGTGAAGATCTTGCCACTAAATTTACTTGACAATTCGGACATAACTTATCACTTTTTTCGATTGTCTTTTTCGTCGCATTGTTTTTTAAAATATATTTACAATTTGGGTAGTTTGGGCACCCATAGAATTTGCCGTATTTAGAAAACCTTGTCACGAGCTTAACTTTGCAATAAGGGCATTCTTCGTTGATTTTTTCATTGTTTAGAATTTTGTCTTTAGTGAGCGATTTTGTTTTTTCAGCTAATTCTTTAGCAAACCACGAATAAAATTCATTCATAACTGCTATCCAACTTGCTTTGTTTTGTGCAATTAAGTCAAGTTTGCTTTCCATTTTAGCCGTGAAGTCATAATCAACTATTTCTTTAAAATGTTCACTTAATACTTTATTAACAAGCGAACCTATTTCAGTAGGTTTTAATTTTTTATCCGGCGTTTTTTCGATATAGTTACGCTCAAGTAAAGTAGAGATAATACCGGCATAGGTTGAGGGACGGCCGATTTCGTAGTCTTCAAGGGTTTTAATCAGACGCGCCTCATTATAACGAGACGGTGGTTTAGTTTGCTTTTCTTCAAAGTTTATCTCGTCAATATGCAGAATTTCTTTTTCGGTAAGATTCTTAGGTAAAATTTCTTCTTTAAACAAAACTGGATAAATCTTCGTAAATCCGTCGAAAAGAAGATTAGTTCCGATTTTAATGAATTCATATGGTTTGGATATTACTTGTATTTCAAGGTTAATTTCTTCGTATTGCATTGGTTTCATTTGACTGGCTAAACTTCTACGCCAAATAAGGTCATATAATTTGTAAAATTTGAGATCAATTTTGTCTTTGATTGTTTCGGGTGTTATCGTAATATTAATTGGTCTAATAGCTTCGTGAGCTTCAAAAGCGACTTTTGATCTTGTTTTGTAAAGCCGAGGAGAATTTAGCATGTAGGTCGGAAAATTTATTCTTCCAAAACTAAATAATTGATTTAAAAAATCTTGGGATAAATTTAATGAGTCAGTGCGGTGGTAGGTTATCAAGGAAGTTGGTTTGCCGTTAATTTCAACGCCTTCATAAAGTTTTTGAGCTATAAACATAGTTGATTTTGACGCAAAGCCTAAACGTCTAAAAGCATCCTGTTGTAAGGTGCTGGTTTTAAAAGAGGGTAAAGGGTTGATGTTTTTTATTTTTTTAACGATCTTACTGATACAGGCATTTTTGCCTTTGAGTTCTTTTATAATTTTTTCAACAAATGTTTTTTCAAGAATTCCCGGTTTTTTAATTTTTTCGGCATTTATTTTAAAAATTAGCGCTTTGAAAGTTTCATTATTTTTTCGTCTAAAAGTTCCAGTGATTTTGTAATAGGTTTGGGGATTAAAATTAAGTATTTCTTCTTCGCGTTCACAGATTAAGCGTAAAGCAGGAGATTGGACGCGTCCAGCCGAAAGGCCGCGGGCAACTTTTTTCCATAAGAAAGGCGATAATTTAAAACCGACAATTCGGTCAAGTACGCGCCTAGCTTTATATGAATTGACGAAATACTCATTAATGACTCTAGGATTTTTTAAGGCTTGTTCAATAGCTTGCTTGGTTATTTCATGAAAGACGATCCTTTTTATTTTGGCGTCGTCAATTTTTAGAACTTCTTTTAAGTGCCAAGCAATTGCTTCACCTTCTCGGTCTTCATCGGTAGCCATAATGACTAAATTTGTTTTGGGCAAAAGTTTTTTTAATTTGGCGATAATTTTTTTAGATTTAGGCAAAATAATATATTTTTGTTCAAAGTTGTTTTTTATATCGATACCTATGGAATTGGGTGGTAAATCTCGAACATGACCAAACGATGCTTCAACTTGATAATTATTTTTGAGAAAAGATTTTATAGTGCGCGCCTTAGTGGGCGATTCAACAATGACTAAATTCATAAACCATTATTTAGTTGTTAGATATTGTTTATGACCTATATCTTTGATTAAATTTTTCAATTCTAAGCTAGTTAGAATTTTTAGAACACTTTGGGCGTCTATTTTTGAAAGTTTGATGATTTCGTTAATAGACATTTCACCGTTCTGTTCAATTAAATTATAGATGGTAAGTTCAGCTGGCGAAAGATTATCTTTATTTGTTTTAGTTGTTGGAGCAGAGATTTTAGGTTTAGCGGGCAGTTCTTCTAGTATATCTTCGATACTTTCAATCAGTTTTGCGCCTTGTTTGATAAGACTGTGTGGAGCCTTAGATTTACTGGAAAATATTGAACCAGGCACAGCAAAGACCTCGCGGTTTTGCATTAGTGCCGAGTTGCCGGTGATAAGAGAACCAGATCGTATACTTCCTTCTACGACAATTGTTCCTACAGTTAAACCGCTAATAATACGATTCCTCATAGGAAAATGATGTGGTAGCGGTGGAGTTTCTGGTGGAAATTCGCTTATTAAAACTCCTTTTTTATTTTTCACTATATCTTCGGTCAATTTATGATTAGCTTTTGGATAAATTATATCTAGACCGCAACCTACAACTCCAATCGTGGCGCCATTGTTTTTAATAGCTTCGGTCTGGGCAATAGAGTCAATACCAATGGCAAGACCACTGGTAATAGTGAAGTTATGAAGGATTAATTGACGAACAAAATATTTAGTTGCTTCTATTCCATAGGAAGTTGGCTTGCGGGTGCCGACAACGGCTATGGATATGTTTTTCAAAACCTCCGGATTGCCTCTATAAAATAGACCTGCCGGCGGATTATCAATTTCTTTAAGAATTTTAGGATAGCTATCTTCATTGTAATCAATGAAACCTATATCTAGTTTTTTAAGCTTATTTAAAAAATTTAATGTTGTAATGATTTTGTTTTCAGTTATATTTTTTATGACTGAGGGAGGCATAATATTTAATGAAGAGATTTTACTAGGGCTTGATTTTAGAAATTGTTCGGGGTTTTTGAAAAATTTGGCAATTTTTTTGATATGAGCAAGGGTTAGACCATAAGATACAAATGGCGAGAGTATAAGTGACCACATTTTTGTTTTGTTTACCATGTTTTATCGTTGCAATTTTTGACTTTGCTTACTACAATAGTTAGATTATAAAGATTTTGAATATAAAGTGTATATGGCTAAAAATCAAGAAATACTCTATCGGGTTCAGGTGGGTGGTATTTTTCTAGATTTGCACACAAAAGCTCCGCTAGTTTTTTTAATTAATCCCAAAGAAACCATTTATATTCCAATTTGGATTGGTTTTATAGAGGCAAGCGCGATTTATTACTATCTTAAAAATTTTATGACCCCACGGCCTTTTACAGTTGAGGTGCTTTACAACATTATGCGTCGCGATCTTAAATGCGAAATTAGTAGAGTAGTGATTTCAGATATTGCTGGTGGAACTTACTTTGCCGACCTTGTTTATAAAGATAAGGCAGGCAAAGAATATGTGCGTGATTTAAGGCCATCAGATGCCATAGGTTTAGCTCTTAAAGCCAAGGCGCCAATTTATATGGTCAAGAAAATTGTTGATAGTTTTAGCGCTTCACATAGGGAAGAATTTAAAAAGCTTTACTTAAATCTACTTAAACATCAGAAAGATATAGATATATTTAGGATATAAAATGAACAAACCTACTTTTTCTATCGTTATTCCTGTTAGAGATGGCGCTTATTATTTAGAATATTGTTTGAATTCTCTTCTAAACCAGACTTATCAAAATTTTGAAATTATTATCTTTGATAATAATTCAACCGACGATACTCTAAAGAAGACAAAATTCTATCAAAGAAAATTCGAACAAAAGGGTATTTGTTTTCAAACAATTGAATCATCCAAAAATTATTTTGTCGGTGGTGCGTTTAACAGAGCCTTTTCGAAAACAACAGGCAAATATATAATGTTGCTTTGTGTAGATGTGATTTTAAAGGACGATTTTTTGGAACAAGCGCTGAATGTTTTTAAAACAAAACCAAAATTTGCGGCTATTCAAGCAAAAGTTTATTCCTTTGATATAAAAAAAGTCAGGAGAAAATTATCTTTTAAATTTAAGATATCGCATTCTCGAGTGATTGATACTTGTGGTTTTAAGGTTTTTCCTTCTAGGCGTATTATAAATATTGGACATGGACATCGTGATTATGGACAATTTGAAAAGGAGATGGAAATTTTTGGTGTTGAGGGTGCTTGCCCAGTTTTTAGACGAAAAGTTTTGGAGGAGGTAAGTTTAAATTTGGGCAACAACAGAGAAATTTTTGATGAAGATATGGTGTGGTATGGCGATGATTTTGATTTGGCGTGGCGGATAAATCTATTTGGTTGGAAACAGCTTTTTTGCCCAAAACTTGTTGCTTTTCATGATCGCAAAACGACCAAGACTTTAAGTATTAGTTTGGGTCATTTTATTGTTTTGCGTAGAAGCCTTCCGGCCAATAAAAAAATTTTAGACTATCGTAATACAAGATTGGCGTTAATAAAAAATGAAAGTTGGCAGTATTTTAAGAGACATCTTTTAATATTTTTAAAACGAGAGCTAGGTTTGTTAGGTTATTTTTTTGTTTTTGAACCTAAAACTTTTTGGTTTGGTATTTTTGGTTTTTTAAAGTTGTTTCCGAGAATATACTATAAGAGAAAATTAATTCAAAAGAAAGTTTCGCCGCAAAATTTGGAATATATTTATCAAAATCTAATTCGAGATTAAGTTTTGCCATTATGTTGCGGAAAATATTTTAAAGATTGATAAACTAATATCCCTGTAATCTAAAATTTTTTTGAGTATAATATTAATCTTAATTCATATTTTTTGAATTATTATGAATCGCAAAGGAGGATATAGTTTGTTATTTATTGTGCTTGTTGGTAGTTTAATATTGGGTGTGAATTTAATTTTTAGCCGTAATTTTTTACCAACTAAAGATCGTTCTCTTTTAAGCGCTCAACTCTCTTTAACTTCAGATTCTTCAGCAACGTCTTCAGTAACAACCTCCACGACGGCGACATCGTCTTCAGATACGACTTCTAATTCCGAGACAATAACCGCAAATGCTACCGTCACAATTTCTGATATAGCCGCTCAAGCACAGGAATTAAGTCAATCTAATACTAACACGACGACAGCTACAGTCACCTCAGGTTCATCAGGTAAGGAGGATAATTCTATGTCCGAAAAAGAAGATTTGCCAGACGAGGAAGATTTTACTCCCCATATTGATGAAGATTTGAATAATTTAAAAGGGGTTGTAAAAATTAAGACAAAAAAGAAGATTAAAGCTGATTCAATTTCACTAAAAATTGAAATTATATCAAGCGGCAAAGAAAAAATGAGGATTTTTATGCCCCCTGATTTTTTAGAAACTAACGACTATCCATTCAATACTCAGCTAGTAGAAGATGATTATTATCGCCTCTCATTTATTATCGTCAAAAGAAACAAAATTAAGGAATCTAAAAAAATTGCTGTTAGAATTTTAAATAATACTAATATTTCTTCAACTACTACTTCTTTATTGAGCGAAATGGCTGCCTCTGGACCGACGGCAATAATTTATGATTTAAAGTTGAATAAAAAATTAAAAAATCTTAAAGGTAGAATCAAAGCTACATTAAAGGTCAATACTTCTTTATTAAAAGCAGAACTATTATTGAAGAAACCGGAGAAAAATGAATTTATTTCTTTGGGTCAAATGCGACAAAAAGATGAAAATAATTGGGAATTTGATTTTGATACGCGTCTGCAGCCTAATGGCGATTATGAATTGCTGGTTAAGGTAACTACTGATTATGGCGATTTTTTCTCGCCGACAATAAAGATTTCTATTAATAATAATATCAAGCCACCGGTTTTAGTAATTATAGAAGGCAATAAACTTGATCTTAAGGAACGTATTAAAATAAAAACCAAAGTTGAAGATGCTGATGAGATTAATTTATTTATTCAGCGTAAAGGTAGCTTGACAGAAATTCTAATAAATAAGTTTGCCAAAGTAAGTGATGATGAATGGGAGTACGAATTAAATACAAAGGATCAACCCAATGGAGAATATATTTTGTTTGTGAAGGTAAGAAATATCTTTGGTGAATACAAATCTGGAGAGATTTTAATTAAGATTAACAATCCCACTATACAGGTTACAAATATTGAGCAAGTTGTTGAAAACTTGTCAAAACAAATACAGGAAAATACTATCAGCATTGTTACTTCAACCGAACAAAGGGAGCAAGCTAAGGAACAACTCTTGAAAAAGTTAGTTCAAGAAGTAGAAACAATTAAAAAACAAAAAGAAAGAGAAGCTTCATCGAAAGAATTTTCTAACAAACAAGAAGAAACTTCTAGCTTTCAAGTAATTGTACCTATACCTTCAGATGTTAGAAACCGACTAGAACAAAGATTTAATCATTTGGTATCTTTACCAGATACGGCAACTTCTGTAAAAACACCGCTTGATAGTTTTGAAGGTGATGTGAGTTTAATTAAGAAGAAGGAGAAAATTTCTATTGAAGAGTTGAATAATCAAGTCGAAAAGCGTATTGTGGATTTGGATAATGATGGGTTATCTAATGATGATGAAATGAATATTTATAATACAGACCCACTAAACGCTGATAGTGATAATGATGGGTTTATTGATGGTATTGAGGTTTTGTCTGGTTTTGCGCCAGATGCACCTTCGCCAGCTGATAAAATTATTTATGAAGAACCTAAGGATAAAGGTATAGAGAGACCGGAAATTTACAAAATTAATGATATTAAGCTTGAGGTTAAAACCGATGAGGCAGGCCAGAAAGTGGCTGAAAAAGTTGTTTTTAAAGGCACAGCTCCGTCTAACTCTTTTGTAACCTTATATATTTATAGTTTGCCGACTATTTTAGTGGTTAAGGCAAATGAATTCGGTTATTGGGAATATCATTTGGAGAAAGATTTGGGCGAAGGCGAACATACTGTTTATGTAACGCTTACAGATAATAAAGGAAGAGTAGTTGAAAAATCGGCACCGTTTAAATTTGTAAAACAAGCTCAAGCAATTACAGTACTAGATGTTGAAAAATCATTGCAAAATTCACAGAAAGTGCGGCCCGTGAGCGCAGTTTCTTTTTGGGATAACAGAGAAGACAGTCTTTTAAATGATTATGTGTTTTTAGGTTTTGTCATTACGGTAGTTGCCTTTTTGGTTGCCGTTACTTCTTTAATTTATGTGGTGCATAAGTATAGCTCCAAACGTTTATAATTTTTGTTTAGTTTAAGATAATGGAGCGAAACATACGATCTGTTTCTAGTTTGAAGAAAACATTTGAGTTTATTCGGGATAATAGAAATATAATTATTTCGCTATTGCTTATAATTCTTATACCAGCCTCTCTTTTGTTGCACACGCTTTATTTCTTAAAAAGGTTCGAAGGATATAATACTTATTTTTATGGCAAAAGAGCACAAGATACCTTAAACTTAATAAAAGAATTAACTAAAGTTAAGGCAGATGATAATTTAGCGCTTAGCGAGTCTTTGAGTGAGATAATTTATTTGAATCCAGACATTCGGTTTATTAATTTAATCGAGAAAAAACCCGATGGTGGTTACAAGGTTATTGCTAGCACCAATAAAGAAGAAGTTAGCAAAGAGATACATAGTAAGTCCTTTACTGAACAATTTGATCTTGTGCTTTCATTAAAAAGAGGATTTATTAGGGCTTATAGGCTTTATGATGACACTGATAAAGAATTTAAATCTTACATGTTGGCGTCGGAGAGTTTTGCCAACAATCAAGTTTTAAATGTTTTGATAGATCTTGAATCTTTTAAAATCGAAAGTAATAAAATAATTTTGAGAACCTATATCATACTTATAGTTTTATTGTTGATGATAATGTTGCTTGTGCTTAACCATACCGAGCTTTTTGGTTATGTGACTTTAGCTAGACGTTTGAAGAGACTTAATGAAGTTAAGAATGAGTTTATATCTGTTGCTTCTCATGAGTTGCGTTCACCTGTTGGTAGTATTAGGGGTTATATTGATTTATTCAAAACCGGTGTTTTTGGTAAATTAACTGAGGAACAACTTGACGCTTTAAGCAAGATTGAAAAGATAACCGATAACTTGAACGATTTAGTTGAGGATTTATTAGAAGTTTCAAGAATCGAAAGTGAGCGAATTACTTTAGACAAAAAAGAAACAAATCCAGTCGAAGTTTTTAAAGCGATATATGAGGCTAATAAAGCCAAAGCTCTTTATAAGAACTTGGAAATTAATTTTGTAACTCAATCAGATAAATATCCGTCAATTCTTGTTGATAAAGATAAGTTGAGAGAAGTTTTAACAAACTTAGTTTCTAATGCTATTAAATATACTCTGAAAGGAAAAGTTGATCTTATTTTAGAATATCATAGCGCTAAGAAGGAAATTTGGTTTAAAGTGAAGGATACAGGAGTTGGGATTGATCCTGAAGGCCAAGCATTTCTCTTTACTAAATTTTTTAGAATTCGCGATGAAGCGACGCGTAATATATCTGGAACCGGTTTGGGTCTGTGGATTAGCAAGAATTTAGTGGAGCTTATGGGAGGGAAAATATATTTTCAAAGTATTAAAGGTATGGGTTCGGAATTTTCAGTTGTTTTTAAGGCAGTTAGTTGATTTTTAATCTAAAATTATGTATATTGATTTAGTTCGTTTGAGAAGAAGTTTTTTTGATGCCTTCAAGGGATTGAGGTTAATTATTCAGGAAGAGAACACTATTAGAATAGAGTTATTGATTGCGATTTTTGTGCTTATTGGTTCATTTTTTTTGCCCCTTGAAAGGTACGAACGACTTATTATTATTATTGTTATATTTTTTGTGGTTTTGGCTGAAATTTTGAATACAATCGTTGAACGAGTTGT
The DNA here is from genome assembly GCA_037444125.1 of bacterium. GTDB lineage: Bacteria > Patescibacteriota > Minisyncoccia > JBBINA01 > JBBINA01 > JBBINA01. Next base: position 16,436 of record JBBINA010000012.1, read on the forward strand.
TCAATTATTTGATTTTCAATATCCGGATCAGGTTAGAAAAATTAAGCAAAAAAGCGCCGCCTTTGTTTTAGTGTTTTCTCTAATGTCGCTTCTCATTGGTTTTATAATCTTTATACCTTATATATTTAATGTCAGTAAAAAATAATGAGACTATATTTTTCAGCCCAAGTTTGGGACGTCTTTCAATTAATCAGCTTGTAGACGAGGTTGTTAGTTACATTCAGGAGTTGCCAGATCATAAATATACTTTAATTATTGGAACTGATTCAAAAAAATATGCCAGCAGTTCAGTTTATGTAAGCATTATTATGCTTCATCGTTGTGGTCGCGGTGGTAGATATTTTTGGACCAAATTAATCGATTTAAATGATTTACCGATGAAACAGAGGATTTTTAACGAAGCTTTCTATTCTATTAATTTAGCTAAAGATTTTTTGGGCGCCTTAAATTACGAGATTGCTCGTATAAAAACACCCAATTTGCGTATTGAAATTCATGTAGATATTGGTTTTAGAGGCCAAACCAAGGATATAGTTCGAGAAATAGTCTCGATGATAGAGACTAATGGTTTTAAGGCTTACATCAAACCGCAGTCCTTTGGGGCTTCTTTTGTGGCAGATAGGTATACATAGTTTATATATCATCTACCACGTCTATTACGCCAGTGCTAGAAATTTTTTCTGAAGGATTATATTTATTTGAAGCAATAATTGTGGCTGAATATCGACCGGTTCTTCTGAATTGATTTAAACAAGAAAGTGGATTATAACGACAACTAAAAGGCCACGATTAGGGGACGCAACAATGGCTTTGCGACATGTTTTTGTTGTGCTTTTTCCATCTGCGGTTATTATTCTTATTTTTGGAGTAAAAGTTTTTGAAAAATAAAGAAGATAGCGTATAAATGGCCCAGTTATTACCTTCGGCGCATTGAACACCTAGCCATTCGGTGGTGTAGGGTTTGACTATTTTGTCGACATTCCTAATTTCGTAAACATACATTATTGTCGTAACAGGCGCCCACTTTACTAGGCACAGGTATTCCGCAAGTTACAATTGGCTTTTAACTTTGTATTGCTAGTTGATTAGCTACAAATTTATTATAACCAAATAAAGCGGCAGCTAAAAAAAAGATGTGATTGTATAGGTTATTGTATTTGTTTTTATACTCGTTTTTTTTGTTTTGTAGTTACCATAAAATATAGAAATACCATTATTCTACGATTATTGTGCACCGTGCTGATGGATTTAGATGATCGTGACAGGGCCAAATACCCGTTTTATCAAATTTGAATATATAAGTTTCGCCGCTTTTAAGTTCTTTTTTAGAATCAAATTCCGGCAAAATTGTATGTGTGGGATGGGGATCAGAAGCTGGTCTATGATTCTGCGAGCCAGTGTTTTTGAATGTCACTTCAGTCCCGGCTTTTATTTTTAATTCGCGGGGAGTAAAACCATTTTCATCTATATTTACGATTGGTTTATTGCTTATTTCTGTTGTGTTAACACTTTTTTCGGGGCAAGGCGCAAATTCACAATTTGGACCAGTTCGTGTTATAGTTGTTCCGTCCGGACATATTTTTACCTCTTGCGTGCAGGGAGTATTATTGGTTTGAGTTTGATTTTGTTCTTGGTTTGGTTGCTGTAAGTTGTTGCTTGATTTTGGATTTAAAAGAACGACCAAAATAATTAACAAAACTATTAATGCACCCAAGGTAATATAAATGCCTCTTTTTGAGCTTGAAAGATTATTCATACTTTAATTTAATGATTAAGTATTTTATTATAATAAGGTAAATTAAGTTTGCAAGTTTTATGGTTTACTTATATAACACCTTAACTTTAACCAAAGAAAAATTTAAACCATTAGTAAGAGGGCAAGTTAGAATTTATTCCTGTGGACCTACAGTTTATGATTTTCCTCATATTGGCAATATGAGGGCTTATGTTTTTTCTGATGTCTTAAGAAGGCTTTTTGAGTATCATAATTACAAAGTAATCCAGGTTATTAATATTACTGATGTTGGTCATTTATTGGTTGAAGATGGTAATATAAGTCAGGATAAAATTGAAAACAGCGCTAGGATTCAAAGAAAGACTGTTAAAGAAATTATTGATTTTTATACCAAAGTTTTTTTGCGTTATTTAAATCTCTTGCAGATTAAAAAACCAACTTATATGCCCTTTGCCTCGCAGCACATTTCAGAGCAAATAAAAATTATCCAGATTTTAGAGAAAAAAGGTTATACTTATTTGACGGATGAGGGAGTGTATTTTGATACATCAAAGTTAAAAATTTATGGTAGCTTTGGCGGTATTGATCTTACCAAAGAAGGCGTTTCACGGTTAGAAAAGTCTTCTTTCAAGAAAAATCAATTTGATTTCGCTTTATGGCGCTTTTCTAAACCTCAAGAAAAACGTCAGCAGGAATGGCAAAGTCCTTGGGGAATCGGTTTCCCAGGTTGGCATACTGAGTGCTTAGCTATGGATAAAAAATATTTAGGCTTACCTTTTGATATTCATACTGGTGGCGTTGACCATATTTCTGTACATCATCAAAATGAAATTGCTCAAGCAGAATCTGCTTTTGGTGTTAATCCGGCTCGCTATTGGATGCACTCTGAATTTGTTGTTGTCAACGAAGAAAAAATGTCCAAATCCCTTAAAAATTTCTTAACTCTCGATGATATTATAAAGAAAGGTTTTGAACCTTTGTCTTTAAGGCTTTTATATCTTCAAGCACACTACCGCCAAAAAATTAATTTCACTTTTGAGGCTCTAAAAGCTGCACAAAATTCCCTTCAAAACTTATATCGTTTTATGAAAAAACTTTCCTTTATTGGGTCGTTTACCAAAAGTAAGGCTGAGAAACAAATTGATTTAGGCATAAAAACAGCAGTTAGTTCCTACAAAAATATTTTTCAAAAATCAATTGACGATGACTTAAATACCCCAAAGGCTTTGGCAGGCCTTTTTGATTTTATAACTGAAATCGAAAAAAAATTAACCGCGGGTTTACTAAATTTTAATGAGGCAAAATTAATCAAAGGAACAATTCTCAAGACAGATAAAGTTTTTGGACTTTTTACGAAACAAGAAACAATTTATTCCTTGCCCGTTGAAATTGAAAAGATACTTAGCCAACGCGAAAAGCTTCGTTTTGCCGGTAATTATGAAAAAGCAGATAAAATTAGACTAAAATTATTAAAACAAGGTTGGCATATTGAGGATACAAAATATGGACAATTTGCTTATCGTTCCTAGGATCGGGAAAAAAAATTAAAGTATTAAAAGTGGACGCCTTGCATTAGGCGTCCTTGATTATTTGTTAGAAGGTTTGGAGCGGAATTGTATAACTTAATTCTGAGATAATATTGTTTATAGTATTATCTTCTGAATCTCGTATTTCGGTTAATCTGGGTTTATCGCTTTTTTCTTCCGATATTTTTTGTTCTATCTCTATTGCTCGTTTGATAATAAGTTCTTTTAGATCAGGTTTTTGTACCAAAATCCAATTTTGAAAAGCTTTCTTCCTTTTTGGTAGCGAAAGCGAATTTTGAATTTTTCCTTCTGTTTTTAGATTTTTGAGTGTCTCCCTAAGGCTCTCAACCCGTAGAATCTTTTTTACTCCATCTAGTTTAATTATCGCCTTGTCGTTTACCCAGGTTATGTTTATATATAACTTGTTTGTATTTACGGCTACTTCTTGAGTGTTTTTAGTAGAATTAGTTTTTTCATTCTGGTCGTTCTTAAGTAAACCGTGTGATTTTGCGTAAGCTTCAATTGCTTTCATTTTTTCTTCTGCTTTTTTACAGGCAGCACATTCTAGAATATAATGACCAGCTGTATTCTCTATTATTCTTAAGAAAAATATTAACCCCCACCCACCAAATATTAAAAACATTAACACTTGATGTTCAATATTAGCTCTTCCAATAAGCAATATAAAACCTAACAGTTGCATTATAGCGCCAACAAATCCGAATACTCCCAATAAACCACAAATTATTTCTTTACCTGGTTTTGGAACTATTACCGAATTTACGTGTAGCTTACAGAAAGGTTGAGGTGGTTGTTTTGGTTGATTTCCGGTTGTCGATTTAACCTCCATTTATCTCACTCCTTCTCAAGAGTACTTATATTTAATTATATAGCGTTGACCTTGAATTTGTAAATGGATTTATCAGTTTTATTTGACAAATTTAGGTTAAGATTAATAATACAAAAAAGTACGAATTGGAAATAGTTTCTTCACTTTCTAAAGTTTTTTATTTTATTATCCCTTTTTCTTTTAAAATCGCGTCAAATTTGCTTTGAAATACTTGATAAGGTTGGGCACCTACGAGTAGCTCGCCGTTAATGAAAAACGATGGTGTACCCTGTACGCCGTAAGAAATGCCATCGTTTAAATCTTTTGACACCTCGTCTTTATATTTACCCGAATCAAGACATTCATCGAATTTTTTGGTATCTAGTTTTAGTTCTTTTGCCCATTTCTTAAAGTTTTCAACTGAAAGTCCGCCTGCTTGATTTTTAAAGATTATATCGTGCATTGTTTTCCATTTGTTTTGATCATTGGCACACTGAGCTGCTTCAGCCGCTTTTTGGGCATTAGGGTGAATATTTGTTAGGGGAAAATCTCTGTAAACTAACCTTACATAACCTTTCTTGATATAATTTTCTTCGATTTTCGATAAAGATTCGTCAAAGAATTTTTTGCAAAAAGGGCATTCAAAGTCAGAGAATTCTATTACAGTAATTGGTGCATTTTTGTCGCCAATAACCGGATCGTCATCTTCGGAAACATCTTTTCTAACTATTGGTGCAGGATTGTCGTTTTGATCATTTGCTGAAGGGGGTGGCGGTGGTAAGATGTTATTATTTCTTGACATTAAAACAGCCCCGGCAATGATGATTCCGGCTATAATTATAGAGAGCGAGATGAATAAGACATTTTTTGAATCTTGGGTCATAAAATACTTTAAAGATAAAACTTAATTATATTCCCAATGCTTTTCTTAATTCATTTTCCGAATAGCCGATTATGATTTGATCGTCGACCTCGATAACAGGCACACCCATTTGACCGCTTTTTTTTACCATTTCTTCTAAGGCATTAGTGTCTTTGGAAACATCTTTTTCCTGAAAAGGAATATTATTTTCTTGTAAAAATTGCATAGCCATTTTGCAATAAGGACAAGTGGGAGTTGAATAAATAGTTATATTAGGCATTCGGATTATTTAAAAATTAAGAGGTTTTTATTATAGGACTTAATTTAAAAAAGTAAAGAGAGAAAAAAATCAAATTAGCAAATTAATTTTAAACAATTGAAACTAATTTAGCCTTAAAAGAAATATTTTGTTAGTAGATATCCGGCAAGAGAGAGAAATACTATGCTTGGTAAGGCTGGGACAGGTTTTTGAGTGAAAGCGAAGATAAGATGCGATATTAAAAGTCCAATAAACGCGGAAATAAACACAATTAAGGATTTAGCTAATGATTCAGAAGCGATATTAGCCACTAAAATTAACGGAAAAGCAATGTCTCCTCCGCCTAGAAGCACATATCTTTTATCTTCGGTGCGCAAATTTTCGCCTTGAACAATAGATAAATAATCTTTCAAGCTCTTTGGTAGTATTAAAAAAAGTCCAATGCCATATTTAGCTATTTTTTCAGCCATAAAGACCATATGTTTAGTCAAATAAACAGCTATAAAGTCATAAATAGCCAATATTATTAATATTAAGATAAGGTGTTTCATTTGAATTTGCTTGGCGAAAAAGATCGAGATGCCGGCGATGGTCGCTAGGAAAACTAAGTTTTGTACTAATATTAGGGGATATCTTATTCGGATTAATATAATAACAAGAGTTAAGAACATAGACCATACTTGAGCTGTGGGAGTCGGTTTAAATATAACTCCTAGAAATAAACTCAAGCCTCCGGCAAGAGCGATGTAATATAAAAAATTGAGAATATGGCGTGGATTTTTAAACCGTTTTAAAATGAAATAAATAGCAATTGTTCCGAGGGCGAAGTAAATGATAAATATTAAGGCTTGGTTATTAAAAATTGAATTCTGTGGACCAAAAACTACTTTGCCCGAAAAATAGATTTCTTGTACGGACGGTGGAATTTTTTGTAATTGTTTGTATCCCCAATAAACAAAAACATAGCCAGCTAGAAAAAAAATAACTTCCTGCCAAAAAATATTAAGATTAAGTTTTTTTAACATAGAAATTTTCGAATTAAAAGGCTGTTGAAAACTTAAACAGAATATTTAGAATTAATATATACTAGAAAATAAAAATTTTGGAAGCAAGGTTTTTTCTAATTTAAGTAAATAATTTATTTATTTTGCCCGGAATTATGAAAGTAATTTTTTATGGAGGAGCTTCGGAAGTAACTGGATCGCTTTTTTATTTTCAGACAAAAAAAATAAAATTTTTAGTTGATTGCGGTTTATATCAGGAAGGCAATGCTCCTAATGTCAGGAATGATGAGCGTTTTAGATTTCAGCCTAAAGACATTGATTTTGTGATTATTACGCATGGTCACCTTGACCATATTGGACTTTTGCCACGTCTTTATCGTGAAGGTTTCAGAGGAAAGATTTTTTGCACTGAGCCAACCAAGTTTTTATTGCGTTCTATTTTAGAGGATTTTATTAAAGTTTCTGAAGAATGTAATGACAGACGTTTATGTGATTTCTCTGATATTGATAATCTTTTGAAGTTAACTGTAGTTGTGCCTTATGACCAGGTTAATAAAATTGACGACAATTTTTATTTTACTTTAAGTGATAGTGGCCATATTTTAGGTTCTTGTTTTGTTACTTTTTCGACTGAAGGTAAAAAGGTATTGGTTACGGGCGACCTTGGTAATATGCATTCTTCGCTTCATGGCGGCCCGAAAGATCCGGAAGACGTCAATTATGTTATCACGGAAGCTGTTTATGGAGCTTTTAAGCACAAAACTAAGGCGCATAAACGAGATTTACTTGAAGATGAAATTGAAGAAATTGTCACTCGTAAAGGTGCACTTTTGATTCCTTCTTTTGCTTTGGATAGAGCTCAGGAATTGTTATACGATCTTAATTATCTGGTAGAAAATCATAAAATTCCATATATTCCTATTTTTTTTGATTCTCCTTTAGCTATTGAAATAACTAAAATTTATAGAAATTTTGCTCACTATTTTAATAGTCGGGTTCGTGAGCTTATTGAAAAAGGTGATGAAATTTTTCATTTTCCGGGCCTAACTGTATCTAGAACTCGTACAGAATCAATGGAAATAAATAATGTGCCTACCCCTAAAATAATTATTGCTGGTTCTGGTATGTCTAACGGCGGTCGAATTTTATATCATGAGATTCGTTATTTGCCAGATCCTAACTCAACTTTACTCATCATTGGATGGCAGGCATATGGTACTTTAGGTAGAGCTTTTGTTGATGGGGTTAAAAAAGTAACGATTTTAGGTAAAGAAGTGGAAGTTAAGGCAAAGGTAAAGATTCTTGATGGTTATTCTGGGCATCCCGATCAAGCCGAATTATTGCATTGGTTTACAAAATTTTCGAGGATTCCTAAAAAAGTTTTTATAGCGCAATCAGAATATGAACATGCTAAAGTTTTTGCTCGTTTGCTAATGGATAAGCTTGGCATTAATTGCGTAATTCCCCAAAGAAATGAGGAATATAAATTGTAATAATAATAATAATATTTACAACTGAACAGAGGGGAGTTAAAATTGTATTGCATATATTATAAAGTTAAGTTTTAATTAATCTCTTATGTTCAAAAAAAATACAAATCAAAATTTCAAAAAAAAGAAATTCTTGATATTAGTAATTATTTTTTTGGGTATTTCGTTTACTTCATTATCGGCTTTTTCCTTAAGGGATTTACAGAACTTTTTCGAAAAGAAGGGTTTGATTGAGCCAGAGAAAAAAAATGTTATAGAACTTGAACAACCAAGGACGGAGTCAAGTCAAACTAGAATTAAAAACGAGCAACAGCTATACAATGATTTGGAAGAAAGGGTAGTTCAGATTAGCGAGTTATATAAGGATTCTGTTGTTTCAGTGATTATTACTAAAGATTTACCTGTAATTGAACAATATTTTATTAATCCTTTTGAAAATGACCCTTTCTTTAAGCAATTTTTTGGCGATGACTTTGATTTTAGCATTCCTCAACAAAGACAACAGGGTACTAAAAAACAGGAAGTTGGGGCTGGAACAGGTTTTATTGTTTCAGCCGACGGATTGATTTTGACTAACCGGCATGTCGTAGAAGACGAGAAGGCTGAATATACAGTTTTGACTAATGCCGGTGACAAGATTCAGGCGAAGGTTTTAGCTCGTCATCCTATTTTAGACCTTGCTTTGTTAAAAATAGATAAGCAAGGTTTAAAGCCATTGGAATTAGGAGATTCAGACCAGGTGAAGGTAGGCCAGTTCGTTATTGCCATTGGCAATGCCTTAGGTGAGTTTAGAAACACTGTTTCTTTTGGAGTTGTCTCGGGGTTGCAAAGAAATATTACTGCATTTGGTTCTCTTTCAGGAGCAGAGCAACTGGATGAATTAATTCAAACTGACGCAGCTATTAATCGGGGCAATTCTGGAGGTCCATTGATTAATATGCGAGGAGAGGTTATTGGTATTAATACAGCTATTGTTCAGGGTGCGCAAAATCTAGGTTTTGCTATTCCTATCAATAAGGCTAAAAAGATGATTACAGAAGTTAAAACAAAGGGTAAAATTACTTTTCCGTTTCTGGGCATAAGATATGTTTTAATTAATAAATATATTGCCGAGAAGAATAATTTGACAGTTGATTATGGAGCTTTAGTCATAAGAGGAGAGAATGTTGGCGATTTGGCGGTTATTCCTGGCAGTCCGGCAGATAAGGCGGGTATACAAGAAAATGATATTATTTTAGAATTAAATAATCAGAAAATAACGCCTGATAACTCTTTAATTAAAATTTTATCCAATTTTAGTCCGGGTGATACTATAAAACTTAAGGTGCTTTCTAAAGGAAAAGAAAAAATCGTTTCTGTTGTCCTTACTGAGAAAAAATAGTGCCTCTCTATCGACCAAAATTAAAGAGAAAAAGATATTTAAGCGAATTAATTTTCAAAGCGCGCGTTTTCATATATTTTTTAGCATTATTGGTAATAGTTGGCTTTGGTTTGACGCGCGACTATTTTTTAATTAAAAAAATTAATATTAAGAGCGAAGATGAGGTTGTTGAGGAGAGTTTTCGCAAATCTATTATTAGTGAAGTCACAGGTAAGAATATTTTTTTATTTTGGTTTTTAGTGCAAAATCAGCTTAGAGAAAAGTTACTGGCTAAATATCCATCTATTAGCGAAGCTAAATTTCAATTTGCAAGATTGGAATTCAATAATATTGAATTGATTTTAAAGATCGAGATCAGGCAAGAGGTTGGCCTGTATTGTTATAATAAAGAGTGTTATTTTTTTGATAAAGAAGGTTATCTTTTTAAAAAAGGTGATGAGAGCTTGGAAAGAAGTTTACCTATTTTGATTTTACAAGGTTTTAGTGGACAGCCATACAGAATAAGACAAAAAATACGGTCTGATATAGCTAAGGATTTAATAGAAATAAAACATTTTTTTGATAATTTAGGTTTGAAAGCTAGGATTGTGGAATTTACAGTTATTGAGGATTATAAGATTTATTTGGGCAATTACGAGGCTTATTTTCTTGTAGAAAAAGAAAATTTGATTAATAGTCTTTTGAATCTTAAAATATTTATAATCAATAAATTAAATAACGATGCTCATTATTTAGAAAAAGTTGTGTATCTTGATGCCCGCTATCAGGATAAAGTTTTCGAGATGTTGAAGTGAATTTATTGCCAAGTTGATTTGTAAAATAGCTTGATTCGGAGGGAGAGGATAAATTCAGTTCTTGATTTTAGTATTAAGTTGTATTAGACTAATCGATATGATTAGTTCAAATGAGCTTCGTCTCAAGTTTCTCAATTTTTTTAAAAACAACGATCATATTATTGCTCAAGGATCTTCTTTAACTGAAACTGGTGACCCAACTGTTTTGTTGACCACTGCTGGTATGCAGCAGTTTAAGGATTATTATCTTGGCTTTAAAGATCCACTTAAAGACTTTGGTAAAAAAAGAATAGCCACAATTCAAAAATGTTTCCGTTTATCCGATCTTGAAGATATTGGTGATACGAGTCATTTGAGTTTTTTTGAGATGTTAGGTAACTTTTCTTTTGGCGATTATTTTAAAAAAGAAACCATAAATTGGGCTTATAAATTTTTGACAGAGGAACTGGGTATTAGTAAAGATAGGTTAAATGTAACGGTTTTTGGCGGCGATAGCGATATTAGTTGCGATAGCGAATCATTAGAAGTTGTACAGACATTAGATTTGCCTCCCGGTCGTATTGTCAAGCGTGGTTCTGAAGATAATTTTTGGGGACCGACGGGGCTTGAAGGACCTTGCGGACCAACTGTTGAATTTTATGTTGATGGCCTTGAGGTGTGGAATTTGGTTTTTAACGAATATTTTAAGAACAAAGAAGGCGTTTACGAAAAACTGACTTTTAGGGGTGTTGACACTGGAATGGGTTTAGAAAGGATTTTGGCCGTAGCTAATCGTTGTACGAGTATATTTGAAACTGATATTTTTCAACCAATTATAGAAGGTTTTCGTGGTTCAGGCGCCTATGAAATTAATAATAATATGATTAGAAGGGAGCGGATTATTGCTGATCATTTTCGAGGTGCAACTTTTTTGATAAGCGAAGGGTTGTCTCCGTCAAATTTGCGTCAAGGATATATTTTGCGGCGGATTTTGCGGCGGATTTTTTTACACCTGAGAAAATTAAATTTGAGCATAGAAATAATACCTTCTATTATTGATAGGGTAATAGGGATTTATAAAGACTTCTATACTGATCTTTGGTCAACTGCCGCAATTGCTGAAATTTTTTATAAGGAACATGATAAGTTTCAAAGAGCCTTACAGCAGGGGTTAAAGATATTTGGGAAAATCAGTCAAAAGTCAAAAACTAATTATCTAGATACTAAAGAGCTTTTTAATCTTTATCAGAGCTTTGGCTTTCCGCGAGATATTATCGTCGACCTTTGCCGGGAGCATAATAAAATCTTTGATAATACTGAGTTTGACCGATTATTTAAAGAACATCAAGACAAATCACGTTTGGTAAAGGAACATAAGATTGGCGGCATAAGGGCAGAGCCGACATATTACGAGGTAAAATTACATACAGCCACCCACCTTTTGCATCAGGCTTTGCGCGATGTTTTAGGTAATACTGTACGGCAAATGGGTTCTGACATTAATGAAAAAAGATTGCGTTTTGATTTTAATTTTGAAAGGCCATTGACTAAAGAAGAGATTGAGAAAATAGAAAAAATAGTCAATGACAAAATCCGTTATGATTTTGATGTAACTTTTGTCAAGATGCCTTTAGAAAAAGCTTTGTCGTTTGGTGCATTGAGTTTTTTTAGGGAAAAATATCCATCTGAAGTTAAAGTTTACTCAATAGGCGACTATTCAAAAGAAATCTGTAATGGTCCTCATGTCAAAAAAACTAGCGAGCTTAAACGCTTCAGAATTATAAAGGAAGAGGGTATAGGACAAGGCATTCGGCGCATAAAGGCGGTTGTAGATAAATAACCTAACTCCCGGCGTTATGGGTGAAATAGGAGAAAAATCGATTGAACCGAGCGAACCAATTGAAGAGCGATTTGTACCCAAAAAGGAACTGAAAAAAATTAGTCAATTGCCCAAAGAAGAGCGGCGCGAAAAGTTAAAAATAAACTTGCTCTATATAAAGAATGTCTTGCGATTGGCGAAAATGTACTAGAAATAACGATTAGATTATTCCCAGATGCGTCAAAAGAGCAACTTGCGCAATATGTGATAACATTATAAATTATTCATTTTTACCTAAAGAATTAAAAAAATATTTCTTCAGGCTATTGAAATATATACATAAAAACACGCCGCTATTAAAGAAATACAACAGCAAAATTTAGGCGAGCGCGAGCTTTTTAGGGCATTTTTTGGTGCTGATCCTGTAGGAAAAATTGAAGTGATTTTTGGACCGATAAGTATTCTAAGTATTCACTTTCGTTGTTATGATATTCGCGATTTTACTTTAATTAGAGTTGACAACCCACATACCTTAAAATTACTTTCCTCTGAGGAATATGAGGAAAAAATAAAAGAAAGTAGAGGTATTGCTGGTATTAGACTAGCTAGTTGTGTTTTTCCCAAAACTAGCTGGCTTAATTACAGCGGAGAATTCGAAGCTGGCTATGATTCGAAATATTCCAAAGAAGTTTTTAAACACGAAGAGAGGCATATTATTAACGTGTTTTTCTTAAGAAAAACAGAAGAAACAAATGATTTAGATGTTTTCGATGAACTCGATAGAAGAACTTGAGAGGGCAACAAGCATTAATATTAGAGAACAAGCGCACGCTCGTTATTTAAGGAGGATTCGTAATTTAATGTATGAAAATACATATAAAGATGAGATATTAGCTTATCTGAGGGGAGACAGGATAGCGGTTGACGGTATTTTATATAAACTTTTAAAGAAAGAAAAACAGGGTGTAAGTTACGATTTTTTTGAACAAATTTACAGCCGGGCCATTAATTTTATTGAGAATTTACCCTCGCCAGAAAAAGAGAGTTTCCGAGATTTATTTAATAGAGTCTGGGAAAGGTAATGGTTAAGGAGCATAAATCTATACTTGTACAGGCTGTTAATGCTTTTAATATATTACTTGAGAGCGGTTATTCAAAAGAAATTGCTCTTACCTTATTATCAAACGAACCACTTGAAAAATGGCGAAAGGCAGCCATTCGGCTTGTTTTTGAAAAAAAGTGTATAGCAGAGATAATTGAAATCTATAATTGTATTGTGGCAAGTATTTTTGTAAAATAAATAGAGGTTGGAGAGGTGTTCCGAATGGTAAGGAGCTGGTCTTGAAAACCAGTGCTCGCAAGGGCGTGTGGGTTCGAGTCCCACCCTCTCCGCCAGTTGGAAAAAGATGTTGTTGGCTCGCTCTCTGCGAGGGCTGCCACCCAATTTTAGGCGCAAAATTGAATTTTTTGTCTTTGTTCCGCCGAAGGCGGAACGCCAGAAGCGGGCTTTTCTAAATTAAATTTGAAATTATGAAATATTTTATCTATTGCAGAAAATCTACGGATAGTGAAGAAAAACAAGTTTTATCTATTGAAGCTCAGCTTGCTGAGCTAAAAGAATTTGCCGCCAAAGAAAAACTTGAAATCGTCGCCTCGCTTTGCGAGGCGCAAACCGCCAAAGAACCTGGCCGAAAAATTTTTCGGAAAAATGCTTGACGGGATTTGCGCTGGCGAAGCCAGCGGAATTTTGGCTTGGCACCCAGATCGCCTTGCCCGCAATTCTATTGATGGCGGAAAAATAATCTATTTGTTGGACACAGGAAAAATCAAAGATTTGAAATTCCCAACTTTCTGGTTTGAAAATACGCCGCAAGGCAAATTTATGCTTTCTATTGCTTTTGGACAAAGCAAATACTATGTGGATAATTTAAGCGAGAACATCAAGCGGGGCCACCGCCAAAAACTGCGAAAAGGAATTTGGCCCGGCTTTGCGCCGCTTGGCTATCTTAATAATCACCGAACAAAAGAAATAGACTTAGATAAGGACAAGGCGCCATTTATCAAAAAAGCGTTTGAGCTATACGCCACCGGCGACTATACCCTAAAAGCCATAAGGCAGTTTTTGGCGGACAGCGGAATAAAAAGCTACCGCAACAAACCGCTTTCTGTTTCCTGTGTCCAGCGAATGCTCAAAAATCATTTTTACTACGGAGTTTTTAAGTTTAACAATGAGATTTATCAAGGAAGCCACGAGCCAATTATTTCCAAGAAACTTTTTGATTCTGTTCAACAAATAATGAATAACCGAGGCAAGAAAAAGAGGAAAAGAAAACATGAGTTTGCTTTTTCCGGTTTAATCCATTGCGGCAATTGCGGCTGTATGATAACCGCTGAAAAACAAAAAGGGCATAACTACTACCGATGCACCAAGAAAAAGCAGAAATGCGATGAAAAGTATTTAAGAGAAGAAAACCTTGTTGAACAGATGAAAGATTTTATTCAAAAAGTTTCTTTGCCAGATGACTGGGCGGAAAATATGCTTGCCGAGTTAGACAAGGAAAGAGAGCAAGCCAAAAGAGAAAGCGAATTATTTGTTCAAAATCTCCAAAAGCAGAAAGCAGAAGTTGAGCAGAAAATTGAAAAATTGTTAGACCTGTATATTGCGGGCGGAGCTTTGACGCTTGAAGAATACCAAGCTAAGAAACAAAAACTAGTCAACGAAAAACTGGAAATTGAGCAGAAAATCAGAGATTTTGAACAAATGGAAAATAATTGGCTCGAACCGATGAGAGAAATGGTTTTTGAGGCAAAACAAGCCAAAATTCTATTGTCGCAAGGCGACAATTATCAAATCCGTGAATTTCTAAAAAATGTCGGCTCGAACTTTATTTTGGCCTGAAGCGGGCTTTTCTTACTTCTATTGCTAAAATTCAATTTTTTGCTAGTATAAATTCTAATTTTACGCTATTAAAACCTTGAAGTTTGGAGATATAGTAAAAAATACAATTGGAGATAACATCAAGAAGTTAAGACTGAAACTGAATTTAACGGCAAAAAGTTACAAAAATTGTCGAAGATCTTGGTATGATTTTTGATGAATTAGTCAAAAACTAACTATGAATATAAAAACATTCAAAGGTACATTTTTTTGAGATAGGGAACAACAAGGGTTGGTTATGAAAAATAATGGTACGAATTTAGATGGAGTGAAAGTAAATCAAAAAATTATCGGCGAACAAATAAAGATTTATCAGAAATATTATCCCGAAAGGATAGAAGAATTAATAGGTATTAGTGAGGGTAGCGGTTTTAATAAAGAAAAGGTGTTTCAGATTTATCTTGCCACTGAACTAGTGCGGTTTTCTAAAAGAATAAAAAAACCTTTAGCATGTACGATTTTCGGAGTTAAAAATAAGCAGGGTGTTTTTATAGGAAGAAATCTTGATTGGTTGCCAGTTACGGAAAAAGTGATGGAGGTTTACAGACAGGAAGCAATTGGAAAATATAAACTATTGGCCACGTCAGATATGTTTATTGAGGGTGAAGAAGATGTCAGTAGGAAATTTCTTTTTTATGATGCTATTGATGTTATAAATGAAAAAGGAATATTTGTGGGCATAATTTCTGCTTACAGCGATAATTGTTCTTATGGATTTTCTTGAGTGTATAGGGGAAAATCGTTCTACAGTTAAAGAAGTTCTAGAAGTATTTAAAAAGTCCCCAGTCAGTATCCCAAAAAACTTTTTTATTGCTGATAAAAAAAAAGGAGAAATGGTAGTATTAGAGCATAATGTTAGTGAATACAAAGTGGTATCAAAAGATAATATTCTGATACATAGCAACCATTACCTCGATCCCGATCTTGCTAAAAAGGATCAAGTTCTAATCAAATTTCCATACCACAATACTTTTATTAGATATTACGAAGCTCTACAAAAATAAATCTTATAAAAGAAAAATTTGACCTCTCTGAAGTTATCAAGATATTGGGCAATTCCAGATATTATCTTTGTCAAAATCACGAAATTAGAACTATTTGGACTTTAGCGTTGGATATGATTAATCAGGAATACAGAATTTATTGGGATCTTTTTGGAAAAAGGAAAACAAAGAAATTAGAAATTTGAAAAGAATTTTCCACCAAACTGGGCGGAACTCGGAGTTCCGCTAAAAGCGGAACGAAAAAATTGAGATTGTCTCCCGAAGTATCTTGGTTTCAACAAGAAATATGGGACAGACTTTTCGTTTCTGCTTTCAAGCGTATAGGCGGAAGAAGGGTTCGGGCAAATTCCGCTCGCCAAGCCCATTAATAAAATCGGTTCGGATTTTTTCAAATACATACACGCAGCTAGAAAAAGGTTGATGGATTCGAAGAGAGCAGTTATACAAGGCGAAAAAATTTAAAGCGATAAACAGTAGCTTCAAATATAATAGTACTAAGTTGGTAGTTGGAAGTTATTTTATTTTATTTAGCGGCATAATTAATAAAAATTAAGAACTAAATTTTCTTGACAAAATAATTTTGGTTATTATGATTAATAAATACTCAATTATTTTTGTTTCTATTATGTTTAGTTTTGAGAATATGGGTAATATTTTGGTAATGTTTTTGAGTTTACTGTCTTTGGGTATTATTGTTTATATTAACCGCGAATCCCTTAAAAATTGGCTTACTAAAGGATCGTCAAGTTCTGGTTATGGCTTATTTGAGATGTATGCGCGCAATCTCAACGCGCTGGCTTTAAATAATCAGCTTGATCCTGTAATAGGACGTGATTCGGAAATTGAAAAGATAATTCGTATCTTGTCGCGTCGTACAAAAAATAATGTAATTTTGGTTGGTAGAGCCGGTGTAGGCAAGACAGCTTTAGCCGAAGGTTTAGCCGCGCGAATTGTTAAAAAGAAAGTCCCCCCAATTCTTTATAATAAGACAGTTTATGATTTGAATATCGGCGCCCTGGTGGCTGGCACAAAATACCGCGGCGAGTTTGAAGAGAGGTTAAATGCCATTAAAAATGCCATCGTAAACTCCAATAGAACCATAATTTTGTTTATTGATGAAATACATAATTTGGTGAAGCTGGGCGAAGCAGAAGGTGGAATTGCTGCAGCTGAGATTTTAAAGCCAGCTTTAGCTCGTGGCGAATTACAGGTAGTAGGAGCAACGACTTTCGAAGATTTTAACAAGATTCAACAGGATTTAACTTTTATGCGTCGTTTCCAGTCAGTGGTCGTAAAAGAACCAGGCGCCAATGAGATTTTAAAAATATTAAATGGCTTAAAAAAGAAGTACGAAAACCATCATGGAGTCATTATTCCTGATAAAATTTTGGAGTTTACGATAGATACGGCTATAAAATATTTCCCAAATCGTGCTTTTCCCGATAAAGCCATTGATCTTATTGATGAGGCGTCTAGTAAAGTTGCTCTTGAATATGCAACTAAAAAAAGAAAAGACAATATCCTTAAAACCAAAGACATTAATCTTATTGCCCGCGAAAGGTTTGAAAGCGAAGCGGGAATATAAATTAAAGTTATCCACAATTTTGTACTTGATTTTTTTATATACGATTATAATGAGCTTAATAAGTTTTTAATATCTTAATAAATATATGAGCGCGCAAGTTAAATCAAAAACAGATGTTTTTACAAAAG
>JBBINA010000013.1:0-14729 GCA_037444125.1 bacterium
TGTATTTTGAAGTTTGCTTGAAGGAAAAATTCATAAAAAATTAAGATTGGCTTATCAGGTTTGAAATTTTATTATTTATGATAAACAGTGAAATTGAGAAGTCAAGGTGAAAACGAAAATCGTGGTAGTAACTAACTATAGTTTTATTCTTCAAAGCATATTACTTTACCTGTTTTAAAACATTACCCAGAGATAGTGGTGATAGGTAATGCCATAATTTTTATCAGGCGAATCTGTATCCTCTATTTAGTGTAGTTTTGCAAGATTAAAAATGGTATTTAAGAGAACTTTTGTTTAATTATTTCGGTTATTTCTTGGGTGATTTTGGTAATTGGTCTCTCGCCGTTAATAATGTAGATGTTTTTAAAATTTTTGGCGAGCTTTTCGTAATTTTGCCAAACACGGGTTAAGATTTCTTCTTTTTCAAAAAGAGTTGAGCCAAAACGTTCCTTGGCAATACGCGTGATACAGATTTTGGGCGAAACTTTAATGAAAAAAGTTAAATCAGGCAGTAAAAAATTGTCGTTGATTTTAAGAAGCCAGTCCATAGTGCCGTTATCAACTGAACCATAGGCAAGAGAGGAAAAGAAATAACGGTCGCAGACAACTATTACGCCTTTTTCCAGAAGTGGGATTATTTCTTTTTCCAAATGGTATGCCCTGTCAGCGGCAAATAAAAGTTGTAGGCATAGTTGCGATGATTTCCAGTCGTGTGATAATTGGCTGCGGATAAGTCCGCCGATTAAATTTGATGTCGGTTCTTTAGTTAAGTGTGCACCCGAGTGACCAAATTTATGTTTTTGGCGCGTTTCATTTAAATAAGAAGTGATTTTGGCAGCTTGGGTGCTTTGGCCAGAGCCGTCGAGACCATCAAAAACAATAAATTTGCCCGGATAAGTGTTTTTGAGCATAAAAAGTGGTAAAATTAGTTTAAATTTTACTAACTTTTTAGTTTAGCATAGAAAAATTAAAATTATTTTTCAACTGAAATATGCAGGAAAAGTTGCCTAAAATCGTAGTGATTACTGGCCCAACAGGTTCAGGTAAAACTGAATTAAGTATTGAATTAGCTTTAAAGTTTGACGGCGAGATTGTTAATGCCGATTCACGCCAAATTTATAAGGGTTTAATTATTGGCACGAATGTTATTAGCGATAAAGAAAAGAAAGGGATTAAGCATCACTTGTTTCAATTTATTGAGCCAAGTGAAGTATTTACAGTGGCAGATTATAAAATTTTAGCAATAAAAACAATTAACGATATTTTAAGCCGCCAAAAATTACCCATTATTGTCGGAGGCACTGGTTTATATATTAAAACAGTTACGGATAATTTGAAACTGCCGGCAGTCGCGCCTAATAAAAATTTGCGTCAAAAATTGAATTGCCAATCCGCGGAAGAGTTATATCAGCAGCTTAAAACTCTTGATGAAGAAGCGGCTGAGTTGATTGATCGGCATAATAAAGTGCGTCTTATTAGAGCCATAGAAATAGTTTTATCTACTGGCCTACTGCTTTCAAGAGTAAGAAGTATTGGGCCAAAACTTTATGATTCTTTAAAAATCGCTATAGCCATTAATAGACAGGATTTGAAAAAAAAATTAAGACAACGAGCTGAGGTTATGTTGAAGAAAGGTTTGATTGAGGAAATAAAAGGACTTTTTAAAAAATACCCCAAAGATGCTTTATGTTTTAACGCCATTCCTTATAAGTTGGGAATTGAGTATCTTGATGGTCGGTTAACCGAAAATCAGCTTATTGAAAGTATTGCCTTTGCTGATTATCATTATAGCAAAAGGCAGATTACTTGGTTGAAAAAAGATAAAGAGGTAAAATGGGTTAGTTCTTTTGAAGAAGCAATTTTAATAGTAGGCAATTTTTTGAAATCTTGAGGAATTTTTAATACAATATAATTTCTAAGTTCATATATAAATTTTGACAACTATGCTTAATTTTAACGAACTTAAAGCTGGCGTCCAAATTATTTATAATAACGAACCATGGCAGATACTTGAGTCTCAACATGTGAAAATGGCTCAACGCCGACCAGTGCGCCAAGTTAAAATGCGAAATCTTGTTAATGGAAAAGTAATTAAAACTACTTTCCATCAAGGTGATAGTTTTCCTGAGGCTGAACTTGAATCGCGCCGTATTAAATTTATTTACCATCACCGAGGGCAATACTGCTTTGTTTATGAAGATAAACCGCAGGAGCGCTTTTTTCTCAAAGAAAATGCATTAGGTGAGCAAAAATGGTTTTTGATTTCAAATTATCTTTATAAAGGTATTGTTTTTAATGATAAAATTATCAATCTTGATTTACCGTCTAAAATGGTTTTAAAAGTTAAAGAGGCGCCGCCAGGAATTCGAGGTGATAGTGAAAAAAACACTACCAAAGAAATAACCCTGGAAACAGGTTTAAAAATTAAAGCGCCGCTGTTTATTGAACAGGGCGAGAAAATTATTGTTAATGTTGAAACTCTTGAATATGCCGGACGAGCCCAAGAATAAAATGAATTTGTCAAAAAAAATTAAAATTGGCATTGATTGCCACAATTTAGAAGAAAATAGAACCGGAGTTGGAAGATATCTACAAAATATTCTTGAGCAATTTAGTCAAATGCCATCTTTAAACGATCAGGTGATTTTTTATTTATATTTTAAGAAAAAGATTCCTAATGATTCTTTTTTACAGAGTAGCAATCTTTTCATATTGAGATTGACTAAAGTGCCTTTTTTTAAAGCTAGCTTTTTGGTTTATTTTCTCATTTTATTACCTTATTACTATTTTAAAGATAAATTGGATTTATTTTGGTTTCCTTGTTATATGGTGCCGATAACCTTTTGGGGTAAAGCAATATTGACTATTCACGATTTAGTTTATGAACGTTTTCCTGGAACAGTGCCGTTTCGTTATCGCATTTTTTATAAAATATTTTCGAGATTTGGAGCTAAACGGGCTTTAAAAGTTTTGACTGTTTCGGATTTTTCTAAACAAGAAATTAGATTCTTTTATAAAATACCTTCAGCAAAAATAGAGGTTACGCCATTGGGTTTAGATAAAAAATTTGACCATGCTGTTTATTTAAATAAAAGTCAAGCTAGAGATAAAATTAAAGCTAAATACTATATCTGTCAAAAATATATTTTATTTCTTGGGCAGATTTTTCAAAGGAGGCGGCCTTTAGAAATGATTAAAGCTTTTTATAACATTGCTCACAAGTTTCCCGATTATCAATTTCTAATAATTGGTCGAAATTTAACTAATCCCTATCTTGATATTGATAATTTATGCGCAAGTTTCAATAAAAAATTAGGTCGTTCTGTTTTTTTAAGGCATATTTATGCCGACGAGCAGGATTTGATATATCTTTACCGCGCAGCCGAACTATTTATTTATCTTTCCGATTATGAAGGTTTCGGTTTACCGCCTCTTGAAGCCCAAAGGTGTGGCGTTCCGGTTATTAGCTCCAAAAGTTCTTCTTTAGCTAATATTCTTAAAAAAGGTGCTATTTTAATAAAAGATAATACTTCGATTAAAGAGATTAGGGATGCTTTTAAAAGAATTCTTTCAGATGATAAGCTGGCTAAAAAAATGAGTGATGAAGCCTATAGAAATGCAGAAACTTATGATTTCAAAACAACAGCTCAAAAAACTTTGAGAATTTTATTCTCTTATGCTAAGTAAAATTTTTGGTTACGAAATTCATCGAGCAACTACAATTTATTTGGCAATATATGTTTGTCTATTTTTTGGTTTTGTGCCAAGACAAGCAGTTTTTATAGCGGCCTTGGTGCTAATTTATTTCTTGTTGAGAAAAAGCCTTAGTTTTAATTTTCTGCTTTTTATGCGACTAATTCCATTTTTTGTGGCTTTGCCCTTGACAACTACTTTTGATAATTTTAATTTATGGCGAGTGATGCTGGTTTTGTTGTTTATAAAATGGCTTTTTGAGTCTAGGATCTACTTAAAATTTTTAAGTTTTCTTGATAGAAAATTTGATTGGAATTTTTTAAAGAATAATTTGTTGGAGGTTAGTTTTGTAATTTTTGTTTTTTGGGCAGTTTTGTCTCTTTTTGCGGGCGTTTATGTTATAGAGGGTTTTAAACGGATAATTTATATACTTAATATTGCCTTGCTTTTTCCAATTGGATTTTATTGTTTAAGCCTGCAAAAAAATTTCTTAAAAAAATTAGCCAAATCTTTTGTTTTATCTGGTTTTATACTTATAAGCTTTGGTTTATTTCAACAAATACTAGCTTTTACGATTCCAATTAATGTTTTTCAGCATTTTTGGGGCGAGACTGTATCTTACAATATTTACGGGCAAAATTGGTCCCGAATTGTTATGAATTTGGGTAATACCTGGTATAGCTATCCTTCAAATTCGACACCGCGGCTTCGTCTGTTTTCTGTTTTTCCGGATTCACATACTTTCCCTATGTATCTTTTGATGTTGTTACCATTCTTTCTTTACTATTTTTCAATAAATAAAAAATTATTCAGTCATAAAACTATGTTTTGTTTATTTTTGTGGTTGTTTATGATTGTGCTTTCAGGTACACGGGGCATATGGGCGGCGATTATTTTTCCATTAGGTTTTTTAATTTGGCAATCGTGGCGAGAAAAGAAAATTATTCTGGAAAAATTTAATGTTTACTTTTTTTTAATTTTTTTTGCCACTTTTGCCGGTTTATTTATTATTTACAGTATTCCTCAATTCTTGAGTTTTGATGATGGTTTTAAAAAAGAAGTTTTAAGCGAAAGAATAAGTTCTTTGGTATCTTTTGAAGAAACTTCAAACAAAGGGCGCATTTATATTTGGAAAAAAACTTTGGATTCAATAAAGAGACATCCGATTTATGGCGTTGGTATCAGTAATTTTCCGGTGATTTTGAGCGAGCATATTAGTACTATTAAAGCAGGTGCTTCGGCACACAATTTATATTTAAACATGCTAGCAGAACTAGGTATTGTGGGCGGTTTTGTATTTTTGGTTTTACTAATTGAAATTTTGCGCCGGGCATATTACTTGTATCAAAAGACCACAGAAGCCAACCTAAAATTATTTTCTTATGCTGCCATTTTTTTTCTCTTATGGATTTATGGTTATTCTTTGACAGATGCTGCTTTAATGGACGAGAGGACTTTTCTATTATTTACAGGAAGTGCAGCAGTAATCTCATCTTTATATAAAATTTATAAATCCCAACACCTTGAAAGTTAATTTTTTTTGGAGGTTCGACCTTTAAAAATAAGATAAACAAAAAAGGACCAGAAGTTGTTGATATTACTTCAACAGGAGTTTTATGAAAATTCACAACATTCTGGCCTAAGAGTTTCGCGGATTGTTGACAAGGTCTCGCCAAATGGTTTACTTAAATTCATAACACCGCGGGACTAAAAAAGAACTTTTTGGGCTTGCTAGCAAGAAGTCACAAAATGTTTCTTTTGTCCTCGTAACACCCAAAGATTAAGATTCTTTGAAGCTGCTTGAGCCGAGTTAACAAAGTGTTTTTACCTTGATCGCAACATTCAGGGAAAATATCATAGCTAATTTTAACTACAAAGTCAAATAAAAAAAGGATTGGGTTAAACAATTTTGAAGTATAAGAATATTTAGCTTTTTTTAAAACTCATATTAATTGGTAAAGCCGGCGGATTGTTATTGTTGTTTTGGAAAGATTGGCAATTGAAATTAAAGTATCCAAAAGTATAGCCTTAGTTGATTGGCATCATAATAATAGTGGAATCAAAAGTTTCAAAAGCTAAATAGAGAAAGCCCTCGATTATCTCGAGGGCTATTTTGTTATAATCTTAAGCGTAATTGGGTAAAAAAACATATAGTCCGAAAACTTAAGGTTAGTGACAGCAAGTAGTCCAATAGATAAAGTTTTATCGGCAAGTTTTAAATCAAAATCGTGGAAAAAGCCTAAACTGCTTTGCGTAAGTTCGCCGAAGTTTGGCTTTAAACCAATATGCATAATGTGTATAGGGTAGAATCAGCCAGTCAAATATTTTATGTTCAACTGTCATTGAAAAGGTTCCGATTGCTCCAAAGTTTTCCAGTTGATATTCAACGTTTAAAAGCGGCGTTCCTTTAGCAAGTTGCATTACGGATGCACCCAACCTTAAGTGATTATCGATATTGCAATATGTAAAATCTGGTCCATTTAGTAAAAGCCAAATTGAACCACATTCGTTAGCAAAAACTTGGTTGTAAAGTTTTACCGGGTTTAATTGAGCCAAACCTTGGCTAGAGAATACAAAAACTAAACTCAAAAAAATTAACACGCTAAGCAATTTTTTCATCTCGACCTCCTGTGTTTGGAAAGATTTGGTGAGTTCTGTACAGTGAGTTACATAATATATATTACATAATATTATTCCTCCTTTGAATGTAAGAGTGGTTTAAAATAGATTATAAAGAGAGAAAGCTTCTTGTCAACTAGCTTGGAATTTTATTATCTCTATTGACTTTCGATTTTTGTTCGATATATTATAGATAGTATTAACTCGTTAAGAATTTCTAACATGACTCCTAAACAAAAAAAAGTGTTAGATTTTCTAAAACACTATATTAAGAGTAAAGGTTATTCGCCATCGTATCGCGAAATAGGCAAGGCATTAGGTTTAAGTTCATCATCAACCATTCATGCCTATATTAAACAACTGAAAGAGGCTGGTTATCTTGCTGCCTTGAGTTCTCCGCGTTCGGTTGTGCCGTATGATCTTAGTTTAGATGAGGCATTGCGCATTCCTCTAGTTGGTTCAGTTTCGGCCGGTGCACCTTTGGAAGTTTATGAGTATAAAGAACATATTGTGATCCCCAAAAAACTAGTTGCTCGTAAAGGCGGCAAACTTTTTGCCTTGCGGGTTGTAGGTGATTCAATGATTGATGAGGGTATTTTTGACGGCGATTATGTTATTTGTGAGAAAGATGTTCCAGTTGCGAATGGCGATAATGTGGTTGCTTACCTTCAGGACACTAACGAAACGGTTTTAAAAAAATTTTTTAAGCGCCGTGGCTACATTGAGCTTGTGCCACAAAATAGAAATTTAAAACCAATTAAGGCTAAAAATGTTGAAATTCAGGGTGTTGTAAAGGCAGTAATAAGAAAGTACTGATAAAAAGCCCCGCTTAGCGGGGCAAATCTTTTCTAAAAACATAAGAAGGGCATTTATTACTTGTCTTTGCAATGTAGCCATATTTCACAAGGTTGTT
This sequence comes from bacterium, assembly GCA_037444125.1. Lineage (GTDB taxonomy): Bacteria > Patescibacteriota > Minisyncoccia > JBBINA01 > JBBINA01 > JBBINA01. The sequence continues at coordinate 7,226 of JBBINA010000013.1, forward strand.
CAAAGCGCTTTTAATTACTTCGCGACGTAATTTAGCAAAACCAATTTCTTTTAGCGGAAAGCCATTGGTAAAATCGATTAAAGCTATTAACGATGATAAATTTAGAGGAATATGGCTATTTTTTTTGACAATATCAAGAACAAATTTTAAAACTTCAATTTCTACTGCATAGTGTTCTCTTTTTTGGACTATATTTTCTATAACTTCTTTAAACCGTTGGTTAAGCTTAGAGTAACTTAAGCTTGAGTAAAATTGCATCGCTTATACCTCCTTGACGACTATTAAGTTATTTTGGCAGATTTTCACGGAAGATTCTAATAAAGTTATCGAAGAGTATTTTTCTTATAATCTTATCACTTATTCTTTCTTTTTGTAAGGCTTTAGCTAATTTTTGTATCTCGCCGATATGTTGGAGTTCCTCAGGAACGTAACCCAGCATTCCACCAAAATCAGAACCAAGACCTAAATAATTGGCACCGACAACTTTAAGGCCATATTTAATATTTTCTATCCATGGCCTAAATGATTTATTGTTGCCATTGTTAATGTATTCAGGTACTAAAAATATTCCAGCTACTCCTTGTTTTTCAGCTAAAGCTTTTAGTTGTTTATCGCTAATATTACGGCTATGGTTGACGATTTTTTTAAGGCCGCAATGACTGATGATGGGAGGTTTTTTGATAATTTTAAGAATGTCAAAAAATGTTCTTTCATTAGTGTGGGCTAGATCTACAGTAATATTAAGCTCTTCCATTCTTTTGACAAGGTTGTGACCGTATTGGGTTAGACCTTTTCTTGGTTGTATATGTGAACCGCCGAAGTCATTTTTCTCATCCCACATAATTTGGATTACTCTGATGCCAGCTTTATAGAGAATATCTATACTGTGTAAATTTTTATCAATATCTTTGACGTTTTCGAGATACAAAATTATACCGATTTTATCTGATTTAAGAGTATCTTCAAAATCTTGTTTTGAATAGATAATTTTAAAATTATTATCAAAAGTAGCGAGCTTTTTATATGAATTAATTTGCTTCAATGAGTTTTTTAGGTGCCAGTTGTATGAGAGTGCTGTATTAATACAAAAAAGACCCATTTTAACATTGCCTTGTTTGATTTTATTTGGTCCTGCTTCTCGAAACTGAACATCGCTAGTTACTTTATTGAGATAGTTTGAAAGTTTTTTCCATTTGACTTGTTTCCAGGAAAATAGTTCAAGATGCGAGTCAAAAATTGGATAGTTTTTTTTCATTGTTTTTCTGTTGTTAATTCCTTTTAAAAATTCTTTTTATAAAAATTCTTAAAAAGAAAGGTGAGGAAGCGCTCCTCACCATAATTATACACTAAAATTTAGAAGTATTCAAGGTATACTGAAGAGTTTTGTTTTACTTTTTGAAACCAACTGTTGCCGAATAGAAACAAACACCACCACGGCGGCCGATGGTTAAATAGCTCAAGAGCTTCCACTTTTTTGCAATAACACATAATTCTTAGTTTTTCTCGTTGAATGTTTTCTTCTATTTCCTTCTTTTCCTTTATCAGACTTTCTTTCTCCTCTGTAGAAAGTGCTTGTCTTTTTGCTTCGTCAGCAAATGTTTCTTTGATTACTAAATAATTGTCATATAAGTCAAGCCATCTCTGGTCATATCTCATAATAATTTGCAGGATTTTTTCGGGGGACCGTTCGTTTAGCAAGTAATTATAAAGATTTTTCGCTCTCTCTACCCATTTGCGCCATTCGATTGATAAGCTTGGGGCATCGATTTTATCTTTGTTGGAAATGTTGTTGGAAATGAATATTAAGTGTTCAGGAAGCTTGAAAACAACTTCGCTTCCGAGAATATTAATATTGTCGAGACAGTTATAAACCATCCGTATAACCGGATGGAGATTAATTGAAATTCCCTGATTTTTTAGTCTTTCATATAGCTTATGGACAATAGGGAAGTAAGACGAACCTTTTTCATTTAGAACCAAAGGTGCTTCTCTTAGAATCATCAATGGCAGTACGATGGCTTTTCCGATAAGCGAGGTATTTTTGCCGAACTTACTTTCAACTGCTTTGGCAAGGTCATAAACATTAGGCGCATCTTCGAAGTTAAAAACTGCTATATTAATCGGTTTATTGCCCATTCCGCTACTTATGTATATTTTTTTATCAACATAGCGCAAGGTACCACGGCCGATCCTGGGAATATAAAGATCAAAAGGAATTGCTCCTTCGGCGAATTTGTCAAGCGAAGAGATGTGTGTGTTGTTAACTGCCCTGTTATAAGAGTCGATAGCTAGATCTCTTGTTTCCTTGTTGAGAAAAACATCAAGTATTTCAAAGATTGGTCTTGAACAGGTGTCAGTATTAAATCGTAACAATTCAGAACTTGAACCATATCTGATATTTTCTGGAACTTTTCCAAAAATTTCGATGAGACTTTGCTTAAATGTTTTGATGTATAAGTTATTTAGAAGCTCTCCGTCATTGACGATAAGTTTCTGTATGCGATAAAGAGGTTCAAAATTGAGTTTATTAGCATCTTTAACAATTTTTCTTGTTTCTATAACCGCAAAATCTACAATCTCTTTTACTTCATCTTCGAGGTCTTTAGGAATTATTTCGCCGGCAATTATGTCGTTGCCGGTGACATTAACAATTCCTCTCCAGCCAAAAGCTTGTGATTCTCTATCAACAAAGTCTGGATATCGTTCGTAAATTGTTTTCCATGGGTATTGATGATTTCGTAATTCAGCAGGGTCAACTATTACTTCCCCGCCGAATAAACTCATTATTTCAAATGCGGCTGTCCAAATATCTAGACTAAAAGTCGAATTATGGGGGACTACTGCATAACCGTCTCCATCATAATCGTATTTAAGTATACTCCAATCGCGGATTTTGCTTAAATAATCAACATCATGTACAACTTGCCAAAAAATAATTCCTTGAAGTTTTTGTGCTAATATTGCTTTTAGCTGGGCATCCCAAAAAGCTAAATTTTGATCGCCAGAATAAACAGATTTAACCTTATGTTGCTGAAGGTAATCAATGACCTTATTTAATCCCTGCATATTTACTCCTTTCCTACTTTAGGCAGTGAAGATTTAGCAAAGCAAATCAAGACCAACTCTTCAAAGCTTCTTTTTGTCGGATCTAGTGTAATAAGTCGAGCTACATCTTTTACTTTGGCTTTATGAATCTTTCTTTCTGGAAGACCGCAATGTTTAAATATAATATGTTTCAACCTGTTGATATGAGGCTCGAATATTAATCGATTAAACATCTCGCTGACAAATCGTTCGCCATAAACTTCTAGAGGACTCAACCTTGGGGTCATTTTGACCCACCTCCTTTGGATTATGTTTAGTACCCCCGCGGGGTACTAAAAAAACCAGCCTTGTTTTGAGGCTGGTTTTGTTAGTACCCCTAGGTATTTTTTATGCAGAGTCAGGATTTAACGAAAACCAGCCGTGCTTGATAAAAAGGATAACATTAATAAGGACGATTTTATCAACCATCACCCTCAGCTTAGTGTATATCCATTTTGACTGGCTGGCTTTCATTTTTTGAAAATAAATTTTTTTAATTTAAATTTCTATTTTAAACTATTAAAGTTTTATGTCAATAGGGTTTTTGTGTAAGTAATTTGTTTAATTTGGTTGATTTTTTGGCGATTTTTTGATCTTGGCCGCGACGAGCAAAGACATAGTTTCGCATATTAACTTTTATATAGTTTGCTAGCAGGGGATAGGCCTTTTTGATGAGTTTAAATTTTTTTTGTTCAATTTGGCGGTAATTAGGATGTCCTTCAGGAATTGTTCTTAACTCATTCTGCCAAAAAAAAGCTCTTAAATTTTGTTGCTCCATAAATCTTATTCTATGGCACAGACACACGGCGTATTGAGCGATATCGGGACTAAATTTTTCAATTTTATAAAATAAGTCTTCAACTCTTTCGACATTATTTTTAAATTTTTGGCTAAGTCCGTTTTCAATTAATTCCTGTGGTATATTATAGCCGTGATAACAAGAAAACTTTTGTCTTTGTTGAGTTTTCATACGGTGACGGTGTAAATCACGCCAAGCGCCAATATCCATTACAATTTCAAATCTTACATAACAATTTTCAAGAGCTCTTGGGACCTTGTACCAACGATATTTGCGATTTTGGAAGGCAGCATCAAGTATTTTTTTCTTTTGCGGGATGGTCATTCGTTGGACCTTTCTTAAAATGCTTTGCCACGATTGGTGCGTCTCTGGAAAAATTAAGCCGGCGATGACTTTATTTTCGCCTTCTTGGTCAAACTCAATTAATTGCACTTTTATTTGGGATTCATTTTGTGGCAGAAGAAAATATTTTGATTCCTGGAGTATCGTTTTGATTTTTTCCGACTTTTTGGCTAAGTATTTCTGGTAGTCTTTGCTTTCTTTTTGGTCTAGTCGTCTTAAAAAAGCCGGAATGATGATATTTAGTTCTTTTTTCGCGTTTTTGGCAATCCATCTTATTTCTTTTAAAGGATGTTTGGTGCATCGCGCAATCATATACTCGAAGGCTTGGCCGTTGCCAAAAAAAGCCACTTGGCTTAAAGTTGAGAGCGGTAAAATTCCTCGGATAACATCAAGGGCTTTGGTTTTGATTGTATTTGGCGATTCTGAGGAGTAGGTTTTTTTTAGAATTTCTATATATTCTTTGGCAAGAATGGCGTAGGTTGTAAAAAGGATGTCCATTACTTTAATGTATTGAGAATAGAGTCCAAATTTTTTTAGCAGAGGGTCACGGTAATAAAGAAATTTGCCATTAAATTTTGTTGAAAAATCAACATAGCGGGTTGATTTTTCAATTGGCGCTAGACCTATTCTTTGGTCTTCTAAATGTTTGATGGCAACCTGAGAGATTTCAGAGAAAATGAGATGAGCCCCGGACATTTGGGCGATAGAATCATCACCGTACTGGGCAAGCCATTTTAAATAAAAAGAACGCGCCTTTGGGTTAAAAAAAAGTTTTTCAATAGGATTGTTGTGTAAAAATTTAATATATTTTTTTAAAAGCTGTGCTTCTTCAAGTTTTCTTGACCACAACATACCAGAATCTTGAGGATTTTTAGATGGTTTTAAAAATGGTTTGAGAAATTCTTCAAGGAAAATTTTGCGAAGATCGTCTTTAGCGCGGCTAGAACGTGAGCATAGGGCGCCAATAAGTTCTGGCGAAAAAATTAATGGTACATAAACCGGACGATCTAAATTAGTAAAAAAAGGTCGTAGATAATATTTTTCTTCTTGGGTGAAATAGAGAGACCTTGACATTTTATTTATTTTTAAATTTAAAGCTGAGAAACTTTTTATTGTTATTATTGATAATTTGATTTAGTAAATAAAATGTATAAAATAAAATAATCTTTAACAAATAAATAAAATATATGAAAAAAAATTTCACCAAGCAATCAACTAAAATAAATATTGTTTTATATACGAGTGCCACTTTATTGGCAATAATTGCATTTTTGATGGCTTATTATAGTTTTGTTTCTTCACTTTCGCGCGCTATTAGTTCAAGTAAACAACTAAATATAGCTCTGAATTTTTCTAATGAGGGAGGGAATGAGAATCTGTCGAGTATCTATAATAATCAAGTTAATCAAGCCCAAATAACAAAACTACCTTATTTTCTTAACGAAAATCCTATAGAAACGCCAAGATTACCAATATTAGTCCCAAATAATTTAATAAATCAATCTGCCCAAAACAAGACTTCCATCCCACCTTATTCGCCTAGTCAAATAATTATTAAACTAAAAGAAGGCAAAACACTTTCAAATATAGAGCCTTTATTGACAAAATACAAAGTTCAGTCATGGCACAAAGCATTCGTCGATTACACTAATCCGACAACCAAATTAAAAGAGCTTAAGAATGAACTTTTAGAGTTGAAGCAATCAGCTGAATCGTCAGCCGGTTTTTTTGCTTTATCAAATAAAATGAATGAACTACAAGCCGAAATAGAATATTATGAAGCGCTTGTTAGAAAACTTGACGAAAGACAAAAAAGATCTGAAAGAGAAATAACTGCTCCTAATCTGGATAATATTTATCTGTTGCAAATACAAAACAAAGAATTTGATCTTGACGTCTTATTAACTGAATATAGTAACGACCCAAATATTGAATATGTACAACCAAACTATCTTTACCGGATACAATTTAAACCAAATGATCCTTTATATAACCAGCAATGGTCCCACCAAAGAACTGGCGCCGAAAAGGCTTGGGATATTACTAAGGGCGATCCCAATGTGGTTATTGCTGTGGTTGACACGGGCGTTGATTATAACCATGAAGATTTAAAAAACAATATCTGGCGTAATAATTATGGCAATCCAGGCGGCGACTTTGTCGATATCGATACAAACTTATATATCAATTATGGTTTTGAATTGATACCTGAAGAAGATTACACTGGTATTGATTTTGATCCAAAAGATTTTTACGGCCACGGAACACATGTGGCTGGTATCGCTGCTGCATTAGGAAATAACGGAAGGGGTATTGCTGGTGTATGTCATAGATGCAAGATTATGCCCGTTAGGGCAGGATTTACTCTTAAATTCCAGGGTTTAAACGCTTACGCCGGAGTTCTTGAAGATGATGATGTTGCTAACGCCATAAGATGGGCAACAGATAATGGCGCTGATATTATCAATATGAGTTTTGGAGATTATTGGTATTCAGAGGTGCAGAAAGATGCAATTAATTATGCACTTTCAAAAGGAGTAGTTCTCGTAGCAGCGGCTGGAAACGATAAGTCTTATTGGACATTTTATCCGGCGGCTTACGAAGGTGTTATTGGCGTGGCTGCTACTGGACCTGATAATACTAAAGCTGCTTACTCGAATTTTGTTGACTACGGAAATTGGATTGATATTGCAGCTCCTGGCGGCGACTCGGAAAAAGGCGGAACTATTATTAGTACTGTTCCTAAAACTGGCGTTCTTAGTCATCAATCAGGATATTTATCGCTAGAAGGCACATCTATGGCAAGTCCTTATATAGCAGGCGCCGTGGGTTTAATTCTGTCTAAAAATCCGTCAGCAAACAAAACCCAAATAGAAACCATTTTAAACAGTAAGGCTAGTCCAATTTTGTCAGAATATTATCTTGGTTACGGCTTGGTTAATTTACAAGATGCCATAAGAATAAGCAATTTACCCAACATCACTGCTAAGATAACTTTTCCCTCTTACAACTCTTGGGTTTCTAATGGAAAAGTTTCTTCTTTCCAAGTTAAAGGAACCTCAACGGGTAGCAGTTATACGGTTGAATACGGCAAAGGTATGTATCCAAACCAATGGACGCAAATAAGTTCTGGTAACGGCAGTATTACAAATGGAAATCTAGCTACAGTTAATTTATCTCTATTTGATGAAGGTTGGTATAGCATACGACTAAAAACAGCTAATAGTCAAGGAGAGGTTATTGATAAAGTCGCTTTTTATGTATTTAAAAGTCAAAAGC
>JBBINA010000014.1:0-13019 GCA_037444125.1 bacterium
TTGCTAAAACTTTAAAAATCGTCCATTCGGTTTGATCCATTAAGCCAGTTTTTAAAGTGAGATATTTTTTAGGATCTAAAAATTTTAAACCTTTTTCAATGGCTTGGTCTATATTTTTTTTGATAAACCTATCTTCTTCGTCTCCTAATAAAAACTCAATTATGACATCTTTTATCTGATAAAACGGCGATTTTTGAATATCTTGGGCAAAAGTAGGTGGAACCCGCAAAAAATTAAAAAAATAATTAAAAACAAGCGCTGACCCAATTGTGATTGCGAAAACCGAAACAACACTTACAAAATTCTTTAAAATCCTATAGTTTTTGTTTATGCTGTTATTAATTGACATTTTTAAGTTTTGGTTTGAAGGTTAGGGTATTTAAGTATAGCAAATTGTAATTCCTAAACAACCCACTTCATAAGCTTAAAGATAGTTTTCCAGCCGTCTAAACTCTAAACTGGATAGATTACGCTTCGCAAATTAGGTTTTTTGACTTTGGGATTTTATTTTTCTAAAATCAAAGTTTGGAGGCCGGTTTTTTTACAGATTTGATTTTTAAGCGTAAAAATGGCTGAAGAAAAAAACTTTAAAAACATAAATCTAGCCAAGTGTTTCAAAATTTTAAATTCAAGCCCCAATGGCTTATCAACTCAAGAAGCATTAAGCCGCCAACGAAAATATGGAAAAAATGTCATTGAACGAAAAAAAATCGAGAACTTGGATATTTTAATTAAGCAATTCAAAAACCCTTTTAACTATCTTTTGATTGCCGCGTCGGCGATTGCCTTGTATTTTAAAGAAATAATTGATGTTCTCTTAATTATTATTTTTGTGCTTTTGGGAGTTTTTATAGGTTTTTACTATGAACATCGGTCAAATGAAGCCTTAAGGCTTTTGAAAAAATATTTACATAAAGTAGTTAAAGTCAAACGAGATGGAATTATAACTACCATAAATTCGGAAGAACTTGTGCCCGGGGATATAGTTTTAATTGAAGCCGGTGATATTATACCGGCTGACCTTAAAGTAATCAGCTCAATAGATTTATATATAGATGAATCTAGTTTCACCGGCGAAACAGAGGCAGTTTTAAAAAACAAAGAGGATTTTTGTTTTTCAGGAACAAATGTCGCTAAAGGCAACGGCGAATGTTTAGTGATGGCGACGGGCATCAATACTCGTTTTGGCAAAATCAGTAAATTAATTGAAGAAACGCCGGAAAGTCCGTTTTCTAAACAAATAGGCAGTTTAGCTACATTTCTTGTCAGGTTCGTTATAATCATTGCCGTTTTATCTTTTGTTATAAATATTGGTTTAAAAAAATTTGAAGAAGTAAGTTTTGGCGATTTTTTGATTTTTATTATTGCTATAATAGTAGCAGTTGTTCCTGAAACCCTGCCTCTTGTAATAAACGCGACTCTAGCTAAAGGCGCTTTGCGATTAGCCCAGAAAAAAGTTGTAGTAAAAAGATTAAGTTCAATTGAAGACCTTGGCAACATTGAGCTTCTTTGTACCGATAAAACGGGAACTTTAACCGAAAACAAATTAACTCTTAAGCATTTGAAGGGCGATAAAGTGCAACTGTTTAAACTAGCGGCTTTGGCTTCGCCCAGCTTGGATCCCAAAACTTTTAGCAATCTGCGTATAAATTATTTAAAAGCTCATTCGTTTGATGAAGCTATTGTTGAGAAATTTGAGCAAAAATACAATTTGCCCAAAGATTATTCTTTTGTGGAATATTTGCCTTTTGATCCGATGAAACGCTATGATGTTTCAGTAATTAAGCTAAATTCTGAGTATTACTGCATAGTTCGTGGAGCGCCGGAAAGAATCTTTGAACTTTGCTTGCTTGATGATTGGCTAAAAAGCGAGCAGAAAAAATTTATAACTAACGAAGGTTTAAAAGGTAGGAGAATACTATCCGTAGCTTATAAAAAACTAAAAAAAGAATATTTGATTGAGCCTAAAAATTTGGCTAATTTGAAATTTGTAGGTTCAATATCATTTGAAGATCCTATAAAACCAGACGCCAGTTTGGCTCTTAAACTTGCCCAGAAACTAGGCGTTCAAGTTAAAATCTTAACCGGCGATTCTAAGACAGTGTCTTTTTATGTGGCTAAGAAATTAGGTTTAATCAAAGACGAAACGGAGCTAATGACGGGCGATGATTTTAGCAAACTTTCAAAAGCCGAAAAATATAAAGCTGTAGAAAACTACAAAGTTTTTAGTCGTGTTGACCCATTCCAAAAATACGAAATTATCAGAATACTAAAGCGAAAATATATTGTCGGCTTTTTAGGTGAAGGTATTAATGACAGCGCCGCCTTAAAGATTGCCGATGTTGGTATTGCTGTAAAAGGAGCGGCTGATATTTCTGAAGAAACTTCTGATATTATTTTGCTTAAAAAGAGTTTAGCCGTAATCATTGAAGGCATTAATGAAGGCCGGCAAATTTTTACTAACACTATTAAATATTTAAAAGTGACCTTATCGTCTAATATTGGCAATTTTTTTGCTTTGACGGGAATATCTTTTTTGCTTAAATTTCCGCCAATGCGTGGCGTTCAGATATTAATGGTCAATTTCTTGACTGATTTGCCGTTAGCTTTAATAGGTTTTGATAAAGTCGAACCGGAGGAAACAAAAAGACCTAAAAACTATGATTTACATGAATTAGGATTGTTTTTTATATTTTTTGGTCTTATTTCTGCAATGTTTGATTTTATATTTTTTTCTATTTTTAAAAACTCTCCTAAAGAAATGTTGCAAACTCAATGGTTTATTTTCAGCACTTTAACTGAAATTATTGTTATATTTTCTCTACGGACCAAAAGATTTTTTACAAAAGTTTTACTCCCGCCCAAAATTATTTTGTGGGCGGTCAGCGCTGTAATTATAATTACCTTAACCTTGCCATTGACGAATATTGGCCGCGATTTTTTTGATTTTGTAACGCCAAATGTTAGAAATTTGGCTATTATTGTTGTTGTTTCTATGATTTATTTTTTTGTAAACGAAATATTAAAGTTTTTCTATTATCACTATCAAAGAAATTTCTATCTTCAAAGAAAAAAATAGTAACATTATCTATCTTGAAATGGGCCGTTTTATAACTTAAAATATAATTTTTAAAATTGCTTAATAAATACGCACAATCAATCAATGACTTTTTCTGAAGTTGTAAAACAGCTACAAAAGGATGAAGAAAATTTTTCCAAAAAAATTCAAAAAGCAAAAGAAAAATGGGAAGAACTCATAAAGAGTCGTGAGGAATATTATAAGAAAGCCATTCAAGAGACTAATTTGCAGTTTAACCAAAAACTTGAAGAAAAGTTAAAAGCTATAGATAATAACCTGCGTAAAGAAGAAAAAGAATTGGCAAAAATTTATGAGAAAAAAACAACCAGTATTTTAAAAAAATTTCATTCAAACAAAGAAAATCTTATTAAATTAGCGGTTGAAGCTTTTGATTCTGAACTTTAAAATGTATGTATGATTGCGCAAGTGGCAAAAATAAAAATAATCGTACCTCATGAATTAAAAGAAGATACTTTGAACCTACTTGCCGAATTAAAATGCTTTGATTTTTCGGCCATCAAAGCCTTAGCGCCAAAAAATCTTGATGATAATAATTTAGTTGACACTCTAACAAAAATAGCGGGTTTTAAAAAAAAGAATAATGCTAATGAAAATATTTCCAAAAACCAAATTTATACTTTTGATGTGCATACATTAATTGTCAATTACAATAAATATCTTGAACTTACAAAAAAGCTCGATGAGCTTCTAAAAGAGCTTAATGAAATAAACAAATTTAAAAATATTAAGCTGGCGCAATCCAATCTTCTTTCATTAAGACTATTTAAATATTTTTTCTGTCAAACGAAAAATAGCGAGAAGAATAAGGTTTTAAAAGCACTTAAAAAAATCGGACTTCTTATTGAAATATTCAATGATGGCGAAGACTGCGTTTTCGGTCTTGTTTACCCAGAAGAAAAAATTAACGCTTTAAATGAAATCATACAGGCTTATCAGTTAAAAAAATTTGAAATTAAAGATAAATCTCCTTATCAAAGAAACCTCGAGCTTAAAAAAGAAATTATTAGAACAAAGAAAAATCTTAAAAAACTAGAAGAGTATTTGTCTTCAATATCGGAAATAAGCCTGGCTAATAAAATAAATGAGTTTAAATTCATAAGAGAAAAAAGCGCTATTATTGCCGGTTCAAAAAGCTCGTCTTTTTTTATTTATTTTGAAGGTTTTATCTTAAAAGATAAACTGATAGCGGTTCAAAAAAATCTAGAAAAAAAAATAAAACACTTTTACTTGGCGCAAGAAGATTTTGACCCTAAAGAAGCGCCGGTGTATTTGAAAAACAAAATGTTAGTAAAGCCTTTTGAATTGATTACTTATTTGTTCGGCTCGCCCCATTATGCAGAAAGCGACCCTACTCCCTTTTTAATGCCTTTTTTCACTATTTATTTTGGTTTTACCTTGTCTGAAGCTGGCTATGGCTTAATTATGGTCATAATGGGAATAATTTTGCTAATGATAAGGAAATTTAAGCCGATTTCATATTTATTAATTTTATGCGGTTTTTCGACTATTGTTTTTGGTTTTATCTTGGGCAGCTTATTTGGTCTGAACATCGGGAAAATAAACCCACAAACCGATCCTGTTTATGTGCTTAAAATTGCTTTGGCTCTGGGAATGATTCATATTGCTTTAAGTTATTTAATGAAATTTTTTAATGCTCTAAAAAATAAACAACCCTGGGAAGGCATTAGAAACGGTTTAATTTGGGCTGTAATTATGATTACATTTGTTTTTTGGTTCGTGCTTTCGCAGATTTTTGCTATGGAATATCCATCAACAACTTTAATAACGCGTCTTTTAATTGCCCAAATTATATTGTTAATAGGTTTATATGCTATAAATTCTTCTAACAAAATTTTAGGTGTATTAAAAGGAATTGGCAGTTTATATTCATTTGTGGGTATATTTTCCGATATTCTCTCTTATTCAAGATTATTAGCTTTGGGTTTGGCAACCGGTGTCATCGCGGCCACGATAAATCTATTGGCAGGCCTGTTCAAAGATATGGTGCCTATTTTTCCTTTTAATTATATAATTTTTGGTGGAGTATTAATTGTTGGCCATATTTTTAATTTGGCTATTAATATTTTGGGGTCATTTATTCATTCGTCGCGTCTTCAATTTGTTGAATCTTTTTCAAAATTCTTTGAAGGCGGAGGGAATAAATTTGTTCCTTTGTCTAAACCTAAACGATTTCAGTTTTAAGAAGTTTTAATCTAAATATTTAAGAAGATAAAATTTAACTTTTAATTTGTAAAATAAAAAAAATGACTATAGGTATAACATTAGCAATTTTGGGAGCAGTCTTAGCGACGATTTTAGCTGGCTCAGGTTCTGCTCGAGCCCTTGGCAAGGCCGGCCAAATTGGTCAAGGTTTAATTAGTCGCGAGCCAGAAAAATTCGGAAGGGTTTTGCTTTTACAGGCTTTACCCGGTACGCAAGGTATATATGGCTTCTTAACTTCGGTCTTAATTCTTCAGAAAATAGGGGTTTTAGGTAATGAACTTAAATCAATTAATTTAGAAGCCGGTTTAACAATTTTATTCGCTTCTTTAATAATGGGCGTAGTTGGATATATATCAGCCATAGCTCAGGGAAATGTTGCGGCGGATGGGATAAATGTGGTCGCTAAAAAACCTGAAGAAATGGGCAAGGCAATAATTCTAGCCGCGATGGTAGAGACTTATGCTGTAATTGGTTTACTGGTTACAATTCTAATTATAAGTTTAATTAAAATATGAACTTAAATAGTCTGAAAGACTTAATTAAGAAAAAAACAGAAGAAAAAATTAATGAGATTGAAGTTGAATATAAAGAAAAACTGCAAAATTTGGAAAAAAAAGCGCAAAAACTTTTGGATGAGACAAAGAGTCACTTAGTAAAAAAAATTGAGATATTGGCTAATGAATATTATGAAAAAGAAAAACACAAACTTGAGCAACGAATGAATCTACAGATTGACAATTTTATCATTAACCTTTTACCCCAGCTGGAAATGGCAATTTTAAATTATTATACTTCGCTACCCCAAGATGAAGAAATTAAATGGTATAAAGAGAAGTTAGAAATAATTTTTAAGAAATGCGGTAACTCTCCGCTTTTACTAGAAATACCAAAAAATAAAAAAATTTTTTTTAAAAAAAACATTTTTGGCGTTATGCCTAAAAAAATAAAAATAGTTGAAAACGAGCAAATAAAGTTTGGTTTTAGAGTGATTTATGAAGACATTGAAGTTGATTTGAGTTTTAAATCTTTATGCGACAAAATATTGCACCAAAAATTAGCCGAAATTAAAACCTTACTAATATGACTGAATTTGCCTTGTTGGGAAAAATATATAGTTATGAAAAAACAGCTATGACCATTGATGAATTAAAGCTGGCAATTAAAAATATTCCCGATATTTCAGACTTAAAAAAGATTGCCAAGCCAAATATTCAGGAAGAATATGATAATTTAACCAATGACCTTGACCTAAATCTTGATGAAAAGATTAAAATATTTTTTATAGAAAACATTTATCGTCTACAGTATGCGATTCCTTCAATAAAAAATAAATTCCTGAAAAATTATTTTAAGACTCTAGTTGATTTTGAAAACATAATAATTCTAATTAAATTTTATCTTCTCCAGAATTTTAAGCCAAGATTTCTAAAAAACGGCTGGCTGCCAAAGAAAATTTATGAAAATCTTCTGGCGGAAAACGACCTAAAAAAAGCGCTTCTTGAACTGGAAAGTTTTGTCGAAAACTCTGTAAGCCATTCAATACTTGAGCAAACAATAAAATCAATTTACGCTGATACAAGCGGCGATTATGATAAAATAATTTTATTAGCTAAACTTGATTTACTTGAAGAACTACGAAATTCTTCTGACCCTTTAGCTAAAATTTTTGGCTTTTATAAAACAAAAACTACCGAGTTATTTTTAGAAGAAAATTTATATCTTGAGAATTAACAATGATTGAACAAAAAGAAGCAGAAAAAATAGTTTTTATAGGAAAAGGCGTGTGGGAAAAATTTTTGAATATATTTAATATAAAAACAATAAATATCTGCGATATTGAAAACGAAAAACCCCATATTATTTTCACCAATGAGTCAGTTAAAAAAGAAGTGCAGGAGTATTTGAGAAAGGCAAAGATAGACAAGCAAATTATTGTTTATAGCTTTAAGGAGGAAGAACATGAGATTAAAGAAGATGAGGATATTCACGATTTGATTTCCAAAGCTTTAGGAATTAAAGTTTAATTTTTGTTATTTTTATAAAATGTTTACACAAGGTTTTATAAAAAAAATTTCAGGCCCGCTTATCGTGGCAAAAAATCTGAAAAATGCCCGCATTTATGATATGGTTAAGATAGGGAATTTAAAATTAATGGGTGAAATAATAAAAATAGATGGCGAAGATGTTTACATACAGGTTTATGAAGAAACCACTGGTTTAAAGCCAACGGAGCCAGTTATTCTTTTAAACGAGCCATTTTCAATTGAACTGGGACCCGGCCTTATCGGAAATATTTATGATGGCATTTTGAGACCTTTGAACATAATGTATGAAAACAGAGGAGATTATATTTCAAGAGGAATTGAAGTGCCAACTTTATCTCGGCAGAATTTGTGGGATTTCAAAGCGACTGTAAAAGAAGGAGATATTTTGCAACCCGGCGATATTGTTGGCGAGGTAAACGAAACAGAACTGGTTAGCCATAAAATTATGGTTCCGCCTAATGCCAAAGGTAAAGTTATTGAAATTAAAAAAGGAAAATTTAATGTTGATGAAGTTATTTGCAAACTGGAGAATAATGAAGATATTTATGATATTAAAATGTGTCAAAAATGGCCTGTAAGATTAGCGCGACCATACAAACAAAAACTAGAACTGAAAGAACCTCTTTTGACCGGACAACGTATTATTGACACGCTTTTTCCTATAGCAAAAGGTGGAACCGCAGCTATCCCTGGACCTTTTGGTTCGGGTAAAACCGTAGTTCAACATCAACTGGCAAAATGGTCTGACGCTGATATTATTATTTTCGTTGGTTGCGGCGAGCGAGGCAATGAAATGACTGATGTTTTACATGAGTTTCCGGAATTAAAGGATCCCAAATCAGGCTTACCTCTTATGAAGCGGACAATTCTAGTAGCAAATACTTCTAATATGCCTGTGGCTGCCCGCGAGGCTTCAATTTATACAGGTATTACTTTAGCTGAATATTTTAGGGATATGGGTTATTCAGTGGCTATTACAGTTGACTCAACTTCGCGATGGGCGGAAGCCTTGCGAGAAATGGGGTCGCGCCTCGAGGAAATGCCAGGCGAGGAAGGGTATCCAGCGTATCTTGGCTCTAAAACTGCCTCTTTTTATGAGCGTTCCGGCAAAGTAATAACTTTGGGCGGCAATAGACGCATTGGTTCAGTTAGTATTATAGGCGCTGTTTCTCCCCCCGGAGGCGATTTTTCTGAACCAGTAACTCAAAATACTCTTCGGGTGGTAAAAGTTTTCTGGGCTTTAGACGATAAGCTTGCCTACAAAAGACATTTTCCAGCTATTAACTGGTTAAGATCATATTCATTATACTTTGATAATCTTAATAGATATTTTGAGGAGAATATCGGAAAAGACTTTGCGTTTTTAAGAGAATGGCTTATTGAGATTTTAAAAGATGAAGAAGGGCTTGTCGAAATTGTTAGATTAGTTGGTATAGAAGGTTTATCAGACGAAAATAAGATTGTTCTTAAAATTGCCCAAATATTAAGGGAGGATTATTTAATGCAAGACGCTTTTGATGATACGGATACATATTCTTCTCTAAATAAACAGTATAAAATGATGAAAGTCATTTATGCTTATTACCAATATCTTAAAAACAGAATAAAAGACCAAGTAGTTTATGAAGATATTTTAAAACCTGAGTGGGAAGAAAAAATAAAAAAAATGAAATTTGTTCCTGAAAATAATTTAAGCTGGTTTGATGATTTTATAGGAACCTTAACCAAAAATTAGAATTTTAAATATTTAAATACCTTGATGCTAACAATTTACAAAACAATTAAACAAATAAAAGGACCCCTCGTCTTTGTATCACAAACAAAAGAAGTGAGTTATGGCGAGATTGTTGAAATAATATTGACTGACGGAACGCTTAAACACGGGCAAGTTCTAGAAACGGGAGAAGATTATGCTTTGGTGCAGTTATTTGAAGGACCGCAAGGTATAGGCAAACACACGGCTAAAGTTAAGTTTTTAGGCGAAACCTTGAGACTGGGAGTGACTGAAAAAATGTTAGGGCGAGTTTTCGACGGTAGAGGCAAGCCAAGAGACGGATTAGGCGAAGTTATCCCTGATAAATTTCTCGATATTCAAGGTGAACCAATTAATCCTTGGGCGCGAGAATATCCGAATGATTTTATCCAAACGGGAATTTCAGCGATTGACTTTTTGAACACACTAGTTAGAGGACAAAAATTGCCAATTTTTTCGGGAGCAGGTTTGCCTCATAATCTTGTGGCGGCGCAAATTGCTCGTAATGCAAGAGTATTAAAAGATAGTGAGAAATTTTCGGTAGTTTTCGGCGCTATGGGTGTTACTTTTGAAGATGCTGAATTTTTTAAACGGGAATTTGATAAGGCTGGTGCTCTTGGGCGCTCAGCACTTTTTATAAATTTAGCTAGTGATCCGGTTATTGAAAGAGTTGCTTTGCCGCGAATGGTTTTAACTTTAGCAGAATATTTAAGTTTTGAAAAAGGGTTTCAGGTGCTAGTTATTCTTACGGATATGACCAATTACGCCGAAGCTCTTCGTGAAATTTCTAATGCGAGAGAAGAGGTGCCAGGAAGACGAGGCTATCCAGGATATCTCTATACTGATTTAGCCACAATTTTTGAAAGAGCTGGAAGAATAAAGGGAAAACCAGGTTCCTTAACGCAGATTCCAATACTGACAATGCCCGAAGACGATAAAACACATCCCATTCCTGACTTAACCGGTTATATTACTGAGGGTCAGATTATTTTATCGCGTGAACTTTATCAAAAAGGCATTTATCCGCCGATTGATATATTAACTTCGTTGTCAAGGCTTCGCGATAAAGGTATTGGTGAGGGTAGAACAAGAGAGGACCATAGCCAAATAGCCAACCAAACATTCGCTTCTTATGCCCGCTCAAAAGAAATAAAAGAATTTAGCGCCATTTTGGGGGAAGAAGCCCTATCTGAAACTGAAAGACTATATTTAAAATATCTTGACGCTTTCGAGAAAAAGTTTATCGCTCAGCCATATGAATCCAACCGGAAAATTGAAGAATCCTTAAATTTAGCTTGGGACCTTATTAGAATATTACCCAAAGAAGAGCTTCGCCGCTTAAAGGATAATATGTTGGCAAAATATTATTTTAAGAAATCTAATAATGAATGAAAAAATACAAGTTACTAGGCAAGAACTTATAAAACTTCGTCGTCAATTAAAGACAATTTCTTCAGGTCAAAAACTGCTTGAACAAAAAAGAGACGCTTTAATAAAAGAATTAATTAATCTAAAAAATCAGTATTTCAAGGTTGGTAAAGAGATTGAAAATCGTCTGGTTGAAATTAATCTTAAACTGAAGAAGGCTTTTTTATTGTTAAAAAAAAATAACCGGCAAATTATAGAAAAAAAATTAAAAGTTAGTTATGAAAAAAACATAGACTTACGCAGTATAATGGGAGTAAAGTTAACTTATTTAAAAGTTAAAGATTTAAAAATTGAAAATTATCCCTTTAAACTCACCAACATCTATTTTGATATGGCTTTTAAAGAATTTGTAGATATTATGCCGAAATTTTTTGAATTAATTTCATTAAAAGACGCCATTGCTAAAATAGCAACAGAGATACAAAAGACTAGACGTCGCGTCAATGTCTTAAAGGATATTATTATACCTAAAATTAAGTTCAATATAAAAACAATTAATTTAAGATTAGCTGATTTTGAAAGAGAAAGTTTTGTTTTTAACCTTAAATTTAAAAGAAAGTGCGAAAGCTTAATCAATGAACAAAACAGCGAAGTTTAAAAATCAAAAAAATGTTTGGTGGTTAGGCATCACCTCTTTTTTTACTGATATTAGTTCAGAGATGATTTTTCCGGTAATGCCGTTTTTTTTAAAAAACATTTTAGACGCGCCCTTTGCAGTGATTGGCTTGATTGATGGAGCAGCTGATGCCGCAAGTTCTATTTTGAAATACGTTTCCGGTTGGATTTCTGACAAATTTGAAAAAAGGAAAACCCTTACTCTTATTGGTTATAGTATTTCGGCAATTTCAAAGTTATTCTTTTGGTTAGCTACTTCTTGGGTGATGGTGCTAGTTTTTAGAATTCTTGATCGAATTGGTAAAGGCATTCGCACCTCATCAAGAGATGCTTTAATAGCAGAATCAATATCAGAAACTGAAAGAGGAAAATATTTTGGTTTGCATCGAACTATGGATACAGCTGGTGCGGTAATAGGAGTTTTAATAGCTGGATTAATTTTATATTGGTTCAGTAAGTTAGATGCTTTAGGTAATGTTTTTAATTATGACAAAGTTATTCGTTTAATTTTATTTTTATCTTTTATACCGGCATTAATAGGGGTTATTGTTTTATCTATATTTGTTAAAGATATTGTCAAAAAATTTTCGGCATCAAAGCAGAAGCTTTTTAATTTTTATGGATTTTCTTCTAAATTTTATTTGGGAATTTTTATTTTAGGGTTATTTTCATTTGGAAATATTAGTTATTCTTTTTTTCTTCTGAAGGCGCAAAATATTGGATTAGCTATCTTTTTAGTTCCTCTTGCTTATCTTATATATAATCTTGCCTATGCTTTATTTTCTTTTCCTGCCGGAAAATTATCCGATAAAATTGGAAGAATAAAAATTTTGATCATTAGTTTCTTTGTTTTTGGAATAACATTAATCGGTTTCGCTATAGTTAAAAATAATTTTTTTATTTTTCCGTTGTTCATTTTGTACGGCGCATTTATCGGCATTAATGATGCCGTGATTAAAGCTTTTATTTCTGATATTTCTGATCAATCACGCCTTGGAGAATCTTTTGGCTTTTACTATATGCTGACGGGCTTTTTAACTTTTATAGGCAATCTTATTTTTGGAGTACTTTGGGATAAAGCAGGAAACCAAACGCCTTTTATCTGGGCATCTATATTTGTTTTTATAAGCACTGTTTTATTAGGCTATTTCTTTAAATCACATAGCCAAATTAGGCAAGTTTATGGTGCGGAAACATTTAAAGGTTATCGTTAACATATTTTAGTAATTACTACAAGATTTTGACTTTTCAGCTAGAGTCAATATAATTAAGTTAAGGGCCTATGGTCTAGTGGTATGACGCGGCATTCGCATTGCCGAAGCGGGAGTTCAATTCTCCCTAGGTCCACCATAGACGATTCGCCTCGCCCTCATCCCTCGCTTCGCTCGGGGCTCGGGCTTCGGCGGGCAGAAAATAAAGGTAATTCCAAGGTTTTTTGAAATCAATATAAAGTTTTTGGTCCAAAATTCGGCGGTTCAAGCCGATTTTTTTGAGAAAATTTTTCATCTCTGAAAAATTTTCTTGCAAAGCGAGATTTTTGGCTTGTTTGGCTTCAATTATCCAGTTTCTAGTGAGTTCAAGCCAATGATTGCCTTTTCGCTCAAAATCCGATAATTTTTCTTCCAAAGTTTTCTTTTCGCTCGTCAGGGCGTTTTTTTTACGGAAATTCTGAAGTTTTAAAATTTTTTCAAGGCAATGCTGCTTAGTAAGTTTTTTTATTATAATCCGTTTACATTAACAAAATAATTTTGTATTATAAGTGTAGAGAAGGGCTCGTCGCAAGAACCGGTTTTTAAAATTGGCTGATATTTCCTATAACACGTTCATAAAGCTGGAGTCAGGTGGCATCACCAAC
>JBBINA010000015.1:0-11928 GCA_037444125.1 bacterium
TATGAACTTTTTAATAAAATCAAGAAACAAACTCTTACTGGCTTTTATTATTATTATCACCTTTTTTTTAACCATAACTACCTCAGTCATTCTCTCTGGCTGGACTGACCCTACTCAAACACCACCTTTAGGCAATGTCTTTGAACCAATCAATGTAGGTACTAGTACCCAAGTCAAAGCAGGACATTTATATATAGGCAGTAACAATGGTACAGCTTCTGACCCTGATTTCTGAGTATATGGTTCAGCTTCTTTTGGTGTAGGCGCAACTCCCAGATTCTACTTTGATCGCACAACTGGTAATGTAGGTATAGGGACGACGAGTCCCGCCCAAAAATTAGATGTAGAGGGCTCTATCCGCAGTAGCAGTCTTGCTGGTTCCGGTGAAAGACGATTATGCACTGATTCTAGTGGTAAAATTGTTGTTTGCTCTCAGGGCGGCGGTGATAGCAGCGATATGTTAAACTTTACCCTCACCTCAACTTCAGGCACTATGCGTAACACAAATGGCTCAACAACTCTAGGCTTCTCAGCCTTTGCCGAGATGACTGATAATTCGACTCAACAAATATATTTTCATTACCCTATGATTCTAATCTCCTTATTCCTTTATGGTTCAATAAATCACTACTATGGAGTGGGAGGAGGTGGAACTAATAGGTTAGGAGCATATACATGTTTCACTCCCTGTACCAACGGTATGTATTTCTCTGTTTGGGATCCGCATAATAGGCCTGTTAATCCAGGCACTTATTTGGCATCTATTACAGCGGAAAATAGCCAGTATGGTTCAGGCACCATACGGAAAACTGTGTTTTATACCCTCACTATAACACCTTAAAGTTAGTTAATGAATTATGTATTCTATCAAAAATTTTAATTTCAACATAAAAAAATATTTTTTTGCTCTAGGTCTATTATTGATTGGATTTTTGGTTGGATTTTTGCTGCGCCCTTCTATAACTTCCGATAAAACAGTAAAATTAATAAAACCGCAGGAGGAGATAAAACCAATGGTCCAAAACGAGGCTCAAAAGACAACAATACCGAATGTAGCTGAACTTCTCAATAACGAATTACAACTTTTAGAATATCTAGAAACAAACTACCCAAATCATCATAAAATAAAATTAACTGTGGCAAAAAATCTTGACCCTAAAACGCTGACAATTGATAAAACTAAAAATACAATTATTATCATCAATAATCAATTAAATGAAAATGTATTTTTTATTATCCCTGAGCTTGAAATCAAGATGCTTCTTTTTAAGAAAAATATTGGCATCACCACTATACCAATACTAAACAAAACTGATAAATTCAAAATAGAGATTAGAAAAGAAAGCGATGAAAAACTGATAACTGAAGGCGTTCTCGAGGTTATTTAATTTTAAGTTAAATAAATATCGCTTAATTGAAAGTCGCGGCTAGCGTGGCTTTTTTATTTTCATATAATCTTTATCTTTTACTTAGTTTCAGTATAATCAATATTAATATGAGGAAAAATAAGACAAAAGTGTCAAAAGGATTTACTTTAATTGAAACATTGATTAGTGTTGTCCTGATAATTTTAGTATTTGCTATAGGAATGCCGGTAAGCGTCAATTTTTACAAAAGTTTTATTCTCCAAAGCGCCACGGAAACCGCTTTTAATTCATTAAAAAAAGCTCGTCTGGATTCTCAAATCGGCAACCTTGACTCAGGTTTTGGCGTATATTTTGACAACAACAATCACCGCTTTATTTATTTTAAGGGCCAAAGTTATGCTAGCCGCGACCAAAATTACGACCAAGTTTATGATGTTCCGCAATTTATCAGTTTCAGCGGCAGCTCTGAATTTGGTTTTCAGAAGATTACCGGTAAGCCAAACACTGACGGTGAAGTTTTTATGACTAATGGTTTAAGCACTAATTCTCTAAAGGTTGAAGCCAATGGCAAAATTTCCTTTCAAAAAAATATCGCCATTGTCGGCTCGGAATAAAAAAAATCAAACCGGCGCTTTGCTATTGGAACTTATTGTTAGTGTTTTTATTTTTTCCACTGTAAGTTTTAGTTTAGTTTATCTAGTGCTTAATTCCGGGGCATTTATTAAAAAAGAAGTAAATCTCACTAAAGCCACTTTCTTAGCTAAAGAAGGTCAAGAGGCGGTTCTTTCAATTAAACAGGGATCATGGAATTCTTTAACTGACGGCGTCCATGGACTCGCTACCTCAACCGGAACTTGGTCGTTTTCAGGCGCTTACGATATAACCGATATTTTTAAACGGGAAATTATTATTTCCTCCCTTACAACTACTACTAAAAAAGTTATCACCAAAGTAAGCTGGCAAGAAAGCTCTGAAAACCGAGAAATAAACTTTGAGCAGATTTTATCAAATTGGTCACGCGCTACCTTCAGCCAGGGAACAACTACCTATAATGTAGGCGATAATGCCAATGAGATTTACAAAAGCGGCAATTATGTTCATTTAGTCCTTGATAATCCAACTAAAAGCTATGCCATTGTTAATGTATCAACTCCCTTAAACCCGCAACCGGTTTCCTCAATGAATTTTAATACTTCAGGACTTGATGTTTTTGTTTATAATAATTACGCTTATGTGGCTTTAAACGCAAATAAAGTTGTTATAGTAAATGTTTCCAATCCCCAAAGCCCCGTCCAGGTTGCCACAATTGTTACCAGTGTTAAACCAAATGCCGTCTATGTCTATAATAATTATCTTTATATTGGACTTAATAGAAGTTCATACTCATTATATCTTTACAATGTTTCTAATCCAAATTCGCCTCAATATTATGGCCGGTATTTTATCGGCGCGCCGGTAAATGATATTAAGGTTTTAGAACCATATATCTATATGGCTATCAATAACGGTATGGGACTCGATTTTTCACAAGATAATAATTACGCTTTTGTCGGAGTTGATTATGTTGACCATGGCTTTGAGGTTTATACTATTCCCAATATAAATATGGTAAGCGAGCTTGAAGTGGGAGGTAGAGGTCGCAAAGTAGATACTGATGGCTCAACAGTATACCTTGCTGTTTTTGAATCAACAAGGGGTTTAGCTAAAATCAATGTCTCCAATCCTCTAAATCCAAGTCTTATTTCCAACACAAATATAGGCGGCCAAGGTAACGGCATAACCGAAGAAGGAAATTATATCTATATGGCAGTGGAAAACAGAGACGGCGGATTATATGTTAGCAGTAAATAGCTTAAGACTCTTTAAAATTTATTTAACTTATTTATGAAAAAAGGTAATATCGTCACAATTATATTAGTCATAAGTGTTTTTGTATTTTCACTGTTAATGATAATTAA
Source organism: bacterium (assembly GCA_037444125.1). GTDB lineage: Bacteria > Patescibacteriota > Minisyncoccia > JBBINA01 > JBBINA01 > JBBINA01. The sequence goes on from JBBINA010000015.1 coordinate 3,326, forward strand.
TACTAAAAAGTCGTTCCAAACTTCAGTACCACCGCAAAAACAACTTAATAACATAACTCAACTAATAAAACCTGAACAACCCAAAAACGAACCTCAAACCAACACTAACACTAAGGAAATTACATCAATAGCCACGCTTCCCACAGAAGAGCCGAAAAAACCAACAAAAAAACCATCATCAACGCCAAACACTTTTGGTTTAATTGAAATTCCTAAAGAAGAAACCAAGCCTCCGGCTGAATCAGATATTCTTAAAATAAAGGTTCTTGCTTGTAAAATAAATATGTCTAGCCCATCGTGGCCAAAAACAAAGCCACTTATACTTCAAATTACTACAGATCAAGATATTAAATTTATCATTCCGGAATTATCAGTTGACGAATCGATTCCAATCAACAATACTCGAAGTTTATCGCTTGAACCCCAAGAAAGTGATTTAATATTTAAAATACTCTGCGGCAATAATGAACTCCTCCAAAAAATCGAAATCAGGTAATACCTTAATTGAAATTCTATTATATGTTTTAATCGTTGGCGGTTTAGTATTAACTTATTTTCTTTTTTTCAATAATCTATTCTCTTTTTTTAACAAAAAGGAGGCCGAACGCGAAGTTTTGTCTGAAGCGAATTTTTTAATGTCGCAAATCGGTTATTACATTGAAAACACCAAAAATATTCTTGAACCAGCAGCCGAAGGAAATTATATTTATCTAGAATCTTTTAATGATTCAGAAAATCCTATACGCTTATATCTTGAAAACGAAGATATTCTTGCAAGAATTGCCTCTTCTTCCCCCCAGATAATAAATTCCAATAGAATTAAAATTAATGACCTGTATTTTTATATTTTCAAAAACAATGGCGTTCCTTCTTCTGTCAAAGTCAATCTTGCAATACGTTTTAATAATGTCAGCGAACGCCAGGAATTAGATTTCGCCATAAACCTTGCCTCAACTTTTACACTAAAAGGCAAATAAACTATATTAAGATGTTTTACCCAAAATATAAATGCTATATTTCTAAGTCTAGCGGCTACATTGCCTTAATATCTATTCTTATCTTAACTGGCATTTTGATTTTAATTGCGGTTTTTTTTACTCAAAGCGAGGTTCTAATTACGGATTTCCCAAACAAAAGTCTAAACTCCCTCCAAGCAAAAGAATATGCCAAATCCTGCGTTGAAATTGCCCTAGACAAATTCGCTCAAGACCAAAACTACCAAGGCAATGAAACCCAAAATTTTGCCTCCGGCGGCTCCTGCCAAATCCTGCCAATAGAAAACAGCGGTTCCGATAAAATTCTTAAAACTACTGGTTATTATAAGAATATGACTAGACGCATGAAAGTTGTATTTCAATTTAACTCCCAAGAAGGAAAAATAAACCTTATCTCCTGGCAAGAAGTCAGCAGCTTCTAAAAGCGCAAAACAATAGAACTTTTTAATATTTTAAATAAACCTAATATCATCTCGCAATATAATAAAATTCGCAAAACTCACAAGATTAACCTCTTAGTTTAAGTTGAAAGTTATATAACAAGCCTGTATAATTAACTTTTAACCATTTAAATTTTTTTAAATAGCTTAATTAAAAATGCCCAATCAATCGCGTTGGAAAGATTTTGAAAGATTTGTAGCCAAAGAACTTGGCGCGCGCCGCAATATTCGAGCTGATTATTCTCTACAAGTATCTGACATTATATTTAAGGAAAAATATTTGCAAAATTTGGTTATTGATTGCAAGAAACGAAAAACTTTCAAACATCACCAGCTAATGGCTGAAATTGCTAATAAATACTGTAAAACAAAAAAGGATATTCCTATCCTTATTACTAAAGAAACTCGCGGCCGAAAATTTATCATTGCCTCAATACCATTCAGTTTCTTTAAAAAACTTTTTACGCTTTACAAAAAATACACATATAACCACCTAAAATAAATCTACTAGACTTTACGGTATTAAGTTACGAAAAAGGCTTTTTATTTTATCGATAATTCTATTATAGGTAAAATGAGCCATCTCTTGCGACTGAATTAAGTTATAATGCAAAAGTCCAACTGCGTTAGTAAAAATTGGGCTATTAACTTCCTCTATTAAACCGCTTATCTCTAGAGGATAACCAACTTGGGTGGGCAATTCCAAAACATTACGGGCAAGCTCCGGAATCCCTTTAAGTTTCGAACCGCCGCCGATAAGTATTGCGCCGCCAGGTAACATTCTTTGCTTATTAATTTTCTTAAGTTCATTATTAACATTCTCAAAAATCTCCTTAACACGCGCCTCAATAATTTCGATAAGCTTTAACCTATCAATTTTCTCAGTATTTTCTGGGTCAAGTCTAGACAAATCAATTTTTTCCTCTTTTTTCTTTTTTATCAACGAGCCGTATTTAATTTTAATCTCCTCGGCGAAAGAAAAATTTATCTTAAAACCATAAACTATGTCGCTGGTTATGTGATGGGAACCAATCGGCAAAACTTTAACATGAATAATCGCGCCATCCTCGATTACCACAATATTCGTTGTCATTCCACCAATATCTATCACCACACAACCTAGTTCCTTTTGTTTTTTTGAAACAGCTGAATATAAAGCAGTAACAGGTGTAAAAATTATTTTTTTAATATTGATTTTGCTTGAACTTAGTATTTCCTCAATATTTTTAAAATAAGGCGCAAAAGCCTCAATTAATAAAATATTAGCTTCCAATTTAATACCTTTTAACCCAAGAGGATTTTTAATGTTTTTCTCATTATCCACGGCGTAATCAATAGGTAATGCCTCTATAGTAAGCCGATTATCGCTAATATTAAAAGAAGAGGCTTGTTCTATTGCTCGCCTGATGTCATCTTTTACAACTTCATTTTCTGAAAGAGCAACTACACCTTTAGTTTTTTTAGAGGTAAAATAAACGCCATTTAAGCCAATAATCACAGGATAATCGCTATAACCTATTATATTGTCAACTTTCTTTTTAAAATCATCAAGAGACTTGATAAACTCGGCACTGTCGTTAATAGTGCCATTTTTCAGCCCTTGACTCGGATATAAAAGCGACCCAACTATTTCAATTTTCGTATCATCATAAATTCGCGCTAAAATAGCGTGATAATTAGTTGAACCAATATCAAAGGCGGCAATAATTTTCTTCATTATTTATTAATAAGCTGTAATTGATTAAAAAGGCGCAAGGTTTCTTTTTCCATTAAAGCGTTATCGCTTTCTGTTTTATGATCATAACCTAAAAGGTGCAGAAGTCCGTGAATAATGATTATTTTCAAACGATCATTAGGGTCCCTGTTTTCTATTAAAGCTTTCTTTTTGTTTTGTTTTAAACACAAAAAAATCTCCCCTATTAAATCATCGTCATTATAATTAAAAGCCAAGACATCTGTTGGTCTATCTTTGCCACGATACCGTCCATTAATCTTTTTTATCTTATTCTCATCTATTATTATTATATTCAAATTTTTTTTAATGTGAAGAAAAGATAGAAGAAATTTGCCCGTATGAGTGATTAGTTCCTTGGTATCTTGGGAGACTTTTTCTAAATCAAATATATTTAGTGGCATAAATTTTTAAATGCGACTAGTTCGGTTTAGTGAGCCGAGACGGGGAATCGAACCCCGGACCCCATCCTTACCATGGATGTGCTCTACCGACTGAGCTATCTCGGCTTAATTATGTCAAAGAATTTATATTGTAATATTTAAATTAATCCTTTGCAAGAACCCAAGAAAAAAATGATGTCATTAAATGACATCCTTAAAGAGATTTTGAAAATAATGATGATCTCTTTCAAACTCATCAAGCGAACAGCCTTCCTTGCGACTGATGAACCTCAAAAAACGAGGGCAAAAATGTTCAAAACAAACAATCGATAAATTCTTAATAACTACTTTTATTATCTCATCAATCTGTACTTGTATTTCTTACGGTAAAGCAGTAAAAGAACAGTGTCCATCTACATCTCGATAGTCATATTTTTTTGACCCCTTATCTAAAATCATCTCTTGAATATAATGGCTATCTGGAAAAGTAAAATGCACATGGTTAATAAATGGCTTAAGCAAGCAAGCGTCATAATATGTTTTTCTAAATTACCTTTACTAGCTAAAAGCGCATGACTGAGGTCATAGGGGTAAGATCAATTTTACCATAAAAAGGCTCAAGGATTTCAAGTAAATCTTCAACAGATGACCCAATCTTAATTCTAGGGTCTCCTTGTCTATTAAAATCATTTTCAAGGCTTATTTTAAAGCCTTTTTGATCAGCATAAGGCAATATTTCGCCAAATAATGTTTTAAGATTTTGAAGTCTCTTTTCTTTCAAAGGGCTCCAAATAATAACCTCCATGCAACACAAGAATAGCGGCTGAAGAAACGCCGGCTATTGAACTAACTACATCTATCTGACTAATCAAGATGCTAAGATTTTCTTTATAAGTAACTTCGTCTCCATAATTTACTCTCGAACTAGAATTCAATAGATGATAATAGAACAAGCCGTGAAAAGTTTTGGGAATGGGGCTTAAAATCTTATTGATATTCTAAACTGAATAATACCGTTGCTATTAAACCATTTCTTTATAGGCAAAGCCATTTCATAACCGCTAAATGCGCAATCAAGCATCTGTTGGACCTTTGCATAACCAAGATTGCTCAAAAAATACAAAATTCTATATACTGGCTCGCTTAACACTATCCTTAAATCATTACCCATTTACTAATCACCCCTTTCATTAATACAAATATCCCCAAGTCTGAAGCCTATCGCTATCCTGCAACCACCGTTCGCCTATATCAGTACGATAATACATATTCTGCAAAATAATATTGTTAATCCGGTTATACATCTGCTTACGCGCCTCGGCAACCGTAGAGCCAGAGCCCGTAATCACCAAAACATAACCAGAACGACTCGCTACTCGCCAATCACCATCAATATATTTTATATCGCCTAAATGTACTCCCTCTAAATTGCTTTTTCTAAATATTATAGAAAGCTCATGGTAAATTTCCTGCTCTTCCTAATCTTCAAACGGAAACGGCGGAATAGCAATAACTGCTCCAATCTGAAAACCTTTTTTTGTCTTTAAATTATAAGGCAAACCAGCAGCCATAGCATATAAAAACTCACCCACTGGATTTTGAATACCCTCAAATTGAATCAAAATTGTTGGATAACCAAACAGGTAGGTAAACTCAAGAAGATAGATGCCACGAGCATTAGCTATACAATTTATATCTCCATAGCCGACATATTTTGATTTCATTAACTGCTCTTTAAATTTCCTAAGTGTTAGATTAAAAACAGTATTCGGTTGCGACCAATACATAAGAGTTCCCATCTCACCTGTATAAGGTCCAATGTCGCCGGGAAACAATTTTTTGTGTTCAAAATTAATACAAACCGGGTAAATAAAATCTTGACCGTTAAAAAATGACCCTACGGCTATCTCAAATCCAGAGACAAATTTTTGCAATTGGAAATTCTTTATTTTTTTACCCCAACCAATTTTATTAGGTTCAAGAATTTCAATAATATCCTTGCCGTCTTCTTCTGTCCCCAAAAAACAAAATACCCTTCATATCAGAACTAATATTACCAGATGGTTTCCAAATATAACGAGCAGGATTTTGCTTAATAAAATTAATACAATCGTCAAAATTGACAAAATCCCATTGAGTCAAAACCAAAAGCCCTAGCCGCTTCATTTCCTGCTGACCAAACTCGCGATCTTCCTCCAAGCGATCCGTATAAACGCTTCCGCTAACAACAAACCTGCCTTGCGCCCGAAGCTTATCAGCAATTTCGCCAAAACCAGTATCGTCAAATACAATTACATCGGCCCATTCAATATATTCAATTGCCAACTTTATCAAGAATACCATCATATACATCGGCATCGCTTTTTGATTTTATATAAACCTTAACCTGCCAAGCTAAATCACCGCTTAAACTCTCAAACGAAACAAAAAGAAATTTCTTGGATAATTCACTCGTCAAAATAAAATAAAATTAATTAATAAAAATATTAACATTATAAACCAAAAATGAAACTACATTAAATCTAGTTAATGTGCCAATCTATTACTAATTCGTTCAAGCCCAAAAAATAAACTCCGCTTTTCCGAAAAAGGCACATTGAGTCGCGAAATAATTCCCCTAAAAAAATCAATTGCTCTGTCATAAGTAACTCTATCTACAGGAAAGGGGGTACCATCTTTTCCCCCAAAAGCAAAAGAATATCGCGCCGGGTCCTCATAAGAAGGCTTAGCGCCATAAATGACTTCAGCTATTAAACTGAGAGCGCGAATAGTCTTTACCCCAACCCCCTTTAATGCCAGAAGGTTTTCAAATGTCTTTGGTTTTGCGTCGCAAGCCTGCCACAAAATTTTTTCAAGATATCGACTTTGTAACAAGTTTTCTGTTTCAACTTTATGCGTATGAAATTCGGTATTCTTAAGATTAAGTAAGGTTAGATTAATGCCACTTTCTTTATGTCTCATAGCAATCATTTGAGAAATCTTTGAAGAATATTTTCTTAAAATTTGCATATCCTTCATCAAGCTATTATACGAACTGTTAACTAAATCAAGACTGATATTTCGATTGTCGGTACTCATTTTTGAAGTAAGATCAAGTGCTGGCACCTTAAGGTGGCTCGCAATACCGCTATGAGGCTCGCAAATAAGATCATTAAGCAACTCTGAATGCCAATGATAACGACGCGCTGTTTGATTACAAACATTCATACCCTGTTGCACTACTGCCCAGGTGCCAGCTCTTGAAAAGAAAAAACTGTGATGATAAAGTTGAAACCCATCTTGTACTAAAGCGCTGTCAACTTTAGCTGCCATCTTGGAATTATAAATAAGACTATTGACATTTTTAGCTGGCAAGCTCAATTTCTCTCCCCAATGAAATATTTCATCAGGTGTTTTGCGCGAAGTCTTACCTTTACCTCCGCAAATAAAAATGCCCCAGTTTTTTTCATTATTTTTAATCGCTTCTTTCAAGGCAACCGTTAAAATTGTGGTAAGTCCCGACGCATTCCAATCAAAAGCTAAAACTGTCCCCAGTGATTGAAACCAAACAGGATCGCCCACCCGTTTAATAAATTCATCTGGTCCGAATTCCTCAATCACAATAGCCAAAACTTGTCTACCCAACTTTACCATCCGTTCAAACAACCATCGCGGACAAGTTCCAAAATCAAGCGTAAATGTGGCAATACCTCGATGAATCATATAAATTTTATTCTATAAATGGCACAAATGAAAAACCTGGATACTCTTCAGTCTTAAATTCAATTTTACCCTCTTTAATTACCTTGTAAATTGAATTGTGACTTGGATATACAAGTACGCCGCCAACTTTCAATTGCTTTTTCCAACTAACTGGCACCGTATCAACGCTCGCGGCGCAAACAATGCGGTCAAAACCACCAATTTCCTCGGCAATCTCAGATAAACCATCTTTAGCATTTTGACAAAAAAGCGAAACTCTCTGTTGAAGCTTAGGATATTTATTAAGATTTGTTTTGCCAAAAATAGATAATTCGGGTATAAGTTCTACAGCATAAATATGCCCCCTTTCGCCAACAAGCTCAGCAAGTAATGCTGTCTGCCAACAAGAGCCATAACCTATTTCAAAAATTTTATTAGCTAGTTTAACCCGCAAAAGCTCAAGCATAAAAACCACTGTATATGGTTGAGATATAGTTTGATTAAACCCAATAGGCAAAGCTTCGTCGTTATAAGCAAATTCTTTATATCTCTCGCTAACAAAATCACGCCTGTCAACCTCTAAAAGTGCTTTTTTAATTCTTTTATCTTTTAAAACACCTCTCTCTTCCAAAGCTGAAACAAGTTTGATTAATTCAGGGTCAACTTTAATCATATATTTATTATTCCACTTTCATTTTCCAAATGCAAATAATAAATAACCACCTTATGACAACACTTAATCTATAACGCTTTGCGACATTCATTACTATATATAAATATTAAATAAATAAAAACTGTGGTTTTATTTAGCCACAGTTTCGGCACAAATATAAGTGAACTCTAAAAAAGGAAAGTTCTCACGCAAATCACCTCTACTTTAATCTTAATATATTTGGCTCAAAAATGCAATTTTGTTTTTACAAAAATTACCGACTTTATGCTTTCCGCTTACTAAAAAATATGTAAAAAAAATCTCCAGTAAACCTAAAGTATTCATCACCAAAATCGCGATAAACCATCTTTTATCATTAAGTCGCGCCGCTTTCCAAAGCGTTATTCCTTTCCACGGCAAAATCCAAATCACATCACAGCTAAAATTACTAACCATAAATTTTGTAAAACAAATTGCTCCATAATAAAAGAGGTAAGAAAACAAAACAATATTGATTATCCTTTCCTTAAAATTCAGGATTATCTTAAAAGTGCAGATTTGGTTTTCGGAAATTTGGAAACGCCAATTACGCAGGGTCCGGAAATTTTTGACTTTGAAATGATTTTTAGGTCAAATCCGGGAACTGAACAAGCATTGAAGCAGGCTGGATTTTCTATTTTATCGTTAGCAAATAATCATACCCCAGATTTTGGAGAAAAA
>JBBINA010000016.1:0-9873 GCA_037444125.1 bacterium
AGGTGGTGTTTGAGTAGGGTCAGTCCAGCCAGAGAGAATGACTGAGGTAGTTATGGTTAAAAAAAAGGTGATAATAATAATAAAAGCCAGTAAGAGTTTGTTTCTTGATTTTATTAAAAAGTTCATAATAAAAATATACAAATAAAATTTTTGTTCTTGTTGTTTAGCCGCTAAATTTTAGATATAAATAGTAAATTTTAAAAATCAAGAGTTTTGATTGAAAGTTAAATTTGGGGTTTAATTTAAAGTTGATTTTAGCTATGTTGCTGATATAGTTGTTTTTTATGGGCGATATTTGAATCTAATTTTTAAAATGCTATTTTAAAGTATGAATTTAGGAAAAAAAGCTTTAAAATTGAATGCTGAATTAAAAAAAATATTCCCTAAATCGAAAATTTCTCTGAAATATTCCAATCCTTGGGAACTGTTTGTGGCAGTTGTGTTGTCTGCTCAGACAACTGACAAGAAAGTTAATGAGGTGACCGCAGAGCTTTTTAAAAAATATAAAAGCCTTGATGATTACTTAAGTGCTGATTTGAATGAATTTCAAAACGATATTCGTCAAATTGGTCTGTATAAGACAAAAGCTGAAAATATTTTGGCTTCGGCTAAAATTATAAAAAATAGATATAAAGGTAAGATTCCAAATAATATGGAATCGCTTTTGGAGCTACCGGGAGTGGGTCGAAAAACAGCTAACATTATCTTGGGCAATATTTATGGAATAGTGGAAGGAATTGCTGTTGATACTCATGTTCGGAGGTTAAGTCAGCTTTTTGGTTTGACCAAAAATTCTGATCCTAATAAAATTGAAAAAGACCTTATGAAAATTCTGCCTCGCAAAGATTGGTTCAGTTTTACTTATAGAATGATTGATTATGGCAGAAAATATTGTCGGGCGAGGTGTAAACATAAAAATTGTCCCTTGAGAAAATTTATAATAAAAAAATGAGCATTTAAATTTTTTGTAGAAAAAGTATTGACATATGGAATTTACAATTTACAATTGAGGATTACGTTTTTAGTTTTAATTTTAAATTTTTATCGTGTGTGGCATTGTCGGTTATGTAGGCAAAAACGGAGCTACTAAGATTTTGCTTAATGGTTTAAAAAACCTTGAATATCGAGGGTATGACTCGGCTGGGTTAGTTGTCTTTGGAAGTAATAGCGCCCCTTTTTTAGTTAAAAAGAAGGGCCAGGTGGAGGTTTTAGAAAGGGAATGCGCTAAAAGAAATTTATCAGGCGGTTTTTCAGGGCTTTGCCATTCAAGGTGGGCTACCCATGGCGGAGTTTCTGACAAAAACGCCCATCCACATTGGGATTGTCAAAAAAGATTTTTCATTGTTCATAACGGTATTATTGAGAACTATAAGGAATTAAAAGACAAGTTATTAAAAGAAGGTCATAAATTCAATTCAGAGACTGATACCGAAGTAGTTGCTCATTTATTTGAAAAATTTTACAATGGCGATCTTAATAGGACTGTGGAAAAAGTTATGCGTAAGCTAAATGGCGCTTATGCTTTAGTGGGTATACTAAAAAACAAACCAGATGTGATATTTTTTGCCAGGCTTTCTTCTCCTTTAATCATTGGCAAAAAAGAAGGAGAAGTTTTTATAGCTTCAGATGTTAATGCTTTTATTGAGCATACCAAAAATGTTATATATCTTGATGATTATGATTATGGCGTGATAAGTGCCGATAACATTCTTATAAAAAATTTGCATAATAAAAAAAAGAAAAAAGGCGATATTAAAGTCATTGATTGGGATTATGAAGCCGGATTGAAGAAAAATTATAGACACTTTATGTTAAAAGAAATTTTTGAGGAACCCGAAGCAGTTATAAACGCGACAAGAGGTAGGATAATTATTGATGATATGCAAGTTAAGTTAGGTGGTTTAGAACAAGTGCGTCATCGCCTTAGACTAGTTGACAAAATTGTTTTATGCGCTTGCGGTACAGCTTATAATGCTGGTTTAGCAGCCAAAATTTTTATGGAAGAGTATTTGAGGTTACCGGTTAGCTGCGAAGTGGCTTCTGAGCTCAGATATAGGCATTTTCCTTATGATGCGTACACTTGTTTTGTAGGTATTAGCCAATCCGGTGAAACTATTGACACCTTAAAAGCTTTAGAGCATGCTAAAAAACTTGGAGCTTTGACTTTAGGTGTAGTTAATGTTGTTGGTTCGACAATTGCTCGCGCCACCGATGCGGGAGTGTATCTTCATATTGGTCCTGAGATTGCAGTTGCTTCTACCAAAGCTTATATTGCTCAGATTGTAGTTCTTTATTTAATGGCTTTATACATTGCTCAACTCAAGAATATAAAAATTTTGAAGAAAAAAGTCATTTTGGAGGCTATTCTTAAGTTGCCTATGCATCTAAGGCAAGTTTTGAATAATTCTAGATCCGTAAAGACATTAGCGGATGATTTCAAAAATTATCGGCATTTTTTTTACTTAGGTCGCAAATATAACTACTCCGTTGTAATGGAGGGAGCTTTAAAGCTTAAGGAAATTGCTTATGTTTTTGCTGAAGCCTATCCTTCTGGGGAAATGAAACATGGACCTATTGCTTTAATAGATAGGAAAATGGTAAATATTGTTGTAGCCCCAAAAGATTCTGTATATAAAAAAAACCTGTCTAATCTAGAAGAAATAAAGGCTCGGGGCGGAAAAGTAATAGTTATTACTAACAATAAAGATTCGGCAATTGAAAAGCTAGGGGATAATGTTTTATATATACCAAAAACAATTGAAGAATTAAATCCGATTTTAGCAGGATCTTTGTTGCATTTGTTTGCGTATTATTATGCCTTGACTAAAAACAGGCCGATTGATAAACCAAGAAACTTGGCTAAAAGCGTTACTGTGGAGTAATTGTTGTTTGTTCCTGTGTTGTTTGCGTTTCGGGTTCTTTTTTTTGTTCTTTTTTAATTTTACGTAGTCGAGCTTTTTTGGAAACATCTATTTTTTTAGCGGCAATGATATTTTGTCTTACTAGCAAATTATGGACAGATGGTGTGGGTTTAGCTCCTAATTTTATCCAGTGTAAGATTTTTTCTTTTTTAAGCTGAATTTTTTTGGAAATCCTATCAACAAAACCAAGCTTTTCCAAATATTTACCTCTAGGGTTATTTGAATCTTCTTGAATAATAAGCCTGAAAATTGGTTTATTTTTTTTACCTGCTCTTGATAGTTTTATTTTTAACATTTAGTGTGTTTTAGATTTTATTTGATATTTTTGGGTTAATTTTTTTTATAGCCATTTTTTCTTTTTAAGGGCCATAAAGGCAGCTGATCTTTCGGCTTCTTGTTTTGAGCTACCTATACTTGATGTTATAAGTTTGTCTCCTACATAAACTCCGACTTCAAAATTTTTGGCATGATCAGGTCCCCAGGAGCGTAGTGTTCGGTATTCCGGCGTAATTTTGTAAATTTCTTGCGCTTTTTCTTGGAAATAGGTTTTAGGGTCTTTAAATAATTTTGATTCAAGTATTGACTTAATATTTGTTTTTACAACTGTACGCACTATAAAGCTTTTAGCTTTTGCGTAATTTGATTGAACAAATATGGCGCCGACCACAGCCTCAAAAGCGTTCGAGATAATTACATCTAGAGCTTTACCTTCATTTTTTGCTTGACCTTTAGACATCAAAATGAAATCTTTTAGGCCAAGATTTTTGCCCGTTCGGCTTAATTGTTCGCGGTTGACGAGCATTGCTCTAATATTAGTGAGGTCTCCTTCGGCTAAATCAAGATTGTCATAAAGATATTCTGAAACAGCAAGTTCTATGCAGGCATCTCCCAGAAACTCAAGTCTTTCATTGTGATGCAACTTGCAATTCTTGTTTTCATTTAAAAAAGACCTATGTATAAGCGATTCAAGAAAAAGGTCTTTGTTTTTAATTTTTATTTTCAGACTTTTCTCCAGATTCGAGATTATTTGATCCTTTTGAATTAGTTGGTTCATTGATGCCTTGTTTATTTTTATTTTTTGAAGTATCATCTTTGCGCGGTTCGCCTAATTCTTTATAAATAGTGCCTAGTACCCCATTAATAAATTTGCCAGAAGAACTGCCACCAAATTCTTTACCTAATTCAATTGCTTCATTAAGCGACACTTTTGGTGGTGTTGCGTCATAATTTTCGAATATCAATTCATAGGCGCCAATTCTTAAAATATTTTTATCAACATTGGATACCTGATCGATTGGCCATTTTTCTATGGCTTTGGTTATAATTTTGTCTATGATTTCTTTTTTTCCCAATATTTGGTTTACCAAGGTTTGGGCATATCCAAAGTCAATTTGAGATGTATCTAGATCAGTTATTTTTTCTTCCCTTAGGGTGGATATGGCGTTTTGTAAACATTCTTCAACAGAAGCGTCTTTGTTATTGTTAAATTCAAACTGATATAAGGTTTTAAGCGCGACTATTCTTTGAAGGTGCCTTTTGCCCACGAGATATAAAAAACAATTAATGAAATAATTATAAAGGAAATTTCAAGAAAGTAAAGTAAGAAATTTGATTTTTGGCTACCGATGTATTACCATTAAGATTAAAGAGTTTAACTTTTATTTTTAATATTATTTATTATTTATGCTGGATTTACGGTTTATATTAGAAAATAAGCAGCTTATTATTGAAAATGCCAGAAACCGAAATGTTAAAATTGATTATGATTTGATTGAGTCGCTGGCCAAAAAAAGGAATCAGTTAATCAAAGAGGTGGATAATTTGAGGCATCAGATTAATCTTAATACCGCTGAATTTAAAAAGGAAAAAGACGAAAAAAAGGGCGAGAATTTTATTATAAAAGGTCAAAGTCTTAAATCTGATTTAAAAGAAAAAGAAAAAAATCTTCGTCAAGTTGAGCAAATGCTTGACGAAGAATTGGAGAAAATACCTAACATTTCGCACCCTGATGCGCCAGTGGGTCAAGATGAAAACAGCAACCAAGAAGTTAAAAAAGTAGGTGAAATGCCTGTTTTTGAGTTTATACCTAGAGATCATCTAGAACTCAACAAAAAGCTTGATATTATTGACTTTGAAAGCGCCACTCGCGTGGCGGGCAATAAATTTTATTATCTAAAGAATGAAGGTGTTCTTTTAGAGTTAGCCTTAATACAATACGCTTTTGAGATTTTGCGTCAGGAGGGTTTTATTATTTATTCGACTCCCGATATTGCGACTATTGATGTTATTAAAGGATTAGGTTTTAATCCTCGCGGCGAAGAAACGCAAATTTATAAACTAGAGGATTTTGATTTGGGTTTAATAGCGACTGCAGAGATAACCTTAGGTGGTTTATATAAAGAAAAAATTATCAATAAAGAACTTTTACCTCTTAAGTTGGGTGGCTTATCCCATTGTTTTAGGACAGAAGCAGGTTCCTACGGTAAGGCGTCAAAAGGATTATATCGAGTGCATCAATTCACGAAAGTCGAGATGTTTATTTATTCAAAGCCAGAAGAATCTGATAAAATGCTTGATTATATTGTTTCAATTGAGGAGAAAATTTTTAAGGGGCTTAAAATACCATTTCGGGTGGTTGATTGTTGTACGGGCGAGTTGGGAGCGGCAGCATACCGTAAATATGATTTAGAAGCATGGTTTCCGGGAGAGAGCCGTTGGGGAGAAATTACTAGCGCTTCTAATTGTACTGATTTTCAATCCCGGCGTCTTAATATTAAGTATCTTGGTAGAGAGCATAAAGACAAAGGTTTTGTTCATACTTTAAACGGTACTGCTATAGCAATAAGCCGTGCAATTATTGCTATTTTAGAGAACTACCAGCAGGCTGATGGTTCAGTTATGATCCCCCAAGTTTTGCGTAAATACACTGATATTGACAGGATATCGCCAAAATAAATTTACTATTGACTTTTTAAATAATATTTGGTATTTTTTGAATACCAGGTTATCAATAAAGTAGTTCTTTTAAAGTTTAAACACCTCAAGAAGGGGGTGCATAATGAAAAGAGCAGTGGTAATTGCTGATATTAATAGTTTAAGAGAAGCAGTTTACAAGGATAGACAAAAGGGTTATCAAAAGAGAGTAGATTATTTAAAACTTCTTTCCGTTTTAAAAGAAATGTTATTAAAAGAAGGAATTGTTGTAAAAAAGACAATTGCCGTAGTGGCAACAAAAGTTGATAAATATTATGAGAATTTTAGATTAAGATTACAAAAATCAGGGTGGAATGAGGTGATTGAGGTTTGTACGCCGTTGCCGTTTTTGAAAAATAAAAGTTATTTCAAGTCTTATACTTCTGTAAGTATAAGTGAAAGCCTTTTTTCTGAATTGATAGGACTCATAATAGGCGGCGAATTTCAGGCGGGAGATGTTCTATGTTTGGTTTCTAATCAAAGAAATTTCGCGTTATTGACTAAGACATTAAAAGACAGAGAAATAGGTTTTAAACTTTTCTGTTATACGGGTCCCACCTTATCGGCATTATTAGTGAAAGAGGCAATGAGGTTTTATGGGCGCGAGTCAATAGTTGATTTGCGTCCAATTAAAGACCAATTTGTAATGTCAAAGAAATTAGAATATAAAGGAATCAGTGTTGAAACTGGGGTCGGAGGGTAATTTCCGACCTTTTTTTATTGTATTGACATTATATTGATTTCGGGCTATAATGTTTTAGTATTTTGAATAGCGCTTTAGCTGAAAAAAGATACTTTTTGTCTTTTCTCAGGTGAAGCGCTAAGCTTCACTAAGAACTCTATATAAGGAGGTGCCATACTAAATGGCACAGAAAAAGGTTCGGCAGAGGATGCCGCAGGCAGAGGAGAAGACGGTCACTGAAGAGAAGGTTCACAACGCTATGCGTCGTGCCTTTGTCAAAAGTGGCATAAGCGGCGAGCAGGATATCGAGCGACTTTTTGGCGAGGCGCAGCAGGCCTTGCTTAGTTTGAATAGCTTGCAGGAGCGTCAAAAGGCAATTATTGACGCGGGGGAAATAGCGAAGATTCGTGATGGACTTATAGCAAGAAGCGAAGAGGATGGTCGTACGGTGTTTAATATGGCACGCGTAATGCATGAGATTGAAAAATTTCCGAATTTTCAAGAGTCAATTTTCGCGGATCAATACAACAAGGCAAAGGAGCTTTATGATGGGATATTGAAACACAACCCCTTTGCCTTGGAGGTGTTCAAGAGGTTGAGTAAAGAGGACTTAGAGAGGCGAAAGGAGGAGCGGAGTAAACAGTTTCAGGACGAAGTAAAATTGCTTCGTCAAGGGACTGTTTCACTTCATGAGGCTATTACTATGGAAAGCGATGTTAATTTTGTTGCCGCTCGTGTAGAAGTGCCCGATACACGAAGAGGTATTTCGGAGGTCGAGAAGCGACCTCCTAGAGTTGGTTGGATTAGATTGGAGGTTCGTAGAAGGGGAGTGGGGGAAGTAGTTGCTCGTGTTGTTGGAGCAACTAAAGCAGTCTGGTTTTTGACTAGCTACTCCTTGGATAGGGATAGCGGTCGAGAGGTTTGGGTTGTTCTTAACCCTCCAGACTTTAGGACTCCGCGGGGCGAGCCGTATTTTCATGCTGCTGTTCGCGAGGCTTTGCGATCTCTTTATCAATACGAAGAAGAACGGTTGGCTGAGCAAGCCCGTATTACTGCCACGCCAGCAGACATTCTTGCTGGTAAAGACGGGTTTACGATTTTACGATTTAAGAGGTGGCAAGATTCGGGCAGATCAGGTCCTATAAAACTTGAGCTTGAGGCTCAAGGTGAAAAGGTTAAGGTTGTGCGCGTTGAGTCGCAGGCGCACAACTGGCAGGATCTTTTGGATAGAGAGTTTGATCGTACGTCTCTCGATCCTCGCCTGAGAAGGCTGCTTCAGGCAGCTAAGCATCAAAAAGCGATAAAAGATGATACTGATTAAGTAGAGTTTTATAGGCGGGAGGCACTTTAATAGCAAAGTGTTCCCGCCTTTTTTAATTCCATTTGCATTATTAGCGTAGAAGTTTTAAACTAAATTGTGTTTTTGTTTTTCAATTAAAACCCTATTGGTTTAAATTTTAAATTTTACTTTGTCTTTATCCATCGGCATAGTTGGTTTGCCAAACAGCGGAAAATCCACTCTTTTTAAGGCATTGACTAAAAAACAAGTTTTAATTGCTAATTATCCTTTTGCCACTATTGACCCTAATGTTGGAGTAATAGAGGTGCCGGATGAACGGTTAAAAAAAATTGCGGAAGTGACTAAGACTGCCAAAATTCTGCCCGCGTCTATTGAGTTTTATGATATTGCTGGCTTAGTAAAAGACGCGCATAAAGGGGAAGGTTTAGGTAATCAGTTTTTATCTCATATCAAAAAAACCTCAGCCATTTTACATTTGGTTAGGGTATTTGAACATGTAGAAATTCCTCATGTCTCAGGGCGAGTTTCGCCAAAAGACGATATTGAAATTATTAATTTTGAGCTTTGTATGGCTGACTTAAAAATTGTAGAAAAAAGACTAGAAGAACAGAAGCAGCATCTAAAAACTAATCTAACTTCTGAACAAAAAAAACATTTTGAACTACTAAGGCTATTTAAAGAAAGACTTGAGAAAGGGTTATCTTTAAGAGAACTAGATTTGACAGAGATAGAAAAAAATTTAGTTAAAGATTTACAGCTTTTGACAATAAAACCAATTATTTATGTTTTTAATGTTGACGAGAAAAGCGAACTTCTTAATTTTTCAAGCCGAGATCTTAAAAAGATTTTTAATTTAAGCTCTCTTGATGGTGAGGCTATAGTTATCTCTGCTAAAATTGAAGCTGAATTGGTTGATTTATCAGAAGATGAACAGAATGAGTATCGCAGAGAATTTGGATTAAAACGAAATTGTCTTAATGAAGTAATTAAGGCTAGCTATCAGCTTCTTCATCTTATTACTTTTTTTACTTATAACTCACAGGAGACACGCGCCTGGCCGGTAAAAGAAGGGACAAAAGCGCCGCAGGTCGCGGGAATTATTCATACTGATTTTGAGGAAAAATTTATTCGCGCTGAAGTGGTTAATTGGGAAAAATTTGTTCAATACGGTGAGGTGGGTTGCAAAGAAAAAGGATTGTGGCGTATTGAGGGCAAAGATTATATAGTTCAAGATGGAGATATTTGTTATTTTCGCATTGCGTCCTAATTTTTTAGTTTAAATCTAGTTTAAAATGTGAATATAATATTAAGAATACTAGCAAAACTCACCCATAATAAATAAGGGATTAACAGAAAACCCGCGATTCTAGAAATATTATAAAATACAATAATGTTACCTAGAATAACTATCCAAAGAAGTAGTATTTCTATAAATGCAAGAAGAGGATTTCTAAAACCAAAAAATAATAAAGACAAAGTTAGGTTAAGCAATAAAATAAATTGAGAGAAAAAACTACAATTGCTAACCACTTGTTGCTTCCGAAATTAAAAGACCAAACTAAATAAAAAGATATACCTAGTATTAACTGAACTAGAAGTAAAAAATGAGCCTAAAAGTCCTTAAGGGAACGATAATTGATATGGTAAGTTTTGTGTAGTTCATATTTTAAATCAGAGCTAATGCCCCATCTCTATTGTTGATGTTTCTGATATTGAATAATATAAAAGTCTTTTGCTGGCTGTGGCCAAACTATATAGCTCGCTTCTATACAAATAAATTAATGCATTTTATCGACTTATTACGATCTGTATGAAGTAAATGCTTTATACTAAATGTCATACAAAGATGCACTTTAAATAACTAAAATTTGTGGTGTTTGTTGGAAAAAGTCAGAACTCATTTTGAACAAAATCCCGACTAATTCGCTACGCCCCGCCGCCGCTCACTTCGCTCACTGTCCAGCAAAAAAGTTTTCTTCGCATTTTTTGATTTGGCG
>JBBINA010000017.1:0-8144 GCA_037444125.1 bacterium
TCAGGTACCAATTCAAATGTTACTTCAGATAGCGGCCTTAGTCCTAATACTACTTATACTTACTATCTTCGTAATGGTACATCAATAAGTTCGCCTTTATTGGCTCAGAAAAGCTGTACCACTTCACAAGTAGAACCCGTTGTCTGCACTAGCGATACTTACAATAAAGCTAGTGCTTCTATAGAACCGAATCCTGCTTCCACGCAAGTAACTGCTAAGATAATTGCTTTACCTCAAAACTGTGTCAAAAAAATTAAAGTTATTGTGAAGAAAGAAAGCAATTCTACTGTAATGTATAAAAGCTATTGGAAAATCGGCTACACTCATAGTTGGGATATTACTGCCAGCAAGTGGAGAAACGAAAAATATAGAGTTTATATTTATGCTGTAATTGATAAAGGAGGAAAGACCAAAACAAAATCTTTTCCAGTTATTTACCTTAATGTTAGAAAGTAAAATATATTGAGCTTTAGCGGTTGTAGCTTAAATATAGAAATAGTTAGAATAATTGAAACCGGGCCCAATTTTAAAGCTTTTTTATTTCTCCATTGAACGCAGGATTTTAATTCTTTCTTGGATTGGTGGATGAGTCATAAATAATTTAGCAATCCAGGAGATGTTTTCTTCGTTGTTTTCATTTTCCTTTAGGGGGTTGACTATAAAAAGGTGAGCAGTAGCGTGGTTTGGGTTGGTTAATTGTTGCGAGGATCGGCTTAATTTTTCAAGGGCTGAAGCTAGTCCTTCCGGATCGCGTGTGAGAAGCGCTCCGCTTGAATCAGCTAGAAATTCGCGTTTGCGTGAAATAGCTAATCTTATTAAAGTGGCAGCTATTGGCGCTAGTATCGCGCCTACAATAGCAATAATTAAAATAGCAGGGTTTTGGTTGCGGTCACGGCTACGGCCACCCCAAAAGCTTATTCTTAGAAAAAAATCAGCCATCATAGCTACAAAACCGCCTAGTATAACAGCTATGGTTGAAATTAGTATGTCACGATTGCCAATGTGTGAGAGCTCATGCGCTGCTACGCCTTCAAGTTCTCGCTTGTCTAAAATTTCTATGATACCCCGTGTAAAGGCGATTGCTGCTTTATTTGGAGATCTGCCAGTAGCAAAGGCATTGGGTTGAGCTTCATTAATTATATAAATTTTTGGCATAGGCAAACCCGCGCTCATCGTTAGATTTTCTATAATACGATAAAGCTCCGGATTGGTCTTTTTATCGGCCTCTTTGGCGCCATATATAGCTAGGACAATTTTGTCTGAATAGTAGTAACTGACGAAATTCATAATTAAAGCTATAACAAAAGCAAAATAAAGTATTTCTGGACGTCCTGAAGCTTGGGCGAATATGAAACCAATAAAAATGACAAATATCAAAAAACCAAACATATATAGCCAAGTTTTTCGTATATTGCTTTCTGATAAAGTATATAATGTAGCCATAAATTATCGAAAATTTATATTTTAGATAATTGGACAATCAAAATTATACAACCAAAGAGTTTTTAGGTAGTAAAAGACAGAATTTCTATTTTGTTTGGTAAAATTTTAGAAATTGACCTTGGGGGTTTCTTTTTCTTTTTCGTTCTCAATTTCGAAAAGTTCAAAAGGCGTAAATTGAGTTTTAAAAATTTGGGCGACTAAGTTTGTTGGAATTGACTCCAGGCTCGTATTGTATTCGCGAACATTGGCGTTATAGAAGCGCCGCGCAGCCATAATTTTATCTTCTGTATCTGATAGTTCTCTTTGTAATTCCAAAAAGTTAGCATTAGCTTTTAAGTCTGGATAATTTTCAGAAACTGCAAAAAGAGTTTTAAGGGCATCAGTGAGAATATTATTTTTTTCAAGCATTTCTTTAGTATTTTTTGCCTGCATTATTTGAGCACGCGCTTTAGTTACATTTTCCAAAACTCCTTTCTCGTGTTTGATATATCCTTTTACAGTTTCAATTAAGTTTGGAATGAGGTCGTTGCGGCGTTTTAACTGGACATCAATATCTGCTTCGGCTTCTTGACATCTTACTTTTTCTTTTACTAGTTTATTATAAAGGTAGAAAATATAAATGATTAATAAAACTAAGAGTATTAAAATATAGTTCATACACAAGTAATTAGAATTTAAATTATAAAATTAAATTAATCTAAACTTATTTCTATTGTAAACAAAAAAATTAAAATTGCAATAATAATTAATATAAGAGCGTCTTTTAGAGGCTTTTTAGATTGATTTTTTGAATTTTAAGCTGTAGCCGAGATAATTTATTATTATTATTATGGTTCCTAGGGTAAAGAGCGTGGGAATGGTGAGTAATAGCCAGAGATCTTCTTTTAAAATGCTAATAATTTTACAAAATTAGAGCCGTTTAAACTAAACTCATAGACGAAAGCTACTAAAAAGCTCATATTATCCCATCTATACAATCTATAGTGTCAAAAAAAATATATTGCCCTTCTTTGATGCCAGTTCTTCGTTTAAAGAATGATTTGACAAGGCCGTCGCCAAAGAGCTTTATAGAAACTAAACTGGTTTAAAAACTTCGCTCAGTAGATTTAGATGTTTGAATAGTGGAGGGCTTAATTTGGCAAAAATACAGCACCACTAAGATAAGCTTATTGGTATTCATTTTGCCACTTTATTTTAGCTGAGAGATCTATCTTAATTCTACCTAGATATTTTTTCGTAAAAACAAGTTTAATGTCTCCCTTTTTAGATTAAAAAAATTTAAATATTGACTTTTTTCCGATCATATGCTATTATTATAATAATTTATAATTAATTCATAATGACTAGTATGACGAATAAAAAAGCTGAAGCAATAATACTTCCGAAGAGTATACGTAAATATATACGTTTACATAAGCAGAAAATACGGCGAACAATTATCGGTTTTAGCAAGCAACGAGATGAGATAAAAAAACTATATGACAAGTGGTTAAAGAAAGAAACTATTAAAACAGCAAAAAGAACTGTTAACAAATTGGGAAAAAGAAAGAAATAAAATTTCCAAAAATTAATACCAAAAAAGGGTTGTTTAAAGAACAGCCCTTTTTAGCAAATTAAGATCGCAACTGACGCAGTTTTTTTTCAAACCTCTTAGGGCTAAACCGATAGCTTGGGTAAATGATACTTTTTTATCTTTAAGGTATGAGAATTGTTCTGGTAGTTCGATTTTATTTATAGCCAGAGGGTCGAAAATTAGCGTTTCCTTTTTGAATTCATTCTCGATAAATTTATCAAATCCAGGAGTGACTGAAAATCCTCCGACCAAAACTATCTTTTCAAAGCCGCTTGTCAGGTTTTTATTATACTGATAAAAGTAAATTAATTTTTTAATGTTGGCGATAATGTGTTTTAAGACTTCTTTTGTGAGAACTTCTTTAAACTTTTGGTTTTTTGATTTAAAACCATCTGTTTTACGAAGAACATTTGCTTGTGTGTTAGAAATTTTTAAATCGTGGCTAATGAACTCGTCAATATGTTCCGAACCATAGGGTAGATAGGCGATAATTTGTAGGGAGTTGTTTTCGAAAATATTAATATTGGTTAAAGCAAAGCCAACGTTGATAATAAGAACATTATTCTTGAGCTTTTTTATTCCTTTCTTAATGGCTCTAAAACTACTTAATGGTTCGAGTTCAAAAACTTCGGTTTTAATTGATACATCTTTTAAAATACTAATGTAATCATTAAGCACTACTTTTGGCGAAGCAACAAAAAGTACATTTTGCTTATTCTCTTGACGATTAAGTATTTTAAAATCGTAATATGTTTCTTTAAGTGGAAAAGGAATTTCTTTTTGCGCTTCATGGAGAATAATGTCTTTTATCTTGCTGGTTTCAATTGTATCCTCGATTTTGAAAGTAGTAGCGAAACTTTGCACTTCAGGTACATTTAGAACAGCGATTTTGCCAAAATTCTTGTTAAGAAAAAAATCTCTTAAGATGATTTTTACCCGCGTTTTATCTTTAACCATACCCATCTTAATTATGCTGTCATGAAGTTTAGTATAGTGTGCCTCTTTTACGATTAAAGTGTTGTCAGTTGGTTTTGTCTCAAGTTTTAAGGCTTTAATTGAGCCGCTGGATATATCAAGTCCGAAAGTATCATTTATGGTATTCTGTTCTTTTTTTATATTTTTAAATAAAGTATCAAGTAGTTTCATGGTTGTTTATTAGTTAAGCGTAGAAAGACATATTTGCTTTTTTGTAGAATGATTGGCAGATCATATTTTTTGATTAAATAATTTACATCCCTTATTTTTTGGCTATTGATTTTGATGGCTCCTTCTTTAATTAATCTTTTAGCCTCGCTTTTTGAAGGAGCAATCTTGATTTGTTTTAGCAAATCAGCAACTTTTATTGAGTCGTGTATGTTTATTTTAAAAGTCGGTATATCTTTTTGAGGTAATTCTTTTTTTTGAAAAGTTTTGACAAAGTAGTTTTGAGCTTTCTTTGCTTTGATGTTTCCGTGAAATAAGCGAGTTATTTCAAAAGCGAGTTTCATTTTGGCCTCTTGCGGATTTGAGGCAGTCAGTCTCTCGGCTTCTTCTAACTTCTGTGGCAATGGAAAAGTTAGCAATTTAAAATAGGTTAAAATATTTGAGTCTGGCATTGACATAATTTTGCCAAACATTTCATTGGGCCTTTCATTTAAACCAATATAGTTTTTACTAGTTTTACCCATTTTTTCTTTACCATCCAGACCCACCAAAACTGGCATAATAATTAATGATTGCGGTTCTTGGTTAAATAATGGCTGAAGATCTCGAGCTATAAGTTCGTTGAATTTTTGATCGTTGCCGATAACCGTTACATCGGCTTTGAGCATAATCGAATCGTAACCTTGCAAAATTGGATATAAAAATTCATGTGTCCATATAGGACGTTTTAATTTTATTCTTTGTTGAAACATATCCCTTTCAAATAAATGAGTAGCGCTAATATGTTTAGCAATATTCATAAAGTTTTCAAGGTTGGTTTTGCTCCACCATTCCTCGTTGTTTCTGAATTCAAGGTTTTTTTGAGATAAAATTTTTAATAGTTGAGGTTTGAGTTTTTTGATGTTTTTTTTAATTTCGGACTGTGTTATGCTCTGTCTGGTTGATAGTTTATCTGTAGGGTCGCCGATTCTGGCAGTAAAACCGCCAAATAAAATAGAGACTTTGTGGCCTAGTTCCTGAAATCTTTTCATAACTAGATAATTTACGGCATGTCCTAAATGTAGGTCGGTTCCGGTTGGATCAATGCCGTGTTTTACGACTAATTTTTTGCCGGCATTTATTTTTTTGATAAGTGTATCCACGCCTATAATATCAATAGCGCCTTGACACAAGTTCCGCAAATCTTTCTCAGTAAACATAATTTTTATTATACGCTATTAGAAAAAAAAATCAAAATTATTTTAACTTTTTTTCCTTGCAAACTTAATTTTTATCATTAAAATTTTTTTATGAGACTATAAATAATTTAATTTTTAATATAATAATATTATGAGATTTTTTATAAGAGTAAGAGGTTTTATAGGGCCACAAACATTATTATTAATTGGTGGGCTTTTGCTGGCAAGTTTAGTCACCCAGCTTGCCCAGGTTAATATTGTTGGTTCAAATAAACCGGATTTAACTATTTTTGTGCGGCAGGATGATGTTAATAGATCAGATAATATAGTTGTCAAGAGATTTGATATTGAGATAACTAATTTAGGTGCCAAAACGAGTCAGCGATTTGATATTTCTGTTGATTGGGCAGATGGAAAGGGCGTAGAAACAATAAACAATAAAAAGGTCTTTGACTAAATCATATAATCAAGAAAAAGCCGCTAAAATAATGTTTTATGTTGATTATAAAAATTCAGTTAACGAATCTAATGAAGATAATAATTGGCAGGAGGTGCCTATCAAAGTTGAATTTTTACCGGATTTAACTATATCACAATTTAGATGGATAAAGCGTGGTCCTTATGACCAACTAATGGCTGAAGTCATTATAAAAAATATTGGTAGAGGGAAAATAGAGATTCCGGCGTATCCTTATCCTTTTTTGAGAGGATGTCTTACGAGCCCGAAAGATAGCAGATGGCAAGGGTATTGCACTCCTTTTTCGGCAGAACAGCCAATAACTTTGATGTCCAGACAAGAATATAAGATTAGCGAATTTTATTTTGTTGGCGTACCCTTACCGTCAGTACATTATACAGGCGAAATTGAAATTGTTTTGCCTGATTCTATTCAAGAGATAACTAAAACCAATAACAAAAGAAAAATCGCGGTTACAGTTACTAAATGGGATAAAAATAAAGGCCTTCCAGATCTTGAAATTGTTAGTATTAAATTTATTGATGGTAAAAAAGCCGAGATGACTTTTAAAAATGGTGGAAATCATCGTCTATTTTATCAGCCCATAGCTATTTATGGCGAAGTGTCTAATATCAGAATACCTGAATATAAAAAAATAGTAGGAGCGCAGCTGGGCGATCCATTGTCTGATAATCTTTTGCCTCCGGGAGCTTTAGGTAAGGTAATGGTTATTGATCCAATGCTTGTAACAAACAATGGCAGTAGTTCTGAACCGACAGAATTCATTGAAGGGGAAGAATGGAATTTTGTTATCGATTCTGGCAATAACCAGATAGAGTCCAATGAAAAGAATAATTCAAAAACAGTTAAAGTCGAGTTTGGCGGAAATAAAGGTACAGTTGATTTGGGCATAGAAAATATTCATTTAATTAAAAGCAGGGTAAATGAAAAGTTTGAAGCATCAACCTTAATTCGAAATTATGGCAATGAGCCAATTAGAGCTGATTTGGTTAAGGTGACATTAGCTGTGACAAAAGACGGCAGGCTTGTTTATAATGATTTTGTTTCGAGTCCGCCTCCTGGCTTGCAAGAATTAAAGCCGGGCAGCGGGGCTTATTATAATATTTCGAGCACTAGGGTATTGTCGCCTAATAACGTAGGATTTTATGATTTGACATTTTATGTAATGTCTGATGCTAATTCAGGAATCAAAGATACTAATGAAAATAATAATCGTTTTAACACTAATGTGCTTATTGATAGTTTAATTGGTGGTTTGCCTGCTAACGAGCTTCCGGATTTAATTATAAAAGACATTTCATTTTTTGAGGCTACCTCGACTGTTGTTTCGCCGCTAGATAAAAGATCGCCCCGTTATGGTGCTAAAGTTACTATAAAAAATATGAACGGCGGTGATGTTTGCATTCAGACACTTACAGTAGAGCTTAGGGTTTCAAGTACTTCAAATGTGGATAATCGTTTATTTAATCCTTATTCTATTGGTTTTTCTTGTAAGATAATCGAGGCGAAAGATTCAGAAGTAGTAATAACTTTACCCACCGTTGACAAACCAGAGTATTATTTTGGACGATACCGTTATCTTTTTACTGTTGATCCATATGGATATGTGAAAGAACTGAACGATGAAAATAATGCTAAAGAAGTAACTGCAACAGCCGAAACATTAAAAACAGAGTTAATTATAAGTCTTGAGCCTACAACTCCTCCTTCTCAAGATATACCGATTGGTAGCACAGATACAGAAGTGGCTAGGTTTAAATTGGCTGCCCTATATGAGGATTTAACGATAAGTAGTATCACTATGGCAGTGCCGAATATTGATATAAGTTCCTGCAATTTTAACGATCTTAAATTATATAGCGAGGGCAGACTTATTGGTTATGTTATACCTTCGGCAACTTCAGGCCCAGCGGTAACTTGTCACGCTCAGTTTAATAATTTAAATTTTGTGATACCTCGAGATACTTCTAAGACTATTGCCTTGAAGTTAAGTATTCCTTTAAATGCCCGAGTTGGCGATTCGTTTGCGTTTATGTTAGGGGGCGTTGTAGTTAAGAAGCCGCCGAGCGGAAAAACCGTTGTGATAACTGGTAGCGGCACTACGGCTTATACAATGAAGATTACGGCAAAACCATAATTTTATCATTATGTATAAAAAAATGATAAATTAATTTCTAATTTATTTATGAGTATGACAATACAAAAAACAAAATCAAGAACTAATGTTATAATTTATACAGCAACCGCTGTTTTAATGATGGCGGCGGCAGTTTGGGGCTATTCAAATTACATAGGTAATTTAGCTTTAACAGCAAGTAGTTCCCAGCGA
>JBBINA010000018.1:0-5685 GCA_037444125.1 bacterium
ATCTTTTCAGGAACTTATTTCAGAAAGGAAGATAGTCCCTGATAATGTTTATTTAAAAGTTATAGGTGAAATTATAGGTTTTCCTTTTATTGATATAGAGAAGATTGCAATTGATGAAAAGATACTACGAGAACTACCCGAAGAAGCCATTAGACATTACCAATTTATCGCTTTTGGTTTATCTGGTAATACACTTCAAGTTGGTATGACGGATCCCGAAAATGAGGAGGCTATAGAGGCATTAAGGTTTATTACTCAGCGTAAGGGTTATTCTTTGGAGATATATTTGATTTCAGAAGCTGGTTTTAAAAAGGTCATTCATGATTATGAAAATGTTGAGCGCAAAGTTAAAGAGGCTCTTACTGAAGTTGAAAAGCAATTACCTAACCAAATTAAAAAAAGAGAAGGGTTTATTTTTGCCGAACCTATTGTTGCCGAAGCGCCAATTAGCAAAATTGTGGGGGTTATCATACGTTACGCCATAGAATCAAAGGCTTCTGATATTCATATAGAACCATTGGATAACACTATAAAAATTCGCTTTAGAATTGATGGAGATTTACATGCTTTGTTATATATTAAAAAAGAATTTTTATCGCAGATTGTAACAAGAATTAAGATATTATGCCGTATGAAAATTGATGAACAACGCGTTCCTCAAGATGGAAGGTTTCATGTTATTTTAGATAATCGTAAAATTGATTTTAGGGTTTCTACTTTTCCTACGGCTAATGGCGAGAAAATAGTACTGCGAATTCTTGATCCAACTATTTCCGTTGAAGATCTAGCCGGACTAGGTCTTGTTGGCAGAAACCTTAATATTGTGAAGAAATGCTTAAGTATTCCTTATGGCATGGTTTTATCATCTGGACCTACAGGTTCGGGTAAGACCACTACTTTATATACCATTTTAAAGCTTTTAAACACTGAAGATGTTAATATTGTTTCTCTTGAGGATCCAGTGGAATATTTCATTGAAGGTATTAATCAATCCCAGATTATGCCTGAAATTGGTTATACCTTCGCCACTGGACTTCGCCATATCTTGCGTCAGGATCCGGATATTATTTTGGTTGGAGAGATACGTGATAGCGAAACTGCTTCTTTGTCGGTGCATGCAGCCCTTACTGGACATTTAGTTTTGTCATCTATTCACACTAATGATGCTTTTGGCATTGTGCCGCGTCTTATTGATATGGGGGTAGAAAAATATTTAATTCCTTCAACTCTTTCTATTGGTATTGCCCAAAGGTTAACTCGTAGGCTTTGTAGTTTTTGCAGGCAAGAACTTGAACCGCCGGCAGATATAAAGAACCTGATTATTAATGCTTTAAAAAGTGTCAGCGATAAGGAAGCGGCTAATTATCAAATAGATTTTGAAAAACTTAAGTCGAGGTTTGTTATTTATAAAGCCACTGGCTGCAAAGAATGCGGTGGGAAGGGGACTAAGGGTAGAATTGGCATATTCGAAACTTTTGAACTTACGCCTCAACTAGAGGAAGTTATTATCAGCAAACCCACAGAGTCAAAAATGAAAGAGGAGCTTTTTCGGCAGGGTATGATAACTATGTTTCAAGATGGCTTACTTAAAGTTTTGGCTGGACAAATTGAAATTAATGAACTTTTAAGAGTAGCTAAAGTTAGTTATTGAAAAAAAATTTTATTCTAATAAAATAAAATTGTTTTATTAATTTATTTTTATGGATTTTACCAGCATAAAACAAAAAGTGCTTTTAGTTGAAGATGATAGTTTCTTATCCGAGATGTATTATTTGAAATTAAAAAATGTTGGCTATATGGTTGAAACCGCTTATGATGGTGAAATGGCTCTGGAGAAAGTGGTGAAAATTAAACCTGATTTGGTCTTGCTTGATTTAAGATTGCCTAAGCTTAACGGTTTTGAGGTTTTGAAGCGAATAAAGAATGATAAAAATTTAAGCCATATTCCGGTAATTGTGCTTTCTAATTTAGGCGAAAAAGAAGATATCCAAAAGTCGCTCGATTTAGGGGCTGATGATTATTTAATTAAAGCTCATTTTACGCCGACAGAAATCTTGGAGAAGATAGTTGAAGTTTTAGAGAGGTCTAAATCTAAACAAAGTTAAATTTTTACTAAATTAAATATGTTGAATAACGAAGAAGGGTCATTAAATTTGGAAGGCATTAAAAAAATACATTCTCTTTTACAGGAAGTTATCAAACGACAGGCGACAGATTTGCATATTATAGAAGGTGTACCGCCCACTTTAAGAATAGATGGCAGATTGATTCCGATTGAGGGTCAAAAACCATTAACAGCTAAACAAGCTGAAGAGATTTCCACTTCAATTCTTTCGCCGTTCGATAGGGAAATATTAGAGAGAGATAGAGATGTTGATTTATCATATAACTATGAGAACCGTGCCCGTTTTAGAGTAAATATTTATTATCAAAAGGGTTATGTTTCTTCGGCTTGGCGGTTGATACCCGGCCAAATTAAAACCATTGAAGAGCTTCATTTGCCTCCAGTTTTAAATAAGATCGTGATGTATCAGCAGGGCTTCTTCTTAGTAGTGGGTCCGGCAGGTCACGGCAAGACCACGGCTATGGCATCGTTGGTTGACCAAATTAATCACAAGCGTACTGATCATATCATTACCATTGAGGATCCAATTGAGTATATTTTTAATCCAGATAAGTGTCTTATTGATCAACGTGAAGTTGGGCATGATGCTAAAAGTTTTGCTCACGCTCTTCGCGCAGTTTTGCGTCAGGACCCTGATGTTATTATGATAGGCGAGATGAGGGACAAAGATACAATCACAGCAGCCCTAACTGCCGCTGAGACTGGACATTTAGTTTTTGCCACGCTTCATACTAACGATTCGTCTCAAACAATAGACAGGATTGTTGATTCTTTTCCTCCCCATCAGCAAAATCAAATAAGATATCAATTAGCTTCGACTTTAATAGGAATTTTGTCTAGGCGTTTAATTTCTAAAAAGACCGGTGGCGTGATTAATGCTGTAGAGTTACTGCTAGCTAATTCTGCTGTTCGTAATTTGATAAGGGAAAACAAGATTTATCAAATACCCACTGTTATTGAGACTTCAATTGATGAAGGTATGGTTTCTTTAAATAGATCTTTAGCTGATTTGGTTAAGGCCGGTGAGATAACGATGGAGGAGGCAATTAATCATTCTTTGAATCCGAATGAACTAAACTTATTATTGGAGAGGCTTTAAAATTTGTGAAAAGGCTACAAAATAGTTATGAAATTTAAATATAGAGCAATAACAAAGGACGGTATTAACCAAGAGGGGATTATTGAAGCACCAAATGAAAATGAAGCTATTAAGACATTACACTTGCGAGATTTAACAGTTATATCCTGTCGAAGCTTTGAAGACATACCTCTTCATCAAAAAGAAATTACTCTTTTTGAGCGTATTACCTCTAAAGATTTAGTTATTTTTTTTCGCGAACTAGCCACGCTTATTGAAGGAAAAGTCGTTATTACTGAAGCTCTTAAATCACTTATTAAACAGACCAAAAAGAAAAAATTACGCGATGTTGTTTCCCAGATTGCGCAGGATTTAGAGGGTGGTTTAGCTTTTTCTAAGGCTTTAGGCAAGTTTAAAGATTTATTTCCCGAGTTTTACATTTCTTTAGTTAGGTCAGCTGAGAT
The DNA here is from genome assembly GCA_037444125.1 of bacterium. Lineage (GTDB taxonomy): Bacteria > Patescibacteriota > Minisyncoccia > JBBINA01 > JBBINA01 > JBBINA01. The sequence continues at coordinate 3,668 of JBBINA010000018.1, forward strand.
TTCCGGAACACTGGAGCGAACACTTATTTATATAGCCGATTATGAAGAAAAGAAATACGAAACTATTTCCAAAATTAAGGGAGCCTTACAGTATCCGATTTTTGTCATTGGTATGACTGTAGTAGTGGGAATTGTTGTGATGATTTCTGTAATTCCTCAATTGACTTCAATATTACTAGAAGCAGGCGCCGAATTGCCTTTAGCTACTAAAATTCTTATCTGGGCAAGCAATTTTTTGCGTCGCTTTTGGTGGCTTTTGGTATTGGGTGTTATTGTTTTTATTGCTGGTTTTATATATCTATATAAAAATAATATTGATTTTAAAAGAATTATTGATAAGTTTTTGCTTAAAATTCCAATGTTTGGTGAAATTATCAAAGAGTTTTATCTAGAGAGAATTTCAGACAATTTAAGCACTCTTTTAAAAGGCGGAATTACTATTTTAAAAAGTTTAGAAGTTTCGGCTGATGTAACTGGCAATCAAATTTTTAAAGAGATTCTTATTGAATCTCAAGAACAAATTAAGGCTGGAAAGTCAATTTCATCGGTTTTACAACTTCATCCGGAAATACCGCCAATGTTTGTGGAGTTGGTAAGGGTAGGCGAGACCTCTGGTTCTCTTGATGAGGTTTTGGCTAAAATTTCCAAATTCTACGGTAAAGAAGTCGAAAATGTAGTGCAAAATATCACCAAACTCATTGAGCCGTTTTTGGTAGTGATTATTGGCGGCGGCGTGGCAGTGATGATTATGGCTGTTTTGCTTCCGATTTATAATTTGGCTCAAGCAATTAAATAAAATTAATAGGGTAAGCTACTTGTTTTAAGAAGTTAAATAAGTATAATAGAAAATTTAAATATTTATTTCTTTTTGCTAAATAACAATAAAATGAAAGGAGGTGAAATAGAATGCGATTAAAGACAAATAAAGGTTTTACTTTAATTGAGCTTTTAGTTGTGGTAGCAATTATTGGTTTACTAGCGACTATGGTAGCTGTTTCTTTGACTTCAGCTCGCTCTAGGGCGCGTGATTCAAGAAGAGTTTCGGATATAAGACAAATAGAAAATGCGCTTGAGTTATATTTTGCCGCCTTTCAGGAATATCCGACAAACTGGACTATCTTATTACAGGGTGGTCAGGGCTATTTAAACCTAAGAAATATTCCCGTTGATCCCTCGGGTATATCATATTGTTATGCTTATGGTCAAGATCCAGCTGGTTCTAATAAAATTTTGTATTACCACATAGGAGCTAGATTGGAAAACGCGAATAGTGATTTTTTGAATCAAGATCTTGATGCTAGTTCGACGGCTGATGTTAGTGGCATAGTTAATTGGACAGCTTCAACTGATCCTGGTGTAAGTGCTTGTCCAAATACTACTGATGGTTTTGATGGTAGTGAGAGCGTTGCTCCCATTTATGATCGAGGAGTGATGCCGTAAAATCGCGAATTATTTTTTATCTTTTACTTTCTTCTTAAGTTCTAAATTTTTTTAGATTTTAAGCGGAAAGTAAAAATAATATTTAAATTTAGATTCGTGGTTTTAATTTTTTTATTTTTTTTTGTTTTTGGCGCTATTATTGGTTCCTTTTTAAATATGTTGATTTACCGTTTGCCTAGGGGTGCTGTTTTGTCAAAAAAACGTTCTTATTGCCCTAAATGCAGGCATAAACTAGGTTTTACTGATTTAATACCTTTGATAAGTTTTTTAATGCTTGGCGCTAAATGTCGCTACTGCCATGAGCCGATTTCCTGGAGATATTTTATTGTAGAGTGCTTGAGCGCTTTTTTGTTTGTTTTAATTTTTTCGAAATATCAAAGTATTATTAATTTTGAATTATGGATTGTTTTATTGCTTGCTTCGGTTTTTCTTTTGATTTTTTTTATTGATTTAGAGACGATGATTATACCTGATGTATTATTAGTTATAGGTTCAGTATTGGGAGGTATGTATCTGTTTATTAGAGCTTTAGGTTTTAATATTCAAATATTTATTTGGCATATTATTTGGGCGTTGAT
>JBBINA010000019.1:0-4899 GCA_037444125.1 bacterium
GTTTAAGCCGCCCAAATTTTCATCGCAGAAAATTAAAAATCTTGAAGCGATTATTGATAAAATTGAAAAAGAAATTAAAATTCAGCGAAAATTTGTAATACCGGGCAGCAATAAAAATTCTGCCTGGTTAGATTATCTGAGAACCGTAGTTCGTCGCGCTGAAATTAAATTAATAAAAGTTAGAACTAAAAATAAACTTTCTCAAAAAGTAATTTCTTATTTAAATCGTCTTTCAAGCTTTATTTATGTTCTAGCGCGATATGCAGCTTTTATTGAAAAGAAACTTGAATCGCATCCTCATTATAAATCTTAACTAATTTATTTATTTTATTGTAAACTCACAAGTTCCTGTTCCTTCATAACCTCCATATGACCAGACTTCATTGTAATATTTATATTTGCCTGGCTTAAGTTTTAGAGTAAGAGTTTTTTTCTTTTCTTCTTCAGAATAAGATATTTTTACTATTGTTTCGTCATTGCAGAATTTTATTTCGTTATCAATTTGATCTATGCTGGTGCACCAAATAACATCCGTTTCTTTATTGCCAAATCCATATTTTTTATACTGACGACGAGAAAATTCTGCTATATGAAAATCTGACCTTAGTGTTAGGGATTTTTCTGTTTTTTTACTGCTGGTATTTTTAATTTCATATTGACATTCTACTGTACTCGGTTTTTTGGTCATATTATAATTTAAAGCAGCGTATGCGGCATTACCTTGTTCGTCAAATACAAAAAAGTGGACCTTCTCATTTTCGAAAATAAACGGGGTCGTGTCGTAATCCGGCCAGAAAGTTTTGAAATTCAATGTTTCTGCGGCAAATGGCACGCGTTCCGAAAAAGTAAATGATTTGTTTGGTGGAATATCAGTTTTGTAATTGTAAAGCCATGTTGTGCAAAAATTAAAAATAAAACTACATTTTTTTGGATTTGTTATAAAATAAACGGTCGCCTTATTATTACTCAATGAGTTTGGGTTTTGATATGATATGTCTGCAGTTATAGTCTCTCCTTCTTCATAATTTTTAGACATTTCTTTTATTCTAGCATTAACTATGAGTGATTGCATGGGAGGAGCTATTTTTCCCGCAAGAGTTTCATAAGCTTTGGCTAATCTTAAATCTGGACTGGGAATATCTTTATCCTTTATTTTTTCTAAGCTCCCAGCGTATAAACGTAATTGTGTTTTGACTTGAATTGGTTTAAGTGAAGGATTGATAGATAATAACAGGCCAGCTATTCCAGCTATATGAGGCGCAGCCATACTTGTTCCACTGAGATCATAGTAATTATTATTGGGTAAAGTTGAAATTATGTTTTCGCCTGGAGCCACAAGAAAGGTTCCATATCCCCTATTAGAAAACTTGGATAATTTCTCATTTTTGTTTACGCTTCCAACTGCGATAACGGCTGGATGGTTGGCAGGTGCAAACAAAAGGGTTTCCATACTGTCATTACCAGCTGCTGCTATAATTACAGTTGAATCTTTTATGGCATCTATAGCTTCAGTTAAAATTGGGATTTCTGTAGGCATAGCTTGTGTACCTAAACTCATATTAATGATTTTGGCGCCTCTTTCGGCAGCGTAAACTATTCCTTTAGCTACAAGGCTTACAGATCCGAATCCTTCTTTATCCATTACTTTTATTGGTATCAGTTTACATTTAGGGCATACTCCCTTGATTCCAATTTGGTTATCGGCACTTGCTGCAATAATACCGGCCACGTGGGTTCCGTGTCCGTTGTCATCTATAGCGTATTGAGAGTTTGCCAGAAAATTAAAACCCAGATCTTTTCTAATATTTGATTTTAGATCCGGATGTTCATAGTCTACTCCTGTGTCTAAAACTGCAATTAAAATATCTGGATTGCCTTGAGTGATTTCCCAAGCTTTCTCAGCATTTATAAGTTTTAGAGCATATTGTTTTTTTGATAAATCCTCTGTCGGGTCATATCTTTTTTTAGATTGTTGTTCAAATTGTTGCTGTGTAGTTAATAAATGCTCAAAACTTACTTTTTCTATATCCGGATGTTGTTTAAGCTTAATATAGAATCTCTTTAATTGCGAAGAAGTTAGGGGTTTATCTAATTTTATCCTATACCATCTAGTTAGATTGATAGCACTTTTTTCTAGTTTTGGAGAGGCTGTCGGGAATACCTTTTCTGTTTTAACTGAAACCGTAGGTAGATTTTCTAGTGTTATGGCAGGAGAAACCTGTTTTGAATTTATGATTAAACTAGTTGTGTCTTCTTCATAAACTACATTATAGGTTTGGATTTTATTAGAATATTTTATGACTTTTCCTCTGCTAGAAGATTTCTTAGCGTAATATTTGCAACGTTATTAGATATGTCTATTGATACAGTCTTTTTAAGTTTAAATAAAATTGAGTTGTGTGAAATAAATTTATCAGCATCTATAGTTATTTTTTCTGAAGATTTGTTTTGGTTGTAAGAGATGTTGTAAGAGATGGAAGAAAGGTTCTTTTTAAAGTTCTTTTTTAAGTAAAATTTAAAAGACTTATCTATGCCTATCATCAAAATAAAAAATAACGCCACTGAGCTGATAAATATTAATTCTGGTTTTATTTTTTTAAAAAATAACATAAAAGATTTTACAAATTAAATTTTATTATAAAAAACTGAATTAAATAATTAATAAAGATAAAAAAATGATTTTTAAGAAATATTGAGAATATTTTAAGACCTTTTGAATTCACCTTTAGTGTTAAATTATGATAGAACAGAAATAAAGAAACATTTATTACGGGTTCAAGAGGATTTATTTATTATTCAAGCTAATGTAGCTTATTTTATGTATCCAAAGTTTAAGCCGCCCAAATTTTCATCGAAAATCTTGAAGCGATTATTGATCAAATTGAAAAAAATTTTTTCTTCAGCGTGAATTTATAATTTCTGGAGTCCTGAAAGAGCTTTCAAAAATTTGTATTGGCCTGATTATTTAAGTGAAAATTGTATAAGGCAGTTTTCTATACTTCTATATCTGTTATGGGCAGCATATCAATCAGTATCTTTTATATTTTGCCATTTGGTATAATTATTAACATCACAATTTGACCTAGCTGATATGAACTGTCGGGGTAAATTTGGGCAGCATAGTTTTTTAATTATAATCACATATACATACACACTCATTCTAACTAAAGGTCGTTAATAGCACAATCTGTTTCGTTAGCAAAATATAAGAAAAATAACCGATGTAGATTGCTCAATATTAAACTCCATCTTTGTCTACTATTATTTATTTATATTTATTTATTTTTCATTACAACAACAGGATCAAAAGGACAAATACATTAATTAAGTGGGAATAATTAGCAATAATCATTATAGTTTATTAGTGCGTTTTGGCTCAAAATAGCCGGTATGGTAAATTAAAACTAGTGGAATATTTTTCCACGGGTTTTAGTTTGGATAATTTTGATGTTTCTTCTTGGTAGCTGCCTGGGTAAAAAATAGGTGAAGAAAAGGGATTTTTGTATTTGTTTAAAACTTTGAGGTGGATGTTAAATGGAGTTTTAAAATGGTTTTTGAATAATCTGGATTTTTTCAATCTACTTATCATAAGGGAATAGTAATTTGAGGTTCAGCTTTTTCTGTAGGTTTGATGTTGTTGCCAGAAATCTTTCCTTTTAAAAGAGGCAGTGTTAATGATATAGTGTTTCTTATTAAAGCTATATGAGAAAGTAGTTATCCTCTAGAAAAAATAGCCTGCTTCTAAATATAACCTTATGAAAATTCAATATTTTTAAAAGAAAGCTTCAGTTTGTTATTTTCTTCCAAACTAAACATATAAATCTTTTGTTCGACTAGATAGATGTTTGGGTTTTTATTTTTTCTTTTGCTGCCTTAATTTGAGGTTTTAAATTTCTGTATAATTATGGTTAACTTCTCTGAATGAAAAATTAAAGTATTATTAATACGCATACACTCCTGGGTCAACACATCTTGTTGGTGGATAATATGGGCAAACTTCAAAGCAATAAAGTCGGTAGCGATTAGTTTTGCAAACAGCAGGGCTCATATTGGTCCACCTTCCATCGTTATAATAAAAACTACCATAAGTTCCTCGGCTATTATTGGTTGGATTCCAGTCATTGCAGGTATAAGTGCTGGCGCTTCCGCTGCTTGTTGTCCCTGTCCAAACTTCACGCTCAATAGATAGCTCATTACCATTTTCATCATACTTAATAGGCCAACCGATTTCTCCGACTGAAATAAGTTCACTGACTCCGTTAGTTATGGGAATAGCTTGACAGCTGCCTGGGATTTTCCAATCTTTTACAGCAAACCATCTTCTATAAGAACCACTTCTAGAACCACTAAGATGACTAGAACTGATTTTCGCACGCGCATATAATCCCGCCTTTGTACTAATCCAGGCTCGGTAAGTTCCTAAAAGACCAGCATTTCGAGCAAGAGTTTGACAAATATTGTCAGTAACTATATGAGGATTACCTTGAGTGGCGAAGTCGCCAAAATAAGTTCCGGAAGTAACAAATACGTGTCTATCATTGATTGAAAGACATGGAATATCACTTCTGTTTAAGCCACTACTTGTTCCACTTCCTCCTGTTACAGGGATACAAACTGGTGTGGCGCCTGAGGTTAAATCAAAAGATTGGATGGCGTAATTATTGGGACAATTTTTTGAGGGATACGCAAGGCTAAGAGTAACATCGCCTGATGTTCCTCCGCCCAAAAGGCCAGTGCCAGCATTAACTGCTGTGATGTCTCCAGATCCCCCTCCTGCTGCTGTCTGCCAAGCCATACCAGTAGAAGTGCGAGTTAAGACTTGACCTGTAGAACCTGCTGAACCTGCAATTCTTATAATACCAGTAGAAGGAAGATTGATGTCACCATTAACATCTAGTC